>JANNQF010000001.1:0-71408 GCA_031441605.1 Deltaproteobacteria bacterium
AAAGAATGAGTACAAAAATGGGCTTGGGGAATTGAGAAAAGGTGTGGGGTCTCGAAATCGGTGATGCGTTAGCTTGAAATACCAGCTTGCTGGGTTCGTTTCTAGTTGGCGGGTGGGTTCACTTTAGGTCGGTGGTGACAGTCTGACGGATGGCTTGGTCACTGTTCTTTTGCCCGGCTATCTGCAAGGCTTGATAGTTCATCGTTCCACTGATTGCACTTATACCCATGATACGCTCCCTGTTATTGGCCGGAAAGGGTTTTTGTCCGACCGCTTGTCCCGATACCCAGTCATGCGGTGATGTTTATTATCTTCCCCGTTCCTGAAATTTCCTATATGTCAGTACGTTGTGCCGGCGACTGGGCCGCTTGCATTTGCACCATGTTCTCAACCGTCCTGCTGATGAGCTCACCTGCAAGCTTTGGTTGCTCATTTGCTGATTTAAGAAGAGATACACTCGCCGATGCTGCTGAATTATTGGTGCCCGTTATTTGCATAGTCGCCACAAGAAGAGGAGAGGGTGAGAGTTGTTCTCAAATAATAAGATGTCCTGGATTTTTCGTCAACGTGATACATGGCACGGAGCAGCATCGATCAGCGCTTTGGCAGATAAACTCTGACGGTTTTATGAATTTTTGTCTTGATTTCCAGTGCCCTAGTCGATACGCTGTTATTAACTTTCAAGCTGGTATAATTTTTAACCCATGAGCGAAAACTGAAAATGTCTGCCCTCAATGACCCAAGAGTTTTCTTCGCAGCAGAACGAACACTGTTAGCATGGACTCGAACTTCCTTGACCCTCATGGCTTTTGGTTTTGTGGTTGAGAGATTCGGCTTGTTTGTCCACATGCTGCTGCCGCAACACAGTGAGTCGGTGCAGCGGGGGCTTTCCTTCTGGATAGGCCTGTCCTTTATTATCCTCGGGGTACTCTCTTCTGCCGCCGCCGTCCTGCAGTACAGGAAAGTGCTGCAGACACTCCAGCCTGTCGAGATACCAAGCGGTTATTTCGTCAATCTCAGTGCCTTGACGAGTCTGGTGGTTGCTGCACTGGGTGCTGCTCTGTCCGCGTATCTCTTTCGGGGAGTCTTTTTCTAAGCCTCTGGCTATATCCTTTTGCCATCCATGGGTTTTCGGCAGATCGAGGATCTGAGACGGGAGTGGTTGGGTATTGCCGCGTTACGTCAGCTAGAGCGCTTGCGGGACCCGTATTGATGGCCAAACCCCGTGTTCCTTTGACGGAAGCCAGCGTCGACCAAAAGGCAATTGACAGTTTTCTATATTTCATCTCTAATATCACATTGCTGATATGAAACCACCTTCTTGGCTGTAAATTTTCTTGAAATACTCTCTTAAAGTAATTACAATGTGCTTATATAGACAAGGGAGGTATATATGCGCACAAGTATCGTTCGTATTGGGAATTCGCAGGGCATCAGAATACCAAAGGCCATTATTGAGCAATGCCATTTAGGGACAGATGTTGAGCTTGAAGTCGAAGACAAAAAAATTATCATCTGCTCAGCAGCACACCCTCGCCAGGGATGGGGAGAGAAGTTTGAGGTTATGGCTACATCTGGAGATGCAAACCTTCTCGATGGAGAACTCATCAACCAATCTACATGGGATGAAAACGAATGGCAGTGGTAGTTAGTCGTTTTGAGGTTTTTCTGGTGGTTCTCGACCCAACAATAGGGGGTGAGGTTCGTAAAACGCGGCCATGTCTCATTATTTCTCCCGACGAAATGAATCAACATATAGCCACAGTAATCCTAGCACCCATGACTACCAAGGGCAGGGACTATCCTTCAAGGGTAAGCTGTTCTTTCAAGGGCAAGCATGGCCAGGTGGTTCTTGATCAAATCAGGACTGTCGATAAATCGAGGTTGGTTCAAAAACTCGGAGTTATCGATCGAAAAACTCAGTCCAAAGTTTTATCAGTTATTGCCGAGATGTTCGCACTGTAAATTTCCAGCAGCCGGTCCAGCCGACACCGGGAAGGCCGCGGTTTTGAATTCTTACGTCAGTCGCCCGGTGCGGGTGACCCGCACGTTAGGCTTCACCATTCACTCCAGGAGAATATTCTTGAAAACAATCGGGTTAATTGGTGGGATGAGTTGGGAGTCGACAGTTTCGTACTACAGGCAGATCAACGAATCAATCAAGGATCGCTTAGGCGGTTTGCACTCGGCAAAGGTCATTCTATACAGCGTCGATTTTCATGACATCGAACGATTACAGGATATTGGAGACTGGGACGCTGCTGGAGTTATGCTGGCCGAAGCTGCAATATCGCTCGAAAAAGCAGGTTCGGATTTTTTGGTCTTATGCACGAATACCATGCACAAAGTAGCACCTGAAATTGAGGCCGCCGTTTCTATTCCTCTACTTCATATTGCTGATCCTACCGCTGCGGAAATAAAGCAGGCCGGATACAAAACCGTAGGACTGCTCGGCACGCGTTTTACCATGGAACAAGGATTTTATCGTGACCGATTGAGCCAACGACACGAGCTTCATGTGATCGTTCCGAACGATAAAGACCGCGATACAATCCACCGCATCATTTATGAGGAATTGTGCCTCGGTGTTGTCTTGCCTGAATCCCGCAGCGCGTATAGACGAATTATGGAGAGCCTGGCATCACAAGGAGCAGAAGCTATTATTCTTGGGTGTACGGAAATATCACTGCTTGTCGGCCAACAAGACTCCAAGGTTCCGTTGTTTGATACTACGGCTATTCACGCGAGGGCAGCTACGGAGGTGGCGCTTGACTTGTGCAGAAAGATACATTTCGTTGCATTATGCGATTCTGTGCTGTAGAATGAAACCATACCACAAATTAAATCATGGAGGTTAGAAAAAATGGCAATAGCGGTTAGAATATCCGAAGAATTGGTGGGGGAAGCAAAAAAGTTTAGCAAAATTGAGCATCGATCTTTAACTGGTCAAATTGAGCATTGGGCTAGAATTGGCAAATGTTCTGAAGAAAATCCAGATTTAACTTACAACCTGATAAAAGAAATTTTGATTGGAGTAGAAGAGTTTGATCGAAATGAAAAAACCGAATATCGATTTGGTTGAATATCTATGAAGATTTATCAATCAAGATCGTTTGAAAAAAGAGTCAAAAAACTGAATGAAAAAGAAAAACATGAATTAGATATTGAAATAAATGAGATTGTTAACGGCCCTTCAATCGGATCTGAAAAGAAAGGCGATTTGAGGGGCATTTTTGTTCATAAGTTCAATCTACAGAATCAAAAATATCTTTTTGCTTATCGTGTTATCAATGAAGAAATTCTTGAGCTTATAATGCTCGGAACGCATGAAAATTATTACAGAGATTTGAAGACATATCTGAAAAATAAATAAAAGGCGAACAGCCAATCCAGCCGAGATCGGGAAGGTTGCGGTTTGTTTTTTGAGCGTCAGTGCCCCGCTCCCGCTGACCCGCACGTTGAACTAAACCGCTATGCGGAAAAACCCACCCCCGAACAATTTTCAGCAAAGTTGCAGTATCCTCGCACCCTGTTTCAGTAATTTCCCGCGCTGATCAAGAAAACCGATTTTCCTTTGTAGTACAATATCTCGTGTTCGGTTGCCTCGATCAAAACGATCTGCATGTACCTTCATGCTTCTCCTGAAATATTGCAGAGCTTATCGAGTCCTCTCGATTCGCGGTATGAGAAGGACGGGCACTCCTCATCAACGCAAAACATTTACCGCAATTGACCAAGAAACTTGCCATTCCCCTGCACCTGCTATACATATGCAAAAAAAATTTAGGCTGTGTTGCAATTCTCAAAGGACCGGCCACCCACAACCCCTAACCGGGTAAAAACCAACGACCCATCATTTGCCGGAGCACCGATGAAATTTCTCTTTGATTTCCTGCCGATCCTCTTCTTTTTTTTGGCCTACAAATTTTTCGACATTTATGTGGCAACGGCAGTGGCCATTGCCTCGACCATTGCCCAAGTGGCCGTTATTTGGTTTAATACTCGCAAGATTGCGACCATGCAACTGGTCACCCTGGCGATTATTATCGTCTTTGGCGGTCTGACCCTGTATCTTCAGGACGAAATGTTCATCAAGTGGAAACCGACCGTCGTTAACTGGCTGTTCGCCGCGGCATTTCTTGCAACCCATTTTCTTGGCAAACAGACCGCCATTGAGCGAATGATGGGCAGCGCCTTGACTTTGCCGGAGAAAATATGGCGGCGTCTGAATCTTGGCTGGGTGGTTTTCTTTGTCTCACTTGGTTGCGCCAACCTGTATGTGATGAGCCACTTTGACAGCAATACCTGGGTCAACTTCAAACTCTTCGGCATGCTCGGTCTGACCGTGGTGTTTATCATCCTTCAATCGCTCTTTCTGTCACGCTATATGCAAGAGCCCAGCAATAAATAAAACCACCCAACAAACAAAGCGGAGTCACCCCCCCCATGCATAGCCCGGCATTCCAGCTCAGCCAGCCGTTTATTCAGGAGCTTTTCGACCGAATCAACGGTTCGAAGGAACTTATCGTCCCCAATTCCGCCTTAAGTGATGTGTTCCTGCGCGGCAACGTACCCTCGCCGGAACATCTTGCGCAACTCATCAATGTTGCCCACTGGGCAAGCCTCTCGACGGAAGAAGGCTATTCGGTTACCGCCTCACTTATTCTACGCCAGTCGGACCACTCCACCGATACCTTTCATTTTGACACGCCCCTTGATCTCACCGCAAGGACTATCGGCAAGCTCGGCCCAGCCCTTGAGAATCCGCAGGCGGATATCGGGGTCTGGCCGGACGAAGCGGGGCAGTTGAAAATCTGGGGCTTTACCACCATCGCCTACGAGATGGTCATCAAATCCGATCTGTGGATTCAGATCCTCGGGCCGGGCCGTATCCTCATCATGTACAGCGGCAGGACCATCGCAGCACTTACCGCCAACCGTGCGGTATTTGTCGATTCGCGGAGTTTTCTCCACTCGATCATGCCGAAAATCGCCGCCCAGGCACAGAAGACCGAGATCACCCTGTTGAATCTCTTTCGCTACAATGCCATTCTGAAAATCGCCCAGCAGATGCGAATTCATAGGCGAGGCGGCACCGTCCTCATCGTGCCGGAGGATATGGGCTGGAAGAAATCGATCACCTCGCCGATAAAGTATACCGGCGGGGCGAATTTTCTCGACGCCGATGCCATGATGTCGCCGCCGTCGCGCACCGAGTTGGCGGATACCGAAAATCTTCTTCGCATTGTCAGGGATATGAATCTGTCCCTTAAAAAAGACTGGCTCCGCAACTGGCAGCAGGTGCAGGAGCAATGCACGAGGATTGCCCGCCTGACGGCGGTGGACGGGGCTCTGGTTATGACCTTTGATCGCTATGTCTACTGCTTCGGCGCCAAGATCGAGGCCATCGACACCCGGACCATCGCCGCCAATCTCAGGGTCATCGAGCCTTTTGAAGGCCAAGAGCCGACGGCTCGACCCTTTGCCAGTCTTGGCGGTACTCGCCATATCTCCGCCGCCCAGTTTGCCTTTGATCAGCCGGGGGCGATCTCCATCGTTGCCTCCCAGGACGGCAATGTCACCTTCTTCACCCGCGAGACGGAAAGCGGTGAACTCCTCTCGGTGCAGCAGGCGGAGATGGCCCTGCTCCATGAAGGTCTTGGCGGTTCCCTGTGGAACCTCTCGCTTTTTTCCGAGATGGGTTGGCTGGAAAAAGGCGTGAGCAAGAACGAAAAAGGCTACCTCGCCGGGGTTGTTCGCTGGATGCGCGGGGCATTCCAGATGGAACGGTAGGGACGGCTTGTTGTTTTTGCTTCACCCGGAATTTCTTAGAACAATTCCGGGTGAAGTGGTCCTTAGAAATTAAAAATCTTCGCTTCCGCCGCCATATCAATGAGGTGCGGCCCACCATCAAGCATCATGTTGGTATGGAATCCCGCTTCATCGAGTTGACGGTTCTTGGCACAGGGCGTGCAAACTCCGACCGGAACCTGGTTTTCGACGAGGTAGGGCAGGTGGTCACCGACACAGTCGCCGGTGACCGTCTTCACCGAGCCATCCCGTCCCTTGACCGCCCAGTCAACGCCGCTGTCGATCAAAAAAAGATTGACAGTATGGCCCTTGGAATGGGCAATTTTCGCAAATTGAAAGCAGCGGGTAGCCTTTTCGTTGTCATTTGATCTGAGTACAAAGAGAAAATTTGCCATAGAGTCCTCATTGGTAGTAGGGATGAAAGAGGGCGGTGCATACTGCCCCGGGATGGTGCCAAGGATCGGTGGCAGTATACCGCAATGAATGGCTATTTCAATGTGGTATTGCTTGGTGATTGTCGACTGTTTCCGGCGTGGTGCTGCCGAAAAATTTCTTGATAATTTCAAAATTCCGCAGTAAGCCGTCGTTCAACAAAAAGTAATCCGTTTCAATGTCATGAACGGCATAAGGGGCCGTAAAGAAATGGTGAAAATAGTATGAGTTTTTTCTTAACGGCCCCTAACTGGGGCAATTCAGCAAAGCGGACCATCGCCTTTTAAAAGTCGGCGACGGACCACCAGTCAACTTCAGCAACTTCAGCAGATTTAGCGGCTATGAATGATCAACAGGTGTTTGCCCATCTTCTCAAGATACTCGAAGAGTATTCCGCAGGACAGCGGGATGGAAATTTTCTCGACTATCACAGTCCCGCTGAGTTGCGTGGCATCTTGGGGCTTGAACAACCGGGAAAAACCGGCGACTGGCAGGAAATCTTTTCCTGGGTTGAGAAATATCTCGCCTATTCGGTGAAGACCAACCACCCGCTGTTTGTCAACCGGATGTGGGTGGGGGCCAATCTCCCGGCAATTGTCGGAGAGACCATAACCGCCCTGACCAACGCCTCGGCCTGCACCTTCGAGTCGGCACCGGTCTCGACCCTCATGGAAAAGTATATGATAAAGGAGATGCTTGATCTGGTCGGCTTTAAAAACGGCGAAGGGCAGATGACCACCGGATCGAGCAATGCCAATATGATCGCCATGATGGTCGCCAGGAATTTGGCCTACCCATCAATGAAACAGGCCGGTCTCTTCGGCCGGCAGAAGCTCTTTGCCTTTGTCGGTGCTGATGCCCACTACTCCATGGATAGGGCTGTCAATACCTTAGGGATAGGTGTCGACCAGTTGATTAAGGTGCCGCTGGACCCGCTGGGGGCTATGCTTCCGGCGGAGCTTAAGCGGGCGATCAACCGGGTAGTTGAAAGCGGCGGGCTGCCGTTTTTTGTGGCAGCAACCGCAGGTACCACGGTCCGCGGCGGTTATGATCCGATTGATGCGCTTCTTCCTCTTCGCGACACCTACGGCTTCTGGCTGCATGTCGATGGCGCTTGGGGCGGCTCCGCCGTTCTTAGTCCGCGATTGCAGCAGCAGTATCTCCAGGGGCTCTCCGAGGCTGACTCCTTTACCTGGGACTTCCATAAGATGCTCGGCTCCACCCTGATGTGCAATATTCTCCTCATCAATAAACGTAAGCAGGCCCTGGCAAGCGCTCTCAGCGCCGGTGACGGGAGCTATTTGTTTCGCAATGAAAATGCCGAGGAAATGGAGGATCTGGGGCCTGCCTCCTTGCAGTGCGGCCGCAGGGTTGACAGCCTGAAATGGTTTCTCGACTGGAAATTTTACGGTCGCGCGGGGTTGGCGGCAAGGGTGGAAAAATCCCTTGAGCTGTGTGCTTATGCGGAAGAGGTCATCCACCGGAGTCCTGAGCTTGAGCTGGTGGTTCCGCGCACCTCCTTCAACATCTGTTTTCGCTTCAGAGTTGCCGAAGAAGAGACTAACGCCTTTAACCTGGCCCTGCGAACCAGCTTGTATGAGGAGGGGACAACACTGGTCGGTATCGCCTATATTGAGGGGAAACTGGTCATGCGCCTCCTGGTCATCAATCCGGCGGCGGAACGTGCCGATCTCGACACGTTCTTCCACCTGCTGATAGCAAAAGGCCGGGAGTTGCGGCAGGATTCTTGAGGGGCGATGCTTGCCGCCGCCGCCGACTCATTTCCCCTGCTGATGTACAAAGAGTCGCAGCAGACGGATGACCTCGTCCATCTCCTCGTCCAGGCCGATGGTAATACGCAGCCAATCCTTGATGCGTTCCATGGCAAAGCGGCGGACCAGTATTCCGTTGTCACGCAAATATTGTTGTACCTCGGCACCGGCAACCCTTGGCAGGGTGCAGAAGACAAAGTTTGCCGATGACGGACAAACCTCAAGGCCGAGATCGACGAGAGCGGCAACTGTTTTGTCCCGTGTCGTTATAATGGCCCGTCGTGTTTTCTCGAAGTATGCAACATCCTCGCAGGCCGCCTTGGCTGCCCGCTGCGCCACCACATCAAGGGTGTATGAATTAAAGGAATCGCGGATACATTCCAGGCCCTTGATCAGTTCCGGGGCGCCGAAGGCCATGCCCACCCGCAGGCCGGCGAGCGACCGTGCTTTCGACATGGTCTGGACCACCAGCAGGTTGTCGTAGCGGGGGACCAGAGAAACCACCGACTCGCCGCCGAAATCGATATAGGCCTCATCGACTATCAGTAGGGTATCGGGACGCTGTTGCAGCAGCGCTTCGATCTTTGCGGCGGGGGCGGCAATGCCCGTCGGGGCATTGGGATTGGCAAGCAGAATACCCCTCAGATCGTTGGGGTAGGCCTTGAAATCAATGGTGAAATCCCTCGCCAGGGGAAGGGCCATGGTGGAGATTTCATACAGCGCCGCATATACCGGATAGAAGGAGTAGGTGATGTCCGGAAAAGCGATACTGTCGCTGCGGTTAAAAAAGGCCGGATAGGCCATGGCCAGCACCTCATCCGAGCCGTTGCCGACAAAGACCTGGTTCATCGCCAGGCCGCAGTGGTCGGCCAGCGTTTGCCGCAGCGCCGCAGCCTCGGGGTCCGGATACAGACGTGCCTCAAGGCCGGTGACCGAACGGATTGCCTCTATGACTGCGGGAGATGCCGGATAAGGGTTCTCGTTGGTGTTCAGTTTGATAAAGCGCCGGTCCTTTGGTTGCTCGCCCGGCACGTACGGGCTGATGTTTTTAACTGTATGGCTGTAAAAACGACTCATGGGTAATTCCTTTTATGGCCTATTTATGAATGAAAAGGAGGTAGGTGGATGATTACCATCTGCGGCAAACCTATCGCCATCGTTGCTTTTCAGCAAGTATTTTGTCGTCTTGCCCTTGCCCATCAATCAAGCTAACCAGAACTATCCTCTTCAGGACCTTTGCAAAAGGAGCCGGAGTCAGCTACAATGGCGCCAACATGACGGAACAGAGTACAGCCGGCTATTGAAGATGAAGTTTTGTGTAAGAAATTCATACGTAATAAAACGGTATTAAGATATGGGGAAATCATTTCAGGAACAAATGCTGAAGCTGGGTCTGGTCGCAAAGAAGCAGGTCAAAGAGGCCAAGAAGGAACAGCATCAGAAGAAAAAACAGCAGGTCGGCAAGCATGTGGTGGTGGTCGATGAGAACGTGCTGCTTGCCCAGCAGGAAATGGAAAAAAAGAAAGCCCGTGCCCGGGAGCTGAATCTTGAGCGGGAGGCGAAGCTGCAGAAAAGGGCGGAGGAGGCACGCATCCGCCAGCTTATTGAGGAGCACAAGCTGGCAAAGGATGATAAGGGTATCGCCTACCGTTTTAATGTCCGGGGGACGATTCAGCGCATCTTCGTAACCCAGGAAATGGCCGACAAGTTAAGTCATGGCCAGCTGGGCATTGTCGTGCTTGCCGATCGCAGCGAGGTCATTCCCAGGAGTATTGCCGAAAAGATTCAGACGATCAGCGACAAACTGTTTATCATTCTCAACGCACCTGCCGCCGGAATCGACCCTGACCCCGACGATCCCTACGCCGCCTTCAAGATCCCTGACGATCTCGTGTGGTAGTATGCCCACCGCCCGGTGCACTTTTATTTGGCGCTGATCAACGGCACCAGACTGATTCGCAGAGATTCCGGCTGGGCCTTGATGTCGATGAACCGGGTGTTGATGGTTATTACTTTGGCACCGGACTTGGCGATGATTGGGTCGAGATTTTGCAGGGTGATGGGGAATTCCCTGCCGTTTAACAGGGCAACCAGGGCCTGGCCGATATCGGCGTTGGCATCCTTGCCGCCGGGGCTGAGGTTTTTCACCACCGGTTTGACGAAGAGCGTCTGTTGCGCCACATCATAGCGGAGTGTGGCGTTGGTCTGCACGTCTATCTCCACTGATCCGACTTTCAGCTTAATCTCATGACCGGCGATTTCGCTGACAAAGCCGAGATTGCTTCCCGCCAAACGGAGGCGACAGGCCAGCTGGTTGCTGCTCAGTTGGAAATCAGTTATGCTCTTGATGACGATATCCCCCTGGATCGATTTCGAATGGGCATCGACGCGCAGGGGCAGTACGGCGGTAACGGCTTTGGCGATCACCGATTCCGGTAAGGTGAGGGTGATGACGTCTTCGGCGGCGGCCGAATGCAGGGAGCCAACAAAGGTGAGCAGAAGAAAAGCGACGGTAAGACAGAGTTTTCGTATCATGGTGGTCCTTGGTTATTTTTGCGCGTTCGAAAATGCGGTAGTATTAACGACTGCAGCAATAAAGTGCAAGCCATAAAAAGACCGATGAGGGATGGAAGATCCCGCTGGTCTCGGTGATAATGATGACTGGTGCCGGCAAAACTGGTCGGAGTCAGGAAATGGCCGCGGAAGGAAACACGTCCCGATGTGGCCGGTTGACTGCCGATAACTATAATACGTTCTCCTGAAAATGTCTGCAAGGTCTGTTGCTCGGCAAAGTAGTGCACCCGGTCAAATTCGATGGGCTTGCCGGGACGCTGGTCCTTCATCCGCAGGGTATGAATGTTGTAGGTGTTAGCCTCTTCGAGTTGTGCCAGAAAGAAAAGCGGCGCGAGCAGATAGCAACCAAAGAAAAGAAGACCGATGGCGGCTTTTCCCTTTCCGGGAAGGTCCAGCCGGGTGCTGTATGCGACACAACTTCGCCAGTTGCCGAGGAGATAAAGGAAACCGATCAGGGTCAAGCCGAGGATAAGGGGATGTTCCGGCCACAACGTGCCGTTATGCAGCATCGTCCACGAGAAAGGTGCGATAAGATGCACACCGTTTCCCCATTTTATCTCCAGGGCGTCGAGTACCAGATGCAAAAGGCAGTTGCCGGCAAGAACCATGAATACCCTGCCGGTTTGCTTGGTGCAACAGGCCAGGGCCGCCGACAGGAAAAGACAGAGCAGGAGGCTGGCTTGAGCTGTGCAGTAGAGGCGCAGGTCGTAAGGGTCGAACAATTCCAGTGGCAGGAGGCATGTCAGAACGATCCACGGCAGATCGGGAAGGATGCAGGCGATAATCACCCAGAGCAGCCGCTCTCGTCCGAGCACCATTCTGTTGAGCGGGGCCTGAAAACCTATGTGACAGAGTGTGTTCGGCAAAGTAAGGAGGAAGATTTTTGATTAAGGGTATGGCTGTGGTGCACATGAAAATTTCATTTGCACAGGCGACAATCGTTGGCTGCATTTTAGTGCATGATAGCGGTCTGCACAAGGTCACTGGGGGCCGGATGTCCTGCATTTTTGCAATTTTCTCCAGGTAATGAACATGCCTCCGGTCCTCACCGTTACCTCCGATTGTCTTTTAACCGGTATCGATTTGTCGCTTGAACAGGCCTTGAAAGATCGACTGACCATCGAAAACCCGCAATATAACGCCGCCAAGAAATACGGTCGCTGGATCGGTAAAAAGCTCAAGCCGCTGCTCAAGTATTATGACCCGGTACCGGAGGGTCTGCGTTTTCCTCGTGGCTTTGCCAATCAGGCGGTGCTGCTTTGCCGGGAGTTCTGTGGGGTGGATCCGCAGATTATCGACCAGCGACGGCTTTTGCCGGAGGTTGCTTTTACCTTTACCGGCGAGCTGCGGCCCTATCAGGAAGCGGCGGTGGCAGCAGCGACCGGCAAATCCTTCGGGGTGATCGAAGCCGGCACCGGCAGCGGCAAGACGGTCATGGCTCTCGCTCTCATAGCCACGCGGCGGCAGCCGACCCTGGTGGTTGTCCACACCAAGGAACTCCTTTTTCAATGGCAGGAGCGGGTGCGGACCTTTCTCGGTGTCGAACCGGGGCAGGTTGGCGACGGCAAATTCAATCTTGCAGCCATTACCATTGGTATCGTCAACAGCGTTCGCAGCCACCTGCCGGAGCTCCTGCCCCATTTCGGCCACTTGGTTGTTGATGAATGTCACCGGGTGCCGGCCAATCTTTTTACCGACGTGGTCTCGCATTTTGACTGCCACTATCTGCTCGGATTGTCGGCCACCGCCTTTCGCAACGACGAGCAGATGACCAAACTGATTTACTACTTTATGGGTGACCGGTTGCATCAGGTTGACCGCGATGAACTGAAAGCAACCGGGGCGATTCTCGCGCCCCAGGTGATTCGTGCGGCAACATCTTTTACCTACCGGTACCGCGGCGATTACCAGGCGCTTATCAAGGCCCTGGTGCACCACGAAGGGCGGAACCTGCAGATCCTCGGCGATATCGCCAAAGTCGCCCATGAAGGTGGCGGCACGGTGTTGGTGGTTTCCGATAGGGTCGACCATTGCCGCTTTTTCGTCGAAAAATTGCAGGCAAAAGGGGTGCGGGCCGAGCTGCTGCACGGCGGCATCGACCCTGAAAAGAGAAGCGCCATTGTTGCAGCGGTGCAGGGCGGCGAGATTGAAGTGCTGGTCGCTACCCTGCAGCTCATCGGCGAGGGCTTTGACTGTTCAGGGCTGTCCAGCCTGTTTCTCACCACCCCCATCACCTTCGAGGGCCGCTTGCTGCAGGTCATCGGGCGAATCATGCGCCCGGCCGCAAATAAACAAGCGCGGGTCTTTGATTATTTGGATGAAAATGTGCCGGCGCTCATGCGCTCAGCCCGGGCCAGGAGCATGGTTTTATCGCAACTTTAATGGCTTAAGGTGCAAGGCTGATATTTGCAGGGCCATAAAACGGTTCTTGTATTTATCGCCAAAATCGGGTAATCTGCTTTATTTTAAATAAGAAAGTCGTACACTGAAGGCACTGCTTATTGGAGGCAAGTGCTTTTTTTTATTTTTAAATTAAGTTGTTATAGTTTTCGTAGCAACAATGCAAGGTCATAGCTCTTTGAGACCTTGAAGGAAGCAGGATGGAACAGAACAAAATTCGTAACGTGGCGATTATTGCCCATGTTGATCACGGCAAGACAACCCTCGTAGACCAGCTTTTTAAACAGTCCGGTATGTTTCGTGATAACCAGGCGGTTACCGAGCGGATGATGGACTCCATGGACCTGGAGCGGGAGCGCGGTATTACCATCACCGCTAAAAACGGCTCCTACCAGTACAAGGATTACTGGATCAACATCATCGACACCCCGGGACATGCCGATTTTGGCGGGCAGGTCGAGCGGGTACTACGCATGGCCGATGGTGCTTTGCTCCTGGTCGACGCGCAAGAAGGGCCGATGCCGCAAACCTACTTTGTTTTAAAGAAGGCCCTGCAGAATAACCTGCCGGTCATCGTTGTTATTAACAAGATTGACAAGCCGGCTGCCCGCTGCAGTTGGGTGGTCAATCAGGTTTTCGATCTTTTCGCCAAACTGGACGCCCCGGACGATATTCTCGATTTTCCGGTGGTCTATGCCTCGGCCAAGAACGGGTATTCTCTCCTCAATCCTGAAGATCCCATCGACCTCACCGCCGGTATGATTCATATCAGCCAGATGATTGTTGATCATACCCCTGCCCCAAGCGGCTCAAGCGAGGCGTCTTTGCAGATGCAAGTCGGCACCATCGATTATTCCCCCTATCTGGGGCGGCTCGGCATCGGCAAGGTCGTCAACGGTACTATGCGCCTCAATCAACCTATCGTCGTGGCCCGGCGCGACGGCTCGATCAGCCCGGTGCGGATCTCAAAAATCTTCCGTTTCGAGTGCGACGCCAAGGTTGCCGTCGAATCGGCCGGAGTGGGCGAGATCGTAGCGGTCGCCGGAATGGAGGATGTGACGGTCGGGGTGACCTTTACCGATCCTGACAATCCGCGGCCTCTGCCTCTCATCAGTATCGATCCACCGACCATTTCCATGAATTTTATCCCCAACGACTCGCCCTTTGCCGGTAAGGAAGGTAAATTTGTTACCTCCCGCCATATCGGCGATCGCCTGCAGCGTGAAGTTCTCGCCGATGTAGCCCTGCGCTACGAGCTGCTGACCGATGCGGTGGGCTTTAAGGTTTCCGGACGCGGCGAGTTGCATCTTTCCATTCTTATTGAAAAAATGCGCCGGGAAGGATATGAATTTCAGGTGACAAGACCGCGGGTTATAATGAAGGAAGAAGACGGGCAACTCCTCGAACCCTACGAAAGACTGACCGTCGATGTCGATGAGCAATTTCAGGGCGCGGTTATCGAAAAGCTCGGAAAGCTGAAGGGGCAGATGGAAGAGATGGACACCTCGCACGGTATGGTTCGCCTGGCCTTCAAGATTCCGACCCGGGGACTGCTCGGCTACCGCTCGCAGTTTATGACTGATACCAAGGGTATGGGCATGATGTCCTACGTCTTTTCCGAATACGGCCCCTACGCCGGCGACATTATTAATCGTGTCAACGGCGTGTTAGTGACCAAGGACCCTTGCACGGCGGTCGCTTTTGCCTTATTTAATCTTCAGGAGCGCGGGAAACTCTTCATCCATCCCGGGGTTCCTTTGTATCAAGGGCAGATAATCGGTGAAAGCAGCCGCTCCGTCGATATGGTGGTCAATCCAGGGAAGGGGAAGAAACTCACCAATATGCGGGCCTCGGGGACCGATGAGGCGGTTGTGCTCACACCGCCGGTCGCCATGACCCTGGAAGATTGTATCGCCTATGTCAATGATGACGAACTGGTCGAGGTAACGCCGGCCTCGATCCGTCTGCGAAAGAGACCAGAGGTGCGAATCAAAGGGTAATAAGCCATGAAAGAACTGGCGATTTTGGTGGGGGCAGGGTTGGTCGGCTTAGCAACAATTGCTTTTGTCGCTAAAAAATTTGGCGGCAGCTGCCCGCCCTGAATCATGGTCTATGCATCCATAGGTATGGGTGTCTTGGGTTATTGGCTGTTGCAGACTGTTTTAGTACCTTGAAGTTCATCTCTTGTTGGTGTCTTTATACCTTCTTTGCGGCATAATAATCGGCCAGAATCCTGGCATGATCAAAGACCAGAGGTGGTAGATTTTCTTCCTTAAAAAGCTCCGCACGGGCGGCATCATCGCCCGCCTGCGGGGTGTCTTCCGCTCGGCCGATGAATACCGTTGAAGCGGTATGCCGGCGAGGATCCCTGGTGGGGTCCGAATAGGTGTGGAATTGCCGCAGGGCCGTCACCGCCAGTCCAGTTTCTTCTTCTGCTTCCCGGAGCGCCGCTGTTTCATACGATTCTCCGTAATCAACAAAACCTCCGGGCAGGGCCCAGCCAAACGGTGGGTTTTTTCGCTCGATGAGAACTATCTTGTCACCTATCTCAATGATGATGTCAACGGTAGGCAGAGGATTCCTGTGTGCCTCCACTTCACACCGGCAGTTCGGGCACTTCATCGCCCAACCTGTTCAGGATGGGCCACAAGTGCCCTGATTTCATCCCAGTCGGCAACCGTCTGCAGTTCGTGGCGATTCCTGTTCCAAGGCTGATTGAAGACGTAGGGGGTAATGGCCTCCTTGGCCAGCTGGATACAGGTCTCGGCCCGGTCATCGATAAAATATTTAAGGCCGTGTTGGTGGATGTGGCGCACTTTGTCGTTATGATCGCCGGTTGCCACCACCCGGATATTTTCCCTGGCGGGGCCGGTAAAGAAATGCTCAAGCCAGGCAAACACCGGTTGTTTAATCGGCCGGGCGGTGATAATGGTCACCGTGCCGCTCCCGGTAAACTCCTCCAGGCTCTGCACCGCTCCCGGCATAGGCATAAGGGCGGTTGTCATGGAGTCGGTAAGGATGTCGGTAAAAATTTTTTCAACCAGGGATTGCGGAATATTCAGGCAGTTCTCCAGCTGAAAATTGGTTATGCTCTCGCGACTGAAGGAGCAGTAGCCATGTTCCTCGCAGGCCAGGCGGATAAAGGCCTCGGCGGTGTCGGCAATAACTCCGTCGAAGTCAAAGCCAATTTCACTGATCGGGATGGGCATGCGGGGAGAGACTCTGGTCATGGCGTGAAATACCTCGCTTCAATCTCTTGCACCTGATGGCAGAGGCGACTATTTTCCGGAGTTTTAATGCCATAGTGCAAACCTTTGGTAATGATCGCACCGTTGATGGCATCAATTTCCGTACATCGCCGGTTTCTTACATCCTGGAGCATCGAGGAGACATTTTCGGCGGTTTTGCTGCAGACAGTGCGGGTTGCCAGGTAAGGATCGTCCATGATGTCAATTCCTTCCGCCTCGGCAATGCGCATTGCTTCTTCCACGGCGATGCGCATCCGTTCGTCAATGCCGGGAAGGGTGAGCAGTTCGCCGTTTTTACAAGCCAAGGTGGCGGTAAGGGCGTTGATGCCGACGTTGATAAAAAGTTTTGCCCAAATTCTCGCTAAAATCTTGTCGGTGCAGTGCACCTGCAAACCACCGGCAGCCAAGAGCGCATGGGTTTTCTCCAGGAGCAATGCGCCGCGATCATCGGCAGTATCCAGGAAACCGATATATGTTTCGCCGCTGCCTGCATGGCGGACCTGTCCGCGGCCGTGCAGGGTAGCACCTTCCGTGGTGGTGCCGAATGCGGCCCTTGCCTTGCCCAGATGGTCCTGCATTGACAGATGACTGATGCCGTTTTGCAGAAAAACTACCAGTGTTGATGCACGCAGCAGGGGACGGCATAAAGCCAGGCTGGCGATAACATCGTAGGATTTGACGCAGAGCAGCACGACATCCACCGGGTCAGGGCGTTGCGGATCGGAGGTCACGGTCACCGGGATTGTTGTGCAAATATCGCCCTTCTGGTAAACGATACCTTTGTTGGTCAGATATTCAGCACGTCCGGCATTGTGGTCGAGAAGAGTCAGTCGGTCTCCGGTCACGGCCAGGCCTTTTGTGACAATGGCGCTGAGCAGACAACCGAGGGCTCCGGGGCCAACGAGGAGAAAGTGCATGGAACGCCTTATGGTACTATTTGATCAGCGAGGCCTGTTCAACGATAGCTGTGTATTTGTAACCGGCCCCGAAATCTTTATCCGCCACGAGAATGCCTTCCATGGTGACAATGGCGTTAACGGCCGGGGTAGTGTCGGTGGTGAGCACCAGATCATGGGAGTTCTGCAACGGATTGCCGGTACCATCCTGGAGATGCACCCAGTTCTTGCCCATGATGTTCGGGCTGAATTTGACAACTTTTCCTTGGAGGCGAACTTTTTTGCCGGCAAGGGTTTTGAGGCCTGCAAAAATTTCCTCAACGGTATAAGCGTTTTCACCCTGGGCCTTGGGAACGGTAATCTCCTGCAGCGGGGCAACGGCAACGGCACTGCCCCCTGATGCTTGGGCAGTGGATGGATCTGGGGCGGCATTTATTTGTTCGGCTTGCAGTGCTGCCGAAAAGGAGTCGGCAGGGGGCGGAGTCTTGACTGCCGAGGTCCCGGGAAGGGAGGCGGCAGTTTCTGCCAAGCCTGCAGAAAAAATTATGGTTTTAAAGGTCTTGTTGAGGGTTTTGCTGGTAAAATTGGGCATCTCCATCCCTTCATAGTAACTGACCTGACTTCCCGCTTTAAGGGTAGTCTCGGGGATTGCCACCCAGTTTTGTATGCCTCCGACATCAACGAGCATGTATGTGTAGCCGGAGGCATTCATTGTCTCGATGATCGTACCGGTCACTGTTTTGCCGTCGGTTGCTGCGACTGATTTCGGCATCGCCATGCATTGCACTGGCGCAAAAGAGAAGATGAGGGTGAAAAGTAAGACGATCTTATAAACTGCCCATGTGCGTTGCATTCCACAACTCCCCAAAATTAGTTATTGATGGCCTTGGAAATAGTACAAGGTGGCCGGATGAATAGCGCGCTTGTCTTCCTGACAACCGACAAATCTAATCATTTTCCACTAGAAAGGCAATGTGCTCCAGCAAGGCGCGCTCCCAGATGGCATACGCCGCGGCAGTGATATGCACACCGTCTTCCTGAAAGAGTTGCTTGTCGGAACCGACAAAGCGTCGGTGAATGTCAAGAAAACAGCAGCCGGTGCGCATGGTGATCGCCTCGATATGCGTATTCAGGCTGGTGATCGAATTATGTGGCAGGTTGGGGATGTCCATGGGGAGGAGGCCATTTACCAAGATCTCCGCCATGGGATAGTCGTGGCTGAGTTGAATGAGGATGTTTTTCAGCTGCGACAGGAAATCGTCATTGCCGATGAGAAGATCGTTGGTGCCGATCATTACGACAATTACCTCGGCAGTGGCTGCCTTGGTTTTTATCGCCGGCAAAGAAGCCCAAAGATCGATTGCCGTCGCCCCTGGAACACCGAGATTTTCTACCTTAAAAGAAGGCATGCGAGCCTGCCAATCGTGATCAGCTACCAGTGAATCGCCGAGGATCAGTATCTTTGTCATGTTTTTTCAACGGTTAGGTGGAAAGAGTTTGTCGTTGCTGCCGAGCGGCATGAAAAAATGCAAATTTTTGCTACAGTAGCACAGTACGCTGCCCGTGCCAAAGGATTTTCACCACCTGGCGGCACCGGGGCAGCGGATTTGCTGTTCATCAGGCGGCCGATTGAAGTACTATGCAGGTAAAGGGGGCAAGGGCGTGGCCGGTCAATCGCCGCTGCCGCGTGGCCGCCTCGACCGGTATAAAATCCTTGGGGGAGGCGGCTGAGGTATCGATTATCCGATACCAGAATTGATCTTTCTGCCGTAGTGCCGGTGCTTCGAAATGCAAAATCTCTTTCCGGCCGCCGTTCAACATGATAAAGAAATCACCACCGGCATCACTCGTGTCCGGAGCTCTGAGCCAAAAGGCCAGGCCGTGGCTGTCGGGTGACCAGTTTTGCTGATTCGGGGTGAGATATTGCCAGCGGATTTCCGGGGGGTTGCTCTGTTGCGCTCCTTGATCGCTGGGCAGGAAAAAATCATCTCGACGGAAGATCCTATGTTTTTTCCTGAGGGCAATACATTCTTTGAAAAAGCGAAAAAAATCGGCATTTTTTGTCAGCAGCGACCAGTCCAGCCAGCTGAGGGTGTTGTCCTGGCACCAGGCGTTGTTGTTGCCGCCCTGACTGCGGGCGAATTCGTCACCTGCGGCAATCATCGGTACACCCTGGGACAGGAGCAGCAAAACCACCAAGGTTTTCATGCGTCTGGAGCGCAAGCGGAGAACTTCTTCGAGAAGGCAGGCACCTTCATAACCGCTGTTCCAGCTCAGGTTATGTTTTTCCCCATCCCTGTCGCCCTCACCGTTGGCAATATTGTCTTTTTGGTCATAGCTCACCAGGTCGGCAAGGGTAAAGCCGTCATGGCTGGTAAGGAAATTGATCGAACATAAGGGGCCTCTGCCGCTTGCCTGATACAGGTCGGAGCTGCCGGCAATACGCGTCGCCAGATGGGTTACCGTATTGTCATTGCCGAGCATAAAGGCCCGGACATCGTCCCGGAACCGCCCATTCCATTCGGCCCATCGGGGATCGGTGGAAAAGGAACCGACCTGATACAGGCCGGCCGCATCCCAGGCCTCGGCGATCATCTTGGTGTCGCGGAGAACCGGGTCTTCGCCGATCACTTCGATCATCGGTGGGTTGGCAAGGACATTTCCCTGCCGGTCGCGGCCGAGGATGGAGGCCAGGTCGAAGCGAAAACCGTCGACATGCATCTCGGTCACCCAGTAGCGCAACGATTCAAGGATCAGCTCGCGGACCACCGGGTGGTTGCAGTTCAGGGTGTTGCCGCAGCCGGAAAAGTTGAGGTATTCTTTGTCGGCCCCGAGGAGATAATATATCGGGTTGTCTATGCCCCGAAAGCTGCTGGTCGTGCCCTGGTAGCCGCCTTCGCCGCTATGGTTGAAGACCATGTCAAGATACACCTCGATCCCTGCCTGGTGGAGAGACCGGACCATTATCTTGAACTCTTTGATGGCGCCGGCTGGATCCTTGGCGTATCCGGAATGGAGGGCAAAAAAGGACACAGGATTATATCCCCAGAAATTCTTTAGCCGCTCACCGGTTTGGGGATTAATGAAGATATTATCGTTTTCGTCGAATTCCGTTACCGGCATGAGTTCGACGGCGGTTACGCCGAGGTCCTTCAGATAGGGAATTTTCTCGACGATTCCCAGGTACGTGCCCGGAGATTCAACACCGGAACTCTGGTCCTTAGTAAAGCCCCTGACATGCAGTTCGTAGATGATGGTCTCAGACAGGGGTGTTTTCAGTGGGCAGTCATCCTGCCAGTCAAAGTCCTGGCCGCTTATCATGCAACAGGGTTCGACCCCGTAGGTTGCTGCTTGTCCCCACTTTCGGGGGGTGAGCATGCTGCAGCAGGGGTCGATGAGAATCTTCTTGTGATCATAGCTCAGCCCCTGACCTTCGCTGCCGTTCGGCCCATCAAACCGGTACCCGTAGCGGAAATTTTGCTGATGGGTGAGAAGGAGGATATGCCACATGTCACCGGTGCGATTTTCATGGGGATCAAGGGCGAATTCATGGCGAATTGTTTTTGTCGAACCCGCCGGAAGGTGATCGATGACCAGGGTTGCTTTGGTGGCGTGGCGAGCGAAAATCGAGAAATTTAAGCCCTCCTGGAGGATAGTCACGCCGGCCGGCAGAGGGTAGCCTCTTTTGCGAACGCGGGGGTTTTTTTTGTCGGCCATGTTGATAACAGTTATTGTTGTTTTACAGTTATGACTTAAATCAAGGCGCAGCACCTTTATTCTCTTATAGTGTATGTTACTCGAACAGGCAAATCTAGTATCGTAGAAATTTTTGTTTTCGACGATTTCTAGGAACCGTTTACAAATAGCTTGAAAAAGCAGCGCTTCACCCACAACTTGGAGGTAACCATGGGGATGTATCACAAGGTGAAAATTGGCGATTTGAGCATCAGTCCTATCGATTGGGAGATGACTCCGGATATCTCTTTTGGGACCTTTGAATCCTGGGGCGGCCGCGAAAGGGTGCGCAATAACAAGGAGTGCGTTTACTATTTCTTCATTGACAATTGGGGAGAGGAGCCGAAGCTCTGTCTTATGGAAAGAGCGGTGAAACACGCGAGAATCATGGCGGAAATAAAAGCGCCTCCGGAAATGGTGAAAAATTGCGTGGAACGACAGGGGCGATCTTCAATTTTTGAAAAAAGCTATGCCATTAACGAGGAAATCAAAGAGTGGCTGATTGCCAATGTTCTCGATGATCGGGGTGATGCCCGTCTGATCGTGCCAAAACTTGAGGTGGTGCGCAAAGAGGACATGGGACCGCTTCTGCCGCCGGCTGCAGAGAACCCGTTTGTCGGGGAAACGATTAAGCTGCCGCATGCACAGGCGATCATCAATGACGACCAGATCGGCGCACTTCTGAAACAATGGAATTTTTTCGAAGCGGAGTTGAATCCGTCCGGCAGGTTTGTCAATTCCCTGGTGGATGTTGCCATCCCCGGTGTTATTGTCGATCAGCGAACGGGACTGATGTGGCAAAGTGAGGGCATCGACATCGGCTCCATTCGCCATATCCAGAGAAGTATGGAAGCGCTTAACGGCCAGGAATTCGCAGGCTATGGCGATTGGCGACTACCGACCATGGAAGAGGCCATGTCTCTCATGGAACCGGAGAGAAACGGCAAGGGGATTTACCTCCACCCCGGATTCTCCAAAGAGCAGCCGTTTGTCTTTGTCGCCGCCCAACGTAAACCCGGCGGCTACTGGTTTGTCGATTTCAAGCAGGGCCGGGCCTTTTGGTCGTCCGGCACTATTCCCGGCGGGTTTGGACGGCTGGTGCGGTCGCAGACCTGAAAGCTTTACCTGCCGTTGGAATGATCTGTGGTTGGGCATGTATAATGAATTACCGGCAGTATTGTTTTGATTGTTGCCGATAAATTTGGTTAATATGCAACCCATAAAAATAACTGCTTTTTAGTTGGGCGAGGAGGGTGTGGCGCATATTCTGCTGACTGCTGCTTCGTTCGGTCGAGTCATTCCCGGGGTGTCTATGGCAAACGAAAAGGATTCTGGATACGGCATAATTGCCGCACTTCTTCTGCAGTCGGGAATGGTGAGTGAAAAACAGCTCAAGCATGCTGAGCGAATACGCCTCAAGCTTGCAACGCCCTCCTCTCTTCTCAATGTCCTGAAAGAGTTGGGTAATGTTTCCGACGAAATGGTGCGGAAGGTACTGATGGGCACCAATTCAAATATTCGTATCGGTGAACTGTTGGTTGAGTTGGGGCACCTTGCCGAGGGTGATCTGGACGCCGCCTTTAGAATTCAGCAAGAGCAGGACAAGGAACTCCGTTTGGGAGAAATCCTGATAAAGCATAATTTTATTGATGAAAAGCTTTTCAACAGGATTCTTTCTATTCAGCTTGGTTTTCCTCTCGTCGATGTGAATATGTCCCTGGTGGATAAAAAACTGGCCAGTCGGGTTCCCATGAAGATACTCGTTGAGCATCAGTTCATTCCTCTAAAAACCACAGAAAAGGCAGTTCTTGTAACATTTGCTGATCCACTGGACAGAAAAAGTGTTGAGATAGCAAAGAGATTTTTTGGTGCGACGCTTGCTCCGGCAATTTCCGAAAAAAAAGCAATAATCGATACCCTGAAGCTCTTAGCGAATCTTCTCTCCGGCAAGGCCATTGATGTCGATAGCAAGACCGTGGTTGGTATTGTCAATAGCATGATTCTTGCCGCCATCAAGGAAAACTGTTCGGATATTCATATCGAACCCATGTCCGATCGCCTGCATGTCCGTTTTCGCGAGGATGGTATTCTCAACCATTACAAAGACTTTCCGAGAGATATCATCCCGCCTCTGACCAGCAGATTAAAAATCATGTGTGAGGCTGATATCTCGGAAAAGCGTCGGCATCAAGGGGGTCGAATTCTTTTCGCTTACGACGAGGGGAGCGTTGATATCCGGGTATCATTTTATGTTACCGTCCATGGTGAAAAGATAGTTCTACGCTTATTGAGTCAGAAGCGGGAACTCCTTGATATCCACACCATAGGCATGACGCCCAAAATGTTGCACAGGTTTCTTGAGGATGCGGTATATCCACCCAGCGGTGTTCTTTTGGTAACCGGCCCTACCGGTTCGGGCAAAACTTCCACGGTGTACAGTTGTATTAACCACATAAAAAACCCGCAAATCAGTATCATAACAGCGGAAGAGCCGGTGGAGTACTTCATTGATGGTATTGCCCAGTGTTCAATAGATCCGTCCATAAACGTAACGTTTGAAGAAACTCTGCGACATATCGTCCGCCAGGATCCGGATGTCATTGTTATCGGTGAAATCCGCGATCAGGTTTCCGCTGAAATGGCGGTTCAAGCGGCCCTGACCGGGCATAAGGTACTCAGCACCTTCCATACCGAGGATAGTATCGGTGGCCTCATACGTCTCCTGAATATGGATATTGCCCCGTTTCTGATTTCCTCAACGGTGGTAAGCGTCTTGGCCCAGCGGCTGCTGCGGAGGGTCTGTAACTCCTGTGCCACGGAAACCAAGTTGACGTCGACCCAACTGCAGCGATTGGGGGTTGCCGAAAAAGATGTCATGGGGGCACAGTTCAGGAAAGGGCGGGGATGCACTGATTGTAAACAGACAGGATATAAAGGCAGGGTCGGGGTGTTTGAAGTTTTAGTGCTGAATGAGCTCGTTCGCAGTGCCATCCTGGAGCAGAAAACCAGCTATGAAATACGGCAGATCAGCATAGAACACGCCGGATTGGTTACCTTGCTGGAGGATGGACTGCTGAAGGCAGCAGCAGGAATCACCAGCGTTGAAGAAGTCCTGCGCAGTTTGCCAAGACTTTCCAACCCCAGGCCGCTCCTGGAATTACGTCGTCTCGCCGGAGAATAGCAAAATGCAAAAAAACCCTTCCTTTCTTGAGGTCATCAACCGGTATATTGAGTCCGGCAATATCGTTTTGCCGGTTTTTAACTCGGCAGCTCTGCGAATCCAGCAGGAACTGGTAAAAAAAGAGCCTGACCTGAAGGTGGTGGAAGGCATTCTTTCCGGCGATCAATCGCTTTCCAGCCAGGTATTGCAGATGGCTAATTCGGCATTTTATCATGGACTCGTGGAGATTCTCACCGTTCGAGCCGCTGTTGTCCGTCTCGGGATGCAGGAAGTCGGTCGATTAGCTCTTTTGGTTGCTTCGAGGAATCAATTCAGGAGCAAAGACAAAGACCTTAATGTGCTGATGAAGCAGTTGTGGCAACATTCGGTGGGTTGTGCCCTGGGCGTGAAATGGCTGGCGAGGCGCTGCAAATTTGATGAGCTTGAGAATCATGCCTTTTTTGCCGGTCTTTTCCATGACATCGGCAAGCTGTTCGTGCTTATGGTTGTTGACCAGATGAGAGAGAAAGACAAAAACTTGCCTGTCACCCAGGCCTTACTTATGGAATCGATGACCACTCTCCATACCGAACAGGGTTATAAGCTCATGCAGCAATGGAATATGCCCGAGGAATATTGCATCGTTAGCAGGGACCACCACAGAAAAGACTATGACAGTAAAAATTATTTACTTGTTATGGCTCGTCTTGCCGATATGGCGTGTTTGAAACTCGGAATCGGCTTGGCAAGAGATGCATCCCTCATGCTGTCGGCAAGGGAGGAAGCTCATCAACTCAATCTTACCGAGATCGATCTCGCTGAACTGGAAATTATTTTGGAAGATACTGCTGTTCTGGCAGGATAATTTGCATGTTCCCATGAATTCTACGGTGTTTTGAGCCGATCATGCTGCCCGGGGCAGGAGGTGTTTTTTGAATCATCAGGAAAAAGTAAACCGGCCGGTTGAGGGGGGAACGGGAATGTCCCTGCGGAATGCACTGACACTTTGCCTATGTGTATGTGTGTTTGCATTGCTGCGTGTGTCTGCTGCCCAGGCCCAACAGGTAGTTTTGCCCATGACTCTCGACTTCAAGCTCCTCACCTCTCTCATGGTGCGGGAGGCCTTCCCCGGCAAAAATAACAGTGCGGCTATCGCCGGCCAGCCCGGGGGATGCACGTACTTAGGCATTTCCGAACCGAGGTTTTCATCGGCCGGGAAGAATGTTCGGCTGGAGATGAAGATGGTCGTTCGGCTCGGCACCGAGTTGGCCGGGGAATGCCTCGTGCCGGTTGAATGGCAGGGATATCTTTCCCTTGTGCAACAGCCGGTGTTTGATAGCCAGACCTTTTCCCTGGCCTTTCGGACCGTCGATTCAAGCCTTTCTACCCTTTCCCGCCAACCTGCGCAAATCGCCAACTTTCTCTGGGAATTTGCTAAACCGAGGGTTTCGGAGCACCTCAGCCGGGTGCGGTTAAATCTGGCGCCGCCGGTTCGCGATATGCGTAATTTCCTGGCGCCTCTTTTCCATGAACAAGCCCGCCAAACGACCCAAACCATGCTTGACAGTCTGCGCGGCGGGCAGCCGGTCGTGACCAAGGATGGCGTTGAGATCGCATTGCAGGGTGAAGTGGAGGAGGTGCATACCCCCGGCAGAGAGTCGGAGAAGACAATAAGCCCGGCTGAACGTAAGAAGATGATTCAGTTGTGGGAAACCTGGGATGTCTTTCTGGTTCGGCTGATTTCCCTTCTCGCCTCGGAACCGCTGAGTCCCGAAGATCAACTGATCCTGGCCGATGTTCTGCTCGATACCCGTTATGCTTTTGCAGCGGCGCTGGAAGAGGAAAATCTGGAAAAGGATTTCGTCAGAATGCAGTTTATCCGCGTTTGGCGTACCCTGGCACCACTGTTCAGAAGGCAGCTGTACGCCAAACCGGCAGCGAACACCCTCGGCTATCTGGCCTTTTTTACCGCCGCCGATGCCTTGTTGGTCCTTGATCAGATGGGGCCGACTCTCGGCGTCGAGATCAGTCAACAGGGTCTGTTGCGTCTTGCCGCCATGCTGACCGGTCAGGAGACGCTGTTGCCTTACAGTTCGGGTGTCGACCCAGGGCTCCGAAAGTTGTTGCAGTTGCCGCCGGCCGAGATTCAGCCACCGTCTGGAGATGATGACGAAATACAGGAAATCGATCTGCCGAGCGGCAAGGAAGAACATGACCCTTTTTCGCGAATATCCGATTTTTTCTTCGCCCCGGCCTATAGCGCCGAGGTGCCGCAGATAGCCACGCTCCTTGAATGGAAGGTACCGGAGGACGACATCGACGGCTATTTTGAGCGGGTCAGGGCCGTGCTGGCCGAGGCATCTTCAACCGTTCTGGCCAAGCAGGAGTTGCCGGAAAATCTGCACGGGATGTTCCGGACGATGATAGTCGCCACGGCCTGGCAGGAAAGCTGTTTTCGGCAATTTGTTGAAAAAGGTAATAAACTCACATTCTTGTTGTCATACAACCAGTCCTCGGTGGGATTGATGCAGGTCAACGAACGGGTGTGGCGCGGCATGTACGACCGCAATAAATTGCGCTGGGATATTCGCTACAATGCCCAGGCCGGATGTGAGATTGCCGACCTGTATCTGCGCCGCTACGCCCTCCAGGGCAAGACCCCGGCACCGGGCAAAACCAATCCTTTGCCCGGGACAGTGTATGCCATGTACAACGGCGGTCCCGGCCAACATGAAAAATATCTGGCACGGCTGAAAAGCGGTAAGATCCTTCCGACCGACAAGATATTTGCCGAAAAGCTGCAATGGGTGGAGAAAAAGGATTGGGCGCAGATCAAGGAGTGTCTGGGGGGTGGCTGAAAGATCCACCCACTGACTCTTCGCCCCTCACCTTTACCCTGTTTTCCTGTCCTCCGACCTTCTCAAAAAGTGCCGTCCTCCGATGATTCAGGGGAAAAGTGTATTGACAGAGGCGAATGTACATGTATAATATAGCAATATTGGATATTGTATATGTACATTTGGGGGGGTGTGGTTATGGAACTTACGGAAAAGCAGCGGCAGTTTTTCGATTATCTGAGCGAACGGCTGGAGGGCAGCGGGCCGGTCCCGACCCTGCGCCAGGCCGCCGTCGATTTTGGGGTCAGCCATACGGCGGTGGCACAGCTGATGCATCAGCTGGAAAAAAAAGGGGTGCTTGAGCGGCAGGGTCGCTACGGTCGGACCATCCGTCTTTGCCAGGGTCCCGGAGAGCAAAGCCTTTCCCGAAGAGGCCGTGAACTGCCGATTATCGGCCAGGTTACCGCCGGTCTGCCCATGTATGCCCAGCAGGAATGGGCGGGAACGGTGCTGGTCGACCCGGCGATATTTGTCGGAGACAGTCTTTTTTGTCTCTGCATCAAGGGCCGGTCGATGCAGGATGCCGGCATCCTCGACGGCGATCTGGTGGTCTGTGAACCGCGGCAGTATGCAGAAAACGGTGAGATAGTGGCGGTTCTCATCAAGGGCGAAGAGGCGACGGTGAAGCGGTTCTTTCTCTATGCCGATCATATTGAACTCCGGCCCGCCAATGAGGCCTTTCCGGTCATGTGCTACCCGTTTAGCGATGTACTGGTGCAGGGGAAGGTGGTCGGGGTCATTCGTGGGAAACATGCCGAGTTCGATGGCAAGCGCGAGTAGCGGCGGTTGCCCCGGTCGGGTCGAGGTCATCCGCCCCGCGACCGCCGGAGCTCGTGGCAGGGTCTATCCCGTCTACGTCGGCACCTGCGGCTATTCCTATACCGAATGGGTAGACAGCGGTTTTTACCCGGAGGGGACCAAGAGTGCGGCGATGCTCGGCCTCTACGGCAGCTGTTTCTCCGTAGTCGAGCTGAATTACACCTGGTACCAGATGGCGCGAGCCGAGGCCCTGACCCGCATGGTCGAAAACGCCCCGCCGCAGCTGCTGTTCGCCGCCAAGCTGACCCGGACCATGACCCATGAACGGGATAATAACTGGCGCGAGCAGTTGACTCTGTATCGGCAGGGGATTGCCCCGCTCGGCAAACGTCTGGTCGCCGTGCTGATTCAGTTGCCGCCGGACTTTGATCGCAGTCTTGCCAATCGCAACTATCTGGCGGCACTCCTGGATGGCCTTGCGGAATTACCGGTGGCGGTGGAATTTCGCCACCATTCCTGGGCGGTCGATTCGGTGTTTGCCGAGCTTTCCCGGCGGCGGGTAAGCATGGTGACGGTCGATGCCCCGGCCCTGCCGGGACTCTTTCCCGCCCTCGATGTGATCACCAACCCCGACCTCTTTTACGGCCGCTTCCACGGCCGTAACCGGGAGGCTTGGCGGTCGGGCAATATGCAGAAAAAGTTTAACTACGATTATTCCGCTGAAGAATTGCGCGCCTGGTGCCTCCGTTATCTTCCGGTCATGGCTGCCGGCGCCAACCGGGGAATCCTGCTTTTTAACAACCACGTGCGGGCACAGGCGCCGCGTAATGGCGCAAAGCTTGCGACCATTCTTGCCGAAATCGTCGGCGGAAAGCGATGATGCATCAGGGCTTCAGGGCGCGGGAACGAGCCGTACTGCATTTCAATATTGCCGATTTTGCCGTCGCCGTCGAGCGGGTGGAAGATTGCCGTCTGCGCGATAGACCCTTGCTCATCGCCCCGCTGCAGGCGGCGCGGGCTGTGGTCTACGACATGAGTGAGGAGGCTTACCGGGAAGGGGTTCGAAAAGGCATGCCGCTGCGCCAGGCGACGAGGATCTGCCGCGGGGCAGTGGTTCTGCCACCCCGGGTAGGTCTGTATCACAAGGCGATGCTGGCCTTTTTCAAGGAATTGCAAGGCTATTCGCCGCTCATTGAATACGGTCAGGCCGACGGCCATTTCTTTGCCGATGTCACCGGTACCCACCGGTTGCACGGACCACCACCGGATATCGGTTGGCGGGTCCGTCGTCAGGCCCGCAACGGTCTCGGCATCAATCCGATCTGGACCCTTGGTACCAGTAAGCTGGTGGCCAAAGTGGCCTCCAGGCTGGTCAAACCGGTGGGTGAATACATTGTCACCGCCGGCGACGAGGAGGCATTCCTCGCCCCCCTGCCGGTGATGGTTCTGCCCGGACTGACAGGCAGGGAGCTGGAGCAGCTGTGGGACTTCCGCCTGACCACCGTAGGCGCTTTGGCCGGACTTTCCCGCCAGCAACTCATGGTACCCTTTGGCAGCCGCGGCGAGTATCTCCACGATATCAGCCGGGGCATTGACGACACCGCCGTCTGTCGACCAACCTCGGCAAGCGAGACCATCGATTACCAACACATCTTTGCCGATGACAGCAACGATCAGGAAGAGGTCGAGGGTGTGGTCGCCGCCCTGGTCAGTCGGACCGGCGGCAGTTTGCGCGGCAGGCAGCAGGTTGCCCGCCGGGTCGGCATCTGGCTGCGCTATTCGGACGGCGGCCATGTGGTCAGGCAGGCCACCTGCCGAAATGGCACCGCCAGCGACATTCTACTTAATCAACTGGCCTTGGCTGCCCTGCAGCGGGCCTGGACGCGGCGGACGAGAATCCGCAGCTGTCGTCTGGTCTGCGATCGTCTGCAGCGCCGGTCGCCGCAAATGCTGCTCTTTCCCGAACAGAAAGGGCCGGAACTCCGGGAAAAAAAGGTGCTGGCGGCCATGGATGCGCTGCGCCATCGTTTTGGCCATGCGGTGATCGGGGTGGGGCGGCAGGCGGTTGGGGTGAAAGGTGAGGCGTGAGGGGATAGGGCGGCTATGCCTTCGGCAATTTTTTTGAGTAGGAGATTTCTGGAGAGGATGGTTGGTGATGTTTCCGCTTCGCGTCAGATCGTATTACTCTCTTCTTCAGGGCACCGTCTCACCATCGGCGCTTTGTCACCGGGCGCGGGAACTTGGCTACTCCGGTCTTGCCCTGACCGATCGCGATAATCTCTATGGTCTTTGGGATTTTTTAAAAGGTTGTGCGCGTGCAGGCTTGCGGCCGATCATCGGGGCGGAAGTTTCCGAACCGGGTTCCGGCCTGGTGGTCACCTGCCTGGTGCAAAATCTGGCAGGCTATGCCAATCTTTGCCGGTTGCTGACCAGAAGGCATATGGCCGAGACCTTCAAACTTGCCGATGACCTACAACCTTTTGCCGCAGGTCTCATGGTACTGTGTCGCGATATCCAGTTGCTGGATGGATATAACCGGGCGGGCATTACCGTCGCGGCCGATCTCGGTGCCTATCCAAACGCCGCCGCCCGTACTCTTCGGATCTTTGCCCGGGAAAAGAACATTACCGCGGTGCTGACCCCGGACAGCGACCTGGCGGATGCCGGCGACCGCCAACTGTATTGTCTGCTCCAGGCGGTCCGTACCGGCAGCACGGTGAGCCGGACCATGCAGGAGAAAACCTCCAGGGATATTCATGTGTTGGAAGGGCCTGGCGAGTATCAAAACAGATTTGCCATCTGGCCGGAAGCCCTCGCAGCGACCGATGCACTTGCCGCCACCTGCGCCTTTACCGGGCCGAATTTCGGCATCGTCATGCCGCCATGGCGCGGCGGGGTGGGCCGGGATGCGGCGGCGGCCCTGCGGGAAAAGGCCTACCTCGGAGCGCAGCGCCGCTACGGCGATGACCTGGGCGAGCCGACTGTCGAACGCCTTGAGCATGAACTGCGGGTCATCGAAGATATGGGTTTCTCCTCCTATTTTCTCGTGGTCAGGGATATCGTTCACCGCAAAGGGCCGGACGGCAAACGGAAAAAGCGGCGGATCTGCGGCCGCGGTTCGGGGGCCGCTTCGCTGGTTGCCTACTGTCTCGATATTACCAATGTCTGTCCGATCAAATACAATCTCTACTTCGAACGTTTTCTCAACCCTGGCCGTTCCGATCCCCCGGATATCGATATCGATTTTTCCTGGGATGAACGGGACGCCGTGCTTCGCGATGTCCTTGGCGATTTTGACGGCCATGCGGCCATGGTCTGCAACCATGTGTTTTTCCAGCCGCGCATGGCCATCCGCGAAACCGCCAAGGCCTTTGGCCTGCCGGGCTATGAGATCTCCCAGCTCACCAAGCGTATACCCTGGCTGCACGGTAGCGGTACCGATTCCCTGGAACAGAGCCTGGTAGCTCTGCCGTCGCTTAGAGATCAAAATCTTGCCCCTCCCTGGCCGGAGGTGCTGGCACTTGCCGAAAAACTCATCGGCCTGCCGCGGTATCTGTCAGTGCATCCGGGCGGAGTCGTCATCACCCCGCGACCGATCACCGACTATGTGCCTGTTGAACGGGCGACCAAAGGCGTGCCGATCATCCAGTGGGAAAAGGACGGTGCCGAGGAGGCGGGCCTGGTGAAGATCGACCTCCTCGGCAACCGGAGTCTTGGGGTAATTCGTGACTGTATCGCCGCAGTACAGAGGGACGGCGGACATCTTGACGAGATGACCTGGCAGCCGGAAGACGATGCGGCAACCAAGATGTCGGTTGCCGAGGGGGCGACCATGGGCTGTTTCTATATCGAGAGTCCGGCCATGCGGCTGCTTGAGAAAAAGGCCGGGAGCGGCGACTTTGAGCAACTGGTCATCCAATCGTCGATCATTCGGCCGGCGGCCAACGAATTTGTGCGCGAGTATGTGCGACGTCTGCACGGCGGGGCCTGGCAACCGTTTTGCCCGGAACAGGGCGACGTCCTTGACGAGACCTTCGGGTTGATGGTGTACCAGGAAGATGTGTCGAAGATAGCGGTTGCCCTGGCCGGTTTCAGCCACGCCGACGGCGACGGTCTGCGCAAGGTCATGGCGAAAAAAGACAAAGCCCTGAAGCTGGCAAATTACAAGGAAATGTTTTTTGCAGGCTGTGCCGCCCGGGGCGTCGCGCCGGAAGCGGTGGCCGAGATGTGGCGGATGATAAAGAGTTTTGACGGCTATTCCTTTTGCAAGCCCCATTCCGCCTCCTATGCCCGGGTATCGTTTCAGGCCGCCTATTTGAAAAAACACTATCCGGCGGAATTCATGGCGGCGGTGATTTCCAACCAGGGCGGCTACTATTCTACCTTTGCCTATGTCTCCGAGTCCAAAAGGCTTGGTTTGCAGATCCTTCCTCCGGATGTGCAAAAAAGCCGGCTTTCCTGGCTCGGTCGTGGCGAACAGGTGCAGGTCGGGCTGCAGGCGGTGCATGGGCTGTCGGGTGATTTTCTTGGCAGGTTGTTGGCGGTGCGGGCTAAGGAAAATTTTCACGATGTCGGCGATTTTTTTCAGCGCACCCGGCCTGCCGACAATGAGGCCGAGGCGCTCATCCACGCCGGGGCCTTGGACGGACTTGCGCAGGGCGGCAACCGCACGGTTCTCCTGTGGCAATGGGCAAGTTTTCGGCGGGCCATGCAGGACAAGGGTGGTCTTTCTCTCTTTGGCGTACGCTTGCCCCCGGCTCCACCGCTTTTGCCCCCGGATCCGTTGAGTCTCGCGCGTAAAGAATTTGCCACCCTCGGTTTTCTCTGCGACGGCCACCCTCTGGGGTTTCTTAAGGCTCCTGCTTGCGGCTTGGTGAAGGTGATGGAGTTGCCTGGGCAGGTGGGGCGGCGGGTGCTCCTGGCCGGCTGGTTGTTGACCGGCAAATTGGTTTCAACGCGGAGCGGCGAGGTTATGGAATTTCTTACCTTTGAGGATGAGAGCGGGCGGGTGGAGACAACTTTTTTCCCGGAAATATACAGGACCTACGCCCATATGCTGCGCAGTGGCCGCGGCTATATTTTGGCCGGGCTGGTTGAGGAGGATTATGGTGCGCTGACTCTTACCGTTCAACGGGTGACAGCCATGCACCAATGAATTATTGTTTGAAAATGACCCAAAGTAGCGTATAAAGACAGGGTGTTGGCTCATGTTAAAAGCGAAGGGATAAAATGAAAAAAGCAAAGCGTATCCTGGTGATAGACGATGAACCGTCGTCCCTCGATCTCCTGCAGAGGATTCTCGAAGACGAGGGCTATGCGGTTGAGTTAGCTTCCAATGGCCTGGAAGGGGTGGAGCTCTTTCGCCTGCGGCCCTGCGATCTGGTCATAAGCGACATGGTCATGCCGGTCAAAGACGGTCTGCAAACCATCCTTGAGCTGCGCGATATCGCTCCCAACCTCCCGGTTATTGCAATCTCAGGGGGAGGGGTTATTTCCAAAGAGAGGTACCTCACCGTTGCCGGCTATCTCGGCAAGGTAATGACCATAGCAAAGCCTTTTGCCGTTGAGACTATTGTCAATGCCGTGGCCGGGCTTCTTCAGGAGCAAGGGCCTGTCGCCGAAGAATAAGCTTGGCATTGCGTTGTTAAGATACTTTTTGACCGGTATTGTAAAAGATCCTAATCATAGAGGTGCAAAATGAATGAGGTGGCAAAGGTCGGCATGACCCTCAATTATGTGCTCGATTCCAGCTGTTCCAAGTACCGGGACACACCGGCAATCGGCATGGCGATGGAAAAGCCGCTCAGTTATGGTGATTTCCATGAGCGGATCATTGCCCTTGCTGCTCGGTTTCTCCGGGAGGGGGTGAGGAAGGGGGACCATATCGCTATCCTCGCGGAAAATTCCCACTACTGGGCGATTGCCTATATGGCCATTGTCCGCTTGGGCGCTGTTGCCGTGCCGATCCTGCCCGATCTGCCGGAGAGCGACGTACACCACATCCTGGGTGAGATGCATGTGAAGGCCCTGTTCACCACCCAGAAACAGATAGAAAAGATCTATGAATTGCGCACGGTGCTGACCTGTCCGGTCATCACCCTCGACGACTATGCCGCAGAGATTGGTGTCCTGCCGGTCATCACCATCTCCGGTTATTTGCACGACGCCATAACAGCCTTGCGGGACAGTCCCGAGCCTCCGACCTTTCCCGAGGTAGCGGAAGACGATCTGGCGTCGATCCTCTATACCTCGGGTACCTCGGGCTATTCCAAAGCGGTAATGTTAAGCCATAAAAACCTCACCGCCAATGCCTACGCCGCCTCAGGCCTGAAGGCGATCCCCCCCGGATCGGTTTGGCTGTCGATTTTGCCGATGTCGCACACCTATGAATTCACCTGTGGCTTCATTCTTCCTTTGGTGTGCGGCGGCCGTATTGCCTATGCCGGAAAAACTCCAACTCCGGCGATCCTGCAAAAGCTCTGCGAGTATGAAAAGCCCTTTGCCATTTTCGCCGTGCCCCTGGTTCTTGAAAAAATCTACAAAAAGAGGGTGCTGCCGCAGATTGAGAAAAGCCCACTTCTCGGCTTGCTCTGCAAACTCGGCCTGACGAGAAGGCTGATCTATCGGAAGATCGGCGCAAAATTGTGTGCCTTCTTCGGCGGCAACCTGCAACTTATGGGGGTGGGCGGGGCGGCGCTTAACCCGGAAGTGGAACAGTTTCTTTATGAAGCCCGGTTCCCCTATCTGGTCGGCTACGGGATGACCGAGTCGGCACCACTCATAGCCGGTGGGCCGGCGGGGGACCCTACAATTACGGTGGGATCGACCGGTAAACCTATCCCCGGGGTTCAGGTGAAAATAGTTGGGGCTGATCCGCAGTCGGGGATCGGCGAAATCACCGTCTGCGGGCCGAATGTCATGCGCGGCTATTACAACGATGCCGAGGCGACCGAGGCGGTCTTGACCGCCGACGGCTGGCTGTCCACCGGCGATCTCGGGGTCTTTGACGAAAAGGGTAACCTGCACGTCCGCGGCCGGTCAAAAAATGTCATTGTCCTGGCCAGCGGCGAGAATGTTTATCCGGAGGCCATCGAGCACAAGATCAACACCTTCCCTTGGGTTGTTGAAAGCCTGGTTCTTGAAAATAGCGGCCAGATCGAGGCGTGGATCTACCCCGACTATGAATTCATCGACGAGCAGACCTCAGGCGGTTCGCGCATCGATCGACGCGCCTACATTGAGGGCCTGCTTGATTCCATGCGAGTCCAACTGAACGAGCAGCTTCCCAAATCTTCACGGTTGGCCAAGGTCTTTGAGCGCCGGGAACCCTTTATCAAAACCGCTACCCACAAGATAAAGCGGTTTCTCTATAGCGGAACCGCCATGGTCGGTTAAAGCAGCGCAACATGCTGGAGAAGAAAAAGACTATCTGCCCGCTTGATTGCCCGGATAGTTGCGGCATGGTTGCCACCGTCGTCGACGGCCGGGTGACCAGCCTCAGTGGCGACAAGGAACACCCCTACACCAACGGTTTTATCTGCCGCAAGATGCGCCGCTATCCGGAGCGACTGTATGGCGAACACCGGATACTCTACCCGCAACTGCGCATCGGTAAAAAAGGCGAGGGGAAGTTTCGTCGTATTGGCTGGGACGAGGCATTGGATATTCTTGCCGACCGTTTGACCGAGACGGGCAACCGTTTCGGCGGCGAGGCGATTCTGCCCTATTCCTATGCGGGAAACATGGGGGCGGTGAACAGGTTTGCCGGCTACCCGCTATTTCATCGCCTCGGTGCCAGCCAACTCGACCAGACCATCTGCTCGGCTGCCGCCGGTGCCGGGTGGTCACATCAATGCGGCGGTATCCCCGGATGTCCCCCGGAAAATGCCGGCGATGCCGAGCTGATTGTCGCCTGGGGCATCAACATCAAGGTCACCAACATTCATTTCTGGCAATATGTTGCCGCCGCCAGAAAAAAAGGCGGTCGCCTGCTGGTGATCGATCCCTATCGTAATGAGACGGCCAAGGCCGCGGATATGCACCTTGCGGTTTTGCCAGGGGGCGATCCGGCTTTGGCTCTTGGGGTGATGAAGGTGCTCCTGGAGGACGATCTCCTTGACCGGGAGTTTCTTGCTCGAAACACCGAGGGCTTTGACCATCTGGCTGAAAGCCTGCAAAGCCAGGATTGGTCGAGGTTGATGGATGAAAGCGGTGTGTCGCGGCAGGCCATGGCAGAACTTGCGACCTTGCTTGTTAGGTCGCCAAAAACCTTCATCCGTATCGGCATCGGTCTTTCCCGGCACAGTCGGGGTGGCATGGCGGTGCGGGCGATCGCTTCTTTGGCGGCAGCCCTCGGTCTTTTTGAGGGTGGCCCCGGCCGTGGTGTGCTTCTCTCGGCCGGGGCCTTTCGCGGCGATAAAGCAAGACTGACCTGGCCTTCCCTTGCCCCTGAAAAAACCCGGACCGTCAATATGATTCATCTCGGCCATGCCCTGACGGCCCTGCAACCGCCGGTGCATGCCCTTTTTGTCTACAATGCCAATCCGGCCAGCGTCAACCCCGACGGGGCCTTGGTCCGCCGGGGGCTTAGAAGAGATGATCTGTTCACCGTCGTGCACGAACAGGTGATGACGCCGACGGCGCGCTATGCCGACCTGCTCCTGCCGGCCACAACCTTTCTTGAAAACCACGACATCTACACTGCCTACGGCCATTTTTATCTCGGGGTGGCCCATCCGGTCATCGAACCGGTTGCCGAGGCGAAAAGCAATTTCGATCTGTTCCAAAGCCTGGCACTGAAAATGGGCTTTACCGACAAGGCCTTTTATCAAAGCTGCGAGGAACGGATTGCCGACTATCTGCAGGGCATGCCGGGGTTGCCGGAAGGATTCGATATCGCCGAGGTGCTGGCCGGCCGGTTGGTACATTCCGCCAACAGTTGCAGTGACGGCCGGGTGTTGATGGGCGGGACCGGCAAGTTTTCCTTTGTCGCTCAAACGGTTGGTCCCGAACCACAGGTTGCCTACCTTACCAGGGCCAATGAGTTTGCCGACCCTGACCTTCTCGCCAGATTCCCTTTCCGCTTGATTGTTCCGCCGCATGCCGATCTTCTCAACAGCACTTTTGGAGAAAGATATCCGGGGCGGCTCGGGGAGGTGCTTGTCAATCCGGACGATGCGGCAAGGTGGGGTGTGCGAGACGGCGAAAAAGTGGTTCTCGAAAATCATCGGGGCAGGGTAACGAGGATTGCCCGGCTGACCATCGACACCCGGCCGGGGGTGCTGGTCGCCGAAGGAATTTTTTGGCCGGTCGACGCGGATGACATCGGCATCAACGACCTTACCTCGCAAAAACTGACGGATATGGGTGGTGGCGCGACCTTTCACGAGACCTTGGTAACAATTGCCGGGGAAGGTTTGAAACCTGGCGGTTAAAAGAATAAAAGTGAAAAGTTGGGGAGTTGTTTTGAAGAATTTTTGCATGCCCATCATTCTGTCTACTGTTTGGCTGTTTTTGTGATGGGTAAGTCGTTGATATTATGTTGCGAATGTCAAGCGATTAGACAAAATAATCTATTTTGTCTAATGTGTGTTGTGGTGTTTTTCTGCTTGAAGATAGCGCAGCGCGGAACCCGAAGGGTGATCCGGCAATCTGAGAATTGCATATAGGGTTCTGTCCTGTGCACTAAACTGGTTATGTGTTGTTTGATTATTTAGATTTATCGAAATATTCCACCCAGAAAGCTTGCATGACCTTTGAATAGTTGTTGAATTCTTTAGAGGAAATATCAATATTTACTTTTGAAAAAAATGACGTTTTACCATTAAACAGATCAGGTCGAAGTGCTTCTAACATGCTGTAAGATGTACCTTTACCGTGCTTGATAGCGTTTGCAACCAACTTTAATTCATGGTTAATTTTCCACCATGCGGAGTCTCTTTCTGTATTGATCTTTATAGATTGCAAATACTCTCTTTTTTCCGTCTCATTCATTGTCTTGAATATTATTACACAATCTTTCTCAAAAATATGAAAAAGCCAAACACTTGCATTGTTTAGAACCTCTTGTTTCATGGCATAATTAATTTTCAGGTGTCTTTCTCTTACGTAATAAGCCTCCTCCATACATGCTTCTTGGTTGTCAGTCATTTTCAGCTCTTCAACTTGTTTTTGTGCTTTTCCTTCTGCCTCAGTTTCCAAATTATCAAATGAAGAAATTAGCCTATTATTTACTGTGGCTGTAATTAGTTCGAGGGTATTCAATATCTTATGTTTTTCTAATATATAGCTCATTGGCACCTGAAATTTAAATATTTACTTTGATGGTGTTCACTTTCCACACGCCGCACGTAAATCAGCACTGAAACGTTTGTAGTCTCGGTCATAGTCGTTTATAATGCTCGATCCGAACTTACGTCTGAGTTCATCCGTACTCTCACATGCAAAATCTAACACAATTTCGACGCCGGTTACTCCAAATGTTCGCGCAGACTGCATAGCTTGCGATTCACCAGGTGTGTGTGTTGATGTAACCTTGCGTTGCCCATACCAAGCCATTCCCATCCTTTCATCGAGAGCTGAAGTTGCAGCTGAGCAGGTGTCTTTGGTTGGCTTATAATCAGGCTTACGCACGCGTTTATACATACCATCGAGATAATCAGCATCGTTTAACAGGGCTGTGCAATCGGGGCCATTTGGAGATTGCTCTCCATAAGTTAAGGTGGTTGCAAACAGGCTTGCGAAGAACATTAAGACTACCGCTTTGGTATTTATTGATTTTTCATGAGAGGCTTTAAGAGAATTGCCGATATCTTTATTTTGCATATTAAGTTCCTTTCTCCGATAATCCTGAGTCTCTTCTTTGAATAATTTTGATTAACATCTTCTAACAGAATTCTACTTAATCACAGGCTGCTATTCAAGCTCATTAGACAAAATAATTCATTTTGTCTAATGACCGGACGTTGTCTTTTCTCGAATCGCTTGAATTGTCTTTAATGCGAGCAGTGAAACGCCAGAAAGCTGGGAGAAAGAAGAAAGTAGGTAAGTATGGATGCCCCATATTCCCAATAGAAAGAAAGATTGACGCCTGCATATTCATGACGTATAAATAGTAATATTAAATACGTCAAACACAGGAGGGCACTATGATCACAAAATTAACCTTGCGGATGGACGACAATTTAATTGAATCTGCAAAAGAATATTCGGCGCAAACCGGAAAGTCAGTATCACGCATTGTGGCTGATCTGTTTGCAATTATTAAAAATGAAAAGATAAACAGGGAGGATGCCCTTACTCCAACTGTACGATCATTAAAGGGCATACTGAAAGGGAAGCAAATAGACGAAAATGATTACAAAAAATATTTAGAAGAAAAATATTTGTGAAGACCCTCTTTGACACCAATGTCATTCTCGACGTCCTCTTGGACAGAGAGCCATTTTCAAACGATGCGGCGTTGTTGTTATCCAAAGTCGAACAGTCTGAAATTATAGGATTTATCTGTGCTACAACAGTTACCACCATCCATTATATCGCCACTAAATCTCTCGGGCCTCAGGCCGCTTCAAAGCACATCCAATCCCTTCTCTCGCTTTTTGTCATTGCCCCGGTAAATCGCGTAGTCCTTGAAAATGTCGCAGCGTCAAAATTCTCAGATTTTGAAGATGCAGTTTTACATGAGGCTGCTTGCCATGCTGGTGCAAAATATATTGTGACAAGGAATATCGGCGATTTCAAACACTCGAAACTACCTGTTTTTGAGCCCAATGAGTTTGTTAATGCATTAAAATCATTAAGCAATAATGACTAACAAGCCCAACTATGCCAGCAGCAGATCGTTGACGAATTTGATAATAGGCAGAACCACCTTGGACAGCAGGCCGCTGAATGCCAGAACCAGGATGATAATAAAGCCGTAGCGCTCAATTTGTTGATAAGATTCGGCCAATCGGTCGGGTAAAAGACCGGCAAGGATGCGGCCGCCGTCGAGGGGCGGGATGGGCAGACAGTTAAAAATAGCCAGCACCAGGTTAATCCATACACTGGCTACCAGCATGGCGCTAAGCGGCAGGAGAATCGCCTCCATCGCCCTCGAATAGGGCAACAAAGAGGCAAGAAGCCAGACGCCTTTAGCGAAGATAGCACTGATTATCGCCAGGCCCAGGTTAGTAACCGGACCGGCCAGGGCAACCCAGAGCATGTCCTGCTTCGGGTTACGAAAATAGCCGGCGTTGACCGGCACCGGTTTGGCCCAGCCGAACTTGATGAAGAAAAAGGCGATCGTCCCGAGCGGATCCAGGTGTTTAAGGGGGTTGAGGGTCAATCGCCCGGCCATTTTGGCGGTCGGATCCCCCAGTCGATAGGCAATGAAGCCGTGGGCAAATTCATGCAAAGTGAGAGCAAAAAGCAGCGGCGGGGCGAGAATGATCAGTTCACTTAAAAAATCGGTCATGGAGGTGTTGTAGCCTGATGATTGAGATAAAGGGAATGTTTCGGGCATAAGCTGGCCGGGTGAGCGAATATAAGCATCCCGTAGATGCGATCAAGTTATCGCCGGCGGAAAACTGCGGCGCAGCAGCGCCAACTCTTCTTTTTTGTCACAGACCAGATTGTCGAGGCGGGCTTTTTTCAAAGAAGTCAACATCTTTTTGAATTGCGGACCGGGTTGGTATCCCATCCTGATAAGATCGTCGCCGGTAAGGGCCGGCTCTACCTGCTTGAGCGTCGTGACGTACAGGGAAACGGCTTTTTTCACATGATTTTTCCGGGCGATGGCCATGATATACAGCAGGCCTTCGATTCTCATCTCCTCAAAGAGCGTCACAATCCTGCTGTTTTTGAGATGGGATTCGCGGGCCAGCTGATGGGCGGCCTGTTCGGCACGATTTTTCTGATCGAGCAGGAGCTCGGTGATCTTGGCGGTTTCCTCAAACCTCCGGCAGAAGGCCGCCAGTTCGCTCAGGCTTGATCTGGACATGATTGCCAGCAGATAGACGATCCAGTTCTCGCAGGAATCTTCAAGATACAGCAGCCGAAACCAGGAAATGGCCAGCTGGGTTTGGCCGAGGACATGCATAAAGCGCCGGTCGATCTTGTAATGCGGTTTCAAGTCCGGCCAGAGAAACTGGAAAAGATCGAACTCGGCCATTCGTTCGATGGCCGGGAGGGGATTTTCCTCGGAGAGGATGATTTTCAACTCCGAGAGAAAGCGCGAATCGTTGGTCTTGCCGAACAGTTTCATATTGACGGCGTTGACGATCAGCCGCTTGGTGTGTGGGGCAATCTCAAATTCCATGCGTTTTTCAAAGCGTATTGCCCGGAAGATGCGACTGGGATCCTCGACAAAGCTGAGGTTGTGCATGACCTTGATGCTCTTCTGCTTGAGATCGTTCTGGCAGTTGAAGAAATCGATCAAGGTCCCGAAATGATCCGGGTTGAGATGGATGGCCATGGCGTTGATGGTGAAATCGCGACGCGATAAATCGAGCTTGATCGATGACAGCTCGACCGTCGGCATGGCCGCCGGATATTCGTAATATTCCAGGCGTGCCGTGGCGATATCGATTTTAAAGCCGTTGGGCATAAGGACCACGGCGGTTTTGAAGCGCTCATGGGTTCGATAACGACCTCCGAGATGCAGGGCCAGGATCTTGGCAAAATCAACACCATCGCCTTCAACGACAATATCAAGATCAAGATTGGGCTTTTTCAGGAGCAGGTCGCGGACGAAGCCGCCGACGGCAAAGGCATTGTACCCGAGTTTCTTGGCGACTTCGCCTACGGCCTGGAGGAGTTGAATGATCTCCCGGCTGAGGCACTCGACCAACAGAGTGTTGAGATTGCGTCTTCTGGCAAGAGACGGATGTTCTGCTTCGTGCAGCAGATCCTTGGGCAGGTGGGCCGGATCGTTGACCAGCCGGTTGAGCAGGTCGGTCCGGGTAATGACCCCCATGAGCGCTCGGTTCTGGACAATGGGAATCAGTCGCTGGCGGTTTTCGATGATCAACTCCTGGATGTCGGCAAGCGTGGCGTTCAGCGGCAGGGTCTTGACATCGGTCGTCATATATTCGCTTACCGGGCGATTACCCAGGTTGTGGTGGGCGGCCTTTTCAAGAATTTGCCGGGTGATTATGCCGAGGATCGAATGGCCGTTGTCGCGGACGGTGCGGATGTCTTCGCGAACCGGTGCTGCGGTAATGTTATAGCGGGTAAGGAGGGCCTTTGCCTCGGCGATGGTGGCGTCCGGCATCAGGGTAATAGCCGGTTTAGACATCATTTCGCTGGCGATGGGTTGCGGGCGGATGTGGCGGTGCAGGGTGAGGATGAGTTTTTCTTCCGCCTCTATAAGGGTAATGTCCTTCAGGGTTGCCGAGGCGGCGGTGGCATGGCCGCCGCCGTCGAGGTCGCGGGCGATGGTGCCGACATTGACGTCGGCTATACGGCTGCGGGCGATCAGGTAAATACGTCCGGCCATGGAGATGAGGGCAAAAAGGACGTTGAGGTTTTCCATGGCCATGAAGCGCCGGACGATGAGGGCAAATTCATCGACATAGTGCGGCAGGGAGTGGGTGACCACGACGACGGGAATATCCTGGATGTTGTACTGCTTGGCGCTTTTCATTAATTCATGGAGGAGGCCGATCTGCGCCGAGGTCAGTTCATGGGTGAGAAACTGGGCCACCTGGTCGAGCTTGGCACCCTTTTGCAGCAGCCATGCCGCTGCCATGAGATCTTCCGGGGTGGTGGTCAGATGGGTGAGGGAGCCGGTGTCTTCATAAATCCCTAAGGCAAAAATGGTTGCCTCGTTGGCACTGATGTCGATCAATTGTTCCTTGAGGATATTCATGAGGATGGTGGTGGTCGAACCAAAATCCTTGATGACTTCGATCTGGCCCTTAAGGTCGCCCGGATTGTAGAGGTGATGATCGTAGAGGTGCAGGGCAATGCCCGGGTTGTTCAGGCACTCGGCGAAAGGGCCGATCCTCTCCGATGAACGGGTATCGACGAGGATAAGGGTGTCAACGGCCTTGAGGTCGATGTCCTTGATCTTACGAAAGTCATAGTTGTAGAGGAGGCTTTGCGAGGTGAACTCGCGGACATTGCGCTCCTGTGAGCCGGAAAAAACCATGGCCGCATCGGGATAGAGTTTCTGGGCGGCGATCATTGAGGCCAGGCCGTCAAAGTCGGCGTTCTGGTGGGTGGTGATTACATGCATCGTTAAAGTTTTCCCCTCGGCTCAGGTAAGCGTAAAGAGTTCATTGTAGGCGATCTTGAAGGATTTTTCCACAACACTTGTTGGCTCGTGCCGGGTAAATGAAAACGAAATTGTGAAGGCGTCTATTGTGAAGTGAGGATTATATACTTCCAGCATTCTTTTATGGTTGTATATATACCCCCAGAGGTATATATTATGAGTTGTAGCCAAAAGGGGAAAAGATGAACAGCAAAGAACTCATAAAAATGATTGAAGCTGATGGTTGGCAGCTGGTACGAGCCAAAGGAAGCCACCATCATTTTAAACACCCAATAAAACCTGGCCTTGTCACAGTTCCTCATCCAAAAAGGACAGTGGCAACAGGCACAATTGCAAATATATTGAAACAAGCGGGGTTTAAAAAATGAAATATCCAGTAGCAATACACAAAGACCAGAACTCTTGTTTTGGCGTTTCGGTTCCTGACGTTCCCGGCTGTTTCTCGGCTGGTGAAACTGTCGATGAAGCGTTGAAGAATGCCCAGGAGGCTATTTCTGACCACCTGGAAATTTTAGCTGAAGATGGTGCAATTGCTCCGGTGCCGTCGGATATAGATAAACATTACGCCAATCCTGATTATGTAGGTGCTACATGGGCGTATGTAGACGTTGACGTTACCGCTTATCTTGGGGGAACAGAAAAGGCGACCGTCACCCTGCCTAAATTGCTTATTAAGAAGATAGACGCAGCGGTTGCGGCTGGTGGAGCTAAAAGCCGGTCTGCTTTTATCGCGGACTCAGCTTTAAAAGCATTGGGCCGTTAATATCTTGAAAGTCGGATAAAGCGTACACTATGTGGTATCCACTCCCAAGTATTTCAAGAGCAGCCTGTCTCTGGCCACTGATTCGGTGGACCATCGATAGCTGCCCATGACAGTCTGTACCTTTGTGGTGTCATGGCAGGACTGCCGAAAGGCAAAAAACCTGTTCAGCCCCGGGGGTGAAATTTTTTGTGGATGCTCTTCAGTCGGTCCTGATCGATATGGGTGTAGATCTGGGTTGTGGCGATATCGGCATGGCCGAGCATCATCTGCACCGAGCGCAGGTCGGCGCCATGGCTGAGGAGGTGGGTGGCAAACGAATGGCGGATCATGTGCGGCGAGATTTCCTTCGTTATACCGACAGCAAGGGCGGTTTTCCTGATTATCTGCCAAAATCGCAGGCGGGTCATGCAGGTGCCGCGCCGGGTGACGAAAAGATAGTTGCTGCGCTTGTTTTTAAGGATGAGCGGCCGGGCCGTTTTCAGGTAATCGTCAATTTTTTCCCGAGCCTGGTCGCCAAAGGGAATCAGTCGTTCTTTATTGCCTTTGCCGAGCACCCGGACAAACCCGGCGTTCAAGTTGCATGCGGCAAGTGGCAGACCGACCAGTTCCGAGACCCGCAGACCGGTCGAGTAGAGAACAAAAAGCATGGCATTATCCCTTTTGCCGATGGGCGTCGCACTGTTCGGGGGAGCGAGCAGGCTCATAACCTCGGCTTGTGACAAGGCCTTGGGCAGGGTTTTGCCGCTGCGCGGCAGATCGATGGCGAGAAAGGGATTGTGTTCGGCGAGGTTTTCGCGCACGAGAAAGTTAAAAAACGACTTGAGCGCCGAAATACGCCGGGCACTGCTGCGTTTCGAGATGTTTTGCAGTCCCTGACCTTCAAGAAAATTCTGGATGGTTGGAAGATCGACTCCGTTCAGGTGACCTATTTTGCAGCTGGTAAGAAAAATGAGAAAAAGAGAGATATCGGCAGCGTACGCCTCAATACTGTTCTCGGCCAAGCGCCTTTCGGAGATGAGATAATGCAGGTACAGTTCGTAGGCGGCGGAGAATTGCTTTGGAAGGAGCGGGGTATCGATGGTGCCTCAGGAGTAAACCAATAGCAACTTTTCGGGAGGAAAATCGGCAATTGATTTAATAAGTCCGACCAAGGTCGGACTTATTAAAAAGTCCTTACATCGTTTTTTTCATGCGGTTGAACTTGCGGAGCTTGCGGCGAGCTTCAGCCTGCTTGCGGCGTTTTTTTACGCTCGGTTTCTCGTAGTACTCACGACGTTTTAATTCTCTTTTAATGCCGTCTATCTGCAGCTTTTTTTTCAGCTGGCGGATTGCGTACTCAAGATCTCCTCGAACTTCAACATCAATCATTTGCGACTCCGTTAAACTAATTAATCAATTATTAATAAAAATACCAGGCATTTGGCCGTATTTTTAGGAAAAGGCTGTAGTTTGGTGACAACAATCTCGCTTATATACTAAAGACCTGGAACATTTGTCAATGGATTTTTCACCGTGGTCGCCGCAAGTATTTCACTACCTTTTCGTGCGGGTCACTCGCGCTTATGGTACATTGGCTGCACTTGGTTCACACAGGAATGTTGATATTGAGATATTGAGGATGAAAAGATCATGCATACACACAAATTGCACATCGCCTTATTGGCAGGTGGTACTTCGGGGGAGCGGGAGGTTTCTTTGAACGGTGCTGCCGGAGTAGAAAAGGCCCTCGATCCGGAGAAATTCCTGGTGCGTCGCTATGATCCGGCGACCGATTTGGCCCGCCTTGCAACCGATGCCCCGGAGATAGATTTTGCCTTTATTCTCCTGCACGGCCGCCATGGCGAGGACGGAACAATGCAGGGATTTCTTGATTTGCTGGGAGTTCCCTATCAGGGCTCTGGGGTATTGGGCAGCGCCATCGCCATGGATAAACATCTGGCTAAGGAGCTGTATCGTTTGAACGGCTTGCCGGTTGCCGATTGGCGAATAGTCAGCAACGATGCTCGGATAAGCGGTGCGGAGGCGGTCGAGAGTTTCGGTTTGCCCGTAGTAATCAAACCGGTGCATGAGGGCTCCAGCCTTGGTCTGACTCTTGCCAGGTCGGAGGAGCAATTTCTGCAAGGCATCGACCGCGCCCTGCGCCATGATAGCCAGGTAATGGTGGAAAAGTATATCAAAGGACGAGAGTTGACCGTAGGCGTCTTCGGGAACAGCGATCTTACCGCCCTGCCGGTAATAGAGATCGTTCCCGGTCCCGGGTTCGATTTTTTTGATTATGACGCCAAGTATAAAGAAGGCGCCACCGAGGAGATATGTCCGGCAAGGATCAATGAGACGATCACCGCCCAGGCCCAGCAGTATGGCCTTGCCGCCCATCGGGCATTGCGCCTGCGAGGCTATTCCAGGACCGACATGATCCTCGAACCGAGCGGTGCACTGTACCTTCTTGAGACCAACACCATTCCGGGCATGACCGCCACCAGTCTCATGCCTCGGGCGGCGGCGACCCATGGGCTACCTTTTTCGCAGTTTCTTGAGATACTCATCGAACTCGGCATGGAAGGACGGGCGAAAAAATAACCGGCGAATGTCGCAGTTTCTTAGTACCTTACAGATTGGTTTCTTGTTTTTTTACAAGAAATCAATCTGTCTCAAGGTACTTATACCCCTCAAGGGGGTACTAAAAAGAGTCCCTCTGCTGTGGGAGGGGATTATAGCCTTTGGGTTGCGGGAGTCAGCCCGCTTTAGCAGACAACACGCTCAGGGGCATTGAAGACATTCAAACGCTCCGGCCTGGCGTAGGCGATGAGTGTTGCCCCCGCCCGCCGGGCGATGGCCAGGCCGAGAGAGGAGGGGGCGGTTCGCGACATGATGATCGGTATGCCGATGCGGGCGCATTTCAGTACCATATCCGAGGTGAGCCGTCCGGTGGTATAAATGGCCGATCTCGGGCTGGCCCTTCGCAGGAGAATGGCCCCCAGCACCTTGTCGACGGCGTTGTGTCGGCCCACATCCTCAAAGAACACCTGGAGCCGGCCGTCCTGCCATAAGCCGCAACCGTGGACGCAGTGGGTTTGCGGTCCGAGGGGTGAACTTTGCAGAGTCTGGCGGATAAAGGCCCCGATCTCCGGAAGGGTGATGGTGTATTCCTGCAGGGGTTCGAAGGCGCCTTCCAGCATTTCCTTGGAAATCTTACCGGTTCCGCCGCAGCCGGAGGTGATGATCACCTCCTTCGGTTCAGTATTTTCAACATCGGCATAGACGGCGATACGTCCTTCCGGACAAACAATGATTTCTTTGATCTCTTCCGGTGTCTTGATATATCCCTGGCCGAAGAGAAAGCCGGCGCCGAATTCCTCAAGACCGATAGGCAGAACCATTGAAGATCCGATGGTTTCGTCGTTGAGAGCGATGCTATACGGGGTTTCGATGGCCAGGTGCTCTTCCTGTTCACTTACCCCGTCGGGGGTGATAACTGTTGTTGTCTGACTGAGGGTCAGTCGAGTGCTTAATGGCTGTGAAGTGGGCATTATTTCTTCTTGTAATTGGCTGGGATGCAGTGCTGGGACAGAATTGTAACTGCGAATGTTATAGCAGGTTCGCCGATGTGGCTCAACAGGGAACATGGCTGGATGAAAAAGATATGGTCATCAAAGCTGCAATACGATAAGAAGAAAGGCAGGTTCCGAATATACTCTTCTTCAGCTTCTCCAACCCAGAATCTATGCCTTGACAATGATAACCTTCATTCTGCAAAAGCCGGACCGCGGGCCATTCTGTACCCTCCTGCAATCGGCCCTGGCCACGAATGCCGCGAGTTTCTATGAGTCTTAGAATATTTCTGCTCCTGTTTCTTCTCTTCAATTGTTGGCCGCCGATAATGTCGGCAATGGCCGTCGAGAGTTCCCCGTCGCTGCTTCTCGGCCAATCTGCTGTCCTCAGCGGTCCGGCCCAAAACCTCGGCCTTGAGATGCGGGCAGGACTTTTGGCGGCGTTTTCCCTGATCAACGATAATGGCGGCATCAAAGGACGGGAAGTGGTTTTGCTGAGTCGCGATGACGGCTACGAACCGGATAAAGCGGTCAAAAATACCAAAGATTTGATTTTCGATGACCATGTCTTTGCCCTGATCGGGGCGGTAGGCACTCCTACCGCTAAGGCGGTAGTACCCATCGTCAACGAAGCAAGGATTCCCTTCTTCGGCCCTTTTTCCGGCGCGGAAATCCTTCGCTCGCCCTTCCAACCCTATATTATAAATGTTCGAGCCAGCTACTATGAAGAGTTGGAAAAGCTAGCCGCCTATCTGGTCGATGGCAAAAAAAACCGCCGCATAGCCTGCTTTTATCAAAATGACAGCTACGGATACGACGGCCTGCGGGGTATTGAAATCGCCCTTGCCAAGAGAGGCATGAAACTGGTATCGCAGGGCAGCTATGAACGAAACACGGTTGCAGTCATGGGCGCTCTGCAGGATATCTATGTGGCGAAACCGGAAGTTGTTATCCTCGTTGGCGCCTATGCCGCCTGCGCTGAATTTATCAAACTCAGCAAAAATAAGGTCGGCGGTAATATGGTGTTCTGCAATATCTCCTTTGTCGGCACCGAGAGCCTGCGCGGGGTGTTGGGTGGCTATGGCCGAGATGTGGTGGTTTCCCAGGTTGTGCCCTATCCCAATGATACCGATATCGAACTGATCCGGGAATTTAAACGGGCCATGAGCAAATATCAGCATGACTCGCCGATAAGCTTTACTTCCTTAGAAGGGTATATCTGTGGCAAGTTGTTCGGTGAAATTGCCCGGGCGGTCGAGGGTGAGCTGACCAGGGAGAAATTTATCACCACCATGGAGGAGGTCGGCAAATTCGATCTCGGTGGTTTAGTCCTGCAATTTGGACCGAAGGACCACCAAGGCATGGATGCCATTTATCTGACCAGAATATATCCTGCCGTGCGCAAACTCGAGGACGGAGAATAAGATTATGGCGTTTTCACCAAGCAATTCTTACGTATATGTTTAATAAGATAACGCTTTCTTCAGCGCCTTTCTACGCATCGCTTGTGGTAATCACCGCACTTGCCACCTTTATCGGCAGTTTCTGGGCCGTCAACGAGTACCAGGCTTATGAAGAAAGTGTTGAAATAATTAAAAATAATTATAAACACCAATATAAGAGCCGCCTGAAAGAAGAGCTGGATAAGGTTGTTGAATTGATCAACCACCTGCAGCTGCAGAACGATCTGCGGGTTGAACATGATATCCGGGAACGGGTGCAGGCGGCATACACCATCGCTTCCCATAATTTCCAACTGTATAAAGATGAAAAGAGCCCGGATGAATTGCGATCCATGGTCATTGAACTCTTGCGTCCGATGCGCTGGAATAACGGTCGCGGCTACTATTTTCTCGGCAGGGTGAATCTTGGGATTGTTGATCTTTTTGCCGACGAACCCTTTTTCGAAGGAAAGTCGGCGGCCGAATTTCAAAAATTGGTCGGGCAAGATGTTGTCGGTGAAATTATTTCCATCGTCCGGGACAAAGAAGCCGGACTCTTTCGCTACAATCTGACAAAACCTCTATTCGACGATGAAAACTTGTCAAAAATAGCTTTTGTAAAATATTTTCAGCCGCTTGACTGGTTTATTGGGGCCGGTATCTACAATAACGATCTGGAAGAAAATCTCCAGCGCGAGGTGTTGACAAGAATCCAAGCCATTCGCTTTGGTGCCGACGGCGAAGTTTTCTGCCTGCGCGCCGACGGCACCATCATCAGCAATCAGGATGAGCGGCTCATCGGTCGCTCGGTGCGGGATCTTGTCGATCGTCACGGGCTGGAATACGGGAAGGCCTTTCTTGAAACGGGACTGAAGAACGAGCTGAAAGGCTATATCCACCATTCAGCGGCCGACAGCACCGACGGCCTCGTCCATCAAAAACTCACCTATGTCACCGGCTATGCCAAGTGGGGCTGGGTTGTCGGCACCTCAATGTTTATGGACGGCATGGAGCAGGCGATCGCTCTCGAAACCGAAACATATCAGAGAATCGCCTTTAAAAATGTACTAACCTTTATAGTGCTCTTTGCCATTGCCGTTGTTTTTCTTTTGGCAAGCACCTTTTACTATTCCCTCAAGATCAAACAGGGCATCAATTTCTTCACCAATTTTTTTCAGAAAGCCGCCGAGTCCAATGTGAAAATCGAAAATAAAAATCTCACCTTTCGTGAATTCGATGATCTTGGGCGGCTGGCTAATCGAATGGTGGAGTACCGCATCAACAATGAACTTCTCCTGCACCGCGACGAGTTGCGTCTCGACTCGCTGTTGCGGTTGGGGATGCTTGAGAAGCATTCTCTGCAGGACAAATATCATTTTATTTTGCAACGGATCGTCCAGATTACCAGAAGCGAAAAGGGGTATTTAGCCCTGGTAGATTCGGCCCAGACGCACCTTACTCTTTGCTCCCGTATTGGAATTAACGACCAGGAGTCTCCCCATGGGGAAGAGGCCTTGGACACACTCACACCCATCACGGCGGCAGGTTTGCCCGGTTTGGCTGTCAGAGGGAAGATGCCTATCATGGAAAATGGCGTTATGGCCGGCACCGACTCCACCAACTATCCTTATCGGAACGCTCTCACCCGGCATCTTGATGTACCTGTTTTCAACGATGGCAAGATTGTTGTTGTCGCCGGGGTGTGCAATAGTCGGGAAAATTATGATAATTCCGATATCCGCCAGGTGACCATGCTTCTTGAAGGCTTGTGGCTGCATGTCCTGAAAAGATCGGCCGATGAGGAGCTTGCCCGGTTGGAGCGGCAGATAATTGCCGTAAGCGAGGAGGAACGCAGCAAAATCGGTCGCGACCTCCATGATGATCTTGGTTCCCACCTCACCGGGGTGGAATTGCTCAGCAAGGCCCTGCAGCAGCAGTTGCGGGAGGAGACTCCGGAAAGGGCCGAACAACTGGGGACGATCCGCAATCTGATCCGCGATGCTATTGAAAAGACCCGTCGCCTATCGCAAGGCTTGTATCCGGTGCATGTGGTTGAGTACGGTTTAGAGGCTGCGATCGAAGAGCTGGCCGCCGAGGTGAAAAAGATGTTTAAGGTGAACTTTGATTTGTCCTGGCAAGATGCAGGGCAGAGCCTCGGCAAGAACACCGCCACCCATTTGCACTACATCATTCGCGAGGCGGTTTTTAATGCGGCGCGACATGGAAAGCCGACCAATATCGGGGTCTATATGTTGCAGGATGTAAGCGGCTTCTCGGTAAAAATCGTCGATGACGGCATTGGCTTTGCCGGGACACCGGCGGCGACGGGGATGGGCTTTCATACCATGAAGTACCGGGCTAAGGCCATTGGGGCGACGCTTGCCATCAGTTCCGGAGAAAAGAGCGGGACCATAATCTCGGTTACCGGTGAGGGGTTGGAATGAAAGCAAGGGTAATAATTGTCGATGATCATCCCATCTTCCGCATGGGTATGGCGGAACTTCTCAACCAGGAAGACGATTTTATCGTCTGCGGTCTGGCCGAAGATATTGCCGGGGCCAGGAGGATTATTCAGCAACATTCTCCAGATCTGGCTATCATCGACATCACCCTGGCCGGGGAAAATGGCCTCGATTTGGTGAAAGAGCTTTCCAGTGCTAAAAACCCTTTGCCGATCCTGGTTCTTTCCATGCATGATGAGCAGGTCTGGGCGGAAAGAGCCATTCGCGCCGGGGCACGCGGCTATATCATGAAAAAGGAAGCCAGCGAAAAGGTGATTTTCGCCCTGCGTAACATTCTTGGTGGGAAAATCCATGTCAGTGCCAATATCATGGAACGGCTGCTCGATCGCTTCCAGTTGAAACCGGATGTGTCCACCGCTCCGACGGTTGATCTCCTCACCGATCGGGAACTCGAGGTCTTCAGGTTGATCGGGGCCGGGTTGTCAACCAGGGAGATTGCCGAACGGATGAATCTTGGTGTTAAAACCATAGGAACCTATCGTGACCGGGTGAAACAGAAACTTGGCATCAAAACGGCGGCGGAACTCATCCGCCGTGCGGTTCTCTGGACCGAGCAGGAGTTTTTTGATTCTGATGGAAATTAAGGTGTAGGCTTTTGCCTTACATTATTTATGAGTTTTGTCCTTTTTGATAATCCAGAGGAGTGTATGGCATCAATTATTACCTTTATCGGTTGGCATGACAGCGGCAAAACCACCCTTGCCACGCAGGTTGTCAGTGAACTCACAAATCTTGGCTATCGGATTGCCGTTATCAAATCGACAAGCGATGAGGGGATTCAATTCGATACCCCCGGAACCGATACCTACAAACACAAGGCAGCCGGAGCGGAAAGCGTTATGCTTGTCGCTCCGGATCAGATGGTGCTGCAGACCAGGAACTGTGATCTGTCCCTCAGGACCTTGGCGCATAGGTACTTTCCCAATGTCGACCTAGTCATTGGCGAAGGCTTTAAGACGGCAAAAAGAATACCGAAGATAGAGGTCTTCAGGAACCTTGATCAGTCATTGCGTGAGGAGGTGCAAGGAGTAATTGCTGTCGCTACCGACCTGGCAGGCGTGACCGGGGAATATGTCTTTCGCCTTGATGCGGCCCGGGATATAGCCCTCTTTATTGAAAAGCGCTATTTGCGCAGCAAAGGGCGGACGGAGATTACCACCCTGTTGGTCAACGGGGAGAAGATTCCATTGAAGGATTTCATCCAAGAAGCTTTAGCCGGAACCGTCCAGGGTTTTGTTAAAACCTTAAAGCTCAATAAAGATATAAAAGAAATTGAGCTGAGAATAAAGCTTGGGGAGTGAAGGGCGGTGGAGCCCTACCGCAACGGCTTGCCGAAACTATTGTCCTTCTCCTACCGAATCTCCATATATTTTTGCCGGTAGCTTCGCAGTTCGTCCGGTGGCAAATAGAGAAACACCTGGAAATTTTCATCACCCAAAGAACGGTTGAACTCTGCCAGCTTGATAGTCTTTTCCTTGAATTTGTCCAAGTGATTCATTACGAACATGCCGCGGTAAATCGTACCAAAAGACTTTCCTTCCGCAACACCGAAATGCCCAAGAACGATAATTATTGGGACCTTATACTTGGCGTTGAGTTCTTCAGCCGATGCAAGCAAGCCACTGAGGCTGCTGTGTTGCTCAAACTCCCTGGCGAATTCCACAAAATTGCGAAAGGTTTTTTCCTGGACAAGATAAAGGTTATTTTTTGAATAAAAGGCAATGGGTTCAAGGGCGTAATCTGGAGAACCTATAATAATAGCCTTTTCAAGCTGCCTATTGGTGATCAGATATTTTCCAACAGCCTGAGCTGTACTTTTTTCGACTGCGGCCTCTTCATGAACGATAATACTATTGATTCTGATCTGTTCGATCAAAAACGGTATCAGAAAGGCAACAAGCACCGTAGAGAAGATAATCCGGGCATTTTTAAAAAGCCCTGGATATGCCCCGGTCTTCAAACCATGCAGCGCAATCCAGTAGAGCATTACCATAAACCCAATCAGCACTCCCTGGTGTCGGGTATTCGGATAGATAAAGGCAGCAGCTACGACATTGAAGAAAAAGAATCCTAAAAACAGGCTCATGCCAAAATACGGACGAACCACAAACAGCGCGATAATCAGGCCGATAACAAAAATATCCCGATACACCGTTTTAATATGCAAGATATAATGGATATATTCTCCAGGATGGCGGAGACTTTTGACTATTACGGCTCCCCAGTTGATTCTCGCAATATGTTCGGGTGAAATGAATACCGAGTCTATAACTTGTGTGCTTAAATAGGAGATAAGCACGCCGGCAAGGGCAATGGCGGCAGCGATCAGATAGCGTTTGTCCTTTAGCACATGAAAGCCGGAATCGGCTATCCAGGCAGCAAGAAAAAGACAGGACAAATACATGCCGTATTGATTGGTGTTGGCCTGAAGAAAGAGAAGGATACCTATAATAAGTGGATGGCGATCGGTCTTTGAGTAGAAAATAGCTATGGCAAAAAACAACAACATGCTGATCCCGTAGTCCCGAGCATCCACCGTGTTGACGGAAAAAGGGATAATGCCAAAGATAAAGAGGGTCTTGATAAATAACGGAAACGGTGAATGTTTGACGATAAGGTAAACGGTGAAAAAACCGATGACGAGGCTGGCCATCTGCAAAGCAACCGGGTGGGGGATCAGCGCATGCATGGCCATGAGGATTGTCCGCCAAAGGAGCGGATGACCGTCATATTTGGCAAAGGTGAAGTAGTCGGCAAGGGAGTCGGTGCCTATCGCCATGAGGTATTCGCGGGTTTCATCCCGCCAAAGCTCATGGGTAAGGGTTGAGGCGACGACCGCAAAGAGCCACAGGGCAAGGGCGGCATTTTCAACAGTGGCGGTGGTTTTTTCTGAAGGTTGGAGAAAAAATTGTAACCTGCTGCGCAGGTTCTGAAGAGTATTCATGGCAGTCGATAATGAATATAAAAGAACAGGTTGTTTCACAGAGCGTTTTGACCATATACAACCGGTTTTGCAATTTTTCAATTGAAATACGACCGGTTTTGTTATTTTAACATTGAAATTCATGAGCAAAACAAAGGGATGGGCAAGGCGATCAGTTCTATTGGACTTTTCAGGGAGGACGAAAGGGCAAGATGCGGGTCGTTGAAGGGTTGTTCCTTGGGGATTGGCTCCGGTGCAGCCGGCAGCACCGGAGGCCATTGTTAATTATCGGGCTTTGTCCCTAAAAACGGGTTTGAAAATAGGGTTCAAGCACTGTTGGCAGTTTTATGCTGCCGTCCGCCTGTTGATAATTCTCAAGGATTGCCAATAGCGTTCGACCAACTGCCAGGCCCGAGCCGTTCAAGGTGTGTACCAGTTTGCTCTTTTTCTGGCCTTCCGGGCGGTATCTGATGCCGCCGCGTCGTGCCTGGAAATCGAGGAAATTGGAGCAAGAGGATATCTCCCGGTAGGTATTCTGGCCCGGCAACCACACCTCGATGTCATAGGTCTTGGTGGCGGAAAAGCCAAGATCGCCGCTGCACAGTGCAACCACCCGGTAGTGCAGGCCGAGAAGCTGAAGAACCGTTTCAGCATCGGCCAGCAAGGCCTCGAGTTCCTGATCCGAGGTTTCAGGGGTTGTGAATTTTACCAGCTCGACCTTGTCGAACTGGTGCTGCCTGATCAGTCCGCGGGTGTCCCGGCCATGACTTCCTGCTTCCGACCTGAAACAGGGGGTGTAGGCGGTGTATTTGATCGGCAGATCCGACTCGCTCAGGGTCTCATCGCGGTGGATATTGGTTACCGGTACTTCGGCGGTGGGGATGAGGAAGAGGTCCCAACCCTCAATTTTAAAAAGATCATCGGCAAACTTCGGCAGTTGTCCGGTAGCGGTCATGGTCGGGGTATTGACCAGAAACGGTGGCAGTATTTCGGTGTAGCCGTGCCGCTGGGTATGCAGGTCGAGCATGAAATTAATGAGCGCCCTTTCCAACCTGGAGGCAAAGCCTTTTAACAGGGCAAAGCGTGCACCCGAGAGCTTGGCTGCCCTCTCGAAATCGATGATATTCAATGCTTCACCAAGCTCCCAATGGGTCTTTGCCGGAAAGGCAAAGGTCGGTTTTTCTCCCCATTTTCTGATTTCAAGATTGTCCGTGTCGTTCCGGCCTACCGGGACACTGTCGTGGCAGAGGTTGGGAATGTTCATGACGATTTTCTGCAACGCTTCTTCGACCTTGGTCAGTTCAGAGTCGAGTTCTTTAATGCGCTGGTTGGTGTCGCGCATTTCCAAGATCAGCAATTCGATTTTTTGCAGGTCAGCGGCCGAGCCCTTTTTCAGCCCGGCAATATCCTGTGAAACTCGGTTGCGGTTGTTTTTCAGTCCTTCTACTTCAGAGAGGATGACCAGCCTTTTTTTATCAATGGCGGCAAAATCGTCAAGCAGGGACGACGCCATCCCCCGGCGGATCGATTTTTCTTTTACCAGGGCAAGGTTTTCGCGTATGAATCGTAGTTCCAGCATAATAATTTATCTGTTGAATGTGAGTGGTTAAAAACATTTGAGTATTGTTTAGCACGGCTGATTAGGGAAAGCAACTTCTATCAAATTGCTTTTTTATCATGCTTCTGCTACCGTGTCGGGCAGGCATGGGGGGACCAACGACATCCTCCATAAGCCGATTGAGCGCTGCTCGATTGTATCGAACAAGCAGTTTGTTGCCGGTGGATTGGCACGAGTTTTCGGTGGTCCGACTGGTCTTTATACGTATGCGCAAGGTCGCTGTGCGGCGGTTTAATCCTGTAGCCTGAACATTCCCATGGCCAATCATCAGAAAATTGTCTCTTTTATCTCCGAATTTCGTAAATCGATACGCACCCTGGGGTTGTGCCTCGGTCTGACGACCCTGACGATTTTTTTCCTAGCGCCGCATCTGCTGCAGTTTGTGCAGCACCACCTTGATGACACCAAGCTTTACTTCTTCACTGTTGCCGGCCCTTTTCTGGCCCATGTGACACTGGCGTTTTTTGCCGCTCTTTATGCCTTGATGCCCTGGTTTACCATTGTCCTTTGGCGAGCTTTGGGTAAACCTTTTGGCGTTTCACCGGGGCAATTGTTTTTCTTTATCTTTTTTACCTGTCTGCTGTTTTATGCCGGAACGTCTTTTTGCTTTTTTATTACCTTGCCATTCGGCATTCAATTTCTGCTCAGTTTCAGTTCTGAAGAATTGAAGCCGGTGATTTCCGTCAGTCAGTTTGTCAACTTCATTACAATCTTTATATTGGCCTTTGGAATAATCTTTGAATTGCCGATTTTTATGGTATTTCTCGCAAGGGTAGGTGTATTTAAACGGCGTTTTTATGAAAAGAATCGTCGCTATGCCATGCTGCTCATCGCAATCGTTGCAGCAATGCTGACGCCGACCCCGGATGTTTTTAATATGGCCCTTATGGGAGCGCCGTTGTATCTCCTGTACGAATCAGGGATTATTATTCTATGTGTGTTGGGGATAGGCAAAGAAGAGGCAAGCATCGTCCAATGACAAGCTGGTTTTAGCAATGCCGGGAACACAAATCTTTGTTCCGCCCTTGCTAAAACTCGACCAGTTGGAAGCCGGCTGCCCGGAGGATTGCTGCGGTAACGCCGATCTTCCCGCTCACTGCGCAGGAAGGGCTCCTCGCCTTGAGATAGACGGCATGGACATTATGCAAGCGCGCAAGGTACAATACCTGCTCGGCTCCCCGGATGAAATTGTCGGTCAGGTCGGTCCCGGATTTTGTAAGCACCCTGGCTTTTCCAGCCAGGACATCGGTACCGTCCCCGCCGGAGATGTCGGCGGCCTCCCTGGGGGTTGGCAGGCCGCCCAGCTGCTCCGGACAAACTGGGATCCAAACGGACTTTTGAAGTTTGCTGATACAGTCCGGATTATTAAGGGTTTTGCCGTCATATCGGGTGCAAAGGCCGACAAGGCAGGCGCTGACAAGATAGACTGAAAATGAGTTAGGCATCGTCTGTAAAGGATAGGTATGGTGTTTACAAGTAAGAAACCGCAACCGAAAAGAAAACTTTCTCCTATTCAAGAAAGCCGGAAATTGAAAATCGTTATCTTTCTGGTGTTGTCGGCTGTCCTATGGGTTATCTTTTCGCCCGGATCGGGGCTTCTTGCCATTTGGAGAAAAAATTCAGAACTCAAAAACATACAGCAACAAAATGTGTTGCTTGAAGAAGAGAATACCCGGTTGCAAAAGGGAATCGATAAACTGCAGAACGATCCTGCCTATCTTGAGGAAGTCGCCAGGCGAGAATATAATCTCCTGAAGAAAAACGAACGGGTATTTGAGTTCGCACCCAAAAAATCGGCCAAGGATAAATAAATCATTATTGCGGGCTCCGACGGAGCCCGTGCTCAGGCGGCTCAGGAAAAACCGGATTTTTTGCCGCAGCCCGTCGGTCCACCGACCGGCAGGCTTGTGCCGGAACCTCGCCTGAAGCTGCCGGACGACATGATCTTGTTAACCTTGTCGCTTTGACAATAGCGGCACTGCACGCTTTCCTCCCTAGTGCCGGAGGTAGTCAGGATTTCAAAAATGCGGTCACATGCAGAGCACTTATATTCGTAAATCGGCATTGGAAATTCTCCTTGGCATACACCAAAATATTTTAAGAACGACTGTGATCTTTCTCCAACCTCTCCGGGAAACCTTGTTACGTCTTGCCACTTGTCGGTATTCGTGATTATTATAGCCGATGACTAAGACTTTCTTCATAAGAAAGTGAAGATCAATTGACCAGGAGGTTGGACAGCATGGCAAAACAGTCCGCGGTAAGGGTATGCACCATAATAATGTTTTTGGGGTTGATGTTGTCGTCCGGGTGTGTCAATTTTCTAAAACCGGAGATGGGTGCCGTGGCCCGCAAAGAGGCTCGTATCAGCCTGGCCCATGATATTCCTGCCGGAAACTATGAAACCGGAGACTTGCGACTCACCTACTCTCTGACCCTGAAAGACGATGTTTGTACTCTTGCCGGAAAAATCGTCTTTGATCGGAGTATCACCGATTCATTCCGGGTCATCACTAGGTTTTTTTTGTATGTGAGTTATCTTGACGATGCAGGAAAAGTAATTGAAACGGTCGAGATCTCACCGGTAATACCTACATTTGGTACCGTTCCGGACAGCCTGCCGGTAAAAATGTCATGCCTTCGACCTCCCGGCAGCAAGGCGTTCGCCTTCCATTATTTTGGCGGCTTCAGGTCTTCTAATCAGCGGGATGGAAGTGGAGAGTGGGATATTTATCACTTTCCGTTCAATTGAATAATGGTAGTAAGCCCCCCAGCCTATGGTTATAGATAAGACTCACTTTCTCACTGGTCTGCAATCGCTGCTGCGCTATCATCAGGCAACCGGAATAGACCGATATCCGAAAGGCGCCGATAGCGCAGCCTTTCTTTGCTTTCAGCCGCTGTCACTAGGATCGCTCAGGACCATGGGCCGGACAGAGACGACGAGTCACGAGCCGGTGTTGCGTGAGAAAAGGAGCAAATCGCCTGAAAAATCGCCGCTGGGCCTTGCCGATATTGCCGAGGAGGTGGCTACTTGCCACGCCTGCGATCTCCACAAACAGCGGCTCTATCCTGTGGCCGGTCGCGGTCCTGAGAAGGTTCGCCTGCTGCTGGTCGGAGATTGGTTGGCGAGCGATGAACAAGGACAGTTGCCGCCGGACCAACTTTTTGGCGTCGAGCAGGATCGGATGCTTGCCAGAATGCTGGCCGCAATCCAGCTGCCGCTCAGCGAGGTGTTCATCACCAATGTCATTAAATGCGCGGTGCCTGCCACTTGCCAACCCCAGGCAAACCATGTGCAGAGCTGTGTCTCGTTTTTACGCCGACAGATTACGCTGTTGATGCCTGAAGTCATCTGCACCATGGGAATGGTAGCTGCCCGGGCAACCCTGGAAAAGTCCCTGCCTTTGTCGCGTCTTCGGGGTAGATTGCATGAATATGAGGTGAGCCGTGATGTGAAGATTCCGGTTGTCACCACCTATCATCCCACCTATTTACTGCAGAATCCCGAAATGAAAACGGCAACCTGGGCCGATTTGCAGATGCTTGCCAGAGAACTTCGGCAAAAGACTTAAAAGCTCATGGTCAACTGATTGCTGATCATGATAATACTTTCCACGTTGGTATAGCTGCTCCGGTCATGAAAGAGTGTGCCGGTATCCATGTAGCCGAAATGCAGTTCAAGGGAAAGGTTGTTGAGCAGTTTATAAATCACACCGAGATTAGCTTCCCAGCTTGAATCGTTCTCGTAGTTGAGTGAATCGGGAGCCAATAGATTGCGAGTAACACCGATAGCTCCTTGGAGGGAGATTTTTTGTGTGGCATCAAATGTGGCTGAAAGGGCTACGACGCTGGGATTGGAAGCGGATGGCAATGCTTCACCCAGAGAAACCTTGCCAACATGTTCATTGTTGAGAATGTCAGAGGCAGTGTTGGTAATAAAGAGTGGTTTAAAATCCGTTATATAACGGGAAGTCCCATTGTTCCGGCTATCCAAGATGGCGCCAAGATTGTAGGAGGTTACTTTATAAGCACTGTGAGTGGCTTCCCCTTCTGCATATGCCGGGCAGTTGTTGCACAAGAACAGCAATATTGCAGATATGGAAAAAGCAATCTTCGTCATTTTTAATCAGCTGAAAAGTGTGTATGCGGCAACCTTGTCGGTGTTTAGATCCGCTAAGGAATTGTGTGAAATTCAAAAACATATGCATATACATTTCATCGCGGGCAACGAAAAGTCAAGATAAAAATATGTGAGAGCAACATTTTTCTTTCCTGCCCCATGCGTATTTGCGGGATGCTGAATAGGCGATTTTACTCAAGAGGGGCGCCGACGAATGCCAAACAAGAGGTAGAAATTTGCAAGACAACCGGGGTTTTGATACATGGCTTGCTTGTGCCAAAGATTTGCGATATAGATAGTTTTCCAATATCTGCCACTACAATGAGAGACCAGAACGATTTCAATGTGCACGTTCTGGTGACTCCAAAGTACTGGCGAAACAGGTTGTAAGCGAATAGTCTCTGGGAGATGTCATGCGAAAGAAAGGGATGGTGTTGGTTTTTCTAAGCTTTTTTATGCTCAGTTCGGTTGTGGTGTATGGCAAAGACGGTAATGCGAAGCATCGGCTGGTATTTTCAACATTTGATATAAGCTCAGCCGGCAATTACGCCTACCTTCGTGATGGAATCAAGAGCATGCTGGCTAGCCGTCTAGCGGCCATGGACCGAGTAGTAGTATTGGATCGTGCCATCAGCGAAAAGGAACTGATCTCTTTGAAAAACCGGCAACCGGTGCTTTCCGGAGGCTCGGAAATGCTTGCCGCCGATTATCTCGTTACTGGATCTCTTTATGGCCTCAAGACCGGAATGAATATCCAGGTTGTTCTCTATCCATTTACGGCAGACAAGGAAATATTGCATTTCGAGGTAATTGTCAAAAATACCGAGAACATGATCACTGATGTCGAAAAGCTAGCGGCGGAAATTGCTCAGTCCGCCTTTGGTTACAAAGCCGTTGACCCGACAAAAGCGAAGACCCCGACTGAGGGGGGAGGTACTTCCGGTTTTGTTACTGTGCATCCCGAGGCTGCCTACAAAAAGAGTGTGCATAGCGGGGCTGTAGTGGGTGCGGCCGGAAGCAGTGTGCAGGTAATTGCCAGAGAAGGGAAAAAGAGTCTCACCCTTGCCAAGGAGATTCGGGCTTTCGCGGTGGGCGATGTAGATGGTGACGCTTCAGATGAGATCGTTGTTTTAATCGGCAACACCCTTGAGATGTATAAGATCGCTGGGAAAAAATTCAACAAGGTGGCAACTGCAAGTTTGCCGCCGGCTCTTGAATGCCATGCTCTCAATATGGCTGATCTTGATGGCAGTGGCCGGATAAAGATATATATCAGCGCCACCGATGGGCTGAATGTCTCTTCCCTCATTGTTGAGTGGGACAAGGGCAAGAGCTTTCGCCTATTAACAGAAAATATTCCCTGGTATATTCGCCCTGTTTTCGTTCCAGGCAAAGGCTGGCGTCTTGCCGGACAAAAAAGGGGGTCGGCAAAAACCGAACTGGTCAAAGCCGGCGTTTATCAGCTTGATCCGGTTGCCGGAAATGTCCCTAGTGAGGGTGAACGACTGCCCCTGCCGGTTGGGGTAAATCTCTTCGATTTTGTGTTCGCCGATCTTGATGGCGATGGAGCCCCGGAAACGGTGGCCGTCGACAAGAAGGAACGGATACAGGTGTTTAACCGGGCCAATGAATTGTTGTGGGTGAGCAAAAAGACGTTCGGGGGAAGCCAGATCTACATTGGTCCAAGCAGAGCAGGGGCGGTAAATCAGCAGGATCGGCGAAACTTCACCCTCGATGAGGATACGCAACGAGAATTAATTTTTGTGCCCGGCAGGCTCGTTGTCGCCGATGTGGATAATGACGGCCGTCAGGAGATTGTTGTAAATGAAAACACCCTGTCTGCCATGAGTATTTCTGATAAAATGCGTATATATAATGACGGGGTGATTGTCGGATTGGCCTGGGATGGCGACGCCTTAAATGAGGCCTGGCGAACCGGAACTTTCAAGGGATACATTGCCGGTTTTGGTTTCTCGGTGTTGGCTAAACCAGGTGAAGTCGGGCAACTCAGCACAACAGACGGCAAGAAAACAGAGGTTGGATTGTATGTCGGCCATCTTCCCCGCAGCGGCACATTTGTCGGCCTTCTACCTGGTACCGGAGAAACCCAACTTACGGCCTATGATCTGCAATTTTCCTCGGGAAAAACGAAGTGATAAAAACACATTGCTTAGGTATAAAAAATTATACCTTCAGGTAAAAAAATCTTGACAAAGGAATTCACCAAGTATAACGTGGGGACATAGATAAGTGTCTTTGCCGGTTTTTCTTCCTGTGAAGGAAGGGTACAGCTGGTGGTCAGCTTGTAGAGCCGGGTAAAGGGAAAAGTGGCTCCTCGCAAGAGGGGTGAAAACCTAATCAGGAGAAATAGAAAATGAAGAAGATAATTGCTTCAGCTGTAGGACTCATGCTCGCAGGCGGAGTTGCATCGACCGCTTCCGCAGCAATTGAGAATCAGTTTGGTGGATACTGGCGTACCCGTTTTACCTATGAAGATAATTTCTCAGGTAAAGATACCGCCAGCAAGGAATATGTCGATACACGTACCCGTTTGTTCTACACCGCCAAGTTCAGTGATGATTTCAAATTCGTCAATAAATTTGAATTCAACACCGGTTGGGGCGATACCACCAAAACCCAAACAGTGACTGTTGATGGTAAAACCTACAATGTCAGTGGATCGGGCCTCGGAGCCGGTGGAGATCTCGGTGCTGATGGCAAGGGTAACTGGAGGGTTAAAAACTCCTATGCTGATTTCAACATGGGGCCCGTGGTTAACGCCAAAGTCGGTATCCAAGGTTTCACCGTTGCCCGCGGCTTCATCTTTGATGACGATGCGGCAGGCGTGATGGCTACCGGCAAATTTGGTCAAGTCAGTGTAATCGGTGCCTGGATTAATATATCCAATGAGGATGTCGCCGGTTGGGATATCGCCACCAATGCAACACTTGATCAGAATGTTTTTGCGGCATTGGTACCGGTGAAGATTAATGACGGCATGAGTGTTACCCCATACTTCGTTTACCATAAAGTTTCAAACTATGAAGCGTTCAAGGCCACAGGGGATGCTGACAACTGGTATCTCGGTGCCGATGCCGACTTGAAATTCGGTACAGTTTCCGTTTGGGGTACCGCTATCTACAACGGCGGGGAGATTAATGGCGTTGACAACGCAGCATACCTGGGCGCCGTTGGTGCTGATGCCGGTATCGTTCACGGCCAGTTCTTCTATGCCAGTGGCGATGACGGCGGAGATGCCTCAGAGAATACTAATTTCGTGTCCGCTCCCGGCACCGGCGCCAATTATACCTCTCCTGGTGTTGGCAGCTCCTACTACTGGGCAGAGATCATGGGCCTTGGTATCTTTGATAACTCCTTGTCAGCTGGATCCACTGGTGACGATATCAGCAACATCTGGGCCGGCAACGTCGGCGTGACCTTCAAACCGATGGACAAACTGAAAATCACCGGTGATGTATGGTACGCTGCTCTCGCTGAGGACAATAAAGCCGGCGATACAGAACTGGGTGTTGAATTCGACGGTATAGTAAGCTATAGCATCTATGATAACCTGACCGCTGATGCTGTATTCGCCTATCTCGTTTCCGGTGATGTTACCGGTGAAGAAGATGTCATGGAAGGCGGCCTGCGTTTGTCCCTGAAGTTCTAATTACCAAGAAGCATACGGTTTAAGGTAGTTATGTTGTGCAAGCCCAGTGGAGAATTTCTCCACTGGGCTTTTTTTGTTCTATCTCAAAATATCTGATACCCGGAATAACATGCAAAAAAAGCATGAGCGTTGGTTTGTTTTGGTGATGGTGATGACGGGCGTCTTCCTGTCCACCATGGACAGCGGTATGCTCAACGTTGCCTTGCCGACAATCATGCGTTCTTTCGGTTTGAGTTTTGAACATGCTGAATTTATAGTAACATTCTACCTCCTGACGATAACCGTCACCCTGGTTTTTTGGGGACGATTCGCCGACAAATGGGGGCGAGGCACTGTTTACCTGTCTGGTATGCTGCTGTTTTCTCTAGGTTCTCTGGCTTGTTATTTTGCACCAAGTTACCTTGTATTACTGGCCAGCCGCTTTCTCCAGGCCTTGGGCGCATCGATGATGATGTCATCCGGCCCGGCCCTTATAAAAATGGTTTTCCCTGCCGACCACCTCGGTCGCAGCCTGGGTCTCGTCGGCATTGCCACCGCTTGCGGCCTCCTCAGCGGCCCTTTTATCAGCGGATTGATGCTCAGTATGTTTTCCTGGCGGGTTATCTTTCTGGTCAGCTTGCCGGTCAGCGTCACGGTCTTGCTTCTTGGTCGGTTTTTTATCCTGCACCTCTTGCCGCAAACAGAATCCAAGGTGCCTTGTGCCTTTGATTGGCTTGGCAGCTGCTGCTGGGTGATGCTGGTGATTATGAGTCTGTCGCTATTCCACCGTCTTGATCGGTTTCCCAACTTTTTTAATATCACTGCCTTTGCACTTTTCGTGGCCTTAATTGTGTTTTTTGTCAGGGTTGAGAAAAATGCCGCCAACCCGATCCTGCCGATCAGTTTGTTACGCAAAAGGTTTTACTGGGTGGCGGTGCTTACCGCGGCAATTTCCTTTGCGACCATGTTTACCGTCTTGGTGTTGTTGCCTTTCTATCTTGAGTATGTGCTCCGTTTGCCGGTTGAGAAGGTCGGTCGAGTTATGATGGCGGTGCCGGCCACTCTTATCGTCCTTTCTCCACTTTCCGGTTGGCTGTATGACAAGATCGGCGCCAGGTTTTTAACGACTGCGGGGCTCGGGCTTTGTTGTCTGGCGCTGCTTGGCCTTGCCACTCTTGCAGCCGACAGTTCCATGGCCGAGGTAACAGTCAAACTCGCCCTGTTGGGCGCAGGACAATCGGTGTTTCTTTCGCCGAACAGCGCCTCGGTGCTTTCCCAAGTCAGCGAGGAATATGCAGGGATTACTGCGGGAATATTGGCGACAGCCAGGAATTTCGGAATGGTTGCCGGGGCAACGCTTGCAGCCGCACTGTTCTCGTGGTGGTTCACCTTCTACAGCGGTGGCGTGCAGTTGGCAGATTATACGCTCAGTGACCGCAATGCCTTCATCCTCGCACTGAAAACTACCTTTCTCATGTCTGCCTGTCTGGCCCTGTTGGGAGGGATTCTTTCAGTTCGTCGCGGCTGACTGTCTTCGGCAGAGAAATTGTTGCCACTGTGCCGGCAATCGCTCCATCCTGGATAATGAAACGTCCGCCATGTCCCTGGATAATCTGCTCAACAAGGGCAAGGCCCAGACCGTTGCCATAGGTCTTGGTTGTGAAGAAGGGGTCTTTGACATGGGGGAGGGCTTCTGCCGATATCCCTGGGCCGGAATCGATCACCCGTATGGTTACCTGGGTATCGTCTTCTTTGGCGATTATCTGCAGAGAACCGCCGTTTGGCATTGCTTCGATGCTGTTTTTGACCAGGTGTAAAAACACTTGACGGATTTTGTTTTCATCCACATAAAGAGATGGGCCGGTACCATCCAGATCCAACGAGTATGTGATGTTGTGATGTTTCATCGTCATATAAAAGATCATAATACTTTTACGAACGATAGAAAAAATAGGCCGGCTCTCCAGGACGAACGCTCTTTCATCGACAAAACAAAAAAGGTCTTCAAGTATGTTTTCAATTTTATTGGCTTCTTGGGTAATAATGTTGAGAAAATTAGTGACATATTGATCGGTCACTTTTTTCGCTAGAAGTCTGGAGGTGCCGCCGATTGAGGTCAAGGGGTTTCGGATGGCGTGCAGCAGCTGTGCCGACATGTGGCCGATTGCTGTTGTGCGTTCCGCTTCGATCAGCAGATCCTTACTTTTTTCAAGCTCCTGGGTAACGATTTCCAAGGCCTCGATTTTTTCGGACATAGTTTCATAGAGACGACTGTGTTCGATGGCGAGGCTTGCCTGGCTGGCGAATATTTTCAGACCGCTTATATCGTCGTCGGTTATTGGTGCACCGGTAATAAAGTTGTCGACAACCATTACCCCGAGCGATTTTCCCGGGGCATATAGCGGCACTACAACAAAGGAAGATGCACCGAGAGTTTGCAGCAGCTCCTCGGGTACCCGGCATTTATCGGCTTTGCCATCTTGCACATGAATCGTTTCGTTGGTATGGCTGGCATGGATGAGCACGTGGTCATAGTCATCGGGCGATACTCGCATGGTTTTAATAATTTGGTTGACCGCCACGTCGTCGTTGATCGATTTGTCCTGAATGTCTTCAAGAATATCGTCGAGTTGCAACCCTTTTTCCTTGATGGAACTCCACACCCGACCGGCCTCCTCCCGTGAAGAGGGGCCAATGGCAAGTTTTCCTTCAAGAAAACCGGTGTTTGTATTAAAGAGGGCGAGGAAGGCTCGATTGAATCGCAGACCGTCCTCGGAGGTAATGCCGACCAAAATCGCCTGAAGGATGCCGCGCAGTTCAACGGTGTTGAGGTAGGCTGTGTTCATCTTCAGGGTAAGATGGTGGAGAAAACGCATCCGCGTGTTGGTTTTTTGCAATTCTTGCTGAAAGATATGGCTGTTTATGGCGAGTCGTCTTTTTTGCAGTGTGCCTTTGACGGTGTGGATAAACTGCTTTATGTTGACAGGCTTAATGAGGTAGTCATCGGCACCGAGGCGTAAACAATTGAGGGCGACCTGGATATCGGTTGTCCCCGTGACCATGATTATTCCAAGATCCGGATGTGTCGGAGCAATATCTTTGAGGATTTCATTGCCATTTTGGTCAGGCAATTCGATGTCGAGGAGAACGAGAGCAATCTTTCGAGTTCTTAGAAGTTGATAAAATTCATAGGCATTGCCGGCCGTAACTGACGGGAAGCCCTGGCTGCCAAGGTAGTGAGACAGGAGGAGGATGACCTCCGGCGAGTCGTCAACAACGGCTACGACCTCATCGGGTCCAAGAAGCTCAGAGGTCGGCAATGAGGGCAGGGTGTTTTCCGAGAGGAGGATTTTGACCATAGATGTTGCCGTAAAATGCCGAGGAGTAGGTCTACGGGAATAGTTGCCTGTTTTGTTTTAGCAAAATTAATTGTCTTCTGCAAAAGTATTCGTTGAGATTTTTTCTTATGTTACGCTGCAGGCGCTCTTTGTAGCTTCGAATAGTACAAGTTGAAAGCATTTGCCGGTCACAGATGAGAATCACATTACCCTGTTGGGGATTCTGTTGTATAGTGCACCTCTGATTTCGTAAAGTGGGAGCAAGACCGGCAATGATGCAACTTCATGACATTTTTAAAGCGGGTGGGACATTGTCCGAGGGCCTTGCGGGTTTTGAACCCCGCGAGGGGCAGAGGACCATGGCTGAAGCGGTTTCCTCCGTTTTAAGCGCCGCGGGCGGCGAGGAATACACCGATGGGTCGGCCAGGATAATCGTTGTCGAGGCCGAGACCGGTATCGGCAAGACCCTGGCATACCTTGTCCCGGCAGTCTTGTCAGGAAAGAGGGTGGTGGTGTCTACGGCTACTCTGAATCTCCAGGATCAGATTATTGACAAGGACATTCCTTTGGTTGCCCGCATTCTCGGCCAGGATATCCCGGCACTTTGTCTCAAGGGCCGGCAAAACTACCTGTGCCTGTATCGCTGGTATCAGTATCGGAGCCATCCGCAGCTCTCGCTTATCGCCGAACCGTGGGTCGAGAAGATGGACACCTGGTTGCAAACGACGACCACCGGCGATCGAGCGGAGTTGGACTGGCTTGGCGAAAAGTCCGGTCTCTGGCCAAAGGTTTCCTGCCACAGCAACCAGTGCTTTGGCGGTGACTGCCCTGAATCGGCCGGATGTTTTATTAATCAATTGCGAAAACTGGCAGGATCTTGCCGCTTGCTGGTTGTCAACCACCACCTTTTTTTCTCCGATTTGGCTCTCAGAAAGGCCGGTTTCGGAGAAATTTTGCCGCGCTATGAAGCGGTGATTTTTGATGAGGCGCACCACCTGGAAAATGTTGCCTCAGCATTTTTCGGCAAGAGTTTCAGCCACTATCAGTTGATCGATCTGCTCGGTGATATCGAACTCCAGGCCAAGTCGTGCAGTCCGCAGGTGGCCGATCGGCTGTTGACTATGCAGAGTGGCCTGAAGCAGCGGGCCGATGCTTTTACGCATATCTTTCCCCCCGAGATAGGAAGGTTTCCCCTGGAGGCGCTCATTGAGAAATTGTCCAGGGATTTCTGGAGCGGGGAGATTGAGCTGTTGTCGACCGGAATGACAGCCCTTATCGATTGCCTCAAGGCCATGGACGGACAGGGCGAAAGCTGGCAGCATCTTGCCGGCAGGGCGCATGAACTGAACTGCACTTTGCGGGAAATTGCCCTCTTTGACACCAGCCAAAATCAAGAATACGTTTATTGGTATGAAAAAAGAGAACGCTCCGTCGCCCTCTCAGCGACCCCGGTCAAGGTTGCCGAAGAACTGCGCGAGCATCTTTACACCTCGGTACAGGCATGTGTTCTGACCTCGGCCACCCTTTCATCAGGCGGCTCGTTTGTCTATATAAAAGAGCGATTGGGCTTAGATGATGCCGTGAATTGCCTGCAAATCCGGTCACCATTTGACTACGAGGGGCGGACTCTCCTGTATGTTCCCGAAGGCGGGTTTCCCGAGCCTGCGGCCGAGGGATTTGCAAAAAGTATTTGTGTTCGAATTCTCGACATCTTAAAGTTGAGTCAGGGGCGGGCGCTGGTTCTCTGCACCAGTTATAAGGGCATGGACGCCTTGGCGGCATTTCTGGAAGTGCACCTAGATCACCCCATTCTTGTTCAGGGCACGGCGTCACGGAATTCGTTACTCAGGGGCTTTCGCGAAGAAACCCACTCGGTTCTGCTGGCGACCGCCAGTTTTTGGGAAGGAGTTGATGTCGTCGGCGAGTCGCTCAGTTGTGTCATCATCGATAAATTACCCTTTGAGGTACCCAGCGATCCGGTCATTCAGGCACGGATTGGCCGTATCAAGGACGAAGGTGGCAAGCCATTTTTTGATTTTCAGGTACCGCGGGCGATACTGGCCCTGCGCCAGGGTGTCGGCCGGCTGATGCGCTCATCCGCCGATCGTGGGGTGATTGCCATCATGGATGTTCGCCTCTTCACCAAAGGCTATGGGCGGACATTTCTGAAGAGCCTGCCGGCATCGCCGGTCACAAGAGACCTGAAGGATATTGCCGCGTTTTTTCAAGCGATTGATACGGTCGCCAGGTGAGAACAAAGAGAAGAGAGATTTATGGTTCAAGAGGAATCTTTTATAGCCGCCGTTAAGTCAGAGGCAGCCAAAGTTGATCAATATATGCAAGCGGATCTTGCCCGTCTGCAACCTTCGATCGACGACCTGCTGCGCGAGGTGCTCGATTACGGCCTCTTTAACGGCGGCAAACGCATTCGCCCGATTTTGGCGATTATCGCCGCACGACTATGCGGCAATAGCAACGAAGAAGTATACCGCCTCGGCTGTGCCTTCGAGTACCTGCATGCCGCCACCCTGTTCCATGACGATATTATCGACAATTCGGCAACACGACGGGGCAAAAGGTCGGTGCACCAGCAATTCGGCACCATCGCCGCCATTCTCGCCGGGGATTATCTGCACGCCCTGTCCATGGCGACCATCGGCAGATTGTCAGGCGCTAAAGGCTTGGAAATTTTCTGCATCGCCACCACCGGCATGGTCGACGGCGAATTCATGCAGCTGCGCAATGCCACCAAGCACAATCTCTCCGAACTTGACTATTATAATGCCATCATGATGAAGACCGGTCTGCTCATTGCCGCTGCCTGCGAGGTCGGGGCAATGTATGGCGGCGGGACGGTGGAACAGACCAAGGCCTTACGCGACTACGGCGTCAATCTTGGCTGCGCCTTCCAGATCATCGACGATCTGCTTGACTATCTCGGCGATCCGGCGAAAACCGGCAAGGCGGTGGGCAATGATCTGCTTGAGGGCAAGATCACCCTGCCGCTTATCTTAGCCTTAAATAGTGCGCCGGGATCTGTTAAAAAACGGTTAACGGCAATTCTTGCCACAAAGGAAGAAAGATCGGGGTGTGTGCAGGAAGTGTCGGGTATAATAGAGAACCTTGGCGGCTTTGTGGCGGCACGGGAAAAAGCGGTTGCCGCTGTCGAAAAGGCAATAGCTGCCCTGCAGATTTTTCAAGAGCCGCACAACCGCCATGCACGAAATGTCTTGGAAGGGCTCGCCCGTTATGTTCTGACGAGAGACAAATAACCGACCTCCTTATGCTCAAAGCAAGTTTTTCTTCAACAAATCCTCTCGGCAGAATGGCAGTCCGGTAAATGAATCCTCCCAAGAAAAAACGTCCGCTCAAGAAGGCCAGGAACCGAAAAAAAACCGGTTCATTTAATCTGGTTCGATTTTTATCCTATGCCCTTTTGCTGATGCTGCTGGTTTTTTCCGTCTGTGCCGTCGGCTATGTGATCTTTTTCAGGACGGTTGTCGCCCAGGAGATACCCCCGGCTCTGCACGGTGAGATAGTCTTTGAGGAGCCTGACCCGCCCGGGCAAAGCGAGGATGTTGCTGTAAAGGTGCTACCTGGTCAAGCCGTCGAAGCGGAAATTATAAAAACCGTCAGCAAAAAGCCGGATTTGCCAAAGGTGGCGATCATTATCGATGATATGGGGTATGATGAGGTGATAGGCGAACAATTATTGAGGTTTCCCATTGAAATTACCTATTCATTTTTGCCCTTTGCCCCACATACCAGAAAACTTGAGAGACTTGCGCATCGGGCGGGCAAAACAGTGTTTCTCCATTTGCCTCTTGAGCCCAAAGACAGTACATTTAATCCAGGGCCTGGCGCCCTGTATCTCCAAGATTCGACTGATACGCAAAGAGAAAAATTCGCTAATGCTTTGCAGGAGGTGCCCCATGCCGTCGGCGTGAATAACCATATGGGGTCGCGATTCACCGAGGATAAGCTTGCCATGGCCAATATCATGCAAGAGATCAAAGACCGATCCCTGATGTTTGTCGACAGTTTTACGACTCCTGCGAGTGTCGGCTTGCAGACAGCCCGTCACGCAGCGGTTAAAAGTATTGGACGAAGTGTTTTTCTCGATAATGTTCTGGATGAGGAGAAGATTTGCGACCGGTTGGAACAACTGGTTATAGTTTCTGAAAAACATGGGAGGGCGATAGGCATCGGCCATCCGCATCGGGAAACTGTGGATGCGATTGCCAAATGCGGCGAGAAATTTCAAGGTCGGGTGCTGTATGTCGGGGTGCGGGAAGCGCTGCTGTAATCTGAAAATCTGCGAAATAGCGAAAAATTTATATTTTTGCAGGGGCTTTTTTGCAGAAACTGGTCGGCCGAATCGCAAAATCCTATAAAATCTTGAAAGTCGGATAAAGCGTACACTATTTGGTATCCACTCCCAAGTACTTCAAGAGCAACCGGTCTCTGGCCACTGATTCGGTGGACCATCGATAGCTGCCCATGACAGTCTGTACCTTTGTGGTTTCAATGCAGTCG
>JANNQF010000002.1:0-4125 GCA_031441605.1 Deltaproteobacteria bacterium
CCGTAATCCGTTCATAGATGTAAATATCGCCATTCGGACGATTCTCACGCCGTTCGCCGACGTGAGTTTTTCCTGTTATTGGTTTAGCCATGAATAAACTCCCCCTTGAAGTGTTCGTATAAACTTAATACGTACACGCTAAAAAGGCAAGAAAAAAGCACGGTTTTTCAACTAAACCGTGCCTATGAGGTTGTTCTTTTGGCTTAAAGTGTGTGCTTTATCCGATTTTCAGGATAGTCTGGCAAGCGGACAATGATGAATTCGAATCCCGACGTATTTGCAGGACAGTGTCCATAACGAAGTGCGGCTTCATGCAGGTGACGCCAAGGGCATCGAGAATGTCGCCCAGATCATCATACGCAACACCTTTTAGAGGCAGAAAGCTGAGAAGTCAAAAAAGAGTGTGGAGCAGGAAAACAATTGGCGGCTCGTCAGCAATTTTCCTGTGTTTTTAGTCTCTTTGGCCTGCCATCCGGTAATTCTATTTCACATTGGCCTGACCTTGTGATACAATTTTCATACTGCACAGGAAAAGGTTGCGGTGCTGCTGGCGATGCTTCATCGCGGATCCTAAGGAGGAGAGAAATGTCACCATTATCCTTAATACCGTTTCGAAAAGAGCAAAGAGGGTTGTTGGGACAACGTTTTGCTCAGGCCGGTCAGTCAATCTCCTCATGTCTCATCAAATTGTTCCCCTGTATCTTCGCTGTGTTGACGTTTTTCTTTTGCAGTCTCGGCAGCTTTTCTGAGGGGAACGCCCTGCAGCCGCTGCGGATCGGCACAGGGGGCAGCACCGGGGTCTATTATCCCATAGGCAAGCTCATTGCCTCCGGACTGACTGTGGCGGCCCAGGATGGTGGGTCGCCGCTAGCCGGCATTATCGGGGTCGCGCAGAATTCCGCAGGTTCCATTGACAATGTGCGCGCCCTTGCGGCTGGCGAGATTGAGGCGGCGCTGGTGCAGGCCGATGTTGCGGGCAATGCCGTCCGCGGCGAGCGTGATTTTAAAGATCTGCCGGCCGCAGCAAATATCAGGGTTATTGCCAGTCTTTATGCTGAGAAATTCCAATTGGCCGTAAGAAAAGATGCCGGGATTGCTTCTTTTCACGAGCTGCGGGGAAAATCCATTTCCGTTGACGAACTCGGTTCAGGGACCAATGCCACCATGAAGATCGTCCTTGAAGCCCACGGCTTGACGGAAAATGACCTCCGCCCCCAGTATCTCAAGCCGGTCTTCACCGAACAGAAAATGAAAAGCGGTGAACTGCAGGGTTTTGCCATAATGGCCGGGGCGCCGAATACGGCGGTGACCAAACTGGCCGATACCGGCTTATATCTCCTGCCGATCGAGCCGGCCATCGCCACGGCCATCCATCGACAGCATTCGCATCTTGTCCCTGGCAAGATTGCCGGGGGAGTTTATCCTGGGATTCTTGAAACCCCAACACTTGAGGTATATGCCCTGTTTGTGGTGAACGGGCAGATGTCGGACGAAGTTGCTTACGCAGTCACCAAGGCACTTTTCAGTGAGACGACCCTGAAGTTACTGGCCGAAGGCCATCCCCTCGGTCGGGAGATTGGTCTGGGCAGCGCCCAGCACGGTCTTTCTGCCCCTCTGCATCCGGGGGCGGCAAGATATTACCTTGAGAGCACAAGGCAGGGACAGTAATAGCCATGGGGATGAAGGCTCGGGAATGGGTTGCAAACAGTGTCACCCTGGTAAGTATTCTGGCGGTTTTCATCACCGTTGCAGTGGTCATCGTCTATACCAACAAGACCCTGCATTCGATTGAGAAAAATCTGCCCAATACCCTCTTTTCCGAGCTGAATTCACTCTCGTTGGTGTTGGAAAACATTGGCCTGGCGGTTTATTCAACCCACGTTGCCAGAGAAGCGACAAGCCCCGCTCATCTCGCCGAACTGCAGAAAAATATCGATGCCACCCGGCAAAGAATCGTCGAATTGCGGGAGACCTTTGTGGCCAATAATCTGGTCAATGCCTCCGCCTTTCACGCCATTGTTGCGCCTGCCGTGGCCGATGCACAGATCTGGCTTAACGAGGGCGTTTCCGGGTTTCCCCCGGCCGCTGAGGTGACTTTACAGCTTGTCGCCGCCCGCCTCGCCGAAGCGTACGAAAAGGCCGGGGCAATCAAAAGGCAGTCGCAAGCTACGGCAATGGCAATCCTCGATGTGCAGCGGCAGCGCCTGGAGGGGTTTCAGCGCAGTGTCAATCTCCTTTTTATCTGTATTGTTTTTCTCGCCTGTTTATTGGTCTTTCTCCATTTCCGCCAGGTGGCAAGCAAGAACCGAGCGGTGCTTGCCAAGCTCGAAATCGAGCGGCAGCATGATCTCTTGACTAATCTTTTAGCCCATATTCCCCTTGGTATTGCCGTCCTTGACGAGGAGGAGCGCGTTTCGCACCTCAATCCCAGCTTTACGTTAATAACCGGCTACAATCAAAAGGATTTTCCCACCCTGGAGAAATGGTCGGCAATCGCCTTCCCCGATCCCGCTTACCGGCAGGAGGCGATGAAACGCTGGCTGGTGGTCCTGCGCGAGGGCGGCAGTTGCGAACTGAAGATCAGGTGCAAGGATGGGACAGCGCGGGATATCGACTTCCGAGGGTCCGCCCTGGCAGATCGCCGGGTGGTCTGCACCTTGACCGACGTTACCGAGCGTAACCGCAGCGAGAGGGCGCTGCAGGAAAGCCGCCAGATCGAGGTCCGGGCCAAGAAAATGGAATCCCTTGGACTATTGGCGGGCGGTGTGGCCCATGATCTGAACAACATTTTGTCGGGGATTGTCAGTTATCCGGAATTGCTGCTGCTTGAGCTGCCGGCGGATCACCGGATGCGGCGGCCCATCGAAATTATGCGCGAGTCGGGATTACGGGCCTCGGCGATTGTCCAGGATCTGTTGACCGTCGCCCGCGGCGTCGCCATCGAAAAGGAAGCGCTGTTGATCAATACGATCATTGAGGAATATCTGCAGTCCCAGGATTATCGGACGGTTCTGCAATTTCACCCCGGGGTGACGGTAAAAACCTTTCTGGCCGGTGAACTCACCAATATCCTGGGGTCCAAGATTCATATCAGAAAGCTCTTGATGAACCTCTTCTCCAACAGCTGCGAGGCGATAGGAGCCGCAGGCTCGGTCATCATTACCACTGCCAACGTCCACCTCGACCAGCCGCTGCGGGGTTATAATGACATTGAAGAGGGGGAATATGTCGTCCTGTCGGTGGCTGATGACGGCAAGGGCATCTCGGGGGAAGACCTGGAGAAGATCTTCGAGCCGTTTTACTCGAAAAAGGTCATGGGCCGCAGCGGCACCGGACTTGGTCTTACTGTGGTCTGGAACGTGGTCCGTGACCACAACGGCCATATCGGCGTGACAAGTTCGCCTGAGGGAACAGTTATCACCATCCATTTACCGGTAACGAGTCAGGTGGTGCAAAGTCCTAGGCCTATGGTCGACCTTGGCCATTTTAAAGGGCACGGCGAGCGTGTTCTGGTGGTCGACGATGTCACCACTCAGCGGTTCATCACCACCAATATTGTGGAAAAGCTTGGTTACAAGGCAGAATCGGTGGCCAGCGGCGAGGCGGCGGTGGAGTTTATCCGACGTCAGCCGGTCGATCTGATTCTCCTAGATATGATTATGACACCGGGGATAAGCGGCCGGGAAACCTACCAACGGATTGTTAAAATCTGTCCCGGCCAGAAAGCGATCATTGTCAGTGGCTACGCAGAAACAGACGACGTCAAGGAGACCTTGCTGCTCGGCGCAGGGAAGTTCCTCCGCAAGCCACTGTTAATCGAGGACCTCGCCAGGGCGATGCGCGACGAACTCCTTTAAAATCGAGTCGATGTCAATGGCGACGGAAAAATCGGTCTGCCGGAGGTTATATCCATTCTTCAGGAAGTGACCGTGATTAAATAGAAATACGATCCTTCGAAATCTTGAGGTTGCCAGGTCGAACCGAAATAATTTCCTTTAGGTAAACCCCCGGCTTTGCCGGGGGACAACAAGAGTTTGACGGTTCCAGCAACATAATGAAACCTCCGAAACCATGGCCTGTTCAAAGTCACGTAAATGGATGTCTCATAAATGACATAAAATGAAT
>JANNQF010000003.1:0-44864 GCA_031441605.1 Deltaproteobacteria bacterium
CGGGAATTGCCTTTTTAGTTGTTTTTGGATCATGAGCTTGATATTCTTGTGGTGCATAGAGCCTCCGTTTTGGATTGAATTCTCTCGCTAAGATTATTCACCCATTATAGAGGCTTTATGTGTTTTAAGCAACTGATTTTACATTATTTATCATGATTTGTTGCAACACCTTTGTGATGGGTTTGATTCCTGAAAACGACTGTTGATGATGAAAAAAGTGAGAGATTATTGAATAAGAGGTTGAGATTTTCTGCCGCGTAGTGGCTTACTTGAACATGACTTGATTATGTATTGATTTTGGAATTCTTTGGTAGAATTAATGGCTTTGAAAGACTATGGGCACCAAATTGAAGCGTGTTGGTAAAACTACTCAGGATTTAACTAAGGGACATGTTGTAGCTAAGCGAGGAAACACCCTTTGGAATGCTTTCTTTAGATTTGGTGCACAATTCCTCGCTATTCTAATCAATTTACTAGCAACCCCTTATATTATCCGGCATCTTGGAATTGAGTCTTTCGGAATTATAGGTGTTATCAATATGCTCGTCAGTTTTATGGCCATTGCTGCATCTTCTATTACATCCACGGTTGGAAGAAATCTCACATTAGCAGTTGAACGACAAGAATACGAAAATGCTAACAGAGAGCTCAGTACGGCTGTCTATGGATTGTTGTGTCTGTTTGCTATTTCATTTATCCCTCTATGCGCCCTTTCCATCTTTATTGATAAATTAATTGTTATCCCTGAAACGTTAATTTTAAGTGCACGTATACTTTTTCTTTTAGTCATCCTTTCCTTTGGATTCACGACGTTGAGTGGCCCTCTTGGGGCCGCAATGTTCGTGCGTAACAGGCTCGACCTGTTCAGCATCGCATCTCTGGCTCGCACAATCTTTTTCATTGCTGCTATTATCGCCCTTTTCAGTGCCGTGGATGCAAACCTTGTGACCTATGGTATTGCTTTGCTAGCAAGCAGTATCCTTATCTGTCTTCTTCATTTGTGGTCACACCGGCATTTACTGCCGGGGGTTGCAATCTCAAGACACTGGTTTGATCGAACTATCCTGAGGGGTATTGTGTCACTGGGGGGATGGATGACGATAAACCAGATTGGCGTGGTATTATTTTTGCAAACCGACCTACTGGTTTCCAACCGAGTATTGGGTGCAACTGCAGCCGGCCAGTTCGCCGCCATCACTGTTATCTCAATACAGATTCGGGCACTTGCGTCTCTTTTTTCCGGGCTATTTGCCCCCACCCAGACAGCTATATGGGCACGAAGTGATAAGACCGCCTTTTCGGCATATCTTTTTCGTTCGATAAGATTGACAACTTTCTTCGTAGCGCTGCTGGTTGGCGTTTTTTGTGGCTCTGCTCGTGAAATTTTTATGATATGGCTTGGTAAGGAATTCGCAATCTTAGCGCCAGTGGCAATTATGTTGACAGCCTACCTGGTAGTTACTCTGGGTGTTATGCCTTCCTGGAATGCGATCTTGGTTATTGGCAAGGTTAAGGTTCCGGCAATTGTTACTTTGATTATGGGCTTGATTAATGTCGGTCTATGCATAATCCTTGCCAAATCGATGGGGTTGATGGGAATCGCATTGTCTGGTTGTATTATGCTGACCTTACGAAACACCCTGTTTACGCCGTGGTATGTCTCACGAACTTGTCGCATCAAGCTGTGGATATTCTACCGTGAATTAGGCCTTGGCGTTATTTTTGGCGGTGTAGTATATGGTATAAGTCGAAGCATTACAATAGCCATACATCCCAGCACAATGGTTGAGCTAGTTTTAACTCTGTTGATATCATCAATACTGGCCATCCTGTTACTGTTTCCGCTCGTTTTACTGGAAATTAAAAAAAGAAAAAACGAAAAAAGAAATTAATGAAACTGATGTCAGTACAATTTAGTAGCGATCTATGAAATACTGTTGGCGCATCACGTCAAGAAATTCTCTGGAAAAGATTGCTATGGCAAAAAATGTTTTGAGCATATTTTCAATAATTGTTATTTGGTGTTCCTTCTTTGCAACACAGAACTGCTACGCAAACCAAAAAAGTCCAACTGATCGACTGGCGACTGGCATGGTGAATGATAGTAATGCCATATTTTCATTGGAGGTAGACAGGAAGACCCATACCCTTGTGGACAGAACCGACACATTCAACACGAATATTCACGGTGGAATTTTCTTTGATGATCCTTCTTTAGGGCCATGCATTAGGTTTGGTTCAGGAACAATTAATGGCATTTCAATCAGCGATGAAGGAAAAATTCGTTTCGAGGATGGTTTCACCCTTGAGATGCTGGTTTACCTAGAGGAACAACCAAAAGAAGGGACGCTGGCTATTAAGATAGGTTCTTTCTGCTTCACCATCAAAAACAGCAAACTAAATAACGCCTGGATGGTATTTCCTAGAGAGCAAGTCGCTACTGATAACGACCAACAATATAAATATTATCCCGTTGATAGTCAGACTTTCTTTGGATCCACTCCAATCCCAACTGGTCGATGGGTACAACTGGCAATTACTTATGATCAAACCATGAAAGTCATCAGAACATGGGTCGATGGTGGTATAGACAGAACACGGTACCTGCCTTTGGAAGGTGATGCACCCTTAATTCTTGATCCTTCCAAGGCCATCGAGTTTGTAAAGGGAATGGAAAATATCCGTATAGCTACGATAAAGCTTTCCAAAGGAGTGCAGCAGATTGGGGAAATACCGGCAATGGAAACGTATGTGCATCAATTGCCTTACGGGAAGAGGCTTGTCGTAACCATTGACCATATCGACAGAAAACAGTCTTTACCTATTGACGTTACGATTCTTTGCGAGGATCCTGGCGGAGTTACCAGGACACTTAAATATATTACACTCACCTCATATGAAAGAGGCGACATTCAAATAGATGCTCCGTTGTCGTGGAAAGGGGCACTGAGCACATTATCAATTAAGGCATATAGTGATCGCCGGATGATTTACTCTCGGTCTGTTAGAATAGCTAATCCGTCTCCAGCAAAAACCATATGGATCAACACTGACAAGTCGCTCTCCATTGACGGCAAGAAAATATTTCCACTCCTGATTTATCATGCATTTCCAGAAGATTACCGGCTACTTGCTGAAATGGGATTCAATATCATCATGCCTAGAGGCCTTGGTCTAAAATTTATGGGGACGGGTGGGTCGGATGCAAAGGATATTACAGATATAAAAACATGCCTTGATGAGGCGCATAAGAGCAATGTTTATCTGTTCCTTGGGGGGAACACGGTATTTGGTAATCTTAATGGGATTTCCTTGTTCAAGGACCATCCGGCTCTTCTCGCCTGGGCTGGGTTCGATGAGCCTTGGGGCACGCTGGAAAAAGTCCAGGAAAGTTATAACATAGTTAAATTACTGGATCCCAACAAACCGATTTATTGTACGCAGAACAACTCGAGCAGGTTTGCGGAGACAGCCGAAGGTGCTGATATTTTTGCTTGTGACCCTTACCCGCTGCCAAACGTATCATTGCGGGCTGTAGCGGATCATACTGCGGCAGCAGTCAAAGCCGTCGCGGGGAAGAAGCCGGTATGGACTATTCTCGACCAGTATGGCGAAAAAAAACCAGATTTGCAAGAATTACGCTGCATGGCTTACTTAGCTGTCATCTCAGGAGCAAATGGCATAGGAATCTATGCTTGGGATGACAGACCTGACAAAAAGACGGGTTGGTATACAAAGGAGCATCCTGAGGATGAAAAAGTGTTACGCTCTGTAATCTTCGATTTAAAAAACCTGGAGAATGTCCTGCTAATACCAAATTCCGATAGAAAGATCGAGTTTTTTCCCTGCAATAGAGCACTTCACGCCGCAATCAAGGAAGTGGGAATTAAAAAATACTTGTTTGTAGCAAGCGACTCCCGCAAAGAAGAAGAGGGGGAGTTGTCAATCGAAGGAATTACCGATGCAGATGTCATAAGTCTTTCCAACGAAACTGTTCAGCGAACCATCCGAATAAAGGAAGGAAAACTCTCGTTGAAGTTTCCGCCTCTTGGTACTGTGCTTTATGAGATTAAGTGATGATATTCAGACGCTTGTTAATGGATATACTGTTTTAGTATTTATTTGGTGAGTGAGGCTGTATTTGCATATAACGATAGTCGGCTCTTAAAATACGTAAGGATGATATTATGTCATTTATCAATAAAATCAAGCAATGCATACCCGTAATCGTAAGTTCCCGTCTTCTCTGCCATTTGGTATTCTCTGGGATTGGATAGTTTGAATTTTATAATGAAAAATAAAAAATAATCATCCCACTTGCAGTGAGTTACTCGAATCTGGATAAGGTTGCCATAGCCCATGATTTTTTTAGCAAAGGGAAAGAAATGAAAAAAAAAGTTGGAATAATAACAATCCACTATGTTGACAATCTTGGGGGTATCCTTTTGGCCTACGCCCTTCAAGAGTCGGTAAATCGATTCGGGTACGATTGTTTCGTTATTGATTATGACCCAACACCACTTCCTTCTCATGTAAGGCACTTCGTGAATACGATGGTCCGGAGAGTTACACAATTACCCCGATACTTAATTAATTTTCCTGCATACTTTAAATTGTTTATTGGAAATTGTGGCGCAGTATTACCACCACGCCATATTCATGGCTCTTCAGGATTACGAAAAGCGAGATTTGATACCTTTCGCAAGCGGTTTATCAAATTAAGCGAGAAACACTTCACCTCTAAAGACTCACTCAAAGAGTCTCCACCTTTGTTCGACGCCTATATCACCGGAAGTGATCAGGTCTGGAACCCTTTTATTTGTAAAAGTCCGGAACATCCAACGAACGAATATGCATATTTTCTTACCTTTGCGCCTCAAGCTAAGCGAATTTCTTATGCACCAAGCATTTCGATCCCCCAGATTCCCGAAGAATTGCAAGTAGAAATGGCAGAGCTACTACAAGGAATTCCCTATTTGTCATGTAGGGAGAAGCAAGGGGCTGATCTCATTGAGGAGATGACTAACAGAGTTGCCGAAGTGGTTCTGGATCCCACTTTACTTTTGAATTTCGATGAATGGAGCCGGATTGCTATTGAACCGCAAATTGAGGAACCTTACATATTAGGTTATTTCCTTGGTGATGGTCGTGGCTACCGAGATTTTGCGAGAAAATTGGCAGAAAATACCGGATGTCGATTAGTAATCATTTCCCGGGACCGACGAGATGTTTACATACCTGGCAATATCGATTGCTGTGAAGCAGGACCGGCGGAGTTTCTTGGTCTAGTAAGGAATTCTCGCTGTATTTGTACAGATTCCTTCCATGGAACCATTTTTTCGATTAATTTTTGTAGGCCGTTTTATGCATTTGAACGTCCAGGGTCACATGGGGTGGAATCCATGGCGTCTCGTATTTACAGCATTCTCGAAATTCTCGGACTTACATCCCGATTATTGATGTCTGATTCGCCTTGCCCTGACAAGCCGTTTGAGATCGACTATTCGGCCGTCCAAATTCGCCTACAGATTGAACTAGCTAAATCACTTCAGTACCTTGAAGAGGCTCTGCGGCAGGCAACCTTGGGATGAAACACCTTGAGTGGTAGTTGCGAGGTATTGTCAAAAGTGACCCCAAAAGCATCCCCCCGAATATCGATCATTATTCCTGTTTATAACAGCGAGTTATACCTTCGCGATTGTCTTGACTCAGTTGTAAATCAATCCCTTCGCGAGATCGAAATCATTTGCGTCAATGATGGATCAGTTGACAGTTCTCTTGTTATTCTCCACGAATATGCTAAGAGAGACGATCGTATTAAGATTATAGACAAGCCGAATGAAGGTCAGTCGGTAGCTCGCAATCTTGCATTGTCTATCGCTTCTGGGAAGTATGTTGTGTTTGTCGATTCTGATGATCATGTTGACCCGAATTTATGCCTTAAAACATTCGATATTGCAGAAGAACAACAGTGTGATGTGATAGTCTACGATCATTTTGCTTTTCGAAAAACGAGTGAAATTCCTCTGAAATCGAAAAAGCCCAGTTTGCTCACTGTCACGAGTGTTTCTGACAAAGAACAAATCTTAAAAGGAATAGGTGTTGTTTGGACTAAATTAATACGAAACGATTTTATTCGAACCAACCATATTATGTTTCCAAATGGCATGATTTACGAAGATATCTTTGTTCACTGGCAAGTTGTAACGCTGGCTAAGACAATAGCAGTCCTTCCTGAAAAGCTTTATCATTATCGTATACAGCCATACGCCACGACCATGAGAACTGATTTGAAAATTTTGGATAAGATTGTTGTGCTGGATTTAGTGCGTGATTTCCTTGTCTCTCAAAATTTTTACGAAACATATCGTGATTTATTAATTAGGTCTCAGCTGGAATCGTTTTACAATGTTTATGATTATATCGATTCTATTTATAAAGATAAAGTTATGACTTTAATCGGAGATAGCCTTCGCACTGAGCATTGGGAGTATATTAAATCACAGAAGCCGCTCACTTGGAGGACCCGCACTTTTTATCAGGCTAATCATGGTTCTATATTAGCTAAAATTTGTCAAAAGGTTTGGTTATTTGCTCGGAGTTGTTATCGGTTTTTCAAAAAGAGAATAGCTTGAACTTTAAACAACCATTGTGGAACATCGCGTTCAGGTGCATTTTTGAGCTTCTTGTCAATATTTTTGAGTTTGACTACAATCTGGAAAAAGGAGTTGTGTTATATGTGTGGCATTGTAGGCACGACATGGACTAATCCGTTGTGGGCGGTTGATTTGCAGACACTTGAACGGATGACGGCGCAACTTGTGCACCGTGGACCTGATCAATCGGGAACATATCTGAACGATGCGGTTGCCTTGGGGCATCGGAGACTTTCGATTATCGGTATTGATAACGGTCGACAACCTATCACAAATGAGGATGGCTCAGTTGTTATCATATTTAATGGTGAAATATATAATTATCTTGAATTGCGACAAAGACTTATTGGGGGTGGACACCGCTTTGTTACGAATACCGATACTGAAGTAATCGTTCATCTCTATGAAGAACTTGGGGTTGAGGCATTTACCGAATTGAATGGTATGTTCGCCATTGCAATCTGGGATGCTCGCCGTTCCCAGCTTGTATTGTGTCGTGATCGTTTAGGTGTAAAACCACTTTATTACTATGCGACCGATGATCGCCTCGTTTTTGCCAGTGAGTTGAAGGGGATCGTCGCGCTCGGTGATGTACCGAAGCGAGTGAGTCCGATGGCCATCGATGCATATCTCACGTTTCAGTATATTCCACACCCAATGAGCATTTATGAAGGAATAGCAAAATTATCTCCGGGTACTTATGCAATATGGCACAACGGTGCCATGGAGATTCGACCTTATTGGTCGCCCGATTTCAATCGTGAAGACAACAATGTCACTGAAGGAGAATGGTCTGAACGCCTTACTGACCTTTTGACCGATGCAGTGAAATTGCGTATGCAGAGTGAGGTTCCCCTTGGAGCATTTCTCTCGGGAGGGATTGATTCCAGCATCATTGTCGGCCTAATGAAGGAAGTGAGCAATAGCTCAGTTCATACATTCTCTATCGGTTTTCCCATTGCGGAATTCGACGAAACTGGATATGCCAGGAGCGTTGCACAACATCTGGGAGTCAACCATGAAGTTTTTATTGTGGAACCACGGGCAATCGATATTCTGCCACAATTAGTATGGCATTTTGATGAACCCTTTTCTGACAGTTCTGCCATTCCTACCTGGTATGTCTCGCAACTGACAAAGCAACACGTCACCGTTGCTCTCACCGGTGATGGAGGTGATGAGCTGTTTGCGGGATATCACCGTTACCAGGCGATTAAGGTAGCTCAAGCGATTCAACAACTCCCCGGTTTTGTGCGGTCGTTTCTTGGCGCACACTTTTGGCAACAACTTCCTGTGTCACCATATAAACGATCATTTTTAAGACGTCTGAAGCGTTTTCTCGGAATCGTTAATCAGTCTCCGTGTGATTTATATTTCGCGATGTTAGCAACCTTTAATGCTGCCGATCATCTATCCCTGTACACAGATGAATACGCCAAAGCAGTAGGCCTTTTCGACTCGTTTGATTACATTCGAGAAGCCATGGGAAAGAGTAATTACCGGGATCTCGTAACATCCTCTACTCTGACTGACTTGACGACATATTTGCCATGTGACTTGATGACCAAGGTTGATATTGCTTCAATGGCGCATGGTCTTGAATGTAGGCAACCTTTTCTTGATTTTCGTGTCGTCGAACTGGCAGCACAAATTCCTTTAAAATACAAACTTGCACGTGGACGTACCAAACGGATTTTGGTAGATACATTCCGAAGGTTCCTGCCGAAAGAAGTGCAAACCCGTCCTAAAATGGGGTTTGGCGTGCCGATTGTGCATTGGCTCCGTGGACCCTTGGCTGATTTTTCCCGTGATGTGCTGACAGATAGCCGTACTGTTCAGCGAGGTATATTCTTGCCCAAGACTGTTAAGGCATTGCTCGACGACCATATCGGAGGAAGACAGGATAATGCAAATAAACTCTGGGCTCTCCTGGTTCTCGAACTTTGGCAACGTGAGTGGATTGATGTTTGATTTCCTTCGATAAAGCGATGAACATGTTTGTTGACTAACAAGGCAACATTATTGGGAATCTGACAGGAGCAAAAAACTGCGCAGGTATACGTCGGTTTTTTCGCCATGTTTCCGTTTAGAGAATAATAGCTTTGTTTTATAGGGTTTTAGGAGAAGTGTTGCGATATGCCGGAGCGACCGCTACGAGTACTGTATAGTGTTGGCAGCCTGGATAGAGGGGGCATCGAAACTTGGCTCATGAACATTCTTCGGCAGCAATCCGAGGAAATAACCGTTGATTTTATTCTTGGTATATCTGGCGGTGTGTTCGAAGACGAGGCGAAGAGCTACGGTTGCCAGATGTATTATCTTCCTCAAAAGAGTCGGCTACAAAAGAGATTAGACATAATCGGTCTGGGCAAGAGGTCCCATGTACTTGAGGATTTGCTGGAGGCAAATCGATACGATGTGTTTCATGCACATGGTGACGAGTTTTTCGGCGATGCGATGAAAACTGCGGCTCGTTCAGGGGTTCCGGTACGAGTTGCCCATTGCCATAATACGCATTTGGCGCGTGGAAAGAAAGGACCGGAAATGGCGTTAAGGAGGTTGCGGTTTGATTTATGGGATCGTTTTCTTACCCGGAAATATTCTACTGACATTGTGGCATGCAGCAACGATGCAGGGCAGAATTTTATGGGAAAACATTGGGCAACCGACCCGCGATGTAAAACCGTTTACTGCGGGGTTCCGATAGACCATTTCAAAACCGCTAGCAAAAAATGGGCAAAAGATGAGTTTCGAAAAAAGAACGGTATTCCATGTGATGCGATTGTCATAGGACATGTTGGGAGCATGGACTTAACTCCTCAAAAAAATCATGAGTTCCTGCTAAAAATATTTATTGAAATTTCAAAGCGTGATGAGCGGTATTGTCTCTATATGGCCGGTGACGGACCCAGACGGGCCCACCTCGTGGAAACGGTTCGCGATAGTGGCCTGCAAGGTCGCATTTTTTTACCTGGCTTATGTGATGATGTACCGTCTCTTATGGTTCATGGTTTTGATGTACACCTGTTGCCGTCACTTTTTGAGGGCCTGCCAGTTGTAGGGTTAGAGGCAGTGGCGAGTGGATTGCACACGGTTTGCTCTGATACGATTACGGCGGATTTCACGGATTATTTTTGCGGAAGAGTTACGCAGGTAGCGCTGAGTGCAGATATCTCGGTTTGGGTAGACAAGGTTATGGAGGGAGGCAATAAAAAAATTCCAGCTCATGAAGGGGTCGCAATAATAGAAAGAAGTCCCTTTTCAATCAAATCTTCGCTGAATGACGTCTTAGGTCTGTATAAGCATCGTTTAATGGGTAATAGGTTTTCTGCGGATTCAGGTTTTGTGATATAACCTTCTATTATGCTTATTTATTTTACCTTGTTATTCCTTGTCGTGCTTTCCATATATTATGGGCAGCATTCAAAGAAAAAAAGTACCCTTAGATGGATGTATGTCATCTCCTGCACTGCCTTGGTTCTGGTAGCCGGAGGACGGAGTTCTTATGTGGGTACTGATGCCGGGTATTATGCTAGAATGTTCAGCAACACCAACTCATTCAATGATGTTATAAACACCAAGCTTGAACCGGGATATTTCATTCTCTGTTGGATTGCCCACGCTTTTTCTGACAATTATATTTCTATTTTTACTATCGTGGCGTCTGTGGCAATCATTTGTTTAGCTTGGGGGATTCGCAAATATTCAGTGAATCAGGCAGTTTCATTCTTCATAGTTTTGGTGGGTGGCTATTACACATTTTTCTTTAACGGAGTTCGGCAAGGGTTGGCTAGTGCAGTATATTTTCTTGCTATTGGCTCAATTTACAGGAAAAACGTTTATCTCTATACAGTATGTGTTGTTGTTGCAATGTTTTTTCACAAAAGTGCGATCATCGCCTTACCCGCTTATTTTTTAATTACCCGCAAAAACAACTTCAGACTTAATCTGTTTATTGTGGCTTTTGGTGTCGTTTTCGCTTTTTTATTTGATTTTTTCATTGATCTTGGTGAGGTCATTGATCCACGTTATCACCAATATGGTATGGTGATAAAGGAAGGTGGTGGCTTTGTTTCTCTGACGTTTACAGTTGCGCTCTGTTTGGGTTTTGTTTTTTTTAAAACAAAAATTATTCGGTATCGAGAAATGTACGACCCATTACTCAATATGTTTTTGCTGGCAACGATTATAATCATTGTTTCAACCTTGCGTGAAACAAGCGCATCCGGTATTCGCCGCTTGGCTATGTATTTCTCAATGAGCTCGATTCTGCTTTGGCCGATTGTCTATGAAAACATTCGCGGAAGGCGTATAAAAACGTTGTTCCTGTTTTGTTTTGCATCGGGGTATTTTTTATATTACGCTTTGACTCTGCAAGCTTTTGGAAACTTGGTACCATATATGGTCAATCCTGTCGTAAGTGGCTGGTAGGCGAGAATTCTCTGAGGTCTTTAACCAATGGCGGTCAGTATCGGAATTCCTTTTTTCAATGCCGAGCCTTATCTGGCTGATGCAATACGTTCGATATTTGCCCAGACTTTTCATGAATGGGAACTTATCCTCGTTGATGACGGTTCTACAGATCGCTCCCTGGAGATTGCCAAGTCGATTAAAGATTCCCGCGTACGGGTTATTTCCGATGGTCAGAACAGAAGACTTCCATACCGTCTCAATCAGATCACTGCAGAAGCCAGGTTTGACATAATTGGACGGATGGATGCTGATGATCTGATTTCCCCAACCCGATTTGAAAAACAACTGGCGCTCATCAATGCGCATCCGAACATTGATTTAGTAACCACCGGCGTTTGCTCAATCACCAATGATAACAATCCTGTCGGGACACGTTGCGGCAAATCCACTGATGTGATTACCGGGAGAAAGTTGCTTTTGGGACAATGTGCCATTGTTCATGCTGCGATTCTGGGGAGAAGAGCTTGGTTTTTACGTAACCCTTATGATGTAACCCTACGCCTTGCCCAAGACTACGAACTCTGGTTACGTGCATTTGCGAAAGGTGATTTCAGACTGTGCATCTTGAATGAACCGCTCTATTATTATCGAGAAGAAAATAATGCATCGGCATTAAAGCTACTCAAAGCTTACCGAAATCAGATTGAACTGATAAAGCGATACGGTTATCTCGGTTTTACTCGTTATGAGCTGGTTCGGGAAATTTTCAAATTCCGCTGCAAGCGAATTATTGTTAGAGGGTTAGACTTTCTGAACAAAACCAGTGTCATCCTAACAAAACGTAACACCCCCATTACTGACGAATCACTCTTGAATCATTTCAAGAGAGAAATTGAAATGATTCAAAAAACGAATCTGCCAAGATAAAACAGAATCCGTTGATTAAATCTAATCACACAAAAAAAAAGCGAATTTGCTTCATTACTACCTTGCCGACCACCATGGGATTTGTTCGTGCCCAGGCCGAACTCCTGATGCGTGACGATTGGGAGGTGACGTGGATTTGCGCAGAGGATTCAAATTTTTACCGCGAAGTGCCGGAAGGAATTAAATATATCCCGATGCCGTTTAAGCGGGGCATTGACCCTTTTGGTGTGCCGAGAGCGATTTTTTCATTGTATCAATTGTTCAGGATGGAGCGTTACGACATTGTGCAGTACTCTACACCGAACGCAGCCTTTTATGCCAGCACTGCTGCGTGGCTTGCGCGCATTCCTGTCCGTTTGTATGCACAGTGGGGCCTTCGCTATGTTGGGTTTGATGGAATGGCTCGGCAATTTTTCAAAATTTTGGAGCGCTGGTGTTGTAGATGCTCCACTGTTATTGAGCCAGATAGTGTGAGTAACCTGGAATTTTCGATACAAGAGGGCCTGTATCCCAGAAGTAAAGGAAGGGTGATTTGGAACGGTAGTGCCAGCGGAGTCAATCTTGAGCGTTTCGATATAACAAAAAAAGATGAATGGCGTATTGAATATCGTAATAAGGCTGGACTTGAGGCGTATCATCAGGTCATAGGTTTTGTAGGGTCCATCCGCCGTGACAAAGGCTGCAATGAGTTGATTGCTGCCTGCAAAAGTTTCTTTGGTGTCATGAGTGAAGCGCGGTTGCTGTTGGTAGGTGATATGCATTTTTACAATACGATTGATAAAGATTTACGCGATTGGATTGGATCATCCTCTCAGGTGATGCACATACCCCCCAACACTGAAATTCCACAATACATGGCTTGCATGGATATTTTTGCGATGCCGAGTTATCGGGAAGGTTTTGGCTTGGTCATTGTTGAGGCAGAGGCGATGGGCGTTCCAGTAGTAGTTAGTGATGTCCCCGGCCCAATCGATGCAATGCGTCATGAGGTCACCGGCTTGGTCATTCCAGTTAGAAATACTGAAAGACTGTCTGGGGCGTTAATAACCTTATTGAATGATACCGCCAAGAGGAAGGCTTTTGGCGTCGCTGCTGCTCAATTTGTTCGGAACAATTTTGAACAAAACGAGTTTTTGCTACGTGTTCTTAAAGATAAAAACAGTTTGTTGTAAGACGAGTTTTATCTCTGGGGTAATCAGTTTATATTTATTGTTCTGTAAAACTGCACTTATAGCTGTCTTATAGTATACAGGCTTCATGCAAGTTTTAACCGAGAAGGCACAGAATGATTTCTATTTCTTGCTCGTGTGTGGTCTCTATCTGGTTTCTGCTTTGGATTTGAACTCAAGAAACAAAACAAGGATTCAATGAAGATAAAATTATACAGGAATATCGGCAAGAGAATATTTGATTTGCTTCTTGCTGTGCCTGCCTTGATCTTTCTTACACCCTTTCTGTTGTGTATTGCCGTGTTGGTATGGGTTAATCTGGGTCGACCTATATTATTTCGTCAAGTTCGACCCGGTCTTCATGGCAAGCCTTTTACAATTGTAAAGTTTCGAACAATGATAGATTCTCGGGGGAAAAATGGAAAAATACTTAAAGATTCTGAGCGATTGTCAGGACTTGGGCGGTTTTTGAGAGCAACCTCATTAGATGAACTGCCAGAGCTATTGAATGTGATTAAAGGAGATATGAGTCTGGTAGGGCCAAGGCCACTTTTAATGCAATACTTGGATCGCTATACACCTGAGCAAATGAGGCGACATGATATTAGGCCAGGCATAACTGGTTGGGCCCAGGTAAACGGTAGAAATTTGATTTATTTCAGCAAACGTTTAAAGTTAGATATCTGGTATATAGATAACTTGACATTTATTCTGGATTTTAAAATTCTTATTTTCACTGTGATTGATGTATTTCGTAGTAAAGGTGTGGTGGTTGATCAAGATGTTCATGAAATCGATGATATTGGTCTCTATGGCAAAAATAATATTATTGAAAATCAGTTAAGGAATGAGAAAAATGATTAAAGGTAAAAAAGTTAATCTCCGTCCAGTTGAAGAAAGTGACCTTACTTTTTGCCAAAATTTATTCAACGACTCCTATCTGCGAAGTGTTGTTGTTGGTTGGGATTTCCCTGTTTCCATGGAATCTCAAGAAAAATGGTTCAAATCTCTTTCAACAAATAAAAATAATATTCGTTTGATAGTTGAAACAAATGAAGGGAAACTAATTGGCTTAACAGGATTGTGGGATATTGATTGGCATAACCGTAATGCTCTAACAGCAATAAAACTAAAGCTAGATGGAATAGAGGGTAAAGGCTATGGTCGTGACACGATTATGGCGATGAATGCATTTTCATTTTTTGAAGTTGGACTGCATCGTCTTTGGGGGTCAATTATTGATTATAATATTCCATCTTTTAAAGTTTATGTTGAGAAAAGTGGTTGGAAAGCTGAGGGTATTCTTCGGAAGCATGTTTTCCGAAATGGTGATTTCCATGATCTTTACTATGTGGCATGTTTAAAAGAAGATTTTTTGAATGTACTTGATGCTGCAGATTATATTCCGAAAGAAGTTCCTGATGGAATGAAAAAATTTTCGGTCAATATTTTTCCAAATGACAAATTTTAAACAGAAACAAATTTATGGGCAACGATAAGAAACAATTAGAGGTAGGCAGTGAATTTCATTGGCAGACAATACCTGACAGCCCATGTATTCAATGGCCTCAACCTAATATTATGTTTTCTACAGGAAGAGAAGCTTTACGGTGTGTTTTCAAAATCATTCAAGAGGAGCATTCCCCCAACAAGCTGTTTGTACCTGAATATTTTTGTAGCGAAGTAACCAAATGGCTAACAAAGCAGGGTATAATAATTAAGCGTTATTGCGATGGGCCTCATTTGGACGAGCCGGTTTGGGATACAATTACTGCCTCAAAAGGAGACGCTGTACTGGCTATAAACTATTTTGGCGTAAGAAATGGAGATTTTTGGAAGCGATGGCAAAAGGCAAATGATAGAGTGTTTCTGATTGAGGACCACAGTCATGATCCCTTGTCTTCATGGGCTTTGAATTCAAAAGCTGATTTCGCATTTGTTTCATTACGTAAGACGTTCCCGGTGCCAGACGGAGGTATATTGTGGTCTCCAAGGGGCTTGCGACTGCCTAGTTCGCCTATTTGCGAAGATTGGCGAGGAAGCGCTTTAAAGTTAGCGGCAATGATACTGAAAAAGGATTATTTGGAGAATGAAAACAGAAGGTTAAAAAAGACATTTCGTTGTTTTCAAACGGATGGGGAAAAATTACTCGGTGAATCACAGTTAAGCGCGATATCGCCTTGGAGTAAGTTTATGATTGCTGCTGGGTACCCGTTGAAATGGCGTGCGGCAAGAGAAAACAATGTTCGAATATTCCTTGGGTTAATTGCTAACGATCCGTTGTTTAAACCATTGTTTACAGATTGGCCTTCGAATCATTGCCCTTTTAACGCTGTTTTGATTTTTTTTTCGAACTTTACGCGTGAAAAATATCGTTTGAATTTAATTAAATCAGGAATATATCCAGCAATACATTGGGAGGTTGACTCCGATGCTTCCCCTGATATTCAAGATTTGGCGAGCAAGGTGATGACCATCCCCGTCGATCATCGCTATGGCGTCGAAGACATTGATTATATAGCATCTGTTATTTCAAAGACCTGATGAAGTTATACGATAGTAGACTGATTTTAGTTAGTGATCCTTCTGGCTGGGTGGAAGCGTTAAAGCTATGTGGGAATCACGATATCTATCATCTTCCACAATACCACTTACTTGCGGAAGAAATGGGAGAGGGAAAACCCTATATATTTTTTTTTCATTGCAATGGTAGGTGTGCGGCACTACCGTTCTTGTTGAGACCGATTGCAAAGGTAGGAGGATTAGGAGAGTGTCAATACAACGACATCACATCCGTATATGGATATCCGGGTGTCGTTACATCTATGAGAATGGATGACAGAAATGCTTTCGATTTTCGTAAAAGATTTCAGAGAGAATTAGTCTTGCTTTTTAGGGAGTTATCTGTTGTGGCTTTTTTTAGCAGAACAAATCCGCTTTTAAATAACACTTGGCTACTTGATGGGATGACGGAAATTATTACTCTTTCAACAACCATTGCTATTGACCTTTCAAAAAGCGATGAGGAACAATTGGGCAATATGACTAAAGGTCATAAGTATGACATCCGTAAGGCTCGTAAAAGTGGCGTTGTCATAGAAGAGGATGTGTCTTTCCAATATGTTGAAGATTTCATTCAGATCTACAATGAAACCATGGAACGAAACAATGCAAGAGAGTCATATTATTTTCCCAAAGATTATTATCTATATTTAAAAAAAAATTTCGGCGGTTCCGTAAGGATGTTGTTTGCAAGATTCAATGGAGTGCCAATAAGCGCTGCAATGTTTTTTGGAGAAGGAAACATTATTCAATACCATTTATCTGGAAGTTCTGCAGAGTTTTTTCCCTTAAACGGAGCAAAACTCATCCTTGAGGAGGTACGGCGTTGGGGTTTGGAAAATGGTTTTTTGTGGTTGCATCTTGGAGGGGGGGTCGGTTCTTCGGAAGATAGTCTTTTTCGGTTTAAAGCCGGTTTTTCAAAGGTTAGATTGCCGTTCCAGATTGTTAAGAAGATCATCGATCAAGATTTGTACTCTGAGCTATGCTTTAAGCGTAGAAAATGGGCAAATATTCACAATTATATAATTCCAAATACCAATTATTTCCCCGAATATAGGGGGCCCACACGCTCTGTTTGAATCCTATAATCGTGATGCGATCACAGATTAAATAAGAATGTGTTAGATGCTGTAGTAATGAAAAATAGCAGTCTTTTGCAAAGATGTTGTCACCCTCGGCAAAGAGACATTGAACAACTGGCGTGGTCAGGTTAATTCGGCCGCCAGTCCCTCGATTATCCCCGATATTTGAGAGATATACCTGGCGATCGTTTTTGCTGTAGAAGAGATCAGCGACGATATCTTAGTGACCTTTGAGCAGGGTGAAGGAGTAAATGAGAGTAAATGAGGGAGTAAAACGGGTTTATCAGTATATCGTACACACTCCAGGGATAAGGCTTCCTGATTTGTCCAGCAAGCTACATGTTTCTGGGAAGACCCTTGAACGCTGGATTAAACGGTTGTGCGAAGAGAAAAAGATTGTTTTTAAAGGGGCTGCAAAAATAGGTGGCTACTATGTCATTGACGGTGACATCTGATGTTATTTACTCGAAAGCTGAAAACTAATGACTAAACGTATATTCCTCTCCCCACCCCATATGGGCGGCCGGGAACTGGAATTTGTCCATGAGGCCTTTGCCTCCAATTACATCGCCCCGGTCGGTCCGCAGGTTGACAGCTTTGAGCGGGAGTTTGCCGACATGGTGGGAACGAAATATGCTGCCGCCGTCAGTTCCGGGACCGCTGCTTTGCATCTGGCGCTTCGCTATGTCGGGGTGGAAAAGGGCGATGAGGTCGTCTGTTCCAGTTTTACCTTTGTTGCCAGTGCCAATGCCATTGTTTATCAGGGGGCCGTGCCTGTTTTTATCGATTCGGATGAAACCAGTTGGAATATGGACCCCGGCCCTCTTGCCGATTTCCTTAAAAGACGGAGCCGGTCAGGGCGGATGCCGAAGGCCTTGGTCTTGGTACATCTTTATGGGCAACCTGCGGATATCGATGCCATAGCAGGAATCTGCGCCGAGCATGGTGTCGCCTTGCTTGAGGATGCGGCCGAGGCCCTGGGGGCATCCTATAAAGGCAAGGCGCCCGGGACAATCGGGCAGGCCGGGATTTTTTCCTTTAACGGTAACAAGATCATTACCACCTCCGGCGGCGGAATGCTTGTTTCCGACGATGAAGCGCTGATCAATAAAGTCCGGTTCTGGGCGACCCAGGCCCGTGATCAGGCAGTCCATTATGAGCATTCCGAGATGGGATATAATTATCGGATGAGCAACGTCCTGGCCGCGATCGGCCGGGGACAGTTGTGTGTTCTGCAGGAGAGGGTTGAAGGCAAGCGCAGAATTTTTGCGACCTATAAAAACGCTTTGGGAGATCTGCCAGGAGCCTCCTTTATGTCCGAGCCGGATTTTTGCCGGTCCAGCCGCTGGCTTACCTGTCTGACGATTGATCCTGAACGGGCGGGAACCGACCGGGATGCCGTCATCAGAATACTGGAGGCCGGTAATATTGAATCACGGCCAACCTGGAAACCGATGCATCTCCAGCCATTGTACGCGAAAAACGAGATGATCGGAGGAGGCGTTTCGGAGAGGCTGTTCCGCGACGGAATCTGTCTTCCCTCCGGTACCGCGATGACTGCGGGTGAGCAGGAACGAGTTATTGCTCTTATTCGCGGATGCTGGCGATAGCGGCCTTTCCAACAAGAGACTGCGCCTCTCAGCTTCTTAGCCTTTTTACAGGGATTCCCCTCTGATAAACACGTCTCACTGACTCAACGATCTCTCCCTGCCCATGCTGAAAAAAATCTTCCTCTGTCTTCCGGTTGTCGTGCTTGGGCTTTGTGCGTATGGCTTTTTTTTGAATATAGGCAATTGGCTTACTCCTGCGGAGGTGCCAGGACATGCTCAAGTCGTTATCTGCCTGGCCGAGGACAACTATCGGATGGACAAGGCCATTTCCCTGCTGCGGGAAGGTCTGGTGGAGAAGGTTGTGGTGACAACCGAGGCGACCTATCAGGGTATGCTGTCTAAAAAGGTGGACCCCGCCAAAATACTCAAGACCCATCGGTCGGCGGAAAGCACCTATGAGGAGGCATTACTGACAAAAGGCCTCCTGGATGGGAAACTTACATCGGCGATGGTGGTCACCGACCCGTTTCATCTGTATCGGGCCAAATGGACCTTCCTTCATGTTTTTTCCAACGAATTGACTGTTTTTTCCTTTGTCTCTTCGGACTCGCCGCTCCTGCAGGGTTTCTGGTGGGCGAATCCACTGAGCAGGCTTTTTGTGTTGAGTGAGCTTCCCAAAATCCTCTACTACTGGACCTGGCATGGTCTGTTTGGCATCGCCAAGAATCCGACCTGGGTTCTTGAGCTGGAGCAGGTATATATTGCTTTTATCAAGAGGGCCTTTATCGGGACAGATATGTCAAGACACAAGAGTGCAACCCTTCAGGAATCAGGAACAAGGGTCCGGAATCCGGAATACAGAAGCCGGTATATGGAATCCGGGATTTTTTTGCTACTGCCGAATCCCCGTCCGAATTCAGGATTCCAAGACACGGGGATACCTCCGGCCGATGCTGAAAATATCCGTTATAACCGTTACCTGTAATGCCGCAGCCACCTTGGGTGACTGTCTGGCATCCGTGGCGGCACAGTCCTTTGCCGGGGTCGAGCATATCATCATCGATGGCGGATCGACGGATGAAACCCTTGCTGTTGCCCATCGATATCGGCACGTTTCTTTCATTGTCTCGGAGCCGGATAATGGATTGTACGATGCCATGAACAAGGGTATTTCACGCGCTCGGGGCGATGTTGTCGGAATCCTGAATGCCGATGATCTCTATGCCTCTCCCGATGTCCTGGCAAAGGTGGCTGCGGTCTTCGAAGATCCGGCCATTGATGCCTGTTACGGTGATCTGTACTATGTTCAGAGCAAGGACACCGAAAAGGTTGTGCGGTACTGGCGTTCCGGCGTCTTTTCTCCTCGAAGATTTTACTGGGGATGGGTGCCGCCGCACCCGACATTTTTTGTGCGCAGATCAGTATATGAACTGCTTGGTCTTTTGAATCCTGCCCTTGGTAGCGGTGCCGATTATGAACTGATGCTGCGGTTTCTGGTAAGGTATGGGATCAAGGCCGCCTATATCCCAGAGGTATTGGTGAAGATGCGGAGCGGCGGTATCAGTTCGTTATGGCGAAACAGGATCAGGGCCATTGGCGTCGGTCGGAAGGCATGGTCCGTAAATGGATTGGAGCCGTATCCGTGGACACTGTGGTTGAAACCATTGCGTAAGATCGGACAATGGGTGCTGAAGTGAAAATAGGGGACATACCTTTCGACCTGGACAAACTCAAGAATTGTCACCAGTCGCTTTTTCTGCTCAGTGAGGATTCATGCAATTGTTGAGATGGGAAAACAGACTTCCTTGGACACGACCCATAAACCATGATATCTTGTTCTTGAGCTTCATTGATATTCTTCTTGGGTTTGTTTTTGCTGCAACCAAACAATACCACGAAATGCCGTGAAGCTCAATTATTTCAAGCTGTTGTCACTAATATTACTGTTCTAGACTTTTGCAAGAGGCTCATATGATGACATCACCAGATGTCATGTTGATGACATTAAAAAAGTCTCCGATTTTTTCTCTGACAACACCTGGGAAACTTCAATATTGAAATATTTGTTGCATGAAACGCCTTTTTGATATTTGCCTCTCTTTTGGTGCCTTAATTACTCTAGCTCTGCCAATGCTGGTAATTGCCGTCTGTATCAAACTTACGTCGGCCGGACCAGTCTTGTATTGGTCGAACCGGGTGGGGAAAAACAACGACATTTTCAAGATGCCGAAATTCAGGACAATGCGCATTGATACACCGGCAGTTGCTACTCATTTGCTGGGAGATCCTGATAAGTATGTAACGTGCGTCGGAAGGATGCTCCGCAAGACAAGCCTTGATGAACTGCCTCAGCTTATTAGCATTATCAAGGGCGATATGAGCTTTGTGGGTCCCCGGCCAGCCCTCTTTAATCAGGATGATTTGGTTGAACTCAGAACTCAGAAGGGGATACATAGGCTTACACCCGGCCTGACAGGCTGGGCTCAGATCAATGGTCGGGATGAATTGCCTATTCTTGCTAAGGTGGAGTTTGATAATTACTATCTTTTGAATATATCATTTTTTCTGGATTTGAAAATTATTCTGCAAACTGTGCTGAAGGTGGTTCTACGCGAAGGTGTGACCCATCGATAACAATCTTAAGAAAAAAATAAACTCGTCGTGATAATATGTTATCTGTTGTTGGCTCATTGAGTTGGGGCTTATGTTCCGTAATGAAAAAGTATATCATCCGTTGCTGGTAGTGGCTCTCCTAAGTTCCTGCGCTTATAGATTCTTTTTGAACATTGGCCAATGGCTTACACCTGCAGAAGTTCCTGGAAAGGCTGATGTTGTAGTCCGCCTATCTGGTGGGGCGGATGATTCCCGGATTGATAAGGCCACTTCTCTTTTAGAGGACGGTCTGGCCGCGAAGGTTGTGGTAACAAGCGAGGCATACTACCAGGCGATGCTGCAAAAAAAGGTTGACCCTGATAAAATATTAAAGACTGAATACTCGGCCCAAATTACCTATGAAGAAGGACTATTGGTAAAAGGCCTCCAGGGAGAAAACCTCAAGTCGGCAATGGTGGTAACCGATCCCTTTCATCTGTATCGGGTAAGATGGACTTTTCTGCACATTTTCTCCCATGAATCGATTGTCTTTTCCTTTATCTTTTCCGATGCACCGTCCCTGCAGGGGTTCTGGTGGTCGAACCCGAACAGCAGATCTTTTGTATTGAGCGAGCTTACCAAAATCGTCTATTACTGGACCTGTATGGTTTGCTGGGAAGGGAGGAAAGTAACCATTTTCATTTAAGCTCTAAGACATCTTTGAACGATCTACGGACGAATAGACTTCCACCAGCCTTGATCATTTCAAATTCCGGCTTGGTGTAGACCAATAAATTTATCAGGTAGTTTCTCAGGGATTCTAAGAAAATTTAAAACTTGAAATCGCCCTTCATGGGCCTGGGCGCTCTTGTGGGATGGTCGGCCATTTTGTGAAGGAACTGAATAAAGTCGGTAAATTGATTTGTTGCCTGGATTGTTCCGGGATTCTCCGCGAAAATATTCTTCTCCAATGATTTGAATTCGTCAGTCTGGGAGAAACCAAGCATTTCTTTCTTGGCTTCATCGGAAAGTTTCATGAGAAGTCCTTTTTCAGGGTGGCCAGCAAGGCTTGTTTGCTAAAGAGCGAAAAATACTCATCCAGAAGTTCCCAGTCAATAAGCCTTTTCCTTTGCAACTGATAATCAAGCAACAACCGAATATCGTATATATCGGTAGCCTCCCTTTGCGTATCATTGGTTATGGCCTGGACCTTGAGGCCGATTATATCCTCTGGAGAAAGCACGGGGACCATATATGTATTGAACACTCTGAGCCTTTCTACTCTCGATAGCATTTCTTTGGAGATCGTCTTCGAAGCATGAAGGATATCGATACTTCCAAGTACTTTGAAACTTGATGTATATTGCGATAAATGTGGGGATCGGTGCACACACGAGTACATACAATCAGTGAGGATTTTATCTGCTTTGTCAAGGTCGTCGACAAGGAGAAGGATGTCGATATCCATGGTGGCTCGAAGAATTCCCATAACCCCCAAAGCAAATCCCCCAATCAGTCCATATTGAAGGCCCTCTTTCTCGAAAGAAGAAATGACTTTTTCAAAAACAAGTTGGAAATCCATGAGGATGCACCTTTTAACGGTGGTATTTTGATTGATAGTAATTGTACCACGGTGCTATTATGGAAACCAGATCGAATATCAATCGTTGTTAATCTGGATCAATAGAAGGGTGTATACCCTTAATGGACCTTTTAATGTATGCTTTTAAAACAAGCGGCTTTTTAGTGAAAAATGCAGCGGAGTCACCCATTTAAAGACTCAAAGGTGAACCGCTTTTTGCGGTGAGTTTCTTAACAACAATGCTGGAAGCACGGTCACGTACTTGTGTTAAATCATAATTCATCTGCATCGTCAGCCATGTATCGGCAGCACCTCCAAAAGCTTTTTCTAAACGAAACGCCATTTCTGGAGTAATACAACTTTTCTGGGCAATGACCTTATGAAGCTGCTGGCGCGTAATCCCTAACCCTTTTGCAGCCTCAGCGACACTTAAACCCAAATCGTTAAGACATTCTTTGACGAGAAGGCCAGGATGTACAGGGTTTTTCATCTCCATTGTTTTGCCTCCTTTAATGATAATCTATAAAGTCCACATTAAAGGCATTCCCACCTTTAAAAAAAGTTTTAATCATCATTAACTGTAAACTGTATGTTGACTGTTTACAATAAATTTTTTAATAAATAGGGACATCATGAAGTGCTTGTCATCCGCCAGAAGATTTTGATTTCCTGATCATTTTCCTGTCGTCGGATAGAGTTTGCATGAACCTTATGACATCTTTAAAACCATCGTGTGCGAAAAGGGTAAAAAACAGTTTCGGAATCATGCGATTGTTTACAAACCTGCTTGGCAAGTCATTATGAATCCATTGGCGCAGATACCATTGTTTCAGCGGGTGTGGTGTCAGTTTATTTACAAAGCTTTGCGGCGGAGTTAGCCCGGAAAGGAGCTGCAGATACTCTAATGTGATCCATGCTGCGGATAAAAGACCTGTTTTATGCAGCAAAAGATAGACCTTGTCCCAGCTTACAGGTTTTTCTAACCAAAAGATGAGATCAAGGAACAGTTTCAGGCTTGACCGGGGAAGCGATAAATATTTGTTAAAAATAGGCTGGGTCAGCATGATAAAAAGATTGTCGTCGTTATTCAGAGACCAATAGCCTTTCTGCCGGATCCGGTTCTTTAAAAAATCTCCGGTTAAACTTTTAGGCACTCGGCCAGGGCGCATGATATGCCAGTGGAGGTCCAAATCGATTTGGTTTTTGATCAATGATACTTCATGGGTAATGTTTTCAGGGAGGGCTCGAAGTTCAAATCCCTCCTTTTGTAGCAGATTGATTACTGTATTTTTGTCTTTTTCGGCAACGAGGAGATCAATGTCGCAAGAGTGGCGTGCAGGTGGATTTACGTAAACTGATTCTCTGATATGTGCCCCTTTAAAAACAGCATGTTCGATAGAGTAACTATCAAGAATCTTGGTAATCGATCTGATGGTTATGAGTTGTCTTGCATATTCTATGAGAATATTGCGGTATTGTGTTTGTAGCCTGTCTCTCCACTCTGCTGTCCAAATATTGGAAATGAGATCTTTCTCGGTAACCTCCAGCCATAGAGGTCCTAAAAAATTCTTTTCAATAAATGCTGCCAGGGCTTCTTTATCTGGAGAAGGCAGAGAATTTAATGAATCGAAAAGAAGGTTGGGCTGCATGTTTTCCAGGAAGGGCTTCAGGGCAAGTTTTTGCAGGTAGTAAGGGTCCTTGTCTGATTTCATTACTTCACTTTCCGAATAATATTGTGCTCCAAGCCATGCCTTGGAGAGAGCGACAGGATGAAATTGCAAAGGTCTACTCCTTCGGGTCATCCAACCAAGCTGCCTGTTTGGTGTACATGTCGGCATAAATACCCTGGAGTTCCATGAGTTCTCTATGCGTGCCTTTCTCTGCAATTTTCCCAACGTTGACAACATAAATTCTGTCAGCCATCCGTACGGTAGAAAATCGGTGGCTGATCAGCAAGGCAGAATGGCCGGCAATTAATTCCCTGAACTTCGTATAGAGATGATATTCAGTATGGATGTCGAGAGAACTGGTCGGTTCGTCAAGGATGACGAGTTGCGACTGGCGTAGGAAAGCCCGGGCAAGCACCAGTTTCTGCCACTCGCCCAAGCTCAATTCTTCTCCGGCCTGAAACCAGTGGCCGAGGGGAGTATCGTAACCACGCGGCAGGTTCTGGATAAAGGCATCGGCAGTTGCCTTGATGGCAGCTTCCCGGATTTTAGGCGAATCTTCAGCAACACAGATATCACCAAGGCGGATATTTTCCTTAACGGTCAGGAAATATTTGGCATAATCCTGGAAAACCACGCTTATTTGGCTACGCAGATCCTTTAAGGCAAATTGGCGAAGATCGGTGCCATCTAAAGAAATAGTTCCCTGTTGAGGATCATAAAGCCGACATAACAATTTTACCAGGGTACTCTTACCGGCCCCGTTGGCTCCGACCAGCGCGACTACCTCGCCCCGGCCAATGGTGAGGGAGATATCTTCAAGAACGGCATTTCGTTCTCCGGGATAGCGGAAAGAAACATGGTCAAAGGAGATGCCTTTGGTAAAAGTGGTGGGGACATTTACCGGGATCTGTGGATCGATAATCTGGTTGCGGATATCTAAAAATTCGAAAAAATAGGCAACAAACATATTATCTTCGTACAAAGCGGCTATATTGGAGAGTGAATTTTTAAGGTACCCGATTCCTCGCTGAAAGGCCTGGTAGAACATGACCATATCGCCAACGGTAATGACCCCGCTGATTGCTCGAAAGGTGATCAACAGCAGACATCCCATGAGTACTATGGCGGCAAACAACTGGGCGAAAAACTCGGCAATGCCCCTTTTGCGGCTGAGGCTGAGTTTTTCATGGCGCAGCAACGTCCGCAAGGTATCGAAGGCATTACTGAAGTACCTGCCCAGATCAAACAATCTGATTTCCTTGGCAAAGAAGTCGCCTGTCAAAATATTGCTGAAGTACGATGCGCGTCTCTCCGATTCCGTGAATTTTTTCTGCCATTCGAATCTTCTCCGGGCATGGATCACCTGGACAAAGAGGCCGGGAATGGTCGACACAAAGAGCAGGACACCGACGCTCCAGTGGAAGAGGAGAAGAAGACCAACCATGGCGACAAGGGAAACGGTATTCTGCAGTGTTTGCGTCAAGCCATTGACAATTTTGGTTGGGCGATACGGTCCTTCTCGTTGGGCACGGTGCAGGGTATCATAATATTGAGGGTTTTCATAATAGGCGAGATCGAGAGCGATGGATTTCTCGTGGAGCATGCCGGCTACATAATCGGTAACCAGCGATCCTTGTACTTCCGACACATATCCGCCGATAAGGCCCATTGCCGCCTGGGCCACAGCAAGGAGAGTCGCCGTGATAATCAGATACATGGCGCGTTTGAAGCTTCCTGCCCCATCTCCCGACTGCACCGCATAAGCGATGGTATCGACTATGAGTTTCATGATATAGAGGGTCAGCAGCGGGAAGAGGCCCTGGAGCACTGTCAGGAAAACCGATAGAGCAGTCCATTTACGGCTTGCCTTCCAGACCAAAAGAAAGGCCCGGTCGATTCTTGAAGCATTCTTGATTTTGTTTTTAATTGATTGGGGTGGCGTCATGGGGGCACTTATGGTTTGCAATATTCCATTTTAGAAACCTTAAAAAAACTTGCTGTAATAAGTATCACAACATCATTGAAGAGTATATCTTCGATACGGTTTGCTTGAGTTTTCTCGGGAAATCGGCTGAGCTGCTTGCTGACCACAGCTTGATGGTTCCGCTTTTGCGGAATAAAGATTCCGATAGTGCGAAAAATCATTTGACAGATAGGTCGAGAAAAAGCATTTTGCTGTTAACAAACCAGAATTTTGATGTTTTTGGAATTCATTGAGGGTGGTATAATCATTGCAAAAAGATTGTATATAAGTTAACGTATCATTGAATCAGCAATATTCAATCAATTATAAAATAAAAATTCGAAGTTTGGAATGAGCATAGTTTCTACTTCAAGGAGGAACAGATGAAAAAAATGTTTATCGCTTGTGCAATTGTGCTTTTAAGTGGCTCTTTCGCTTTCGCTGAATGGAATGTCGATTTCCGTGATACCTATGCATCCGAAGGCATTGACAAGGCAGTCGAAAATGCCTTGAAAGACGGGAAAAACCCGGATTCGATCGTTGAGGTGAGTCTTGAGATCGAAGGACTCAACCCGCAAAATCTAATACGAGCCTTGTATTGTGCTGGAGCCAGTGGACAGGATATCAGGGCCGCGGCTGAGAAAAGAAATATCTCTGAACCGATTATTGCTGCCGGGTACAAAAAGAGCATCGACGAGTGCGGAGACCGGGTTGCCGATAGCCAGGCATATACACCGGTTGCAACTGGTCCGAGTTTTGCGACACCAAGGGGTGGGCGTAACGGTGCTTTTGCCAGTCCGGCAACTTTTTGATGATTACAAGGCGTAAGGGGAACTCAAGTCATTGCTAAAGGCAAGGTGCTGATGGTGATGACTTTTTTGTACTAAGTGGGGGGGGCGTATGGGTTTAAGAAAATGTACTTCATTGCTTGCCGGGTTTACTGTTTGTTCCGGGTTGCTGTTGGCCGGCACTGTTCAGGCTATTCAGATTGAGAAGCTGATTGTTATCAATGCCAGCAATACGGCGCCTCCAGCTGCAGGAACCGGGGTCGTGCAGGACATTCCGATGGGGCAAAGCGCCGGGGAAAAGGTCTCTCTTTTACCGGAAGATGCCAAGATGTCCGAAGAAGAAGATCTGCTTGGTGGCAAGGGTGGTTATTTCCACATCAATGCCATGGTGCAGGAAGAATATTCCGACAATCTTTATAATGTCGACAAGAACAAAACCACCAATTTTCTAACGACACTGTCGCCTGCTCTTTGGTTTACATTGCCGAGAAAGAAGGATATTCCGGTAACCCTGGCACCCAACAACACCTCTCCGGGGGGCTTGGCCCTACAAACCAAAGATTACGAAGGGACCGATCGGTTCCAGGCATATGCTCTCGGTGGTTTGGATTTTGAATTTTATTCAACGGACTCGGAGCTGAACACCATAAACGGTCTCGGCGAAGGGATGTTCCGCTATAATATGCGCGGTGGCCTGTCGCTCATGGTTGTTGACAGATATTCTCGCGATGCCGATCGCTTCGACGTCGGTTCCATTGTTAGTTCCACCACTAGCGGCAAGATCAGTGCCTCCCAGTACAAGTTCGATTCAAATATTGCCATAGCAACCGCAGATTGGAATATTACCGAAAAATTGCGGGCTAAGTTCGATTATTCGAATTTTTATCTGGCTTATGATGAAGATATCGACACATTTAAAGACCGCGCAGATAACGCTTTTGATCTGTATGGATATTTCAACTACAGTGTCAAGACTGCGATATTTCTTGAAGGGAGATTTGTCGATGTCCAGTATGACACTTCGACCCAATACGATAATCGGCAGAATTTTATTTTCGCCGGCATTAAGTGGGATACTACCGAAAAACTTGCCCTTATGGCTAAAGCCGGTATCCAAAACAAGGAATTTGAAAACAGTGGGACAGCGGTTACCAAGCAGGATGATTATAATGGGTTGGCCCTTGATGTACAGGGTGTATACAAGTTTACCGAAAAGACCAAATTTTCCCTTGATGCGTATCGAGCCAACGAGGAAACCGACAGTGCCGTGGCCTCCGACAAAACAGTTTTCGGTGCAACCTTTGGTTATGATCAGAAATTTACCGATAAAATCAGTGGCAGTCTAGCAGCTACTTTTGAGGATGCCGAATATACGCAACTCATTGCCCAACAGAGAGATGACACCACGTTTTCTGTCAAACCAGCCGCCCAGTATCTTTTTCGTGAATGGTTGATGGGGGAGGTGTCGTATCAATTTGAAAAACGCGATTCAACGGATAATCTCTTCGACTATCAAACCAATACATTTTTTGCAAATATTAAATTTGCCCTATAAGCATTAGCTGAATGTCCCATAGGCATGCTTCGAGAAACTGTCCCTTTTGCTAAGTTAACTTGTATTTGAAAATGCGTTGTGCAAAAAAAGTAATACCATGGTTTTTATCTGTGTATTGTCTTGTGGTTGGGGTTTTTTCGGCATCTGGCGGAGAATATCTCGTAGGCCCGGGAGACGTAATCAGTATCGTTGTTTATGATAACGACGATTTGAAGGCTAAAGTTCGGGTTTCCAGTAATGGCACGATTGTTGTGCCGCTGTTGGGTGCAGTCAATGTTAACAGGTTACCCATCACCGCCATCACCGAAAAATTAACCAAACTTTTTGCCAACGGCTATATTGTTAATCCGCAGATCAATGTTTTTGTCGATGAATTCCGCAGCAGGAAAGTAGTGGTTCTCGGTAATGTCCGGAATCCCGGTATTATTGAACTGAGTGGTCCGACAACGTTTCTTGAGCTCGTTTCCAAGGCCGGGGGGTTTGACAAGGACGCCGGGGCCTCTGCTACCATTAAAAGAAAAATTGATGAAAAAGATACGGTGATCCCCATCAATCTCACCTCCCTCGTCAAGGGTGGCGATATGGGTCAGAATATTCAAATCAACGACGAGGACACGGTATATATATCCGGGGCCGGAATGTGCTATGTTACAGGTGAGGTCGGACAGCCCGGCACTTACCCCTGTGGTGATGGTGCCACGGTTCTCAAGCTGGTGGCACTTGCCAAGGGCTTCAATGGCAAGGCGTCAAAGTCCAGCGTGTCTATTATTAGGATGGAGAGTGATAAAAAAAACGTGATAAAGGATGTCAGCCTTGACACACCGGTATTCGAAAACGATGTGATCGTTGTTCCGGAAAGCTTCTTTTAGCAAAAAAAAAACACTCTTGCCGTCCTCCTCCCTCTATCTCTTTACCCATTGAATTCCACAATGCAGAATTATCAAGGACAGGAGCAATCTCACAAGGAGGATCTCGAACAGGAGGTGAATATCCGCGATTATTTTCTCATTCTTCGGAAAAGAAAATATATTGTTTTCACCCTGTTGGTCGTTGTCTTTTTAGTCAAAGTTATCACTACGTTCTCCACCACTCCCGTATATACCTCCGGCACCGAGGTGTTGATTGAACGGAACCGCCCTTCATCTGGTTTGGAAAACCAGTATTATTCCTCCTATGATCCCGATTTTCTTGAAACTCAATCGGCGATTATCAAAAGCGCCAAGGTTGCAAAACGGGTGGTCGACAGTCTCAAGCTGACCACCACATATAGAAATTATTTCTTTGAGGAAAAAAAGCAATCTCCGTCATTTTTAGCCGATATCAAAAGCGGAATCACCGAGTTTATCGAGAAAATTCTCAGCCCGATAAGGGGAGATGAGCAGGGCGACAAAAGTCAACAGGGGCCAAATGCGGCACTGGTGGGCGAACCGCTCACCGATGAGGATATTGTAGCCTTGATGATTCAAGGAAACCTGTCGGTTGAGCCGGTCAAGAATACCAAAATAGTACGGATCGTTTACAGCAACAGGTCTCCGGCCATTGCCAAGCTGATCGCCGACGCGGTTGCCAAGGCCTATATAGACGAGATTCTCGACATGAAACTGACCACCAGCCGGTATGCCCTGCAATGGATGACCACAAAGGCTCAGGAGGAGAGAAAGAAGCTGGAAGCCTCGGAAATGGCTATGCAGAACTATATGCGGGCCAACGATCTGGTGACCGTTGAAAATAAACTGGCGATCTCCCCTCAGAGGCTGTCGGAATTCAGCTCGCAGCTGTCCAAGGCTCAGACAGAACGGAAAGTGTTGGAAGATATATTGAAGCAAATTAACGCCGCCGGAACGAATAGCTTTCACCTGGAAAATATAACCCTGTTAGCGGGAAATGAAGTATTGAAAAGACAACGGGAGGCAATTTTCAAAGCTCGGCAAAACATCAGTGAATTGTCGAAAAAGTTTGGCGAAAAGCACCCGGCTATGATCAAGGCCAACGACGAACTTCATGAATTGACAAATCAGCAGCAGGCAGAGATCAATCGGGTAGTCGCCACCACCAAAAATTCCTACGAGCTTGCAAAATCGCAGGAGAAAAATCTGGAAGAACTGCTTTCTTCGACAAAAAGCGACCTCCTTAATCTGAATGAAAAATTCATTCAATATTCTATAATGAAAAGGGATGTTGATGCCAATCGGCTGGTGTATGAATCCTTGACCTCGAGTATTAAGAGGGAAGGGGTTACCGAACAATCGCAGAGCGTCAATGTCTGGGTAATAAAAAATGCCTCTCTCCCTGGCGCCCCCTCGAAACCGAACAAACGACGCAGCTTAGCTATCGGTCTTCTGTTAGGCTTGATGTGCGGCGTTGGGTGCGCATTTCTGGTCGAATATCTTGATAATACAGTAAAATCCGAGAAAGATCTGGAGAGTCGGTATGGTTTGACTGTTCTCGGATCGGTGGAAAAGCTCAAGGAGAAGGGCAAACATATTGAATCCTATATTGTTCAGAATCCCCTGTCGCCGTTAGCGGAAAGCTATAGGCTGATACGCTCTGGACTGTTGCTGTCCTCGGCCGAACACCCTCCTAAAACCATCTTGGTAACAAGCATGGGACCGAATGAAGGAAAGACGACCACAACCATTAATATTGCGCGGGTTTTAAGCCAAGGAAACAAAACAGTACTGATAATCGACTGTGACATGCGGAGGCCGCGCGTTCATACAGTATTCTCCATGCAAAACGAAAAGGGATTGAGCAACTATCTGACCGGCAATTTACATGAAAATATTATCCATCAGGTTACCGGCGAGGATATTTTTGTTATAACCTCAGGATCAATCCCGCCCAATCCAGCCGACCTGGCAGGTTCGAAGAAATTAAAACTCCTTGTTGAGAAGATGGCGGAGAATTTTGATTTTGTTCTGCTTGATTCGCCTCCGGTACAGATGGTCACCGATAGTCTCGCCTTGGCACAACTTGTCGACGGGACGGTAGTTGTCGTAAAGGCCGGAGAAACGACCTACGACATGACCCAGAGTGGTTTGAAAAAATTGAAGGATGTGCAGTGCCACTTTCTTGGCTTTGTCTTAAATGGAATAAGTAAAAGCCATGCGGCAGGGGCTTATTACTCCGGCTACACAACGTATTATGCCAAAGATCGTGTTGGATAAAGTTGCCTTAGGAATATTTTACATTTTGGCCCGATCGTGACAAAACTTTCCTATGCCCTCTTTATCCTCACCCTGATTTTTGCGCCGCTGGCCTTCGGTACGGTTGAACAGTGGTCTCTGCTGATCGTGCAGCTTCTCATTGCTGCCTCGATCTTCACATTCTGTCTGCAACGGAGCCGGTCTGCAGAAAAACTCTTTCATGTCCCCGGTCTCATCCCTCTGCTTTTGCTTGTCGGGTGGATGACCATCCAGATCGTTCCTTTACCGATGAGTGTTGTCAAGATAGTCTCCCCGGAGACGTATCAGGCCTATAAACCCGTTTACGATATGCTCGAAGGTGAGAGATGGATGCCGCTGTCTGTGCACGTTAAAGGCACGATTCTTGAAACTTTGCGCATAACTTCGTATATATTTTTCTATATCTTGACGGTGCAGATTCTGAGTATGGGCGATCGATTGAAGCGGACGGTAATGGTCTGTTCCTGGCTGGCTATAGGCGTTGGCCTCATCGCTATTCTGCAAAAATTTTCATCGCCCGGTAAAATTTATTGGCTGCGTGCTGTTACGGTTAGTGCTGATCCGGTTGGACCGTGGATTTACCGTTCCCAATACTGCGGTTATATGGAGCTGGTAGCACCCCTGGTCCTGGCATTAACCCTCTACTACCGGCCTGTTGTCAGTTCCGGGGAATCCCTGCGCCGGCGGATTGCCGCCTTTTTTTCAAAAGATGGCGGGAATCTTTACATTTTGCTTGGGTTCGGACTTTTGATTCTGGCGTCATCCACCTTTATCAGCCTGAGTAGGGGCGGGATTATTGCCTTTTCCCTGTCGTTTCTTTTCTTTTTCCTGTTGTTGGCCTGGAAGGAGGCACGATATTCCGGCTTCTTTTATATAGGGATCATTTCCTGTTTGATTCTCTCGGTTTCATGGTTCGGCTGGGAGCCGATCGTACAACGCTTTGACAATATAATTAACAGTTCCGGCGATGTTAATATTGACCGTTTTCCAGTCTGGAAAGACTCCTGGAAGCTCTTTCAAGATTTCTGGCTGACCGGCAGCGGTTTCGGCACATTTATCGCTATGTTCCCGAAATATAGGACATTTCCCGGTAATGAAATCTATGATCATGCGCATAATGATCATCTTGAATTGCTGACCGACGGGGGGATAATTGCATTCATTCTGGTTTCCTGGTTTTTGATCGCCATTATTCGTTCGGGAATGCGGATGCTGCGGCGTCGCCGGGATCGGTACTCGATACTGTTAAGTATCGGGGCGTTAACCGGCATCGTTGCAACTCTCATCCACAGTATCAGCGATTTCAATATGCACAATGGTGCTGTGGGGTTGTATTTTTTCTTTATATGCGGCCTTCTTGTTGCGGCCGGGCATACCCGGTTTCACTATCAATTGAATGCCACACTCCTGCCGAGGAGCGGCTGGCTGTCGCAAAATATTTTAATGTTTTCCGGAGGCGTCCTTTTCTGCTTAGTGCTGTTTGTACAGGGTGGAGCGATCCTTTCTCGCTTGCAATATAGCAATATCAAAAACATCTACATTAGCCGGCAATTGTCGGAACAACGCCTGCACGAGGTTTCCTCAGTCCTGCAACAGGCCGTGCGCTTCGATCCCTTTGAGGGATTTTACCCATATTTGCAGGGAGATGTGGCGAGATATTTGAATACTCCTGAAAAGGCTCTGGCCTCGTATATCCTCGCCGGGTTGAAAGATCCCATGGATGGGGCATTTCTCCAGCGGATTGGGCTGATGCTGCCGCAGGAGCGGCAACAGGAGGCAGAATATCTGCTGCAAAAAGGTGCGGAACGGACCCTCAAAAAAGATCTGCTCATGTTGACGCGTATCGAATGGCTGTTGGCTACCAATCAACGGGACAAGGCAATACCGGTTCTGAATGAAGCAATTGGCGATAACAGCGAGCTGGTAGGTGTGGTCATGCCCTTACTGCAAAGCTTTTCCTTCACCAGAGAAGAAATAGCGGCTGTTTTACCGAAAAAGGTTGAGAGCTGGATGAGGTGCGGAAGGTTTTTTGAGCAAGTCGGAAATCTTGAAGATGCGGTTTATTTCCGGCAGCACTCCCTTCAATTTTTAGACTATGAAAGTAAAATTCAACCCGAATGGTTCTCGCAACTCTTTCATTATTACAGAAAAGTAAAAGATGACGAAAAAGCCCTGGAAGTATTGCGACGGGGCATCAAGAAGCTACCCAATTATCCCCGGTTTCATGAGTGGCTCGGCGATTATTACGCCGGGGACGGGATCGTCTACCGGGCGCAAGAGGAGTACCAGCAGGTTCTGCTCATCGAGCCATTAAATGAAGCGATTCGCCGGAAAGTCGAGAAGTTAAATAGCCCACAACAGAAATAGATTGCTTCTGTGGCAAGGAATAAGAATGGTCTGCGGGAGCATAAGCAGGAAAATGGCCGCTACGGCACCTCAGTCACTGATACGTTTTTCCACGAATTGGGCCATCAGTTCGTGAACATTGTAGGGGGGGCGTACCTTAAAATAGTGGTCGACTATCGCATGGCCGATTTCATGGGCCAGCACCGCCAGTTTGGCATCATCTACGGAGATATAGATGGTGTCCTCAGACAATGAATAAAAGGCCACATAATTGACATTCTTGCCATATTTTTCTTTGAACACCCTGGCCACATCAGCGGACTCTGCCAGCAAAACAATGTTCATATGCAGCTGGTCGGGAAACATTTCCAGAATAGTCTCGGCTTTTTCAATGATTGTGTCTATCTTTGCCAGGACCTCGTCTTCGACGGTAACAATTCTGGTTTTTCGTGCAAAGGCAGCGAGATTCCTTCCCAGCTCAATTTCTTCGTTAAAACCGTCCAGTAATTCCTGGCTGGTGTATCGCAATGTGGCATACCTGCTCTTTACCTCCTTTGCCATGAGCAAATACGGGAAAAAAAGAAAAGAGCACAGTGCGAGGCAGAAGAGTATTTTAGACATCCTTCAAGGTGTACGCTGAGCAAGTTGCCTTTATTCTCTTATTCTTTTCATCAATATTCCAATAAATACTCTGCAATTCTTGTTGCTGTTCCTGGTTGAGATCTTGGGTTTTCTGCCGAGCCATTTCCAGGAGATTATCAATGGCTGCCGTATTATCCTTGAGATCCTTGACAGCCAGGGAGAGGCCGAAGTTGAAGTCATTGATTTTTTTCGCAAGATCCTTGCCTTCGTCGTTGGTGCGCAGGTAAATAGTGTCATCTAATTTTCCCATGAGCATGTTATCCAGGGCCTTTTCAAGGCGAAAAAGAGGACCGGCGATTCTATGGGTAATGAGCATGGCAGCTGCTACCAGAAAGGCACTGCCAATGACAATGAACAGCCAATGGGCGGCAAGGATCTTCTTGAGCAGCATAATCGGTGTTTGGCCCAACTGCAGATCGTGATTGTTGTACGAAATAGTCAGGGTGTCCGCCGAGAAAAGACCAAGGAGGAAGAGGAAAAAGAGGCAGCCGCCTGTCACGAAAAGGAAGTATCCGAGGATGAGTTTGCCTTGGAAATCCTTTTTTATAAAAAAATTTCTTCTTTTGTGCTTTTGCGCCATGGTTACTCTTGCTCTTTGTGAATGGTGATTTTTGCGTTTTGTCGCAATTCCAAAAGCCAACGCTTCATCTGTTGCTCTTTTTGATACTCTTCCAGCATTTCTCGTATCCTTTGTCTGTCGACTGCTTTTGTTACATGGTCCGGAGCAGGTTGGACGCTGTCCAGCCTGAGGGCGTAATTTTCCGTGCCTGTGTCATATCGCACGGCAAATTGGTTGGGTTGCAGAGAGGAAAGGAGGAGGCGGACCGGGGTGGCCAGCTCAGAGAAAAGGGCGGTATTGGTCAAACCTTTGGCAGTTGCCACCTCGGCGACATACTGGGGGATTTTCTCAAGTCGCGTAAAGGTAACTATTTTTCCAAGAAAATCTATGTAGTTGTCGATATCCGCGTCGGTGACGATTACCTGCAGCTTGCTGTTTTGTCGGTCGAGGAGGGCTTTCACCAAAGAGTTTTCATAATAATTTTTCAGTGACTGGCGGAAACTTTCCTCTTTGTGTATGTCCTGTCTTTCAGCTTCCTGGATGAGGAGTTCCCGGGTTATCAGGGTATCGAAAACTTCCGATTTTTGATCGTTGTGGTAGCCGTACTTCTTGCCTTCCGCGGTTATGGTGTCTTTGGCAAAGTCATGGCCATTGATGGAGATGGCGATATCCTTCTGTGGGGTTCTTTTCTCCGGGAGGATGAAAAACAGGGTAAGGACGGTCGCTACTCCGATGATTGCCAGGATAGTATAGAGGTACTTCATAGGCTGTCAGTTGTTTTTGTGTTGACGAATGTTTATGATTTTTACAGGACCTTGCCGAAAAACGTTTCGAATTCACTACAATTCTAGCGGAAAGAAAAGAGCAATTGCAAGAAAAAACGAGAAAATATGTCACATGTGGGTTTGTATTGGCAGAGCTTTCCCCTGCCAGTGAGTGCCGGAACAGCTACCCAGTTACAAAAGAGGTAAAGGTACTGGATATGTTTGTTTCCCACAACACAAGAATGTATCGGATGGGAATGCAGTTACGGCAGGGTTGTTCAGCAATTCCTGGAGGGGCGGAAATATGCCTTGCTTAATCGACCATCCCTTATGCTATACTATCAGTGTAGAGGCTGTCGTTTTCGCCTGCACGGGAGGCGGATTTAAAAACCGAAAAACTCAATAGCCGGTAAGCCGTCGTCCATAAATAACTTGGTCATTTCAAAGCCGGAAACGGCATAAGGAGCCGTAAGGAAATGGTGAGAATGTTCAAGTTATTTCCTGACGGCTCCTAATCTCGGCAATGGAGGCCATATGTATATCTCGGAACACATGACTCCCGACCCAATTACCGTACCTCCCGACATGTCGTTGCCGGAAGCGCGACGGATCCTGAATACTCACCACATTCGTCACCTGCCGGTAGTCGATCGGGATAAAAAGTTGATTGGCATCGTCACCGACCGAGACCTGAGGTCGGCCTATCCATCGTCGGTAACTTCGAAGCGCGATAAAATTCTCGCATTTGAACAGGTTGAAAAAACGACAGTGGCCGATATCATGACGACAACCTGCGCGGCTCTCAGTCCGGATGCCTCCCTTGACGACGCCCTGCTGCTCTTTGATCGGGAAAAAATCGGCGGTATTCCTATTTTAAGTGAGGAGGGGGTGGTCCTGGGTTTTTTTTCAATCCTTGATCTTACTGCAGCCTATCGTACACTCTTTGGAATGGCCGAAAAAGGCTCGCTGCTCATTGGTTTGGAAGATGACGGCCGTGATAATATATTGAGTGAAATCGTAATCTTGCTTGAGAAAAACGATATCGTCTTAACCCGGTTGATCCGACTTGCGGAAACCAGTGATACCGCAAAAATCTATATGCGGATTAACAGCCAGAGACCGGCAGATGTCTATAGGTTACTGGAAATGCAGGGGTTCTTGCTCCTGCAATAAGGGCGGTCCGTGGCCCGTAGCTATCGCAGGCAAAGCAGCTATTCCATGTGGATATATTTTAATGTGCTCTGTTTCCAGAAATTATGATGACTGCCAATCAAAGAGGTTGTGAAGGGTGCGGCCAGTGTTGCAAGCAGGGAGGTCCGGCTCTGCACGGATCGGATCTGCATTTGGTGCGGAGTGGGAAAATCCCGATCAGCTCACTTATCACCATCCGCAAAGGGGAGTTGGCGCATAATCCGATGACCGAGATCGTCCAGCCGGTGACAGTTGAATTGGTGAAAATTGCCGGGGCAGGTCGGCAGTGGCAGTGCCGTTATTATGAAAGTTCCAGGGGCTGCACGATCTACGAACACCGGCCACAGGCTTGTCGGGCATTGCGATGTTGGGACACCGAAGAGATCCTAGCCCTGGTGGAAAAAGATACCTTGAGCCGTTTCGATATCCTGTCTGCGGATCATTTCCTCCTGCCGGCGATCCGGGAACAAGAGCGGCTCTGTCCCTGCCACGATCTGCAACAGCTGCACACCGCAGGCCGGGATCTGTCCGATAACACAAAGAAAGAATTGGAAAACAGGGTCCGAGAAGAGCTGCGCTTGCGGATGCGGGCCGTTGCCGATTTTCAGCTACAGCTCGGCGATGAACTTTTCTATTTCGGTCGACCCTTCTTCCAACTGTTGCAGGCACTCGGAGTGCGGGTCTCGGAAACCTCAGCGGGGATTCAATTACACTGGGGCTGAGAGCGCTGCGTATTTCCGCACTTTTGGAAATACGGAGGCGCTGCTCCCATCACCATATTTTTCGAGCTACTTCTTCACCTCGGGTGGAAATGGTGATTTGCTCGACCGGAACGGTTTTTCCCGCTACTTCCATGGCCTTTTTGATAATGACGTTCATGGCCGAGCAACATGGAACCTCCATGATCAGAACAGTGAGGCGTTTTAGATTGCAGGTACTGATAATCTCGGCAAACTTCTGGACATAGCTGTCTGCGTCGTCGAATTTTGGACAGCCCATCATCACCGTTTTTCCGGCGAGATATTTTTCTTGGAAATTGCGAACTGCCACCGCCGTGCAATCGGCGGCCACTAGGATATCGGCATTTTGCAGAAAAGGTGCATGCGGCGGAATGAGGCGGATCTGCACCGGCCAATGGCTCAGTTCCGAAACTCCTCCCCCGGCCATGGGTATCCGACTTGGCATGTTGGCCGATTGGCAGGATGATACGGCGGCCTGCGCTAGGGGCTTGAATGATTGGATATGGCTTGACGCGCAACCGCAATCCATGGTCTTGGCCGGATGTTTCTCTGCCTTTTTTTTCTCTGCGGCGAGATACTCTTCAACAGCTTCCTCGTCAAATTCATCGGCCGGACGCTCGATGATCTGCAGGGCTCCGGTCGGACATGAGCCCAGACAGGCACCCAGGCCGTCACACAGTTTGTCGGCTACCAGTCTTGCCTTGCCGTCGATAATTTTTAAGGAACCTTCAGCGCAATCCGGCACACACTGGCCACATCCGTTGCACAATTCATCGTCAATTTTGATAATTTTCCGTACATTCTTCATATTCTCTTCTCCCGGTCAGGTAATTGGAAACAAGGTGGGGCGGGTCGGTTCCGTCTTCGGAGCTTTGCCTGCAGCACAGTTCGCGCTGTTTGTGATCATAGAGTAACACAGCCGGCGGGAAGATCTTTGATTTGGGTCAAGTGGCCACATTTTTTTAGTAAAAAGAATAAAAAAAGGCGGGGTAGAATCTACCCCGCCTTTGTGTCTTGATCAGACGATACTGATGATACAGATGCTTACCCGAGGATGGTCTTCAGATCTTCCTCCGGGGTTGCGGCAATCGGCTTACAGGCAAAGTTCTCAACCAAGACATTGAGGACATTGGGGGTGATAAAGGCCGGCAGTGAGGGTCCGAGACGGATGTCCTTGATCCCGAGGCTGAAGAGGGTGAGGAGGATGACCACAGCCTTTTGCTCATACCAGGAGAGTATCATGGAAAGCGGCAGATCATTTACGCCGCAGTTAAAAGCGCCGGCCAAGGCCACGGCAATCTGAATCGCCGAATAGGCATCGTTGCACTGGCCGACGTCGAGGAGGCGGGGAATGCCGCCGATATCGCCGAGCTTCTTGTCGAAGAAGCGGAATTTGCCGCAGGCGAGGGTCAGGATCATGCAGTCGGCGGGCACCTTCTCGACAAACTCGGTGTAATAGTTGCGGCCCGGCTTGGCGCCGTCACAGCCACCGACCAGGAAAAAGTGGCGAATTGCCTTGCTTTTCACCGCCTCTATGACCTTATCGGCGACGCCGAGAACGGTATTGCGGGCAAAACCGACAAGGACTGAACCGTTGTCGACATCGGCAGCAAAACCGGGTAGCTCAAGGGCACGTTTGATCACCGGGGTGAAGTCCTTGTCGGCACCGATATGTACCAGATCCGGCCAGCCTACCAGTCCGGTGGTGAAGACATTGGCCTTGTAGCTGTCGGCCGGTCTCTGGATGCAATTGGTGGTGAAGAGAATTGCTCCGGGGAAGGTCGGAAATTCTTTCGCCTGATTTTGCCAGGCGGTACCGAAATGGCCGAAGAAGTGGCTGTATTTTTTCAATTCCGGGTAGCCGTGGCAGGGCAGCATCTCCCCATGGGTGTAGACAGTGATACCTTTACCTTCGGTTTGTTTGAGCAGGAGTTCAAGATCCTTCAGATCGTGTCCGGTGATCATAATGGCTTTACCGGCTTTGACTCCGAGCGGCACTGGAGTAGGTGTCGGATGACCATAGGTGCCGGTGTTGCCGGCATCGAGCAGCTCCATGGCCTTGAGGTTGACCTCACCGCATTTCAGGACCATGGCGACAAGTTGACCCAGATCCTGGCCGCCTTTGGTCAATTCCGCCAGGGTTGTATGGATATAGGCATAAATGGAATCATCTTCCTTGCCGAGAATTGCCGCATGATCGGCGTAGGCTGCAAGACCGCGGATGCCGTAAACGGTGATCTGCTTCAGCGAACGGAGGTCTTCATTGGCATCCAGCGAATTCATGAAGTCAAGCCCTTGGCCCTGGGCTATCAGGTCGGTCAGGGTCGGAGCCGGGGTGAATGAGGCATTCGGAGCGGTAAACTGAACATTGCCCCCGGCAGCTTTGACTTTGCCTTTGAATGTTTCCCGTAGCTCTACGGTTTTGTTGATCCAGGCCTGGAAGCGCAGAGGGTCGAAGTCAACGTTGGTCAGGCAGGCGAACACCGCCTCGGCGGTAAAGCGATTAATCGCGGCATCGATCAGGCCGACCTTTCGTCCTTCGGCTGCTACCAGGGAAAGCCCCTGCACCGTATAGGTAAGGAGATCCTGCAGTGCGGCGGTTTCATCGGTTTTTCCACAGACGCCGATTTTAGTACAACCACTTCCTTTGGCCGTTTGTTCACATTGATTACAAAACATGGTTCTCTCCTGTCTTAGGTTGGGTATTCGTCACGCGAATACGTTGGGTATACAAAAGGTTGATCGGGGAAGAACGGTGGTTGGGATATGAATGGGATTCGTTCCTCAATCAGTATTTAGGAGGAAGATACCCTAGTATTGTCGCAGGATCTTTGATGTAGGTCAAGAACAATAAAATATTTGAAATTAGTGGCGCTTGAGAACAAGAAGACAACGAGAGGAGTGAGTCGCGTCATATGGGCCGCAGGTGTAATTCCCGTAAATATGCTCCGGGGTGAAGCTTGCTTCGGCAAAGAGGGCAAGCCATTTTTCGAGACTGAAGGCTGCGATGCAAGTACGTGTATGGTAATCCTCGTTGGCCAATCCTTCTTGCATGGGACGAATCCGATAGCGTTCCTCCAGGTGCACCTTCTGCCGTTCCGGCAGATATTTTTTAAGAATCTCCTTGATGATGCGGCCACCGCCCGGACGGTTGAAGGTCTGAAACTGGAAGGTCGTACGGTGGTTGCTGAGAAAATCCGTCGTCGGAATGAAAAGCTGCAAGATAAGGTTGCCTTTTCGATGGAGATTTGCCTTGCAACCGTGCAGACAGCGGAGAATTGTTTGTTCGCTGCCGAGGAGGTTCAGGGTATTGTAGGGGATGAGGATGGCTTCGAATGGCTTGCGGAAGGCGGGGACCAGCATATCCATGCAGAGAAAAGAACAATGGGGGTGTCGGTGCTGTGTCGCCAGCTGCAGCATCGGCATGGATATGTCGATGCCGGTCATTGGTCGGTTTTCTTGCGCCAGCCGGCGGGAAACCCGGCCGGTGCCGCAACCCATTTCGAGAACCGCGCCGTGTTGGGGGAGCATCTTCTCATAGAAAACACTGTCTTCCAAGAATTTTTCCATCTCCAGGGCGTAAAAACCGGCGGCAAGGTCTTCCGGCAAAGGCTGGAAGACATCACCCGGTTCGTCTTGATAATCCCGGTAAATTGTTACCATAGGGGGACTTTTGATGCAGACCTAAAGGTGCAGGAGGCCGGCTTCCGCCGGGGTAGCCGAGTAGCAATCTATATGAATCAACCAGTAGTGGCCGGGATTCAGGTGAACCAACTGGAGGGTTAGCGGAGGCAGCCAGTGGCTGTCGTCGAGCATATTGTAAAAATAGGAGTCGATGCCGATGAAACCGTCGAGAAAATGGCTGAGGATATGCAGGGTCTTACTGATATAACCCTGGGCGATGTGTTGCAAATCGTTGGTGTTTAGGATACCTGATCTCTCAAGTTCAGCGACGAGATCCTTTATCATCCTGCGGTTACGATTTTCCGCTGCGGTGATATGGGTGAAAAATTCTGCATCGATCCCGGAAAAGGAGTGCTCTTTCCGGGTCTCGATGCAGTCGTAGATGACCAGGGAGGTGAGGTCGAAAAATCGGTGAAGCTGGTTGCAGCAATGCTCGAACGACTCTCCCGCCAGGAGAACCTTATGCTGGGAGATCCGCTTCATGATGCACTATTCCTGTGCCGCCAAGCTTTCAACGACCCGCTTGCCGACTCTTCGGCCCATTTCTACACATTCTTCCAGCTGTTGGTCACTCGGTACGTATTTCATGCGCAACCCCTCTTCAATGACATCGATGCGCATGTCCTGCAGGGCAGTGTTCATCAAGCCGACCGCTTCTCCGCTCCAGCCATAGGAGCCGAAGGCCGCCCCGAACTTGTTGGCGGGTTTCAGGCCTCGCATATACATAAGGAACCCGGCCATACGCGGCAGCAGGCCATTGTTAAGGGTTGAGGACCCAAGAACCAAGGCCTTGGCCCCCAGTACCTCGGTCATGACATCGCTGCGATGGTGGACCTTGAGGTTAATCAGCCGGGTGCTGACTCCGGTTTCTCTCAGTCCGACTTCTACCGACTGGGCCATGCTTTCGGTTGAATGCCACATTGAATCATAGATAACCAGAACCTTTTTCCCGGCCTCATTGCGACTCCAATGGTCGTAGGCTTCGAGGATTTTGTTCAGGTGGGTGCGCCAAATAACCCCATGGTCCGGGGCAATCATCTTGATATCAAGGTTCATGGCGCCCACCGTTGCCAGCAATTTCTTGATGAGCGGGGCGTAGAGATAGAGGATATTGGCGTAGTATTTGGCACTTTCATGCATGACTTCGGACATATCGACCTGGTCATCGAAGCGCTCACTGGTGGCGTAATGCTGGCCGAAGGCATCGCTTGAGAAAAGGATACCGTCTTCCTTGATAAAACTGAACATCGAGTCGGGCCAATGCAGCATCCTGGTCTCGAGGAATTGAATGGTCCGTTTGCCGAGGCTGATTTCGCTTCCTGATTTGACCACTTCAAAGGGCCAGTCTTCGCGATGAAAGTGATCGATGATCGCTTTTTGCCCCATTGGCGAACAGATGAGTTTCTCCGGTTTGACGAGGTCCATCATTGCCGGCAAGGCCCCGGAGTGGTCCATTTCCACATGGTTGACAACAATATAATCAATTTTTGCAGGATCGATTATTTCTCTGATGTTGCGCAGCATTTGATCCATGTGGGAACTCTTCACGGTGTCGAAGAGGGTTACTTTTTCATCGACAATAAGAAAGGCATTGTAGGTAGTGCCCTGATATGTTGAATATCCGTGAAAATCACGCACATCCCAGTCTATGGCTCCAACCCAGTAAATTCCTTTGGCTAGTTCAGTTGTGCTCATTGTGGCTCCGCAATAAGAATATTTTTATTTGGCTGATTATCTGGCAGTGTCGGAACGGTTACCCTCTTCCAAACACGGCGAATGAAAAATATGCTCAACATGTTAATTGACCGGGGAAGGTATTACAATAAAAGGATATCCTTTATGAACAAAAGTAAGAAAACCGTCTTTCAATCAAGAATGATTACTATAATAAAGTAATCTTTAAAAGCTAGTCCAAAACATCTGCCGAATATAACACACGATGTGTTTTGAACCGAGGTTTAACGTTTACGACAGGAGTGCTGTTTTGATGAAAAAAGTTCCGTCTATTGATCTCGGCAGATGTACCGAATGTGAAGGCTGTATTGAAATTGCCCCCGCAGTATTTCGTTACAATTCGTCCACCGGGATGATGGAAGTGATTGAGCAGGATGAATATCCCGAGGATCTCGTCAATGAGGCGATTAAGAATTGCCCTGAGGATTGTATCTCCTGGGAGCTTGATGATTTTCCAGAAGGAAAATCTTTTTGATTATTCTTCTTTCTTGGGCGATGCGCTCAAATGTGGATTTACCTTTGCCCATTTGTTAGTATGGGCGCGGCGCAGAGATTCAACCTCAAGAGAATTCTATGGACATTCCCTTTCAACTGATAACAGAATTCAAGCCCGCCGGCGACCAGCCCGCGGCCATAGAGATGCTGGCCGATGGCATTCAGGCCGGACTTCCCGGCCAGGTGCTTCTCGGGGTCACCGGCTCCGGCAAGACCTTTACCATCGCCAACGTCATTGCCAAGGTACAGCGGCCCTCTCTGGTAATTGCCCCCAATAAGACCCTCGCCGCGCAACTCTTCAGTGAGTTCAAGGATCTTTTTCCGCACAATGCGGTTGAATATTTTGTTTCCTATTACGACTATTACCAGCCGGAGGCGTATATTCCCCAATCCGACAGCTATATCGAAAAGGATTCGTCAATCAATGAGGCCATTGATAAGATGCGCCACTCGGCGACCAGGTCTCTCTTGACCCGCAAGGATGTGCTGATTGTCGCCTCGGTATCGTGCATTTACGGTCTTGGCTCGCCGGATGAATATAAAAACATGCACCTTTTCCTGCGAATCGGCGATGCATATCCGGTCGAGGAGGTGCAGCGCCGCCTGGTTTTTATGCAATATGAACGGAATGACATGTCGTTTCACCGGGGTACCTTCCGGGTGCGCGGCGATGTGCTTGATATTTTTCCAGTACATGAAGAGGACCGGTCGATTCGCATCGAGTTTTTCGGCGACACCGTCGAGGCCTTGTCGATCATCGATCCCCTGCGGGGAGTGGTAATAGAGCGAATCCAGGAATATTCGGTTTTTCCCGGCAGCCATTTCGTTACCTCGAAGGATCGATTGCAAAAGGCCTGTGCGACGATAATGGACGAACTGCGGCTGCGGCTCGAGGATTTTCATCAGGGTAACAGACTGGTTGAGGCGCAACGTCTGGAGCAACGGACCATGTTCGATCTGGAGATGATCCACGAACTGGGCTATTGCAACGGCATCGAAAACTACAGTCGGCATC
>JANNQF010000004.1:0-48304 GCA_031441605.1 Deltaproteobacteria bacterium
AAAGAATGAGTACAAAAATGGGCTTGGGGAATTGAGAAAAGGTGTGGGGTCTCGAAATCGGTGATGCGTTAGCTTGAAATACCAGCTTGCTGGGTTCGTTTCTAGTTGGCGGGTGGGTTCATTTTAGGTCGGTGGTGACAGAGAGCCCTGGCGGTTCAGACCGAGCGCGCGCGGTTGTCGCAATTGCGCTATGACAATGGGGCGGCCGCTTTTCTCGAAGTGCTTGATGCCCAGCGCGACCTGCTGTCCGCCGAGCAGCAGGTCGTGCAGATTCGCCGAGCTTTGCAGGCCAGTCGCGTCAGCCTGTACGCGGCTCTGGGTGGCGGTTCTATGGATTTCGTTGCGCTGTCTGCATCCGATATGGGGGGAGTGGACAGGGGAATCTTGGAGGTGTCGAGGCAACGACTGTGCCGTGTCATGGAAGATGCTCTTCTCTTTCTTTAGTTATACCGCCTCTCGGCATTGTTTTTTTCAAGAATGAGGGGCACCATCGAGTTTTGCGAGAAAATTGAGATAGGCCTAGCACCTGCAGTCGAGCGAACCGCAAACTGCCGCTGGTATCCATGATCTTCGGTGTCGTCAGTCTCTCTATCCTGGTCCGTGGGTTGACGGTGTCCCCACTGTTGCGATGGCTGGGAATCGTGCGTGGACGCCAGGAGCGGGCAGCCTACGAGTTGACGCGCGGCAATTTGCAGGCGCTCTATGCCCCTTTGGCGGAACTTGACCGCATGTCGCAGGTCCATTTTACCAATGAGGAAGTGATGGCCAATCTTCGCCATGGGTATGAGCAAAAGATTGAACTGAACAAAGCGGCGCTCGATGAACTGCATCTGGAAAAGGAGCACCTTCATACGGAGGAATTACAGTGGGCACACCGTCACTTGCTGCTGGTTGAAAAGGACAAGGTAATGGAGCCCTTTCGCAACGGCATTCTCAGTCAGCCTGTTTATGAGAAATTGCTTGTGGATATCGACTCTCCGTTGTTTCCTCTTGAATCAGATCAAACAGATGAGTCCACCGCAGAACCTTAAAATATTGGCATATGACCATCGGTTGCATCTGATAACTTTAATTTTGGTGCAATCACAGCACTGTGAGCATTTTCAGAACTAAATATTCGTGGATATCGAGATGATGGACAATGTAAAACAGAAGGGGGTAGAGTAAGTCTTAAATATTGCACGGTTTAGTTATACTTTGTCCCTCTTGTCTTCACAATTTTGAGGAAAAGTTTGTTGAGCAGCGAAACACAGTCGCCTTCCACTCTCGTCCCCATTCCAGTAATTATCTCAAGCACCGTCATCCCAATAGAAAAGATTTGTATTCATGACAACATGCTGGTACTGTTTCTATTTATTGAATTTGCGGTGCTTTTCATGACACTTTGTCGCACAATTGGTAAACATATTAGGTTAGGATAATTTGGAAATATGTGAACCATTGAAGAATTCCTTTTTGATTTTAGATAAAGGCACATTTTCTGTACCGAAATTTTAAGATGGCATACAGAACAACACTGCAACACAGATAATTGATATGCGAGGAAAAGGCATATGCTTATTCACCCAAAACTCAATGAGATTGTTAATGGGAAACGCGGTATGCTTGAGGGGATTCAGACCTGTATGGTCTCAGAATGCCTCGTTTCGGCTGTGACATTGATGTTTTCAACCATAGATGCTCTCGCTGCATTGACACGACCGCCAGACAATCGATCAACCGATCGTACCGTCTTCAAGGCCTGGGCCACTGAATACCTGGAGCCGCAATCCAATCTAAAATGCTCCTCAGATGATCTATGGGGTGCACGATGCGGTGTCTTACACCTTTATAGCCCCGAATCCAGCTCTTCATTTAATGGCACAGCCAAGCCTATTTACTACCAATGGGCAGCTGGACCAACAACTGGGACAGCCAGGTCAATCCCTCAAGGATCGATAGTTATTGAAGTTGAGACATTGCACAAAGCAGTGAAGACTGGCATAAAAGAATTCATGCAAAATATTGAAACAGATGAAGGCCTCCGCATAAAAGTTGATGGTCATTTGGCACAACTCTTATGCTATGTTCCATTCTAAAACAATATGCCATTTTTGGCATATTGCACCAATGTACATTAAGGCGGAATACTGATTAGGAAATTCAAATGAATAATTCCCCCCTTAAAGATATAGGTGTTGTATATATAAACCGGAGTTAAAACACCACAAATACAGGCTGCATAAAATGAAACAACATAAGGTCTTTACATTCAAATTTATTAGTGTCCTTTTGATTCTAGTAATAATCCAACTCCCTTTAGGCCCATCCATAACTATAGCCTTAGCTCAGTCTACGAATATCGAAGATCAAAAGAGTAGATGCCAGGTACAACAAGAAAACAAAGCATGGTTTGGAGTCGGTTTAAAAAACATGTCACCGAGTCGTGGTAAAGAATTAGCAACGGATAATGTCAAGGGCATTGAAATAGGGCAAATAATGCAACAATCTCCAGCAGAAATATCTGGATTAAAGGAAGGTGATATAATAAAAAAAATCGATGGAAACCTAGTTTTTGAGCCAAACGAAGTGATTGCAATTATAAATGCCCACGATATTAACAGCAAAATTGATGTCGAGTTTGTTCGGAACGCAGAATTACATAACTCTACGATCACTTTATACAAAAAACCGATTGATATAATTATATATGAATGTGCTGATAGAAACTATAAAGATAAAAACTTTAAAGAAGCATATCTAGATATTAATAAATTAGCTAATCGCGGAATTGCTAGAGGGCAACATATGATAGGTGTGATGAACTATAAAGGAGAGGGTGTTTCTGAAAACAAACAAGAGGCAGCGAGGTGGTATGATCTTGCTGCGCGCCAAGGAGATGCTGATTCACAATTCCTTTTAGCTGACATGTATTTAAAAGGCGATGGGGTGAAAAAGGATATTCAAAAAGCTTTAGAATTATATGTTCAAATTGCTAAAAAAGGTGATCTTGATGCACAATATATAATGGGAAAGATAAACGAATATGGCCAAGGAATACCAATAAATACAAACGAAGCATTGAAATGGTATACCTTAGCTGCCGAAAAAGGACATAATCAGTCGATATGTGCTCTTGCAGGTATGTTTTTGGTGGGAAAGGGAGTGGTTAAAGATATTAATAAGGCATTTTCCTTGTATAAAGAATCTGGTCAGAATGGGTATAATGTAGCTTATGAAAAATTAGGGAGCGCGTATCTCACAGTCGGAGAGAGTTATTTCAGTGGTAAAGACGCCCCGCAAAGTTATATTGAAGCAGAGAAATATTATAAGTTATCTCAACAATTAAAGAACAGCTACGCAAATAATTTTTTAGATAATTTATATCTAACGGTTGGACTTACACTAAATCTTGGACAGATTAATCAGGGAATATACGAAGAAACTCTAGTTTGGTACAAATCAGTAGCAGAACAAGGAAACGTTAATGCACAGTATTTTTTGGGTGAATTATATACTTTTGGTAAAAACACTACACAGAACACGAATGAGGCCATTTATTGGTATAAGAAGGCGGCGGACCAAGATCATGTGAAAGCTGAATATGGGTTAGGCTCAATCTACTATCTCAATGAATCAATAAGAGATTATCAGAAAGCTTTTCAATGGTACACAAAAGCTGCTAATGGAAACAATCCTTCAGCTCAATTAGCTTTAGGAGAAATGTATGCACTCGGGCAAGGAGTTGATAAGGATTTAGATAAGGCAATTAAATGGACTAGAGCATCTGTAGAACTAGATAAAGATAAATCAATCAGCCAATCGTTACTTGGTACCCTACTATTTATGCAGAATAATTATGTGGAGGCTAAAGAATGGCTTGAGAAATCTTCAAGCCAAGACAACATAAAAGCCAAAGCAATTTTAGGTGTCATGTTAATGTTTGGCCTTGGAACTGATCAAAATCTTGAACGAGCTGCTGCGCTACTCCAGTTTGCTTCTGATAACGGTGTTGGTCAAATAGATCCATTGTTAGCATTGCTGTATATTGATGGAACATCTATGGCCAAAGATGTTGAAAAAGGATTGTCAATTTTGAAGAAATCATCAGAATCTAACAATGGTTTTTCTGATTATCTGCTTGGCGTAGTTTATCATGAGGGTGCAGGGGTTCCAAGGGATTTGGACACAGCAAAACATTATTATATCAGATCGTTTGACAAAGGGTATTCAGCTGCAAAATATCAACTGTCTAAAATTAAACAAGATACTGAGCAGATGAAAGCCTACAATGACAATCAATTCTCAAAAGACAGAACGACCCAAATTAATGAAAGTTCTAAGCTGCCCTCCCAAGAAATGCAAAAAATATTAAATTCTACTGGAAATGTTTTAGGTGAAATTTTATTGACGGCCGCTAAAGTTGCTATAATAGGTGCAGTTATCGTGTTGGGCTCGTATGCGAACGCTCAAGCATCTCGGCAGCAGTATTATGGCAATCCAAATTTACAGGCAACATTTTCCAACAAAACTCCATCGAGCTCAGTCGATAATGTCTCGAACTGGTCTTCCACTAAACAAAATGAAACTGGATGCACATCTGATTTTAGCTGTGGAACCGGTGAAAGATGCGTTAAAGCACCACTCCAAAGTGCCGGGGTCTGTATGAAAACCGTATCTGGGTTAGGAGTACAAACTTATGAAAACCATAAAACGGGCAGCGTAGGGCCAAATATGAACTTAAATGGAGAATGTTCATTTGACACTGACTGCCCTATTGGATTTAGATGTAACAATAAATTCAAATCTTGCGTTAAAAGATAGTAAAACAATAACCATGTCTTCATCCCCTTTCAATTATTCCCTAAAACGTTTGATTATTCTTACATCGCTGGCCGACTTGCTCACTCGATCGGGGGTTCAATGCACTGCTTAAATATATAAGATTACAGTTTGCTAGGCTCAATTTCTTATATTATCTCTAAGTAGAGAGGTATAGGACCTTATAATTTTTAATAGTCATTTTGTCGGAGCACCTTGATGGGTAAGAAGAAGGATAAGGACAGGAAAAGGGGACGGATATATTTTATATTTTATCCTTCTATGCTAACATATGGTCATTGCTGTTTGGCTCAACAATATTGCAATACCTGTCCTGAAAGAGTAGTGCTGTGTCGTTGGTTTCGATAGCCATTCGTTGAAAATGGATTTTACGAACTCAGGAAAAGTGGCAGATCAATAAATCTGGCCCCTTTTTTCAAAAAAACTTCGACAAGGAGCATCACCATGAGTTGCTTGCTAGGCCCACAGTGTATGAAAGCGATCAGGGAGGCAGATCTTGAAACGTTGAGTCGAGTAATAAGTGTTGCATTGGAAGCATTAGCAGAAAAGAAAATCGACCCGCAATATTTCAAAGATCGCTCCCGTCTACTGGAATCTATCGGCAACATTGCAATAGAAAAATCGAAAACGATAAATGCTTAGTTGGGGGAAATGTAGGGACACATTACCCATTTCCAACAATAAAATGCACCAGTCAAGCTGGTGATTTTTCCGTTATCCATAAAAAGAGGAATATTAAAATATGTTACAAAGACTTTATGTGCACAACTTCAGATGCTTGGAAAACTTCGAACTGAACATCAAAGAGATGCCATCTGCTCTTTTGATTGGAAAAAACGGCGCAGGAAAATCCACCATTGCTTGTGCACTAGAGGTACTTCAAAGCATCGCTCGAGGTATAAATCGATTGGGCGAACTTGGCAAACCGGAAAGAAATATTATTGGTCCTAAAGATTTTGCTCGTGGAAGGTCTGACGTTCCTATCCGATTTGAAATAGAAGTATTGCTTAACAAGAAATTATACAAATATGTCCTTGCCTTGGAATTGCCGGAAGGATTCAGAGAGCTTCGAGTTTTTGAAGAACAATTGATGGTTGATGGAAACTTTATTTATTCCCGAAGAGGAGCCCCGGTTGTTCTCCATAAAAGTCCGCAAAATAGTGAGGCGAAGTTTATGGTGGATTGGCATCTTGTTGCCCTTCCAATAATTCAGGAGCAATCCACGACAGATCCACTTCGCCTCTTCAAAACTTGGCTTGCTCGTATAGTCATTTTAGCTCCAATCCCAAGTCTGATGACAGGAAACTCTAATGGTGAAACCTTGGAACCAGACCGAAATGGTTCAAATTTTGCGAAGTGGTTCACAGGATTGCTAAGTCGTTATCCTGCCTCTTATACAGAGCTTGAAAAATATCTTCGAGGAGTTATTCCTGATCTTAGAGACTTCCTGAATGAACCTGTCGGAACAGATTCAAAAAGCATGATGGTTCGGTTTGAAGAAAATAATGCAAAACTCGATGTTTACTTTAAAGACTTATCCGATGGAGAGAAGTGTTTTTTTCTTTGTGCTGTTGTTTTGGCAGCTAACAAATTTTATGGCCCGCTGTTTTGCTTCTGGGACGAGCCAGACAACTATCTCTCGTTGTCAGAGGTTGGACATTTTACCACATCGTTACGCCGTTCATTTCTTAAAAATGGGCAAATATTAGTAGCATCTCACAATCCTGAAACAATCCGAAAGTTTTCAAATGAAAACACTTTTATACTTGACAGAAATAATCATCTAGAGCCAACTCAAGTCAGGATACTCAGCGAAATTGCCCCTACTGGTGACCTTGTAGAAGCACTGATCCGGGGGGACATATAACTGTGAGTACAAATAATTACAAACCCCATCTCCATGTATTACCTGAGGACGATGCCAATCGTCAGATAGCAAACGGATTTCTACTCAACCCACATCTCAATGAACGCGCCATTCAAGTCCTCCCAATTGTTGGTGGCTGGAAAAAGGTTCTTGATGAATTCAAAAGCGTCCATGCCCGAGAAATGAAAAAATATCTCGAAAGAAGAATTGTTTTGATAATTGATTTCGATAATAAGGCGGAGCGGCTAGATTATGTGAAAAATGAAATTCCAGAGGAATTAAGTGATAGAGTATTTGTTCTCGGAGTACTATCCAATCCAGAGAAATTAAACACGAAACTTGATAAAAAGGGCCTTGAAAATATAGGAATATCTCTATCTCAAGATTGTTCTGACAACACACGAAAAGTGTGGGGACATGATCTTCTGAAACACAACCAAATTGAATTAGAACGTATGGTTGCGTCTGTTAAACCATTTCTGTTTAACTAGCACACATTGAGTTCGGACGAAGTTCGTGTGCATCAGGCTTAATTCCAACCAGAAAATGCACCGGATTAACCGGTGATTATCGCGTTGTAAAAGTCAAACTATCTCCTCTGAATCTTGACCAAAACAGCAGTCAAAATCACTCCTATTTATCTCTAATAAAAATGACCGTTCAATAGTACTGAGTGATACCAAATTACGACTCCATATTTAACATTGTCGCCTATTATAGAAATACAGAAATGGTCAAACCGAAATATGCAAGTCCAGAAAAGAGAGGCTCGGCTATCGGAGTCGGACTACGATCCACTCAAATTTATTTCTATGCGGTTTAAATATGCGACACCCTGAACATCACCGAATACATCGTTCCGGCTGGCTGCGAGCAGCAGTCTTGGGTGCTAATGACGGCATCGTTTCAACCGCCAGTCTGATTGTTGGAGTAGCTGCAGCTGATGCAACCAGAGGGAGTATTCTTTTGGCGGGCACCGCCGGCTTGGTAGCCGGGGCTCTGTCGATGGCCGCCGGCGAGTATGTTTCCGTAAAATCCCAGGAGGATACGGAGAAGGCTGATCTGAAGATGGAGTCAGACGCGCTCGACAATGACCGGGAAGAGGAAGAGCATGAGTTGGCAGCTATTTATCAAGATCGTGGGTTGGATGAGACACTTGCCAAAGAGGTTGCGCGCCAATTGATGCGACATGACGCTCTTGCGGCTCATGCACGAGATGAGATCGGGATCACTACTGAATTGAGTGCACAGCCAATGCAGGCTGCCTTCTGGTCAGCCGGTGCATTTTCCATGGGCGCGGCAATTCCGTTAATAACAGCAATCCTAGCTCCTACCTCTTTACTTGTGTGGATTGTGCCGATCGTGGCGATTGGCATGCTAGGCGCGCTAGGAGCGATTGCCGCTGGAACCGGGGGCGCTCCACTGTTCCGTGGTGCTCTACGAGTATGTTTTTGGGGCACAGTGGCAATGGGATTGACTGCTGCAGTCGGCAAGCTTTTTGGGATTGCGGCATGAGTTAATACCGCTGTATCAATAGGCCCTCGCTCTCTCTAGTCTGTTTCCTGCCAAGCAGGCAAAAACTGACCGGACCAAAATAATCCGGCAAGCCAAATATCGAATAAGCACCATCCCCCTCAGCACGACGGTACCAGCCACTGCTTCCGGCTATCTTCCCCAATAACATTCGACCACTTCACCCTGGGTCATATTTCACCAAATGGTCATATGTAACCATTTGGTGAAATATACATTGTTATCAAAGCCCTGTCGTTTAGGCAATTTATCACAAGAAAGCAGAACGATAGAACAATAACTTAAGAAAGCAAAACCTGGCACATTGCTTGCGATACAAAGAAAAGAGTCAGTCGCAGCCAAGGAGTTATGGCCTCCGGTCTGAACAATGGACTCTTTCGAATAAATTCTTAACCACATTGAAACAATGGAAATCTTATGAATACAAAGCAAGTTTTTAAAGAGAAGATGGAAGCCGAAGTCGCTCGTGCACAAACCGAATTAGCCAGGTTTCGGAGCCGAGGAATGGCGTTTACTGCCGAAGCAAAAGATAGGCATGATGAGCATGTTGCAGAACTTGAGCGAAAGCTTGACGCCACAAAACAGAAACTGAGACAGCTTGGCGAGGCGGAAGAGCATGTTTGGGAAAGTCTTAAAGATGGCGTGGAACATACCTGGGGAGCGCTGCAATCTGCTCTTCAAGATGCCGTCGAAAATTTTAAGACCGAGCCCCACGTAGCCGGTCTCCATGGATCGGACGAAGGTGCTTATCCCTACGGTGAAGGCTTGAAAGGGAGTTCGCCTGAAAGGTCGTAGCCCGGAGGAAGAACATGTAGCACCCAATTACGCTCAGGCTGGTACTCAATCAGGTTGGGACAACGGCATTATCTTGTTGGTTATGGGAAGAAATAAGGGTTGAAACAGAATGAATACGAAATCAAAAGCATATCTCGTGGGTGGTGGTATCGGGTCTCTGGCCGCTGCCGCCTTCATGATTCGGGACGGCAACCTGCCGGGCGAAAATATTGTTATCCTTGAGGCTGCGTCCGACATGGGCGGAAGCCTGGATGCAGCGGGCAACCCCGATCAGGGCTATTCCATGCGCGGCGGAAGGATGATGACCACCGACAACTACGAATGCACCTGGGACCTTTTCAAGTCGATCCCTTCACTCAGCGATGCAGGCAAGACGGTTTATGACGAGACCGTGGCATTCAATGACCTGCACAAAGCACATTCATCGGCGAGGCTGGTTGACCGCTGGCGTGCCAAGGTGCCGGTGACGTCGATGGGTTTTTCCATGCACGACCGTAGCGAACTGCTGAAACTCAGCCAGGCAGACGAAGATGAGACCTTGGTCGCAAGCCGTATCACCGACTGGCTCTCACCAGGATTCTTCGAGACTGAATTCTGGTATTTATGGTCGACAACCTTTGCCTTCCAGCCTTGGCACAGCGCCGTTGAATTCAAGCGTTACCTCCTTCGGTTCATGCTCGAATTTACCCGAATCGAAACACTCGCGGGCGTCAAGCGGACCGTTTACAACCAGTACGACTCCCTGGTTTTGCCCTTGCAAGCCTGGCTCAAAGACCAAGGCGTTCAGATTTTCACGGATCGCACGGTGACAGACCTCGATCACACCCTTGAAAAAGGCCTCTTTGTCGTTACCGGCATCCATTGTCAGAATCAGGGCAAGAGCGAAGTTATCACCGTTGCTGACGGCGATCTTGTGTTTGTGCAAAATGGCTCCATGACCGATGGTTCCAGTGTCGGTTCAATGACCTCTGCACCCAAGAAGCTGACCAAAGCAGACAGCGGCGGCTGGGCGCTCTGGGAAAAACTGGCGAAAGGCCAGTCTGGTTTCGGCAGACCGGCGGTGTTTAACAGCTGCATTTCGCAGTCGTGCTGGGAGTCCTTTACCGTCACTCTGAAGTGATACGACATTCTTTGACAAGATGTACCAGTTCAGTGGCAACGAATCCGGCATCGGCGGCCTGGTAACGTTCAAGGATTCGAACTGGTTGATGTCGATTGTCCTGGCTCATCAACCGCATTTCCTGAGGCAACCGGAGGGCGTCCAGGTGTTCTGGGGATATGCATTGTTCCCGGACCGCATCGGCAATTTCGTTGCCAAACCAATGGCTGACTGCAATGGCTCGGAAATTCTCACGGAACTCTGCGGGCATTTGCGCTTCGATAGGGAAACTGTTGCATCGGCTAACTGTATTCCCTGCCGTATGCCCTACATAACCAGCATGTTCATGCCCAGAGTGCGGGATGACCGACCTTTGCCGGTGCCTCCCGGCGTGAAGAACCTGGGGTTTATCAGCCAGTTCGTCGAGATTCCTGACGATGTCGTCTTCACGGTGGAATATTCAATACGGGCGGCCCAGATGGCAGTCTACCAATTGTTGGGCATCGAGCGCAAGATCCCGCCCGTCACCCAACACGCCAAGTCGCTGCACGTGCAGTTCGAGGCACTGAAGAAGGCGTTTGCCTGAAAGCTGCGGCAGTGATTGCCAAGAAGGAGAAGAAAACCATGCAGACGGAAGTCCTTTCCCCGGGACAGCTCGGCAAGATGGATGCCTACTGGCGTGCCGCCAATTATCTGGCGATCGGCCAGATGTATCTTTACGATAATCCCTTGCTGCGAGAACCCTTGCAGCTCGCGCATGTGAAACCGACACTCCTCGGCCACTGGGGCACGACGCCGGGTCAGAATTTTATCTATGTGCACCTGAACCGGGTGATCACCAAATATGATCTGGATATGATTTATATTTCCGGTCCAGGCCATGGCGGTCCGGCGCTGGTTGCCAATACCTATCTTGAAGGCACCTACAGCGAGGTTTACCCGAATATCAGCCGGGACGAGGACGGCCTGAAAAAATTGTTCACCCAATTTTCCTTTCCCGGAGGGATTCCCAGCCATGTCTCGCCCGAGTGCCCGGGATCAATTCACGAAGGCGGTGAGTTGGGGTATTCGCTCAGCCATGCCTTCGGCGCCGTGTTCGATAACCCGGAGCTGATCGTTGCCTGCGTCATCGGCGACGGTGAGGCGGAGACCGGCCCTTTAGCCACGGCCTGGCACTCCAATAAATTTTTGAATCCGATTACCGATGGCGCAGTGCTGCCTATCCTGCATCTCAATGGTTATAAGATAGCGGGGCCAACCGTGCTGGCCCGAATCACCCATGAAGAATTGGACCAGTTGCTGCGCGGGTATGGCTGGACTCCCTACTTTGTCGAAGGCGATGAGCCGGAAAAGATGCATCAGCTCATGGCGGCGGTGCTGGAGAAGACCATTGTCGAGATCAAGCGAATTAAAGGCCATGCCAGAGAGAATAACGATGCCTCCCGGCCGCGGTGGCCGATGATCGTTCTCAATTCACCGAAGGGCTGGACAGGCCCGAAAGTAGTCGATGGCCGGCAAATAGAGGGTACCTTCCGAGCGCATCAGGTGCCGCTTCTGGCCGATGCGGCGCATCCCGAGCATCTGCGGTTGCTGGAAGACTGGATGAAGAGCTACAGGCCGGAAGAACTGTTCGACGCCAAGGGTCGGCTCATACCGGAACTGGCTGAGCTGGCACCAAAGGGTGATCGGCGCATGGGCGCCAATCCGCACGCCAACGGTGGTATTTTGCTGCGCGATCTGATGATGCCCGACTTTCAGAATTTCGCGGTGCAGATACCGACACCGGGGTCAGTCCAGGCAGCCGATACGCACGTGCTGGGGGAATTCTTGCGCGAGGTCATCAGGCTCAACCAAAAGGCGCGAAATTTCCGCATCTTCGGCCCGGACGAAACGCTTTCCAACCGCTTGAATGCGGTGTTTGAGGTCACCAACCGGCAGTGGCAGGCCCGAACCGAGGAGAACGACGAATTTCTTGCCACGGATGGCAGGGTAATGGAGATGCTCTCCGAACATCAATGTGAAGGTTGGCTCGAGGGCTATTTGCTCACCGGTCGGCACGGGCTGCTTAACAGCTACGAGGCCTTTATTCATATCATCGATTCCATGTTCAATCAGCACGCCAAATGGCTGAAAATCACTGCAGAATTGCCGTGGCGGCGGAAAATCGCCTCGCTCAATTATCTGCTCGCTTCCCACGTCTGGCAACAGGCCCACAACGGCTTTACCCATCAAGACCCCGGTTTCATTGACCACGTTGTCAATAAAAAGGCGTCAATTGTTCGCGTCTATCTGCCACCCGATGCCAACTGCTTGCTGTCGGTCTGGGATCATTGCCTGAGGAGTCGGGATTATGTCAATGTTGTCATCGCCGGTAAGTACCAGGCGCCGCAATGGTTGAGCATGGGCGCAGCGGTTGCCCATTGCCGGCAGGGAATCGGCGTATGGCACTGGGCGAGCAACGACCAGGGGATGGAGCCGGACGTGGTGATGGCCTGCTGCGGCGATGTGCCGACGCTTGAGACTCTTGCCGCCGTTTCCATTCTCCGCGAAGCCCTGCCCAATCTGAAAATTCGGGTGATCAATGTGGTCGACCTGATGAAGCTGCAGCCGCAAAGTGAACATCCGCACGGACTCTGCGAGGAAGACTTTGATGCGCTTTTCACCAAAGACAAACCGATTGTTTTCGCCTTCCATGGCTACCCTTGGCTCATTCATCGGTTAACCTACCGTCGGACCAACCACGACAACATGCATGTGCGAGGCTACAAGGAAGAGGGAACCATTACCACGACTTTCGACATGACGGTCTTAAACGATCTGGACCGCTTTCACCTGGTGCTGGACGTGCTCCATCGCTTGCCGCAGTTGGGCAAAGGAGGCGATGCGCTGAAAAAGACGATAGAGGCTAAGCTCATCCGGCACAAGCAGTATATTTATACATACGGTCAGGATATGCCGGAGATACTGAACTGGGAATGGCAATAGGCCAAGAGAGGAAATCCATTGGTATGAAGGTGATATCCCACACCAACAGATAACCGCTTGGCGCAAAATTATACAATCTCAACCATAAGAGGAAACATCGTGTTGATCAAATTCTTCACCGATAAATCCGTCACTGAAGTTGCGGCTGCTTTGCAGCTTGCCGTTCCAGCCAATCATTTTGGTGTCATGCAGGTTCATAACCTCAAGGAGAGTATGACCAAAAAGGGTGTAGAGTTTACCCGTGAATGTTTGGTCTTTGAAGTCTGTCAGCCGCAACAGGCGAAAAAAGTTCTCGAACAGAACATGAGCATCTCTACCGCGTTGCCATGTCGAATCTCCATTTACCAGGAGGACGGCAGAACCGTTTTGGCAACCTTAAAACCAACCACACTGTTGGCGATGTTCGATACCCCGCAGTTGGCAGGTTCGGCTCGGGAAGTGGAGGACACTATTGTCAAAATCATGAAGCAAGCGACGTCGGATTGATCGGACTGTTCTTAGATCGTCACTCAATGAAGCTGGATTCACGAAAGCGAAAACGGAAAAACTTCTTCATTTGCACTTCCGACAAAGTCGCTAACCCCAAGCCAACCGAGATGGTCATATACGACCACCGGGCATATTTGACCATCTCCAGGTGTTTTCCGAGCACGCCGAAAATTGTCTGTTTCTATATATAATATATAAAAAACAGTGTCATAGGTGGTAATTAATGAAATGCCAGCGGCTGGCACAATAATTGAAATATCTCAGTTTATAACCGTAACACAGTTCTTCTTGCTGGATGAATAGAAGCCGATTTCGCAAAAGTACATACCTAACACGTTATAAAATGGGCATTGATATAAAAATGAAAAAAAACAAATTCTTGGGAATATTGTCAATAATTGTTCTTGTTTCACTGAGCGGATGCTATCTCGGATATCCTGATCGTGACAGAGGTGAACGACACGACACGGGTGAAAGACATGATAGGGGAGAGAGACATAATAGAGGCGAAGGACATGATAGGGATGGGAGTTCTTATTTCTACGGAAACGAAAAGAATCTCAAACATTAAAGGAGAATCATGCTGATCAAATTCTCAACCGTCAAGACCGTTCCCGAAGTTGTGGTTGCCTTGACGCTTGCCGTACCAAGCCATCGTTTCAACATCGTTCAGGTTCACGACATTCAAGAGCAGATGAAAAAACATGGAGTGGAGTTCGCTCGTCAATGCATGGTTTTCGAGGTTGGTCAAATCCAGCAGGATGGAAAGGCTTCTGAACAGAACGCGAGCATCTTTACTGCGCTTCCCTGCCGGATCTTTGTTTATGCGGAAGATGATAGGACGGTCGTGGCAACCTTAAATCCTACCACACTTCTGGCTGCGATGTTTGATGCTCCACAACTACCCAAGGCGGACCAGGAAATTGAAGACTCCATAATTGCAATCATGAAGCAAGCAACTGGAGGGTAATGTTGAGGAAAGGTCTTAACCCTAGAAGAGTGGAGGTTCACTATGCTGAACGGATAGAGTGAGAAAAATCGGAATCTTCTTTTGACAAAATAACATAACCTTATAATGGAGTACTGAAATGAATAAAATATCGCTATTTATAATCGCCGCTTTAGTTTTCGGGGTATCGACCTTTGCAGCTGCTGCAGAGGACTATTCGAGCACCATAAATGTGTTTCGGGATTCACCCGTTCCTGCAGAATACTTTAAGACCGCATACGGTTATGCGGTCTTCCCAACTATTGGCAAGGCCGGCTTTGTAGTCGGTGGCTCCTACGGAGTAGGACAGGTTTATCGCGCCGGCAAGGTAACCGGAAAATCCTCGGTTATTGAGGGTTCAATAGGCTTCCAGGCGGGCGGTAAGGCGTTCAGTGAGATAATCTTCTTTAAAGATAAAAGCGCCTACGATGAATTCATCAGTGGGAACTTTGAATTCGACGCTACTGTTCAGGCAATCGCTGTAACGGTGGGAGCCGGAGCCCAGGCTGGAACCACGGGTGTTAGTGCCGGCGCAAGTGCCGGGCCAAAGTCTGATGTCCAGGCCGACCCCAAGTATTTCAAGGGAACGATTACTTTCGTGCATTCTATGGGCGGTCTTATGTATGAGCTTTCCCTCGGAGGACAGAAATTCACCTATGAAGCTCTATGATGCTTGAGAGAGGCAGAGAGACAATTTGATCGTACACCTGGGTGGACATATATCTCACTTTGAAGGGCAGTTACTGCGAATCAGGTGGTATCCCTAGGTTCAGATATCAATCTCAAACGGGTTGTTACTGAAGTTGAAATGGCTTCAAGAATTACCAGGTTTTACAATAGAAATGAAAATGTGGTTGTCAACGTCACGACCGGCTATGTCATAGCCGGTCGTGAAACGACATTCGATCAAAATTGTCAGTCATTCCTGGGTCCCACTAAAAGATGTCCTGTTAACGTTTTTTTGTGGAAACATCTTGTCTGCGGATTAATAAAAGGAATATTTATGAACACAAAAAAGAATCAAAATCCCAAAGATGTAAAGGTGTATTTAATTGGTAGTGGGATTGCCTCTCTTGCAAGTGCTTTTTATTTGGAAAAAGATGCCGGAGTACCTGGAAAGAACATCCATATCTTGGAAAAAGACAAAATCCCGGGTGGAGCCTGTGATGGAACTGGTAATAAAGAAGAAGGTTTTGTTGTAAGAGGAGGAAGAATGCATGAAATGCATTATGAATGTTATTGGGAATTACTTTCACACATACCTTCGTTGGAAGACCCAAACATCTCAGTGCGTGATGAATCATATGAGTTTAATGAACGATTTGTTTCGAATGCGCAGGCAAGGCTTTTGAAGGAGGGTGAAAAATTAGACGTATCATCATATAAATTATCACTAGCTCAACAGGCAGATTTTTTAAAGCTTACCTTCGTTTCTGAGAGGTCTTTGGGAAATAAACGGATCGAAGACTGGTTTGACCAAAGTTTTTTTGAGACAAAATTTTGGTTTATCTGGTCATCAATGTTTGCTTTCCAAAAATGGAGCAGCCTTGCCGAGATGAGACGCTATATGAAGCGTTTTATTCATCTTGTTGATGGCCTATATAAGTTAGGTGGCGTCATGCGTACCAAGTACAATCAATATGATTCAGTTATTAGACCAATGAAAAGATATCTCGAAGAAAAAGGTGTCGAATTCAGTATGGATAAGGAAGTTATCGATATTGATTTTGACTTTTCAGAGGAAAAGAAAACTGCAACCGCACTGCACTTCAAAGATAACAGTGAGATACTCATTGGAAAAAATGATTTTGTGTTTTTTACCAATGGTTCAATAACCGACAGTACGGACAATGGAACTTGGAATACCCCTGCAAAACTGAAAGGAATTTCAGAATCCGGTTCCTGGAAACTATGGAAAAAAATTGCAGAAAGAGATACTACGTTTGGAAACCCTAGTCCATTTTGTGATAATATAGATTTACAAAAATGGTATTCGTTTACAGCTACGATGAAAGACACTACATTCCATGATTATATGGAAAATTTTTCTGGTAATGTTGACGGAACCGGCGGGTTAGTCACTCTCACCGATTCAAATTGGTTGATGTCTTTTGTAATTGCCCGTCAACCTCACTTCCCCAATCAACCTGATGACGTTAAGATTTTCTGGGGCTATGGCCTCTACCCGGATAGAAAAGGAAATTATATCGACAAAACAATGGCTGAATGTACAGGTGCTGAAATACTCGAAGAACTCTATTGCCATTTGAAAATACAAGACGTAATGAAACCTGTTACCGATGCTGGGAAAGTCAATTGTATTCCCGTTGCAATGCCTTTCATTGATAGCTTGTTTATGCCTCGTGAACTTGGGGACAGACCAGATGTTTTACCAGATGGCTCTACTAACTTTGCATTCTTAGGTCAATTTGCGGAAGCACCAAAAGATTGTGTGTTTACTGTTGAATACTCTGTTAGAACTGCTCAAATGGCAGTTTACGGTTTGTTTGAAACTGACAAAGAAGTCCATCCAATGTACGATTCTGCACATAATCCAAAATATTTAATATCTGCACTGATGGCAATTAGCAGATGACGTTGGTTCAGTTATCGTAGTTTTCTTGCCTTTATCGCTTATCTATGCTTTCCATAAATAGAATAAACTAGTTGTAAAGACATCAACACGCGCAACGTCGAGTAGGATCATGACATATCTCTAGGAGACGAAGGGCGTGTTGCTAAGGCACGACTTCCAATCGCGATCACTAGCGCGACAATAATCAGAATTGCCGCAACTGCAAACGTAATCCGCATACCAGCGGCAACCGCCTCCGGACGCGCTATTGTAATGGTGCTTGTCCCCGATGCAATCGCGAACACAGCGCCCATGACGGATGCGCCGGTAATGCGCCCGAGATTGCGTGAGAGGTTGAGCATGCCGGAAATAACCCCCCGCTGGTCCGGGCGGATATCCGTCATGACAGTGGTGTTGTTGGCCGTCTGGAACAGCGCATAGCCGCCGGTGATGACGACGATGGGGACGATGTAACCGATAATACCGAGCCTCGCCGGTAGCATGGATAGAATGCAGGAACCGGCCGCCATTCCAATGAGCCCAATGATGGTCATGCGTTGTGCGCCAAAACGGTCCGAAAAGTGACCGGCCGGCGCAGCAGTCAGGGCGGCGACAAGCGGACCGGCCGACAAGACCAGTCCAACCATAGCCGCATCGAGCCCGAGGGCAAGAGAGAGATAGAATGGCCCGACCACCAGCGTCGTTGTCACCACCGTCGCGACGAGGGCGCTCATTGCAAGGCTCGCGCTCAGCACTGGATTGCCGAACATCGCCAATTCGATCAAAGGCGATGCTGTCCTCGCCTCGGCAAGCACGAAGAGACCGACTCCGAAGGCAGCAGCCAAAAGGAGAGCAATGTTCAGCCAACCGAAACTGCCGCGGCCAAGCGTCACGGCGAGTGCATAAGCCGCGAGCGTCAGAGCAAGCAGCAGCGTGCCCATTTTGTCGAATCCGACCTGATCAGTCTTCGGCCCCCGACGATCGACGGGTAGGGAGCGATACGCGAGAAATAAAGTCAGGATACCCATTGGCAGGTTGATAAGGAAGATTGCCCGCCAACCGATTCCTGCGATGAGAACGCCGCCGAGCGATGGACCGAGCGCGGTGCCAATCGCCGACATTGTTCCGAGCAGCCCCATGGCGCTGCCGGTCTTTGCCTTCGGAACCGTCTCGCCGACGATCGCCATGGTGAGGGCCATCATGATGGCCCCTCCGAGGCCCTGGATCGCCCGGGCGGCAATCAGTAGCCAAAGCGTGGGGGCGACACCGCACAGTACCGAGGCCACCGTGAACAGAACGATTCCGGCGAGTAGCAGCCGGCGGCGGCCGATGATGTCGCCGAGCCGTCCGACGCTGACGATCAGGGTGGTGATGACGAGGAGATAAGCGAGGACAACCCACTGGACTTCCTGGAAGGATGCAGTGAACGCCTGTGCCAGTGTCGGCAAGGCAACATTGGCGATACTGGTGTCAAGTGAGGATAGCAACATGGATAACGAAAGGCTGACGAGTGCCCACCGACCCGAAGATGTCCGTTCCACATTTCCAGCTACTGCCCCATCTTGTTGTGTAATAAATGTTTTCATCATGAACTCCGTTTGTTATTGAACTTTGTTTTCCCGCGACTTCCACAACAAAGCTGTCTGAAACAGAGTATAGTCTTTTGTTTGACGCGGCGGAATACGCACCATTTGCACTTTATTCGTGCGTTTGACGCCACGTCAAAATTGCGCTATAGTTGATGCATGTCGACACCCGATTTTAACTTACTTGTCACCCTCGATGTGCTGCTCGCCGAAGGCAGTGTTGCCCGCGCAGCCCAACGGTTACAGCTTAGCCCGTCGGCGATGAGCCGGGCGCTGGCACGATTACGTGAGACGATGGGCGATCCGCTTTTGGTCAGAGCCGGACGCGGTCTTGTTCCCACACCCCGAGCGCTCGAACTTCGCGAGCGAGTCATGCAGCTGGTGCAGGACGGACAAGCGGTTCTACGCCCTGCTGAGAAGCTCAATCTCAAAGAATTAGTCCGAACGTTTACGCTGCGAACCAGCGAAGGCTTTGTGGAGAACTTTGGAGTGGACCTTCTTGCTCGCATCGGCGAGGAAGCTCCCGGCGTGCGGCTGCGCTTCGTGCAGAAGCCAAACAAAGACAGCGCACCGCTTCGCGACGGCACCGTTGATCTGGAAACCGGCGTTGTGGAGAAGACGACGAGTCCAGAGGTGCGTGCGCAGGCTTTGTTCCACGATCGTTTCATTGGCGTCGTGCGAATCGGCCACCCGCTGAACCAGGGCGAGATCACGCCCACCCGTTATGCGGCAGGCAGGCACATTTGCGTCTCACGCCGCGGTCCCGACAAGGAACCGATCGATGAAGCCTTGGAGCCGTTCGGGGTGCAACGGGAAATCGTCGTCGCGATCATCGGCGGTTTTTCGACCGCGCTGGCTCTAGCTCGGGCCTCCGATCTGATAGCCAGTGTTCCGGAACGGCACACTGGAAACCTGCGCACCGGAATGCATAGCTTTACCCTTCCGGTCTCCACGCCGGAGTTCACGGTTTCAATGCTCTGGCACCCAAGACTTGATGCTGATCTAGCTCATCGCTGGCTACGTGAATGCGTTCGGGATGTATGTGGGAGCAACTCATCGATGCATCTACCCACATAATATCTGACGAAGATTGAAGTGGTATTGGGAGAATGAATTTGCATCATACAGCAAAGGCAACACTTACCTTGAAAGCAAGGATCCCTACCAAGTCAAGTGATCATTCAAAGGTCAGTTGCTGGCGAGTGAACACTTGTGTCCATAGTGTGGAATATAAAGAGGATGTTTGCCTTGAATTGCTAAAATATGTCAAAGAACAAGGCACACTGAACAGATTTTCAGTTCAAGGTGACGACCGTTAGCCAGCTAAGTGATAAATAATATCAACTAAGCAAAACACTTACCTGCGTCCATTAGGTTTAGCCCGTAGCACACCCCCAGAAATCCGACAGACTCCCAGGACTTTTATACAAATTGGCCGATAGCCTTTTTCAGTGAAATATATAGATACATTATATACCCATTTGATACCTAGAAATATCCCATTGATTTTATCCAAACTTTTGGTGTAAACCATTGCCAATGTGTCAAAAACCCAAAGTGTTTCCCAGGAAGGTTTCACTGGTTACGAAACTTTGATGTGAGAACATAAGTCAACCATGGAAGCAACAACAACGTCAGCAGTGCGGTCTCAGGCCGATGGAAGGATATCAACGCATGAAAGGCAAATCAATCCTAGTTGTTGATGATGAAAAGACCATTCTCGCTTGCCTCACTAAAGATTTGAGCTGTGCCGGTTTCCTCGTTACCACTGCGGCCAACGGTGAGGAAGCAATCGCTCATCTCAACAACTGTTTCTTTGACCTCGTGATAACTGACCTGATGATGCCGGGACTCGACGGCTTCCAGGTACTCAAGGCCGCCAAACAGAGGAGTAGTAAGACAGCGATTATTATACTTACCGGTTATGGGGCTATGGAGTCCATTCTTGATGCATTACGGTTGGGTGCTGACGATTTTCTTCAGAAACCCTGTGATACAGACGAACTGCTTTTTCGGATATCCAACTGTTTCATGAAGCAGGAAATGATCTGGAAAATTGCCTTCTATGAAACTTTCATACAGGTGTGCAGTTACTGTAAGAAAATACGGGACGACCGGCTAAGTGGTCATGGAAAAGGCGATTGGTATAATCTGGAAGATTATTTCAGGAGAACGAAAGACATGAGAATTTCCCATGGCTGTTGTCCCGATTGCTATGCTGAACAAATGAAAACTTTGCATTCCGTGTAGAATAAGCAGGCACAATGGAGAGTTGTCGCTCTCAAAGGAGGAAATTAAATGGAAAAATGTACTGAAACAACGATAAAGCCGCAAGTATTAGATAAAGAGGCAAAGACTAAAGACCGCTTACAAAATCTGGCAGTCTACTGTCAAAGTTTATTCGAAATTGAAGATAATTATAATTATCACAACACCCCCGAATACCGGAATGCGAAACAAAAATTCATTAAATATTTAGCGAATATCAGCCCATTATAAATTTTCAAGAGGCTCGATCTTTAAACCAAGTAGAGAGAGAAGAGGCATGCTTTGAAACACACCAGCAAACACCAGTCTCGAGGTCGAGGGCTGCCCATGGCACTTAAAAGAGTGCAGGCACCCCTCGGCGTTATCACTGTTGAAAGCAAAGAGGGGAGCGGTAGCACCTTTCGAGCTTTTTTGCCGGTAGCGGCCGCAACAAACCCCAATCCTGAAGTGCGGGCCTTTGAAGCGTTAGAACTTGCAGAGCCCGACACCGCGTTGATAGTGGACGATGATCCACTCCTTCGGGACATAGCTCGAATCGTTCTTAATTTCTTGGGATTTGCGGTGCTTGAAGCACAAGACGGCCTGGAGGCTATAGAGGTATTTAAGCAATACCGAAACATTATCCGTTTTGTCCTTTGCGATGTAATCATGCCGCGCATGGACGGATGGGAGACGCTGTTTGCTTTACGCCAGCTTGCACCACAGCTCCCGGTAATTCTGTCAAGTGGCGACGACCGGGCCAAGGTTATGGCCGGAACCCATTGCGAACGGCCCCAGGTATTTCTGGGAAAACCGTATGGGCTATCGGAACTCCGTGCGGCGATCGGCCAGGTGCTCGGAGGGGATCGTCAGTACAAAATTGCCGATTTTTGATTGCAGCAGGTTGGGCGGGTATCCGGTTCGCGGCAGAAGGCCATTGGCTAACCAATCGTCTTCCATATGAAACTCAATCACAGGAAAATGCATCAGGGACAAAAGGGGGGGATTATGAAAAAAACATTTATTTACACTCTATTATTGTCATGTATTTGTTTTGTCTTTAGCGATAGCTTCGCAAAAAATAACGGATATAGCGCAAGAAAGCGCAGCCACCAGAGCCGTATATACAATAAATTATTAAAGAACAAGTCGTTCCATGAGTACAATGTGGCAAACCGGGATCTCAGCCCGGTTGAAAAACTTGGAAAGGAAATTTTCGAAGATTTGAATTTATCCGCCAGCAAGAACCAGGCATGCAACAGCTGTCATAACTCATCGGCGAAATTTGCCGATCCCGACAACACCCTCGCTCCGGACGCCAGGCCGGTATCACAGGGCTCCGATCCACGCTTCTTCGGCGGGCGAAATGCTCCGACCGCTACATATGCCGCTTTCAGTCCAAGGCTTCACTGGAATACCGGTGATGCGCTCTTTATCGGCGGTATTTTCTGGGACGGGCGAGCCTCCGGACAATCCACCGCGGCAACGGCCATGGGGCCGGAATTGGACCGCACCGACCCGACAGGGGATCCCTTGGCCGACCAGGCGAAAGGCCCGTTTCTCAATCCGGTGGAAATGCGACTCACGAAGTTAGAAGACGTTGTAGGTACAGTATTGGCCTCCAAATCCGCAAAGCTCTTTTTAAAGATTTACGGCAAAGAGGTATATGATAAGTCAGTGCTCAATGTTCCGTTGGCTTATAATAAAATTGCCGAGGCCATAGCCGCCTTTGAGGCGACGACGGAATTTAATAAATTCAGTTCAAGATTTGATGCCTTCGTCAAAGAACAAGGCGGCGATGTCAGTCAATTCGGCGTGAAACTGGTCGGCGAGTTCAGAGAGTATGTGGGGCCGCCAAATAATTTTAAGTCAAAATACCTCACCTATGACGAAGCCGATGGCCTCGCACTCTTTAATGCCGATTCGGAACCGCAACTCTACGGCAGCGGAACCAAGGTCGGCGGTATGTGCTATCTTTGTCACTTAACCGAACGTCATGACCCCGATTTTGGCGACAACTCCACCCAGGCAGCCAATCCCCGAACCTCAAACGGTACCTATCCGCCTCTTTTTACCGATTTTTCCTATGATAATCTAGGAATACCCGTGAATCCGAGGATCGCTGTGCTTGCCGGTCCACAAAATACCGACTACGGCCTGGGTGGCGCTGAGAGAGTCACTGAACTCACCACCCTTTACAGTGGGGCCAATGCAGCAGAAGAGGTCGGGAAATTCAAGGTTTCAACGCTACGGAATATTGCTGAAACAGCCCCTTACGGTCATAACGGATTTTTCCCGACCCTCTATTCGATCGTCCACTTTTATAATTCCCGCGATATCATTGTGCCGGGTGAAGGTTTTCCGCCTCCCGAGGTGGGTTCTACCGTTAATAAAGACGAACTTGGGAATCTCGGTTTGAATTTTGAGCAGGAGACAAAATTAGTACTGTTCATGAAAACGCTTACCGACGAATAAGCGACTGGAAACCGCAACCCTTAAAGGCAGAGCCGTGTAGGGGCTCTGCCTTTTTTATGCCATTGTCTCCTGCTGACATCTTCATGCCGAGCCTTCGACGGCCAACTAAAATTCAAACTCACGGTAAATTTTCGGCGATAATAATGTTTACAATTAAGCCTTTTTGAGCCATAAAATTCTATCTTAGATATTTTCATATGGGCTAAACAATATAGAGAAAAACAGTGATTAGAATGGCTAATGATACGGTGTTTCATCCCCTGAGCCGGAAAATCCTTCCTAGTTATGTGTTTATCTTCGCTACTTCCGGTCTGTATGCCAGCAGCTTCTATTCTTATCTCCTCTTTCACAGCCTTATTGAAGTTATCTGTGTCGTCATTCTATTGACAGTTTTTGTCCTCGCCTGGAATACGCGAAAACTCCTGGATAGCCACTATATCCTCTTTCTCGGTATATCCTTTCTTTCCTCGGCGGCGTTTGAACTGGTTCATTTGTTCGCCTATAAAGGCTTCGGAATTTTCCCGAGTATTGATACCAATCTTCCCACCCAGCTGTGGATCGCCTTCCGATACGTATTCAGCTGTTCTTTCCTCATCGCTCCGGCATTTATAACACGACGCCTTAGCCCTGCCGCCGCGCTGATCTTCTTTGGCATCATTACTACTCTCCTCTTGGCCGCAATATTTTCCGGTGTCTTTCCGGATTGTTATATCGAAGGCAAAGGTTTGACTCCTTTCAAGGTCTACAGCGAATACATTATTATCATCCTCCTCTTTGCTGCCCTTGGCTTGCTGTTCAGAAAGCGCACCCTGTTTGACCCGCGTGTTTTAAGGATGCTGATTTTCTCCATTGTCAGTGCAATAGCGGCGGACGCTGCCTTTACCCGCTATCTGAGTGTTTATGGCGCCGCAAATCTTGTCGGCCATCTCTTCCTCTTCCTCTCCGCCTTCCTGGTCTACCGGGCAATCGTTGTCACAGGAATCGAGGAACCCATGGCGATTATCTTCCGCAACCTGGAAAAAAGTGAAAGGCAGTTCAGACTTATTGCCGAGACCAGTGTCGATCTGATCTTTCAATTGGATCTTTCAGGAAAGGTGGTTTTTTGTTCTCCGGCGATCATTGGCTACGGCTACAGCGTTGCCGAGGTTAACGGTAAGGGGTTCGGCGATTATATAACCCATGATGACCTCGAATCGGCGGCATCCGCCTTCAGAAGGGCTATCGGAGGGGAACGCATTAATGCTCTGGCGTTGCGGCTGATATCTGCAGACAACACACCTCATCATCTGGAGATTAATATTGCTCCTCTCACAGCAAACGGTTCCATTATCGGGCTCCAGGGTATTGCCCGTGACGTTACCCATCGCAAGCAAAACGAGGAAACACTGCGAGAGAGCGAGGCGAGGCTCCATCGATTTTACCAATCCAACCTGCTTGGGGTGTTTTACTGGAATATGAATGGCAAGGTTACCGATGCCAATAACAAATTCCTCGACATAGTCGGCTATACCCGTGAGGAACTGGCATCGGGGCAAATCAATTTGATCACCATGACACCACCGGAATATCGGTATCTCGATGAGGCCCCGGTCATTGAATTGAAGGCCACCGGGGTCAATAAGCAGCCATTCGAGAAGGTGTTTATCCACAAGAACGGCACACATATTCCGGTCATTCTCGCCGGAGCGACTCTGGATGAAGCGCGCACTCACGGTGTCGCTTTCGTCCTCGACAACACCGAACGTAAGCGGGCTGAGGCTCAGATCAAGGCCTCATTGGCGGAGAAAGAAGTCATGCTTCGGGAAATCCATCATCGAGTGAAAAACAACCTGCAGATTATCTCCAGCCTCGTCAGTTTACAAACGGACAACCTGGTAGATGAACGGATGCGTGAAGAGCTAAAGGATGTGCGCGACCGTGTCCGCTCAATGGCCCTGGTTCACGAGAAACTCTATCAGACCAGCGACCTCGCCCAGTTGAACTTCGGCGACTACGCCACCAGCCTACTGCACTCCCTGTGGCGCTCCCACGGTGCATTGGCCAACAAGGTGCGGCTAAATCTGGCGGTCGCACCCGTGGCCCTGCCGATTGAGGCAGCGGTACCTTGCGGCTTGCTCCTCAACGAACTGGCAGGTAACGCCCTGAAGCACGCCTTTCCGGGCAACAGCGGCGGTGAAGTAACGGTAACTCTGGAACACGATGCTGCTACCGGGTCCGTCAGTCTCCAGGTCCGCGACAACGGCGTCGGCTTGCCGGTGGGGATGGACTGGCGGCAATCCAGGTCGCTCGGTCTACGTCTTGTGCAAATTCTCACCAATCAATTGCGCGGTACGCTGGAAACGGACAGCGGTCCAGGTACGACGTTTCGGGTTAACTTCTTCGTCAATTCATCGCTGGCGCAATCTGTCAGTTCTGTTTCTGACGTTAAGCTGCAAAATGACAATAATCCAAGCAACGAACTTCACGGTTTGTTGAAACCCACGGTTCAGTAAGATTTCGACGAGGAACTCCCATGGATTCCATGACAACGACCGAGAAAATGCTCCGAAAACCCGGCCGCCTGCATTGGTCTGTCTGGGTACCCATACCTCTGCTGCTGGTCATGATCGCCGGACTCTGGGCGGCCGATCTGCACACCGACTACGACTCGCCTACGCTGTTGCCGTTGCTGAACCTGGTTTTCAACTGGTTGGCATCCGTTTGTATCTGCGTTTTGACGGCGCGTGCCTTCCTGGACAGTGGTTACCCCAATTTGCTCATGTTCGGCTGTGGATCGTTGCTGTGGGGTTTGACCTCCGTGACAGCAGCCATGATCACTGGCGCCAACATCAACCAGGGTATTACCGTGCATAACCTTGGAATTTTTGGAGCGGCATTGTGCCATTTCGGCGGGATGCTGTGGCGTGAGAGACTGCCACGACCAAGGGCATGGCTGGTGGGGGGGTATTTGGGCGTGACCTTGATTACGGCACTGCTCTTTTGGGCGGCGAAGGCGGGATGGATCCCTGATTTCTTTGTGCAAGGTCAGGGCGGCACGCTGATACGGCAGGGTGTCCTCCTTTTGACCATTACCTTGCTCGCCTGGGTTGCATGGCAGATCTTCACCATGAACCGGCATAAACCCGTCGGTTTTTACCATTGGTACGGGCTAGGCTTGGCGCTGCTGGCAACGGGGGTGACCGGGATCTTGCTGCAGTCGGTCGCCGGCAGTTTTCTCAGCTGGACGGGACGGGCTGCCCAGTACCTCGGTGGCGTCTATCTGTTTGTCGGAGCAATGACAACTGTACGAGAACAAGGTGCATGGAAGTTATCTCCGACTGCAGTCAACGAGACCTTGCAAAACACCTGGCTCATGACCGGATTTCATGGTCAGTCGTCCCCGAAGTGGCTGGGACTACGCTACGGCGCGGCGGTCGCGGCGGTAGCGGTGGCAATGGGACTGCGGCTGCTGCTGGAGACCTGGGCCGGCTCCGGCTTACCCACCTATATCACCTTTTATCCGATGATCATGGCCGTGGCAGTGTTGGCCGGTTTCGGGCCGGGGGTGGTAGCTACGATAGTAACGGGCTTTGTTGTGGACTATGGGGTATTGTTACCGGTAGGACTGTTCATGATCGATAAGACCATCGACCGCGTTGGACTGGCGTTTTTCACCGCCATGGGCCTGGGTATGAGCTTTCTCGCTGAAATCTTCCGGCGCCAAAGGCACAAGGCTGCCGCCTATGACCGTGAAATGGCCCTGCGCGAGAGTCAGGATATCCTGCAACGGCAGGTGGAGCTGATTGACCCGATTCGCGCCGAGATCATTGCCCGAGAGATGCAGCGCGTTCTGCGTGAGCGCGATGTCGGTGAGAAGCCAAAGAAATCCGCCGAACAAGTGGTCGAAGCTTCTATTTTTGTCATCTGGGGCAGCCGAATAGCCGGTTCGGTGGCTATTCTCATTGGTGGTTTTCATCTCATACTCTGGTTGGGCGGTTTCGCACCCCATTGGTCGATGATCTCGGGCCAGACCATTATGAAGACCAACATGGCTCTTGGTCAACTGCTGGCCGGAGTGTCGATGTTGTTGCTGGCACCGCGCTCCGCAGGGTGCACCGCAGCAATCTCAGAGTACAAAAGGGTAGATGTTCAGAGACAACCATCACAGTTTCGCCATGTTGCCGGAGGGGTGGGCGCGCTGATCGTCTTAGCTATCGGCACACTGACGCTCAGCGAGCATATATTCCCTTTCGATCCGGGCATTGATCAACTGCTGGCCCACGAGGTGCCGGGAGTGACCGGCAAGCCTAATCGTATATGCCTCTCCGGTTCCCTGAATCTGACTTTCCTGGGGGCCGGGCTACTGGCTTTAGCCTTAAAAAGACGAAACGTGGTACCATACCTGGGGCTGGTCGTGTGCTTGCTGAATTTCCTGCCGGTGGCGGGATTTTTCTATGGAATCGGCCAATTTTACAGCCTGTCCATAGACCGCATCGCCTGGCCGGTAGTGCTTGGCATGTCGGCGCTGGGTTTCGGACTATTTTTGGTTCCCCAAGAAAACCCCTCGATTATCGACCTCCTCTTGAGCAATGACCTCGGCGGCAAGTTGCTGCAAAGATTGCTGCCCGCCGCGCTGCTGGTGCCGTTGCTGTTGGGGTTCCTCCATATGCAGGGTGAACGTCTGGCATTGATAAACCCGGCGACAAGCACCGGTGCGCTTATGCTTGTCGCCGCCTTGCTGTTGTCGATGCTCGCCGTCTGGGTGGCGCGTTATATCAGCCGCATCGATATAAAACGCCGCGAGATCGACACCCATTTGCAAAATCAAGCTGAAGTGATTAATCAGGCCCACGAACCGCTGATCATCCGAGAACCGAGCGGTGTCATTCGTTTCTGGAACAGTGGTGCCGAAGCGCTCTACGGCTGGACTGCCGCCGAGGCAGTGGGCCGTAACCACCATCTGCTGCTGCACACCGATGGTCACTCGGGAGAAAAAATCGACCGCCAATTGGAGAGCATGGGCTCCTGGGAGGGCGAACTCATGCACACCACACATAACGGTCGGGTTGTCATCGTCGAGAGTCGCCAGAACATCAGCCACATTGGCGACGGCCAGTTCTTTATCCTCGAAGCCAACCGTGACATCACCGAGCGCAAACGGATCGAAGAGGAGCGAGAGGCGACGATTGAATTCCTGCATTTCAGCAACGAGAGTCAAACGATCGACGAACTCATCAATCAGGCTACATCCTTTTTCAAAAAACATTCCGACTGTGATGCGGTTGGAATTCGACTGCAACAGGGGGAAGACTATCCCTACTACGAGACGAGCGGTTTCCCGAGCAACATTGTCCTGACTGAGAACCTGATCTGCAGGAGCGACACGGTACCTCCGATCCGCGATAGCTCCGGAAGTGGTGTGCTTGAATGCATGTGCAGCAATGTCATCCGCGGTCGATTTGATCCATCCAGTCCATTCTTTACAGCAAATGGCAGTTTTTGGAGCAATGGTATCAGCGACCTGTTGGCCATCATCGCCGATCCGGAGCGCCAGACCTGCACCTTTAGCCGCTGCAATAGCGAGGGATACGAATCAGTGGCCCTGATTCCCCTGGCTGTTGGCACGGAGCGGATTGGGCTTATTCAATTCAATGATCGACACAAAGGACGATTTACCCTTGCAAATATCACCCTGTGGGAGCGGTTGGCGAGCTATCTCGCCGTGACCCTTGCCAAACTCAAGGCCGAGGCGGCGCTCAAGGAGAGCGAGGCTCAGATCAAGGCTTCATTGGTGGAGAAAGAGGTCATGCTGCGGGAAATCCATCACCGAGTTAAAAACAACCTCCAGGTAATCTCCAGCCTCGTCAGTTTACAGGCCGACAACCTGGTCGATGAGCGGATGCGTGAAGAGCTCAAGGATGTGCGCGACCGTGTCCGCTCAATGGCCCTGGTCCACGAGAAACTCTATCAGACCAGCGACCTCGCTCAGTTGAACTTCGGCGACTACGCCACCAGCCTGCTGCACTCCCTGTGGCGCTCCCACGGTGCATTGGCCGACAAGGTGCGGTTGCATCTGGCGGTCGCCCCCGTGGCTCTGCCGATTGAGGCAGCGGTACCTTGCGGCTTGCTCCTCAACGAACTGGCAGGTAACGCCCTGAAGCACGCCTTTCCGGGCAACATCGGTGGCGAAGTAACGGTAAGCCTGGAATACGATGCCGTTAGCGGGGCCGTTAGTCTCCAGGTCCGCGACAACGGCGTCGGCTTGCCGGCGGGGATGGACTGGCGGCAATCCAGGTCGCTCGGCCTGCGTCTTGTGCAAATTCTCACCAACCAGTTGCGCGGTACGTTGGAAACGGGCAGCGGTCCAGGTACAATGTTCCAGGTCAACTTCTTCCTGAAAGAGGTCCAAGTATGAAAAAACTCAAAATCTTGATCGCTGAAGACGAAGGCATTGTCGCCGAAGACCTCGCCAATAAGGTCCGACAACTTGGCTATGATGTGGTCGGCCCAACCGCAACCGGCGAGGAAGCGGTCGAGCTCGCCATACGCCACCAGCCGGCGCTGGTGTTGATGGACATTCGCCTGGCCGGTGGTATGGACGGTATAACAGCAGCCCAGCAAATCCGCTTGGAATGCAATCTGCCGATACTTTTCCTTACCGCCCACTCCGACGCCGGCACAGTGGAGCGAGCACAACAGGCAGGAGCTCTCGGCTACGTCCTCAAACCCTTCGATGACCGTGATCTTCGCATCCAGATTGAAATGGCCCTTTACAAGCACTCTGCAGAGCGGCAACTGCGAGCAAGCGAGGCGCGGCTGGCGGGAATCAATCGAATACTGCAAGCCGCTTTGACCAGCCAAACGGAGGAGGATCTCGGCAGAATATGTATTGACGTTGCCGAAAAAATCACCCAAAGCACATTCGGGTTCCTGGGCGACATCAATCAAAATGGGCTCACCGACATTGCCATCAGTAATTCTGGCTGGGAGGCCTGCAACATTTCCTCCGATCCCAGCGGCCATGGCAGGCCACTGGCAGGCTTTAAAATTCATGGGATCTATGGCCGAGTGCTCTTGGATGGCAAGGGTTTATTCACCAACGACCCAGCAAGTCATCCGGACAGCATCGGTGTGCCGGAAAATCATCCGCCGCTGACTTCGTTTCTCGGCGTGCCATTGATGAGCGAGGGGGGCGTTATCGGTCTCCTTGCCGTAGGCAACCGTCAAGGTGGTTATAGCCCGGTTGATCAGGAAACACTGGAAACGCTGGCGCCGTCGATTGTGCAAGCCTTCAAACGCAAACGCGCCGAGGACGCCCTGCAAACCCTCAATGCCGACCTGGAAAAAAGGGTAGAACAACGAACCCTTGAATTGCAAGAGACGCAACAACAATATCTGCATGCTGAAAAATTATCGGCTATTGGTCGGTTATCGGCATCCATCGCCCATGAATTCAATAACCCGTTGCAGGGTATTATGGCCGTGCTCAAGGGCCTGAGGAAAAGGGCGATCCTGGAAGATGAGGATAGAGAATTACTGGAAGCGGCGATCGACGAAAGTACCCGGATGAAAAATTTGATCCGCAGCCTCCAAGAGTTTAACCGGCCATCTTCCTGCCATAAAGTGTTGATGGATGTGCAAACATCCATCGATTCCTTGCTGTTGCTCTATAAGAGTGATTTTAAGAACAAGCGGATTTCAGTGCAGCAAAACCACAACAAGGGCTTGCCGCCGATCATGGCAATTCCAGACCAGATCAAACAGGTATTTTTAAATCTGTTAAACAACGCCGCCGATGCTTGCCTGCTGCCGGGCGGTATCATCACCATCAATACCTGGCAGGAGAATGGCCGTATAGCAATTTCGATAAAGGACAGCGGTGTCGGCATTCAACCTGAACACATGGACCTCATCTTTCAACCGTTTTACACCACCAAGCCGGAGGTCAAAGGAACCGGCCTGGGTTTGTCGGTTTGCCACGGTATTGTCAAAAATCATCAGGGAGAAATTCGGGTCGAGAGCCTGCCGGGACAAGGAGCGATCTTCACCGTCCTCTTACCTGTTCAAGGGGGTGAAAGAGGAATATAGCGCTGGTGCAATGCCCAAAGCAAAAACTGTGTATAAACCTGCCAGACTTCATCTCCGTAGCCGCCGGCCATCAGGTACACAGCGGGGATATTGCGATCTTTGAGCCAGGAGTAGATCAACCGGTCGCGCTCGAACATCTGCTCCAGAGAGAGTTTAAGGGGACTCGTTGATGGCAACGCATCTTTTTCATACGGATCGGCCCCACAGACGACGATAGCAAGATCAGCCGAACCTCCCTCTTCAAGTTTCCCAAGACCACCGCCAAGTCTTTCCAGATAATAGGGTTCTTCACCGCTTTCAATGGGAATATCAATATCACTCGGGATAAAAGAAGGATTGGCTCTGCCATCGGCAAGCAGGGCAGGACAATCCAGCGGCCAGCCTCTGGCCATATGTACGCTCAAGGTTCGGATGGAATCGTCGCCTGCAGTGAGAGCGGCGGTACCATCCCCCTTGTGGGCATCGACATCGATGATCCAAACTCTGTCAACTTTCCTTTCGAACTGCAGCTTGCGAGCGGCGATGACGATATCGTTCAACAGGCAGAAACCATTACCGAAATCGTGTTGGGCGTGGTGCGCACCACCTGCAAAGAAAAAGCAGAATCCGTGCTGCAGCGCCAGTCGAGAGGCCTGTACCGTGCCGGCAGCCTTAATCAGGAGACGCTGGAAAAGATCGATAAGCGGCCGCGTGGCCGTTTCCGGAGTGTACCGGTAATATTTGCCTTCGGCGTCTATCAGCTCAAAGGTGGAAACAATCTCTTTTTCAAGAGTTGCCGAGTACAGACGTTCCACATAATCGGCTGAATGGACTCGCAACAGATCCTCCCGGGCTAATACCTCGACAATTCGGTCCTGATGCCAATCCCTTTGCAGAGATTTAAGCTTGGGATCATTGAGGAGAGCTTGAAGAGTTTTGGTGGATCGACTATCCCTCACGGGAATCTGGATGCCAAACTCTATAAGGCTTGTGGGGATACGGGGGTCGTAAAGAATCATCGCTGGTTTTCCATAAAAAATTGGAACGCTCGTTATGGACAAGGGTGACATCCGTTGCCCGGGATTATCCGCGTCATTTCGTCCTTCTCCACCGACCTCTATCGGTCACTCATTAACAATCGTTTTTGTTATTTTATAAACATTTTGGAGCCAGTGTCGACACTTATTTTCAACTTTAACATCTTGTTGTTCCGCTGTTAATTCTTATAGTGGTTGAACGGGCGGATTTTCATTGCTGTCTGTGGTTAAGATTTAAAGGAGGCAATATTCATTGCAGTAAGATTAGCAAGGGATGGATATTTCCGGGACAACTCGACTGTTGAATTTCTACCCCGGGAAGAAACCAACACTCTATTGGTTCAACTATTTGGAAAGGCGAGGAACAAAATGATACTCAACGATACTTTGCAAAAACACGAGGATTGTCTTGAGCTGTGCGAGATTGAACACACAGTTTGTGAACTTGAGCAAAAAGACGATAAAAAATGTGACACAGAAGTAAAAATCTGCCAGTGCAATTGTGACTTCGATTTCGGTCAATAAGCCCAAATCCAGTCCTGTAGTAACTTTTCTCCGGGTGGAGGTTCCACGATGAAAAAGACAATGCGAATTATGTCGGAAGCACCATTGAACGCCGAGACACCTTTGGACAATTTGCAGTCCTGGATTACCGGCAATGAGGTCTTCTTTAAACGAAATCAGGAAATAATCATGACTGACCCCGTGGCTCTTGAGAGTTGGCGGTTGTCGATACAGGGTCTGGTGAACAAAGCCATCGAACTGAGTTTCTCCGATATTCTCTCAATGACCAAGGTTGAGGTAGCAAACACCCTGGAGTGTTCCGGCAATGGGCGTTCTCTCCTCCAGGAAAAAGCCCCCGGTAACCCTTGGACGATAGGTGGCGTTGGAAATGCCATTTGGGGAGGGGTCCGGTTGAGTGATGTGCTGGCCCAGGCTGGAATCATGCCCGAGGTGAGGTATGTCGGCTTTGAAGGAATGGATAATCCGCTCACCGCAGGCACGGTAAAATTTATACGGAGCATTCCACTGGAAAAAGCGATGGATTCGACGATTCTTGCCTATGAAATGAATGGGGAACCGTTACCCCTTGAACACGGTTACCCACTGCGTGCCCTTGCTCTGGGTTGGACAGGGGCAAATTGCGTTAAATGGCTCAGTAAAATTTCACTGTTGGACCAGCCTATAGCCGGATTTTTCATGGACAATGTATATCGGATATTTCAAAAAGGTGAAGAGCCGGCCTCAGGTAAGGTAGTTACCACTATCCCACTCAAATCGATTATCACCTCACCGGCAAATGGAGCCACAGTCGCTGGCGGAATAGTGGTAATTCGAGGTGCTGCTTACGCCGGTGAAGCAGATATTGCCGCTGTTGAAGTGAGCGTCGATGACGGCGTTACATGGCATGCCGTCGAATTCATTGGCCCACATGAACGTTATGCCTGGCGTAGGTGGGAATATGCCTGGCAAACATCGGAACCAGGAGTGACCACTGTTTTGGCCCGTGCCACCGATGATCGCGGGCAGATTCAGCCAATGACAGCCAGTTGGAATGCCCTCGGCTACGGCAACAATGGCTCCCGTGAACATGCCATTACTCTTATAATTCAATAACGAATATGGGCGGGTAATCTCAAACCACTGCTGCTATATCAAGTATCGAAATTTGATGGTGCTTATCATCTGTATCGTCCGAGAGGGTATTCGAACAGAGTGCGAGAAAAGAACTGTCAGGAATGACCAGGAACTGCCATTGCGAGGAATGACCAAGCAAAAACCTGTACAAATCTGCCAACTCCTGCCTTTCGAGTTTCATATCATCGATATCAATGAGAAAGATCGGGGAAAGGCCATACAGTTCTTGGTGCATAGCTGCAAGGGTTGACAGTAAAACCCCGACCCTACAAACGGGAAGCATGTCTATGAAAGGAAGAACAACGCCGTTCTGCGAGCCTTCAAGGATTATTGAAATTCCTTCCTCTCTGATATGCGGAGCCAACTCGGAGTCAATGGTTTGCAAGCCGAGGTTGATTTGATGTACATGTTGCTTCAATGAAACTGCGTCTGCATGGCCTCCTTTTTCTAGGCGTTTTATGAGAAAAGCAAAAAGCGCCGTACTTGCTTCCATCGCCGGTGTGACATCTGCCGTTTGGGTAGGGTAGCCAAGCGTAGACCTTGTAATGGTAAGAAAGAGCGGAAGGTATTTTTCAGCTACAGCTTTGGCTTGTCGGAAGTGTTGGGCTCGGTCAACGGCATGAAGGCAACGGTCCAACTGCTCTTGCTCATTGTTAAGCAAAAATTGCCGTAACTCCTCTAGTTGCCCTCGCAGCTCCACCGCAATTTTTCCCTTTATTCGGTCGGAATTTCGAAGAGTAGCTATAGTTTTTTGCAATCGCTCGACAACTGAAACAGCATCAGGTTCAATGCTGGAAAGCAGGCCTCTGACATTTGATTCAATTTCGCTCCAGCGAGTTGAGCTGGAGAGTTCAACGAAATTAATCCACCGGCTCTGATCGCGGCGTCTCCCCCATTCAATCCGATCTGTTTCAAAAAACAGCGGATCTATGGCAGCCAATTCTTTCACAAGTTGGGGTGGAGCAGTAAAGATTGCGATGGCGGCGGTCTTTTTGGACGGTATGATCTTTCTCGTTTGCTTATCGACTGAAGTGTAGAGAGGCAGATTGCGGAAAGGATCTATTTCCTTGAAATCATAAGGCGGATTAATGGCTTGCAACATTTTGAACAAGGATTTTGCCTGCGTTGCATCAAAGGCTTTAATTACATTGAGTCCTTTGCCGACTTTTACCCAGGAGGCATTCGGCAGGGCAGGGTTCCCTATAATACGAAACGTAAGCAGATTCATAATGAAGCTCTACAGCAAGGTTGCGGTACGCAACCATACTGTGCATCAACTGTTCAAAGAAACGGCCCTTGCACCTCACCGCCGCATCATCTTGAGCTGTAATCAAGGCTCGAACCGGCGGGAGGTGGTTTTTGACAAACGATAGTATTTCTGTGCCTTATTTGATCCTGCTCGGATTACAAAGATGTTCGGCGTCTGCCGATACGCTGCCGCATGCGTCACAGGAGTATTGCATACTTGGGAGTTTGCCGTCGCAAATCTGGATTGACGAAGCGCCACAGAATCTGGTGTCGAGTTTCTCACTGGTTGGGTTGCAGAGGTCACTGAAATTATCGGCAGTGACGCCGCAGTTCTGACATGTATAGGCCATTGCGTGTCTCCTATTGATATGCCGTATATTTACGGGATTTATTGTTTGGAGTCGGGTCCCCGATCCAGAATCCGGAACCCGACTTGTGGATCACAAATAGAGAAGACTCAAGAAAAAGAGCACATCTTTCATGCATGTCAAGTATTGCACCCTCCTGACATTAAAGCCTTGAGATTCTCCTTGTATTCATTGCATTTTACTTTCGCATTGATCATGGACCCCCATTTTGCGAAGTTTGCGTCTGAAACAAGTTTGGCGATTTTATCCATATGCTGGCCGTTGGTTTTTTCGATTTCGGCCTTGATCTTTTCCTTCAACAACTCCATCCACGCATCGTCTGCGAGGGCGAGTAATTCTTCATGCATATCACATTCGCTACTACTCTTTTGTGTAGTAGCACACGATTCTGTAGTACAGCATCCTTCTGACATGATATTCACCTTAAAGTATTGATTATTCAAGTTGTTTTGTTCCAACATCAGTGTGATATTTGAAAACCATCAAAGAGCAGGGGCGCCAACGAGTTGATGGCCAGAAATACTGTTAAGACAACCTTCTGCCTCTATAAGGTTGGGCTGGCGCCCGGTAAAAGCCTATAGAAAAGACACTTCAAAGGCCGTTAATGTGTTGCTGCTCCACTGACACCTCGATATTTATAATACATATCATGGATCCTGGTGCGCATACCACTGAGTTGTTTCGACTCGGTGTTTGAACCCCACCGGGGCTCGCTGATCGAATATAAATAGTTCGATAGATCGTTGATGGAATTTTCAATCGCTTTGCACAACGTGCCAGTACAGTTTGTGTCAACCTCTTTTGCCTCGCTAATTCTATGGTCGAGAATATCCAATGAAACATCTAGATTTTTGATGAAATCACGATTTGTCATCTGAAATGATTCGACCATTTCTTTCTGCTTTTTCATGACTAATCTCCTGCTTTGATTACTTCAGACAAGATTGGATACATCTGATGATATCTTCAATCAGGACAATATGCTAAATACAAATGTTTCTTTCTTCATTCCGCTGCCATGAGTTGCATTTGCCTGGATGATACCTGAGAAGAATAATAATCATTCATTCTTCTCTTTCCACAACTTTCACGGAGAGGTCTCTAATTATAGAGTAGTTACGACTTGATCTGACAGTTGAGCCTCTTGCAAAATGGTCTTTTCGCCCAAACTCGGCGTTATGCTCAAAATTTTATCCTCGGAATATTAATTATATGCCTGCGTTAAAATTTTTCGCATGCCTTGATTTTGAACGAAAATCCTCATTTTGCAAGAGGCTCAGTTACCAGTTTTTTGCAGGCGTCTGTCAGATCAAATTGAGTACCCATTACCGAATTCGGTCAAGATCTCCTTCCAACAGATCGAGTCTACGGGAAATATCCAATCTTTCTTCACCCTCGGAGAATCTGCCTCCGTCCGTCATCCGCAGATAATCACGGCGGATGTGGTCAAGTCGGGATTGGAAATCAGTTTCATCGCTCAGGGACAAACGCCTGCTGTGTCTGACGTCATCAATCCTTCTCTGGAGTGCGGCAATTCTATCGCCGTTCCTGGGTAGATCGACTCTGCTGGTTCGTGTCATCGCTCGGTTGATCTCGTCTTCCAGCATATCAAGTCTTCTGTTGAGGTTATCCCATTGATCCCGGTAGACCATTTTGTCTCTCAAAGCTGTATAATCAAGTCGAATTCCCTTGAGAGTCGTCAGAAACACTTGGGACTGATCAGGCGTGAGTGAGCCGGTTTTCAAACCGTCTCCTATCTTCTCTTGGATCACCAGCAATTTGTTCTCTGCACTCCTTTCATTATCCGGCCATGTTTGTATCGAAGCGCAGCCGGAGAACAAACCGAGTCCAAAAACTACCATAATCGACAGAAAAATTATATTTTTCATACGTCTTCTCTTGCCTCCAAACGTTAAATTTCGAGATTGCAATTGCACTCGATATCCGAGCCTCATTCAATCCCGCAGCCGGATTTTTACCCTCATCACGGCAATCAATTTTCCTTTAATATTTATAATATTCAATTAATGTGCCAGGTTTTAGTGCCGCTGTTCGTGTAATGTATCATTTTGATAATTAAACATAAAAAAGGAGAAAAGGCAGATGCTCAACCATCCCAGGAAGAAGTACAGGAAGGTCATATATGGCCAGTGGTTATATATGACCATTATTGTTTCTCACGCTTTTGCCGCAGGATATCATTTGCCAATCTTCACTTCACGGTGTTCACTGAGGATGTCGTTATTTTGAGGAGAGTCGTTTGAACAGTTAAACCGTCGTCAAAAAATATCAAGAATGAAGCAATTTTCGAAACGGCTCTTCAATATTACAGGAGGGTGAGTTTGCGGTGATAAGCATGAATTCAGGCAACCAAATTACCCTGTTGCAAAACGGCGATGCGTATTTCCCGGCGCTTGAAAAGGCCCTGGACGGAGCAGAGTACGATATCTACCTTGAAACCTATATTTTCGAGAATGATCATACCGGACGACGCATCGCCGAAGCCCTCAGGCGAGCCGCCATGCGTGGGGTAACCACACATCTGCTGATTGATGGCTTCGGGTCGAACGATTTGCCGAAAACCATGATCGACTACCTGAAAGAGGCCGGCGTCATGGTGTTGAAGTTCCGGCCAAAAATATCACCGTGGACACTGCGGCGCAGGAGACTGCGGCGATTGCATCGAAAAATTGCTGTGATAGACCGGAGTCTCGCGTTTGTTGGCGGTATTAATATTATTGATGATTTGGATACACCCGGACAGGTTGCGCCGCGTTATGATTATGCGGTGAGTGTGGAAGGACCGTTGGTAAAGAAAATCTATGCTTCGACCCGCAGGCTGTGGCTACGGGTGGTCTGGACGGGTCGCTTGCGGTTGGATTGGCACCGGGACAAAAAAAGGCAGGCTCCTCCGCCGGAACTTGCGGGACATATGAAATCGACCTTTCTGGTACGGGATAACTTCCGTCATCGGCGCGATATTGAAAATGCCTATTTACAGGCAATTGAACAAGCGCAAAGCGAAATAATTGTAGCTAATGCCTATTTTTTGCCTGGGAGGAACTTTCGTCAAGCCCTCTTCAGAGCAGCCGGTCGTGGAGTCCGGGTGGTTCTGCTGTTACAGGGAAAAATGGAGCATCGATTGTCCCACTATGCCTCACGGGCTCTCTTTGGCAGCTTCCTCGACGCCGGGATCGAGATCTATGAATATCACCAGTCCATTCTGCATGCCAAGGTCGCGGTGATCGATAGGCATTGGGCAACGGTTGGATCCTCAAATCTCGACCCTTTCAGCCTGTTGCTTGCTCTTGAGGCAAATATCGTTGTTGATGATCATAATTTTGCCACGGCATTAAAGGACAGCCTGGACCAGGCTGTCACGTCGGGAGCGAGCAGAGTCTTTGAGAAAAACTGGAAATTACAACCAATCCTACTGCGTCTGGAGTGCTGGTTCAGTTACGGGTTGATACGCTTCATGGCGGGCATAGCGGGAAGTGGCACGAAAAGTGATGGATGATGTCCATATTTATTCGCTCACCTGTTGCGCATGGCCTGGGCGTACTGACCGGCCTTATCGCCAACGATAAGGTGTAACACCTCAGGCGCGACCTGCATAACCGCCATCACACCGGCCACTTTTGCAACTTTCTCGTCAAATTTGCCGGCGTCAACAAGTTCTACACGCAGGCGGGTGAAGGCAACAGCTTCAATCTTGCGGAGATTGCCCTGGCCTCCCAAGGCCAATAGCATCTGCTTTGCCGAATCGCGTACCTGTGGTTCGATCGGCAGCGTTTCAGAGGGAACACCTGCGACATTGCCGACCTCCAGAGTCGAAGTCGGCACTTCTGCACCATCTGCTTCCGGTCCGGCAGTCTTGAGATACTCTTCCATGTCGGTCTTCATGTTTTCAGAGAGCGTTCCGAAGATCGCCTGAATACTGTTGCCGACCACCATGACACCGGCTGCGCCCATGGCCTTGAGCCTTGCTTGATCGACTCTTGCGGCGTCTTTTACCACCACCCGCAGTCGGGTAATACAGGCGTCCAGGTTGGTAATGTTCCTCCTGCCGCCGAAGGCCAGCACCAATTCGCGGGGACGCCCGCCGGTGTCCTTGAGGTTGGCTGCGTCGGGGGTGGCCTCATCTTCACGGCCGGGGGTTTTGAGGTTAAACCAGTGTATGGCAGCCCGGAAGACAGTGTAGTAGATCACTGAATAGATCGGGCCGATGACCAGCACCAGCCACCATTTTTGGGAAAATTTACCGAGTACATTAAAGACGACGAAATCAATGCCGCCCTGCGAGAAGGTGAAGCCCATATGCATTTCCAGGGTGTTGGCAACAAACTGGGTCGATGCGGCGAGTACAGCGTGGATGAAGTACAGTGCCGGTGCCAAAAACAAAAAAGAGAATTCGATCGGTTCGGTAATACCGGTGAGAAATGAGGTGAGGGCGGCGGAAACCATGATGCCGCCGACCGCCACCTTGTTTTCCGGTTTGGCACTTTGCCACATGGCGATGGCCGCGGCGGGCAGGCCGAACATCTTAAAGAGGAATGCCCCGGCGAGGATCCCGGCAGTCGGGTCGCCTGCAAAAAAACGGTTGATATCGCCGTGTACCACGGTGCCGGTGGCGTCGGTGAAGGCCCCCATTTCAAAGAAGAAGGGCACATTCCAGATATGGTGCAGACCGAAGGGGATCAGCAGCCGTTCAACAAAGCCGTAAACGGTTGCGGCGGTGCGCGGGTCACCGACTGCCGCCCAGTGCGAAAACATGTTGATGCCATTCTGGACCGGCGGCCAGATGACCGAGAGCACCACTCCCAGGACGATTGCCGCAAGTGCGGTGATGATCGGCACAAAGCGCTTGCCGGCAAAAAAGCCGAGGTAGGGCGGCAGCGCGATCCGGTAAAAGCGGTTGAACATTGCCGCAGCCAGGCCGCCGGCAAGGATGCCGCCGAAGACCCCGGTCTGCATCGACTTGATGCCCATAATCAGTACCGGTTCGACTCTCCACACCCCGGCCATGACGCCCATGGTCGCCAGCATCACCATATAGCCGATGGCGGCGGCAATGGCCGAGACCCCGTCGTTTTCCGTGAAGCCGACCGCCACCCCGATGGCAAATATCAGCGGCAGATTGCCGAAGATGACGTCGCCGGAGTTTTTCATCAGCCCGGAAAGAATGACCGGCATCCATTCGAAGTTGGCGGCTCCGATGCCGAGAAGGAGACCGGCGACCGGGAGGACGGCAACCGGCAGCATCAATGCTTTGCCGATTTTCTGCAAGAATGCAAAGACGTATTTAAACATCACTTTCCCCCTTCATAAGCTGATCGGCAAACGATGCCAGGCGCAGTCGCACTTCGGGAGCCGTAGCCATCTGCAACACCTCTTGGGCGAGTGTCCGGCAATCGTTCATGGTCAGGCGGCAGATCCTGGCCTTAACCGCCGGAATGGTAGGAACGGAAACCGACAGTTCATCGACCCCGAGGCCGATAAGCACCGGCACGGCCAGCACGTCGGAGGCGATACCGCCGCATATGCCGACCCATTTCCGGTGTTTGTGGGCGGCTTCAATCGTCGTGCTGATAAGGCTGAGCACCGCGGGATGCAGAGCGTCGGCCTGTTTGGCAAGTTTTGGGTGGCCGCGGTCCATGGCAAGGGTGTACTGGGTCAGATCGTTGGTGCCGATGGAGAAAAAGTCGGCCTCACGGGCAAAAAGGTCGGCCATAACCGCGGCTGCCGGCACCTCGATCATGATACCAACCTTGGCGCTGTGGCCGCTTTTTTTCTCTTCCTCGCTAAGAATCTGTTTTGCAGTGCGCAATTCATCGAGGGTGGCAATCATCGGAAACATGATGTGCAGGTCGCCGAGCGGTGCCGCCTGCAGGATGGCGCGTAGCTGAGTTCGGAAAAGTTCGGGTTGATCGAGGCTGACCCGCACCCCGCGCAGGCCGAGGAAAGGGTTGGCTTCCTTTGGCAGGGGCAGATAGGACAGGGGTTTGTCGCCGCCGACATCAAGGGTGCGAATGACCAGGGGGCGATCCCGACCAAGGACTTCGGCCACATCTTTGTAGGCACTGGCCTGTTCTTCCTCGGTCGGTGCCGTATCGCGGTTAAGAAAGAGAAATTCGGAGCGGAGCAAACCCACGCCCTCACCGCCGAGGGTCAGAGCCTGCCGGGTTTCTTCAGCATTATGCACATTGGCAACAACCCTGATATGATGATCGTCGGTGGTGACGGCAGGAGAGCCGGCGGCGGCAATTTCCCGCTCACCCCTGGCAGTCTGGTCGGCCATGCGTTTTTGTGCCCGGGTAAGCTCGTCTTCACTCGGATGGGTGCGCAGCCTGCCCTTGCCGCCGTCGAGTATAACCTGGGAGCCGTTTTCTAAGGAGAGCGCCGCATGATCTATGCCGCATATAGCGGGGATGCCGAGCGATCGGGCAAGAATGGCAACATGTCCGGTCGGGCCGCCGGTGGTGGTGCAGAAACCGAGGACCTTGCTGCGATCAAGCGAGGTTGTATCGGAAGGGGTGAGTTCTTCGGCAATGAGGATCGAGCCCTCCGGTGTTTCGATCTGGCCCTGTTGCACTCCGGCGAGCAGGGCCAGCACCCGGCGGCCGACATCGCGGATGTCGTTTGCCCGTTCACGAAGCAGCGGGTTGTCGAGCTTTTCGATCTGGTCGGCATGGAAAGTGAATGCTGCACGCCAGGCGAAGGCACTGCTTTTGCCATCGCCCACGCTCTTTCTTGCGAGACCAAGCAGGTCGGGATCTGCCAGCATTTCCTGGTGGGCATCAAGGATTTTTGCCTTGGAAGCATCACTCAACTGGCCCTTGAGCGCTTCGATCTGGCCCTGTGCTTCGCGCAATGCTGCATCCAGCTTGGTGGCCTCCTGTTGGGCACCCTCGCCGGTTTCCAGGACATCGATGGTCTCCCGGCGAAACTGCACAATTCGGCCAACCGCCAGGCCCGGGGAGGCAGATACGCCGGAAAGTTCATTTGTATCTATTGGCTTGGTACTTGGTGGTAAAACATCGACAACTGCGATGGTTTGCTTTTCTCCCGGTTTTTCGCCACAGCCATCGGCCAGCATTTTAGCGACCTCGGCAACGGCTTTGACGGCATCACTGCCCCAGGCCTTGACCCTGATTTGGTCTTGATGTTTGGTTGATAGACCCATGATCGCAACCAGGGATTTGGCATTGGCCGTGTCATCGCCACGGACCAGCTGGATGTCCGATGTGAATTTCTTTGCCTGTGCTGCCAGAATTGCGGCCGGGCGGGCATGAAGACCCGCCGGGTTGGGGAGTATAACCATATCGGAAAAAACGGCTTCATTCCCTTCAGCATGCATCACGTTTTCCTGAGGAGCATCTTCTGCCAGGTCAAGGCTGAGGATGATACTTTTACCCGCTTGCACGATGCCGTTGGCAGGCGTCATACGCAGTACTTTCTCGCCATTGGCAATGAGAATCTGCGTCAGCAGGCTACGAGCCTTGCAGGCAATATGGTCGGCGTCAAAGGCAATGAGCGGCTGGCCAACCTGTACTGCTTCCCCTTGCTTGACCTTGGGGGTGAAACCCTCGCCCTTGAGCATAACGGTATCGATACCGATATGTACCAGTACTTCAATGCCGCCGGGTGTAGTGATCGTCAGCGCATGATTGGCAGTGTGGAGGAGAGTAACTACCCCTGCGACAGGTGCGAGTAACAGCGCCGAGGTTGGGTCGAGGGAGATGCCATCGCCGACCATCTTTTCTGCAAAGACAGGATCCGGGACGCTTGACAGCGGGACGAGAATGCCTGAGAGCGGGGCGATGATATCCAATCTCGACTGGACTGAGCTCATTTTTAACTCCTTTTTTGCTGCTTCAAAAACTTGAATTAAGGTAAATATTCAGTTTATATGTAACCATATGCACTTTGTCTGATTGGTGTTTTAGCTTCCCCTCCCTTGACGGGAGGGGATTGAGGGGAGGGTGAGTTTGCTACGAAGTCGCACCTTGTAACTTCCCCCACCCCCTAACCCCCTCCCGCAAGGGGGAGGGGGCTTTGCCAATAGTGCTAAATAGATACAAATAAAGAAGAGTGTCATAAAAATGCGAGAGCCGGCATTCAAAAAAAATCCCGGCAAAAGGGAAGTAGGCCGGGATTGCAGAAATTTTATAAATTCTCACCAACTAGTTGGTTTTGGAGGTGGTCGTCGTAGTGGTGGTTTTTTTCTGTCCGAAAATGGGGTTTTCAGATGTTGTAGTGGTGGTCTTTTTTTCTTCGATCATCGGTTTTGAAGAAGTTGTGGTCGTGGTTTGATGAACCATCACTTTTTCAGCGGTCATTTGAGTACCATTGCTGCTGTAATACACCGTCACCGGCAGACCGGATTTAACAGTCTCCATGGAAACCGGCTCACCTCTTTCATTGATATAGTTGGTTTTCTTGGTGTAGGTGTACACCACCGGGTTTGGGCTGGATTCGGAGCGGATCACCAGGGTGTCGGGATTGATCTCGCTGATTGTCCCGGCAGTTTCCGTCTTCGTAACAGTCATTTGGCTCTGTTGGGCAAACAAGCCGATCGGTGTGATCAGGATGGTCAAAGCGAATGCGAATAAACTCAATTTTTTCATAATGTGCTCCTTTATTGGGAGTCCCCCGGCAGCGCCGGGGGATCACCTGTTGTTATTGTTGAGTTTTGGTGGTCGTAGTGGTGGTCTTTTTTTCTTCGATCATCGGTTTTGCCGTAGTTGTAGTCGTGGTTTGATGAACCATTACTTTATCAGCGGTCATTTGAGTACCATTGCTGCTGTAATACACTGTCACCGGCAGACCGGATTTAACAGTCTCCATGGAAACCGGCTCACCTTTTTCATTAATATAATTGGTTTTCTTGGTGTAGGTGTACACCACCGGGTTTGGGCTGGATTCGGAGCGGATTACCAGGGTATCGGGGTTGACCTCGCTGATCGTCCCCATGGTTTCCGTCTTTGAGACAGTCATTTGGCTCTGGGCAGCAAACGAGCAGACCGGTGCAACCAAAAGAGTGAATGCGAATGCGAGTAATGGTAATTTTTTCATAATGTTCTCCTTTTAGAATTAAAATACATGGGACGTAAACTGCGATTCACTACCGAACGTTGATCATACTCCTGGAATTATGGAGTTTTGGAGGTGGTTGTAGTGGTTGTCTCTTTGATCAACGGCCTTTCAGTCGTTGTCGTGGTTTGTTTAATCACTTCTGCAGTGCTTTCTTTTTTCGACCCACAGGCGGAAAAAGTGGCGATCATCAAAAAAAGGACTACGTAGGGGATAAAAATTTTGCTCTTTTCCATTTTGGTTGTTCCTTTCTGTAAATGTTTTAAGAAAAAACGGTTATTTACCTTTTCTTCTTTTTAACTAAAGAGATTGTGCGCTTTGGTGAAAAACGTATCGAACGTGGCGACCACTGGTTCTCCTATTGCATTTTCGGTGCCAGGACAAAATGTCAGATCCCATGACATGCAACGTATCGATATGTAGTAATAAATTTTATAACGTTTAATTTTAAAGAAGGTTTGCCATGAAGCATAAAAGTGGTTATATTTGCCCAATGGTTAAGAGTGACCACTTTTCCACGCTTTCCTTCGCAGGGATATGCCGGTTTCCCTCCATAATCGGTATCTAAAACCGCAGTCATTTCTCTTAAGCGGTGCAACATGGCGAGATTCGGCGATCATTCTTTGTTCGACTAGGATTTTCGTTTGGAATCCTTGAGGGCAACCACGATACGGTTGTGTTTCTGTTTGGTAGGCGGTCTGTACCTATGGAAATTCAAAACAGCACTCTTGAAAAAAACGCATCCAACAAACATCCTTTTGTTGGCGTTTTTTTCAACATCATGGGTGCGATCCGTCAGCCTTTGATTGTCCTCGACTGTGATTTGGTGGTCTTAAAAGCCAATTACTTCTTTTACCAGATCTTCAACATGAGACCTGAGGAGACTGAAGGTCAGCTGCTTTATAATCTTGGGAACCGACAATGGGATATTGCCGAGCTCAAGGAATTGCTCCAGTCTGTCCTTTTTGAAAATAGCGAAATAAATAACTTTAGGGTTGAGAATCAATTTGCGACCATCGGACGCAAGATTTTAGTTGTAAATGCCCGACGAATTGAAAGAAAGTCGGGTCAAGTGAAACTGATCCTTCTCTGCATTGAGGACGCAACTGAGCGAGAAGATCAAACAAGTGCTCTTGAATCACTTGTCAGAATACGTACAGCAGACCTTGCCGTTGCCAAGAGAGAAGCGGAGGAAAGAAAAGAAAGCGCCGAAGCCGCCCTTGCCGAAGTTCTACGCTTAAAAGAGCAGCTTGTATTGGAAAGGGCCTATCTGCAGGAAGAGATCCAACACCAGAATAACCACGAGTCCATTATCGGTCAAAGCGATGCGATTAAGAACGTCCTCTATAAAGTAGGACAAATCGCCAGCAGCAATACCACGGTCCTCATACTGGGTGAGACAGGCACCGGCAAAGAGTTGATCGCCAGGGCTATTCATAACTCGAGTCTGCGAAAGAAACGGGCTTTGATAAAAGTAAACTGCGCGACGCTGCCGGCAAATCTCATCGAAAGTGAATTGTTTGGGCATGAGAAGGGGTCCTTCACCGGTTCTCAGGCAAAGCACCTTGGCCGATTTGAGATCGCCGATGGTGCCACTCTTTTTCTTGACGAACTCGGAGAATTGCCGATAGACCTTCAGGCAAAGTTGCTGAGAGTTCTTCAGGATGGCGAGTTTGAACGGGTGGGCAGTTCGCAAACCATTAAAGTCGATGTGCGGATTATCGCCGCCACCAATCGCAATTTGGAAAAAGAGGTTCGTAACGGCAATTTCCGTGAGGATCTCTGGTATCGCTTGAACATATTTCCGATAACCGTGCCGCCGCTTCGCGATCGCCGCGATGACATACCACTTCTCGTTGCTTTCTATATTAAAAAAATTTCCAAGCGCATGGGCAAGCCCATTGAAATCATAACTGAAAACGTAATGAACACCTTGAAAGGCTATGATTGGCCCGGGAATATTCGCGAGCTGGAAAACGTCCTTGAACGGGCGGTGATCAACTCGTCGGGTCCAAAGCTGCATCTTGTTGATGACCTCATAAAACCGACAAAAAATCCATCTGCCAACCCACGAACCATGGAAGCAGTTGAACGACAGCATATTCTTGAGGTCCTTGAGATGACCAATTGGAAGGTGAGCGGCAAAGGAGGGGCATCGGACATTCTCGGCCTCGACCGCAGCACTTTGCGAGCCCGCATGGTTAAACTGAATATCGAAAAATTGTGATTCATCTATCCGTTTGATCCAAACCATCCGCATGCCCTGTCAATTATAGGGCACCGATTTTCCCACTCCTCGCAACATTTCCTACTTTCCTTCCTGCCCAAAGAGAGTCGATGGTTATATATGACCATCGGTTAAGTATGACCTTTTTCTCCTAGCCAGCAGTAACAGCTTTAGCCATGTCGTTTCATTAAAATATTGTTCAATATCAAATTGATAGTTGGCAGTGCGGGGAAGGTTGGCAGCCTGGCATAAGAATTGAAGTATAAGAAATGCATTCGGGAAAAGTGAATGTTTTCCTGAGGGCAAACGTGTCGTTGTCTGCCAAAAAAATCTGCAGGATCTCCCTGCTGCCGGCCAACCAAAAAATAGGAGTAACCCCACCATGAAAAAACCAATGTACCGCCTAGCAATTATTGCCACCATGGCCTCAACGTTTTTAATCAGCTCGCCGATCTTTGCCGTCGGCACGGATGATCAAATTGAAGCAACCGCCAAAAGAACCTATGTGTTCAAGACCTACCTGAAAGATGATAACATCAAGTTGCAGGCAAATGAAGGGGCTGTCACCTTGACCGGTACCGTCTCTGATGTATCCCACAAATCCTTGGCCGCAGAAACTGTTGCCGGCCTGCCCGGAGTTAAGAGTGTCGACAACAAGCTGGTAGAAAAGAGTGGAGTCCCTGCTGCAAAATCGGATGCATGGCTCATCACCAAAGTGAAAACAACCCTATTATTCCATAAAAACGTCAACGCCATGGCAACCGAGGTTACCGCTCAAAAGGGCATCATCACTTTGCGTGGCAATGCCGCCAACATGGCCCAAAAGGATCTGACGACTGAGTACGCCATGGATGTGGAAGGTGTCAAGAATGTCAAAAATGAAATGAAAGTGGCAAAAACCCCAGTTAAGACAACTCCCCAAGTAGTCACCTCTAAGGTAGATACGGCCGTCGATTCGATTGATGATGCATCCATCACCGCCCTGGTCAAAGTGACATTGCTCAACCATCGCTCAACCAGCATGATCAACACCACAGTTGATACCAAAGATGGCGTCGTCACCTTAGGCGGCAAAGCTAAGACGGCAGCTGAAAAGGATCTGGCCGGTAAATTTGCAGGGGACGTGCAGGGTGTAAACAAGATCGTCAACAACATGACAATCATGTAGTCAAAGTTGACACGCTCGC
>JANNQF010000005.1:0-4294 GCA_031441605.1 Deltaproteobacteria bacterium
CCCATGCGAACGGCCTCGCCGACCTTTACCTGGGCCACGTCGCGGATATAAGTCGGCGTGCCGCCCTGGGATTTCAGGACAATATTTTCTATGTCGCTGATATCTTTGATTAGGCCGACCCCTCGTACGATGTACTGGTCAGTGCCCCGCTCAAGGAGGTTGCCGCCGACGTTTTCATTATTGCTGCCGATGGCGGTATAGACGTCATCCACAGTGACGGCGTATTTCACCAGCTTCTCCGGCGAGACAAGCACCTGGTACTGCTTGAAATATCCGCCGAAGGAGTTGATTTCGTTGACGCCGGCGACACTCTTCAGCTGAGGCGTGATAATCCATTCCTGAATGGTGCGCAGGTTGGTCAGGTAGGCAATCTTCCCCTGCGGGTCATCCGGCATCTTTCCTTCCAGGGTATACTGGTAGATTTCCCCCATGGCGGTGCCGATCGGCCCCATGGCCACTTCGACTCCCTTGGGCACCTTCTCCCGAGCCTCCGCCAGACGTTCAAAGACCAACTGTCGGGCAAAATAGATGTCCACATTGTCCTTGAAGACAATCGTGACAATTGACAGTCCAAATTTGGTGACCGAACGCATCTGCTCAATATCCGGCAGACCACGCATGGACATTTCAATCGGATAGGTTACGTTTCGCTCAATTTCTATTGCCGAAAGACCATCGGCATGACTTACCACTTCAACCTGAATGTTTGTTACATCCGGAAAGGCATCAATCGGTAGTTTCAAATATGAGTACGATCCGATTACAATAATCAGCAGCGCAAGGAATATGACCATCCCTTTCTGCCGCAACGTATAGGCTATTATTTTTTCAAGCATCGATGTTTTCTCCCCTTATGTAGGGGCGGCGCTCGCTCCGCCCAATCGGGGCGCGGCAAGCAGCGCCCCTACAGATTATTTTCCATGGCCATGTTCGTCGGTCATTTCGCCTTTTTTCACTTCCGATTTGAGTATGAATGATCCTTTGATTGCATAGTTCTCGCCTTCTTTCAGGCCGGAAACGATCTCAACCATACCGGCTGCCGTTCTGCCTGCCTGAACCGGACGCGCCGCGAACTCAGTTTCATTTTCCGCAACAAAGACCACCTTTTTACCATCCAGATCCTGCAGAGCATCTTCCGGTACTGCCAACACCGGTGGCGCATCAGCTGCCAGTGCCAGTTCGACGGTGGCGAACATCTCCGGTTTGAGCTTCCGGCCGGGATTTGCCACTTCAATTCGCGCCTTGACCGTCCGGGTGGACTCATCGACCAGATCGGCGATATAGGTGATACGGCCCTTGAGTTTCTTGTCCGGGAAAGCGCCGACGGTAACGATTGCCCCTTGCCCTTTACGAACCTTGGCCAGATCTTTCTCGTTTATATCCACCAGCACCCAGACCGAGGAGAGGTCAGCCACGGTGTAGAGACTTTTAGAAGGATCGGAAAGTTCGCCGACAATGGCGTGCTTTTCAGTGATGGTGCCGCTGATGGGTGAGCGAACCGGCAGGAGCGGTTTTTTATGGTTGTCGCCTTTCAGATCGGCAACTGCAACACCGTACAGGGTGAGGCGTTCCTCGTCGGTGTGCAATTCGGTCTGGGCCATCTTGTAATCGGTCTCGGCTTGGAGTATGTCCTTGCGGGCAGCGATCTTCTTCTCAACCAGACCCTTGATTCGATCCATATTTGACTGGGCCAGGGCCAGCTTGGTTTTTGACTGGTGATAGCGGCCCAGGGCTTCGCCAAGCTCTACGCTGTCCAGGGTAGCCAAAGACTGCCCGGCGGAGACGCTGTCCCCCAGAGAAGTCCTGACAGCGACGATCTTGCCGGGAATGCGGGGCGATACATGGGCAATCTTGTCGGCATTGGCTTCCACCTTACCGGTTACATTAATCACACCAGCCAGGCGCTGTTTTTTTGCCGGAGCAACAACCACGCCATTTTGTTTCTGCACCTCGGCAGTCATCTTGACGCTGCCTGACTCGTCATGTCCCTCATGGCCTTCTTTCTCTTCCTTATGTTCTCCTTCTTCTTTATGGCCGCCTTCTTTTTCTTCCTTATGGCCATCAGCTTTTTCGTCCTTATGTTCCGCCTGTTTTACACCGCTGTTCCCGGTCTGGGTGGAACGATAGAGAAAGCCGCCACCAATTGCTACGGCCAGGATAAGTCCGATAATGATTACTTTTTTGTTCACTTAACACCTCCGGTGAGTTCTGTTGCCACTGCTGATTCGAGTTTTACGAGTGCCAGCTGTCGAGCATGGAGCGCCGTCAGGAAGCCGTCGCTGACCTCGAAGAATTTTTTCTGTTCCTGAATGACCGAGAGAATCCCGACCTCGCCCAGACGGTACGACTCTTGAGTCAATTTCAGGTTTTCCTCAAGCTGGGGGATAATGTTTGACTTATAGAGCGACTGCACTTTCTCGGCATTCAGAACACTGGTGTAGGCGGTCTCTACTTCCCGCTCCACATTCCTGGTGGCAGCGGTCAAACGGCTTTCGGTGCTGCTTCGCTTGGCCCGGGCTTCTTGAACGCCGGCCTGATTCCTGTCGAACAGCGGGATCGGCATCGACAGCTTTAAGCCAATGGTGTAGGCGGTATCCTTGCCTTCAACTCCGCCAATTTCCATGCCGGTCGTGTCGCGCCGGAATGCAAGACCGGCAGTAAGATTCGGGATAGTTTCGGACCGGGCCAGAGCGATATCCGCGTCTCCCCTCGTTTTTTCGGCATCCAGGGCCTTCAGGTCCGGACGCTTCCCGAGCGCCATCTGCTTAAGATCAGGCAGATTTTTGTCGAGAGAGAAGCCGTCATCCAGGGTTCCGGAAATCGCCGGTGTTTCACCGGCAGGAAGACCCATGAAGGTGAAAAGTCTGGCTCTTGTTTGCAGAAGTGCCCGCTCGATTTCGATTCTGGCACCTTCACTGCGGGTCAATTCCACTTTCGCCAGATTCATCTCCAGTTCGGGAATATCACCGGCGGCCAAACGATCCTTGGTAACCTCAAGAAGCTGCCGGTTGAGTTCAATGGATTGGTCCGTCAATTTGAGCCGTTGCTCGGCAAGCATGGCGTCATAGAATACGGCCTTTACCTCTTCGCGTAATGTTCGTTCACGATCGGCCAGCTGCCAGCGGTAGGCTTCCAACTCCCGCTCGGCAACGGTCAGACGCTTGCCACGCTTGCCTGCCAGCAAAAACTCCTGGGAGATTCCAATTGCCATGTTGTTTTCAGCGCTGCTGCCGGTCAGGGCACCCGTCCCTCCTTCCAGGTCAAGAGTTGGGTTGGGCAGTAGTCCTGCCCGAGTTTTGCCGGCATCGCGAATGCCTTTTTCTTCACGAAATGATTTGAGGTCGCCATTATTTTGTAATGAAACCTCGACCACCTGCGGTAGTGCTAGTTGTTGTGTATCTGCGAATACCGTTGCAGATGTAAGTATACACAGGATGCCGGGTACAAGGCGCCGTGCTCCTTTTGCAAATAGAGTTGATCCCAAAGGAAAAACCTCCTTTTATTCAGTTTTGTAGTGACAATTATAACAGACTGCGGACGCACCATGACGGGAACGTGGATAAATTTATCCCTGGATGGGACAAACTACTCCCGTCGTGATGTTTTAGGCTTGTTTTTGTGGGGGGATAAACTTGGAAAGATAGACTTCGGGTAAAAACTTGAAGGGGTCGGATGTTTGAAGATCCTGAAAAGATGGGTTGTAGTTGAATGTAAACTGCTGGACGGTCTGAGTCGCATGGCAAGCGCAATTGACGCAGGTATCGCAGCCATCAAAATCTTTGTGCTGCTCCAGCGGTGTACAAGGGCACTGGTGAGATTCTGAAATATCCGAAGGTGCTGATTGATCGCTTGCTGCGGACACATGACTTTGCATGGCATGAGCACTTTCGTGCACGCCATTGATCGTCACGGTCAGCATGACCACGAGGAGAAGTTGGGAAAAGAATTTTAGAGGGATGAGATTTCGCATAGGTATTGTTGGGTAATCATAAACAATCAATACAAACAATGTCAACAAATCAGTTATACACGGTTAGGTCTTTGCAAGACCGACTTAAATTTCTTCATGCAATTCTGGCAAGGCCGCATTTATTTTGGTACGTGTTCAGTCGTTTATGGTCTCAGCGGCCCGATCTGCTATGGCGGCCGCATTCAGAAGGGTTGCCGCGCCATCCGGTAGATGTAGTTGGGCAGTGGCAAAGGGCTCGCCCGTGTCTTCCTGGACAGTCGCTTGATCAACAGATGTTATCCTGATGACCCGTTCCACCAGGAAGGCCAGCGATGCGATACGGGT
>JANNQF010000006.1:0-16153 GCA_031441605.1 Deltaproteobacteria bacterium
GCCAAGACGACCTGTACCGGTGTCGAGATGTTCCGCAAATTACTCGATGAAGGTCAGGCAGGTGATAACATTGGCGCACTTCTTCGCGGAGTCAAGCGTGAAGAGGTTGAGCGCGGGCAGGTTTTGGCCGCGCCGAAGTCGATTACCCCGCATACCAAGTTTAAATCTGAGTGCTATATTCTCAGCAAGGAAGAGGGTGGTCGTCACACGCCATTTTTTAATGGATACCGACCACAATTCTACTTTAGAACCACCGACGTAACAGCTGTCGTGAGCCTTGAAGCGGGAGTTGAGATGGTCATGCCCGGTGACAATATCAGCGCGTCGGTTGAGCTGATCACTCCGATTGCCATGGATGTCGGTTTGCGATTCGCCATTCGTGAAGGCGGACGTACTGTTGGTGCCGGCGTCATCAGTGAAATCATCGCCTAGTTAATGCGAAAAATGAAATTGCTCTGAAATCCTGAAAAGAGGTCAGGGCAATTTTTCATATGGGAAAAAACAATGAGAGATATAGTAACCCTCGCATGTGGAACATGCAAACGTCGTAATTATACAACGACAAAAAACAAAAAAAGTACTCCCAATAAGCTTGAGTTTAGCAAGTATTGCCCCTTCTGTAAGGGACACACTCCACACAAAGAAACGAAATAAATTGAGATATGCAGGCCAGTAGCTCTAATGGTAGAGCGCCGGACTCCAAATCCGGAAGTTGGGGGTTCGAGTCCCTCCTGGCCTGCCAAATGTATTTTCAAGTATCTAATAAATATCTTGAATCGCTCGTAAACGAGCGGTTTTGGACAGTGACGGCCCGGAGGCAAGTGAGGCTATGGCAGCGAGCACGAAATTGAAAAACACCAATGCTCTGAAGGCGGAGGAGCCATCACCTTTCTCGCCGGCCCAAATAAAGAAATTTGTTGGTGAAGTAAAAGCGGAGTTTTTCAAAATTGTCTGGCCGGATAAAAAGACAACTCTTGGATTAACCGGAATAGTTGTGACTCTTACCGTTATTTTGTCGCTGTATCTCGGTTCCGTTGACCTTCTTCTTGGAAAACTCATTGGTATGTTTTTACGTTAATACTAGTAAAAAACCTTATCTCATTGAATTTTCTGACATTTCAACTGTATCCTTATTTAACTTTTTACTTACAGGTCACATGGCTAGACAATGGTATATACTTCAAGTCCACTCGGGCTTTGAGGAAAAAGTGAAGGCTACTCTTGAGGAGCGGATCAAGAAGGAAGGTATAGAAGAGCAGTTTGGGGAGATCTTAGTGCCCACCGAGCAGGTGGTTGAGATGATAAAAGGCTCTCGCAAGACTTCTTCACGCCGGTTTTTTCCTGGATATATGCTGGTAAGTATGGATCTTAACGATCAGACGTGGCACACCATTCACGACAATATGCCACGTGTTGTCGGATTTGTCGGTGATGATCGGGATCCCATGCCATTATCGGATGCCGATGCCGCAAAGATTATTGGTCGAATCCAAGATGGTTCCGAAAGGCCGAGGCCGAAGGTTGTTTTCGATGTCGGGGAGGTAGTCAGAGTCATAGACGGTCCATTCGCCAATTTTCAAGGTGTGGTTGACGAGGTTTTTCCTGAAAAAGGGCGAGTTAAAGTTATGGTATCTATTTTCGGTCGGGAGACACCCGTCGAATTGGAATTTGTTCAGGTATCAAATACCTGATTCTGTTGCGAGGTTGTCACTTCCCCGGTAGGGTTCTTTATATTTGGAAGACTCGGGGAGTATGTAATTAATAGTTAGTTGGAGTATACACCATGGCCAAAAAAGAAACGGCTTACATCAAATTGCAAATTCCCGCCGGAAAAGCTAATCCTTCTCCACCAATAGGTCCTGCTCTTGGACAGCGTGGAGTAAACATAATGGAATTCTGCAAAAGCTTTAACGCCAGAACGCAATCTATGGGGGATACAATTATCCCTGTGGTAATAACCGTCTACCAAGACCGATCCTTCACTTTTATAACCAAGACTCCACCAGCCTCAATTTTATTGATGAAGGCCGCCGGTTTGAAGAAAGGATCGAGCAATCCGAAGATTGAGCGGGTTGCGGAAATTGGCAGGGACAAAATCCGTGAGATTGCCGAGCTTAAAAGACCTGATCTCAATGCATATGATGTTGAAAGTGCGATGCGCATCATTGAGGGTACTGCTCGAAGTGCTGGAATTACAATTGTCGATTAGATTATTCATTTAAATACTGCAGGTAGGAGTACTCAATCCTATCCATGTAGGAGGCTGATATGCCGAAGCACGGGAAAAATTATAAAAATAAGTTACAAGGTATTGATAGAACTGCCTTACATAGTGTTGAAGAAGGCATTGAGTTGGTCCTCAAATCAACATTTGCAAAGTTCGACGAAACATTCGACGTTGCTATGAAGCTTGGAGTTGATCCGAGACATGCCGACCAGATGATTAGATCGTCCGTTGCTCTGCCGCACGGAACCGGAAAAATTACACGTGTTCTTGTTTTTGCGAAAGGTGCCAAAGAAGCAGAGGCTTTGGAGGCCGGAGCAGATTATGTCGGTGGTGACGACCTTGTAGAAAAGATAAAAGAAGGTTGGCTCGAATTCGACAAAACAGTTGCTACCCCGGATATGATGGGTGTTGTTGGAAAAATCGGCAGAATACTCGGGCCGCGTAATCTTATGCCAAATGCTAAACTTGGTACTGTAACCTTTGATGTCGCAAACATTGTTAAAGAAATAAAGGGCGGCAAGGTTGACTTCAGAGTCGATAAGGGCGGGATAATCCACAGCGGCATAGGCAAGCTCTCCTTCGGTAAGGAAAAGATGGGCGAAAATCTTTTGGCATTTGTGCAACGGATCATTCAACTCAAACCATCCACCAGCAAAGGCATTTACTTGCGGTCGCTTACTATTTCCTCGACCATGGGCCCAGGTGTGAAGCTTGATCCAATAGCGGTAAGATCTTTATTGAAATAGCAGTTTTTAAATTTCTTCCCCTTCCTTTCGAAGTGGAAGAAAGTGTGGAAGTCGAAGACAGCAGGCACACAATGTTTAATCGTGCTATGACGACCTGCCGAGACGGATGAAAGACGAATGAGTTATTGAAATCGTAAATTTATTCCGATCAGCCAAGATAAAGTTATTGTACCTGCTGTATTCCCAATCGTTCAATTTAACCTAGGAGGAGTGCTTTGAATCGTGATGAAAAAGTGACAATTGTCTCGGAATTGAGTGAGTCGTTCAACCGAGCTAAGTTAGCAGTTGTCGCTGACTATTGTGGTTTGAAGGTTTCCGAGTTTCAGAAAATTCGCATCGAATTGAGAAACTGTAATTCGGAAATCCGTGTAGCCAAAAATACTCTCCTGAAAAGAGCAGTGACGGATACCGGTAACGCAGCGTTAAGTGACTATTTTTCCGGTACTACAGCGGTTATCATGGCGTATGCAGATCCTGTTGAACCAGCCAAGGTTGTAACAAAATTTGCAAATGATAACGAGAAATTTAAAATCCGCTCTGCAGTCCTTGATGGAGAAAAAATCGGAGTGGACAAACTCGTCGCCCTCTCCAAACTTCCGAGCAAGGAAGCCTTGCTGGGACAATTGTTGTCAACGTGGAAAAGTGTTCCGACTGGCCTTGTACAGGTTCTCAGTGGTGTACCACGGACTTTTGTCTATGCATTGCAGGCTATAAAAGACCAGAAAGAAGCAGCGGACAATTAATAGGTATCTTAACAGGTAAGAGTTCCAATATTTAATAAGAGGATAATGATCATGGCTGTATCTAAACAAGACGTAATCGATTTCATAGCTAATATGTCAGTTCTTGAGCTTTCCGAACTCATTAAGGATTTCGAGGAGAAATTTGGGGTATCTGCAGCTGCACCGGTTGCAGTTGCGGCCGTTGGCGCAGTTGCCGAAGCTCCGAAGGAAGAGCAAACTGAATTTGATGTAATTTTGGCAAGCATCGGTAGCGAAAAAATCAAGGTTATCAAAGAGGTTCGTGCGGTCACCGGCCTCGGTTTGAAGGAAGCAAAAGAATTGGTTGAATCAGCACCCGCTACTTTAAAAGAAGCTACTACCAAGGAAGACGCTGCCGAGATCAAAGTAAAGATCGAAGCGGTTGGCGCAACTGTAGAGATTAAGTAATTGGTAGGGAACCGAGTTGTTCGCGGTTTGAGCAACAGCGGCTTGATAACAACACGCTACGAGCTTTGCCTCGTGGCGTGTTGTGTTTTGTGGAGATATATCAAAAAGCATGCAGCAACTATTCAATTCAAGGTCGATTTTTGTTCAGGCAAGGAATGATTGCACCGTGTAGGCAAAAACAGCGAAAAGGATACTACCATGCTAAATAACAATGCTTATTTTCTTCATGGGTTTATTTTCTGCATTAACTCTCATGCTGTGTCAGTGCATACCGGCTTAAGTGGCAGGTTGTTTATATCAGCCACAACAACTGTTTAGCTTAACAGAATCCTGTTGAGCTGGTCTGTCAATCAAACACTATAGTACGATTCAAAGGCAATTTCGAGGACAATTATGGAAAGAGTGAGAAAGAGCTTTGCCACGGCAGAGACCATCCTGGAACCGCCACATCTTATATCAATGCAACGTCTCTCCTATGAGAAATTTCTGCAGATGGATCGTGACCCTGATGATCGGGCAGATTATGGCTTGCAGGCAATCCTGAAAAACGTATTTCCAATAAATGATTTCAACGGACTATGCTCTCTGGAGTTCGTAAAGTACAAATTCGGCATTCCCAAGTATACCGTTCGTGAGTGTCTTCAACGGGGGATGACCTATGAGATTCCGCTCAAAATTGTTGTTCGACTTATCACTTTTGATGTTGACGAAGTGACTGGCGTGCAATCGATTCGTGATATCAAGGAGCAGGAAGTCTTTCTTGGTTCACTGCCTCTTATGACCGGCGATGGTGTTTTTGTCGTTAATGGGACAGAAAGAGTGATTGTTTCCCAATTACAACGATCACCTGGGCTTTTCTATACCCATGACAACGGCAAAAGTCATTCAAGCGGTAAATTGCTCTACTCTGCGAGGATTATTCCTGTCCGTGGATCCTGGATTGATCTTGAGTTTGATATCAAAGATTTGCTGCATGTAAGAATAGACCGGAGAAGAAAATTTCCTGTAACCACCCTTCTGAAGGCTTTGGGCTATTCCTCTGAGCAATTACTCGAAGAATTTTATCCAACCAACTTGGTTACTAAAGATGGAGAGAATTTCAAGGTCAGTTTTGATACCGAATTGGTCAAGGGCCAAAGGTTGGAATTTGATATTATAAACCCTGCCGACGGTGAAATTCTTGCGAAAAAGGGAAAAAAAGTATCAAAGGTACTTTGCAAAAAACTCGAATCCGTCGGTATCAACTTTCTCCCATTGGCTCCCGAATCACTGATAGGCGAAACTCTCGCCAGTACAATAGTTAAGGAAGAATCTGGTGAAATCATAGCTGAATGCAACACTGAACTCACCGATTCTTTGCTCGAGATCCTTGCCGCAAATGGAGTCAATGAATTCAAGATTCTTCATATTGATGGTGTAAAGTTTTCGGATTCTTTTAGTAAAACGTTGGCTCTTGATAAAGCCAAAAGCAGCAAGGATGCTCTTATAGAAATTTACAGAAGGTTGCGTCCCTCCAGTCCACCGACTGCTGAAGTTGCAGAATCTTTTTTCCAAAATTTATTTTTTAATCAAGATCTTTATGATCTTTCTGAAGTCGGTCGCTACAAAATCAATGCCAAGCTCGGTTTGAACATTGATATCTCGCATCGTGCCTTGACTAAAGAAGATATAATCCATTCAGTTCGTCATCTCGTTCGCCTAAAGGATACACAAGGTGGTGTTGATGATATCGATCATCTTGGCAACAGAAGGGTACGGACGGTTGGTGAATTAGTTGAAAATCAATATCGTATGGGGCTTGTAAGGATGGAACGGGCCATCAAAGAGAGAATGACCCTGCAAGATGTTGAAACGCTTATGCCGCATGATTTGGTTAATCCAAAACCGATTTCAGCTGCCATCAAAGAATTTTTTGGAACCAGCCAATTGTCACAGTTTATGGATCAGACCAACCCTTTGTCTGAGGTTACCCATAAGCGTCGCTTAAGTGCCCTTGGACCCGGTGGTCTGTCAAGGGAAAGGGCCGGATTTGAGGTGCGAGATGTACATCCGACACATTACGGTCGGATCTGTCCGGTTGAAACACCCGAAGGTCCGAATATCGGATTGATTGTTTCCTTGGCCACCTATGCCAGAATCAATCCATACGGGTTTATTGAAACACCATACAGGAAGGTAAACGATCGAATTGTTATGTCTGAGGTGAAATATCTCAGTGCCCTGCAGGAACATAATCAATATATAGCACCGGCGCTCACCCCAGTTGACGAAAATTACAGAATTATCCAAGAAAACCTTATTGTCCGAGAGGACGGAGAGGTTCTCACGACGATTTCGGAATTCGTCACGTATATGGACATTGCTCCGAACCAGATGATTAGTATTGCCGCATCGCTTGTCCCTTTTTTGGAAAATGATGATGCCAATAGAGCACTTATGGGATCAAACATGCAAAGGCAGGCTGTGCCTTTGATGATTACCTCTGCACCGCTGATCGGAACCGGAATGGAGCGCTATGTTGCCCGTGATTCAGGAGCCTGTCTCTTGGCTGCTGGAGACGGCGTAGTTGAGGAATCAGATTCGAATCGTATTGTTGTCAGATACGATGAGCCGGGAACCGATGGGTTTGACACTGGCGTAGCATTGTATCATCTTGAAAAGTATAAAAAATCCAATCAAAATACCTGTTTTAACCAGAGACCGATTGTGTTGCCGGGTGTACGTGTTAGGAAAGGCCTGGTCCTTGCTGACGGTCCCTCTTGCGAAGCCGGTGAACTGGCTATTGGTAAAAATGTAACCATTGCATTTATGCCATGGCGAGGATTCAACTTCGAAGACTCAATATTGATAAATGAGCGTCTATTGAAGGAGGATACTTTTACATCGGTGCATATTGAAGTTTTTGAAACAATGGCCAGGGATACCAAACTCGGCAAAGAAGAAATCACCCGCGATATACCAAATGTCAGCGAAGAAACCTTACGAAATCTTGATGATTCAGGGATTGTTCGAATCGGCGCTGAAGTCAAGGCCGGTGATACATTGGTAGGCAAAGTGACTCCCAAAGGTGAGACGGTTTTGTCACCGGAGGAAAAACTTCTCAGGGCAATTTTTGGTGAGAAAGCTCAGGATGTTAAGGATTCTTCTCTCAGGGTTCCACCCGGAGTAAGCGGCGTCATTATCGATGCCAAAGTCTTCTCCCGCAAAGGTGTGGACAAGGATGAACGCTCATTGCTGATAGAAGATCTTGAGATTGAAAAACTGAATCAGGATAAGATTGACGAACTTCGAAGTCTTCGTCATGGTGTATGTCGCGAGATCGGTAATCTTCTTGAAGGTCGCACCGCTAAGGCCGATATAATCGACAAACATGGTGAAGTCATTGTCAAACTCGGGAAGAAGATTGCCGCTGAACAGGCTGTATTGATAGGTTTCGAACGTTTGAGAGATATTGATTTCTCCGAAAAAGCCAAATATATAGAACCCATTGATGCGGTTTATACGAGATATGGCAAACAGGCAAAATTGATCACTGAACGATACGATGGCATCATTGATCGCATGAAGAAAGGGGATGATTTACCCCCAGGTGTTGTGAAAATGGTCAAGGTTTACGTCGCCACCAAGCGTAAACTCTCAGTGGGCGATAAAATGGCTGGAAGGCATGGTAACAAGGGTGTTGTTTCCCGCTTGCTTCCCGAAGAAGATATGCCATTTTTTGGAGATGGGACTACGGTTGATATTGTTCTCAATCCTCTTGGCGTACCTTCCCGTATGAATGTTGGGCAAGTGCTTGAGGTACATTTGGGTTTTGCCGCTAAAAAACTTGGAGAAAAGATTGCTGCATTGGCGCAACAAGAAGCTGTCGTTGAGATTCGCAAAAGTCTTCGAAAAATCTATTCAGATAAAGAATATGATGCCTTAACCGAAGGGAGGACAGACCAAGAAATTATCGACTGGGCGAGGAGACATCATAGAGGCTTGCATATGACAACCCCTGTGTTTGACGGGGCTCCTGAAGATTCTATTCGAAGATTGCTGACCGAAGCTGGTGTCGATGAGGTTGGCCAGGTTCAGTTATATGACGGACTCACCGGTGAAGCATTTGACAATAAGGTGACGGTCGGCGTGATGTACATGCTCAAGCTGCACCACTTGGTAGATAATAAAATTCATGCCAGGTCTACAGGCCCCTATTCTCTCGTAACCCAACAGCCACTTGGTGGTAAGGCACAGTTCGGTGGGCAGAGACTAGGAGAAATGGAGGTTTGGGCTATGGAGGCCTATGGAGCCGCATATACTCTCAAGGAATTTTTAACGGCCAAATCCGATGATGTCGAGGGGCGAACTGCCATGTATGAGCGGATTGTAAAGGGCAACAACTTTTTAACAACGGGATTACCTGAATCTTTCAATGTTCTTGTCAAAGAATTGCAGGCTCTCTGTTTAAATATGGAACTCATTGAAGAATAAGGAGAGGTGTTCCTCCTGTGGTTTGGGCCGGGAACCCTTGGTCCGGTATCGCAAGTCTTGACAGACCTGCTCTCTGCTTGATGTGGCAAAAGTGTTGCCGGAAAAATCCTTTAATATAAGGGAGAGGTGATTTCGTGGAAGAATTATTTAATTTTTTTCAAAAACCGAAAGCTCCAGTTAAATTTAAGAGTGTAAAAATATCGCTGGCCTCTCCTGAGAAAATCATGGATTGGTCGCACGGCGAGGTAAAAAAGCCCGAAACGATAAACTACCGGACTTTCAAACCTGAAAGAGACGGGTTGTTTTGTGCAAAAATATTCGGACCGGTAAAGGATTTCGAGTGTAATTGCGGAAAATACAAAAGAATGAAACACCGCGGAGTCGTTTGCGAAAAATGCGGTGTTGAAGTTATTCAGTCAAAGGTTCGCCGTGAACGTCTCGGCCACATTAAGCTCGCTGCTCCGGTTGCTCATATCTGGTTTTTAAAAAGCCTGCCGAGTAAAATTGGTGCGGTTCTTGATATGACGCTCAAGCAGTTGGAGAAGATCCTCTATTTTGAGCAATATGCTGTTACTGAGTCGCGGGTCGAAGGAATTCCTACAGGAACTCTTCTTACTGAAGAAAAATATCGCCAAGCCTTAGAGGAACATCCCGGTCAGTTTCATGTTGGTATCGGTGCTGAGGCCATCAGGGAGCTACTTGCGGCTCAAGACCTTGTCTCTCTTTCCGTCCAACTTCGCGAAGAGATGCTGGCTACAAATTCACAAACAAAACGCCAAAAACTAGGCAAAAGGCTTTTTGTAATAGAGGCCTTCAGGGATTCCGGCAATAAGCCGGAGTGGATGATCCTTGAGGTCATTCCTGTACTCCCGCCGGATCTACGGCCACTGGTTCCATTGGAAGGCGGCAGGTTTGCTACATCCGATCTCAATGATCTGTATCGTCGAGTGATAAACCGCAATAATCGCCTTAAAAGGCTCCTCGAACTCGATGCTCCGGATATTATTATTCGTAACGAAAAAAGGATGCTTCAGGAAGCCGTTGATGTCCTCTTTGATAATGGCCGTCGGGGGCGAGTGATTACCGGCGGCAATAAAAGACCGCTCAAGTCACTGTCTGATATGCTGAAAGGCAAACAGGGACGTTTCCGACAAAATCTTCTTGGTAAGCGTGTCGACTATTCAGGTCGTTCAGTTATTGTTGTCGGTCCTCATCTTCGCTTGCATCAGTGTGGCATCCCAAAGAAGATGGCTTTGGAATTGTTCAAACCTTTTATTTACAACAAGCTTGAAAGCAAGGGGTATGTTACCACCATCAAGAGTGCCCGCAAGATGGTAGAGAAAGAGGTGAAAGAAGTCTGGGATGTTCTTGAAGAAGTCGTAACAGAATATCCTGTTATTCTTAACCGCGCACCTACCCTTCATAGGCTTGGTATGCAGGCTTTTGAAGCCATGCTTATTGAAGGCAAAGCGATTCAGTTGCATCCCTTGGTCTGTATGGCCTTCAATGCCGACTTCGATGGCGATCAAATGGCAGTTCATGTGCCGCTTTCGGTGGAAGCGCAGGTCGAAGCCCGGGTATTGATGATGTCGACCAACAACATCCTTTCCCCCGCCAACGGTGAACCGGTTATTATTCCTTCCCAGGATATTGTACTCGGCCTCTACTATATGAGCAGAGATCGCATGAATGTTCCTGGTGAAGGTAAAGTCTTCAGCTGTGTTGAAGAAGCGATTATCGCATATGATTTTGGCGAAGTACATCTGCAGGCCAAAGTCAAAGTCCGGAAAAATGGGGAACTTGTTGATACAACTCTGGGACGAATTCTTCTTGGTGAGCTGTTACCTGATGCCGTAAAATTTGAGGAAGTAAATAAGGTTCTTACCAAGAAAGCTTTGGCAAAGCTCATTGATCATACATATAGACATGCGGGTACCAAAGAGACAGTGCTTCTCGCCGACAGGCTAAAGGATATCGGCTATGAACATGCCACTCGCGCTGGAATTTCAATCTGCATAAACGATATGAAAATTCCTCTCGGCAAAGAAGCATTTGTTGAGAAAGCCGAAACCGACGTGCTTGACGTCGAGCAGCAGTATACTGATGGTCTCATTACATCCGGTGAAAAATATAACAAAGTAGTGGATATCTGGTCCAAGGTTACTGAAGATGTCGCAAATGCGATGATGGATGAAATCAAGGTTGATTTTTTCCTTGATAAGGATGGTAAGAGAGTAGAGGGACCAAGTTTCAATTCAATCTTCATCATGGCTGATTCAGGCGCTAGAGGCTCGAGGGATCAAATCCGTCAGTTGGCGGGCATGCGTGGTCTCATGGCCAAGCCGAGTGGGGCTATTATCGAAACCCCAATCAAGGCAAACTTCCGTGAAGGGCTTGGAGTGCTTGAATACTTTATTTCTACGCACGGCGCCCGTAAGGGACTGGCCGATACAGCGCTGAAAACCGCTAACTCTGGATATCTTACCAGGCGACTGGTTGATGTGGCACAGGAATCTACGATTGTCGAAGCTGATTGTTTGACTCTTGATGGTATTGTAGCTGAACCATTAATGGATGGCGGGGAAATTATCGTACCTCTTGGTGATCGGATTTTAGGTCGCGTTGCCTTGGATGATGTTGAGGATCCCTTTACCGGCTCAGCTATTGTCAATGCAGGTGAAGAGATCACAGAAGATATTGTTGAGAAGATAACTGCTTCAGGTATTGACCGGATTCCTATTCGATCAGTTCTGAGCTGTCGCTCGAAACGTGGTGTTTGTGCAGCCTGTTATGGTCGTGATCTTGGCCGTGGGCACATGGTAAATCCCGGCGAAGCGATCGGTGTTATCGCTGCTCAATCCATCGGTGAGCCCGGCACCCAGTTGACGATGCGTACCTTCCATGTTGGCGGAACTGCAAGTAGATCTGTTGAACAGGCTGAGCTTAAAACCAATATTGGCGGTACCGTAGCCTTCAATAATCTCCATTCCGTAACCAACGCTGAAGGCACGAAGATCGTCATGAATCGTAATGCCGTTATTTCGGTTAAGGATGAATTAGGGCGTGAGCGGGAGAAGTTTAAGGTTAATTATGGTGCTCAGCTTCTCGTCAAGGAAGGGGAAGTCGTGGCAAGAGATACCATACTTGCCGATTGGGATGCATACACTATCCCGATTGTCGCAGAAGTTGGCGGAGTAATTAAATACGGAGATATTATTGAAGGTGTGACGATGCAGGAAAAGGTGGACGTTGTTACCGGAAGGTCATCGTTGGTGATCATTCACACCTCCACAGGTTCTCAATTAACTCCCCGTATTTCAGTCAAAAATGATCGTGGGAAAACGGTTAAAATGCCTGACACTGAGACCTATGCACGGTATGGTTTGCCGGTTGGTTCGATTATTTCTGTCAGCGAAGGTGATGTAATACAACCGGGAACCATTGTTGGTAAAATTCCCAGAGAAACCACTAAAACTAAGGATATTACCGGTGGCCTTCCCCGTGTTGCAGAACTGTTTGAAGTTCGAAAGCCTAAAGATCCGGCGATTATTTCTAAGATCGACGGAAAAGTCAGCTTCGGCAAAGAGCTGAAAGGCAAGCGCCGAGTGATAATTACTCCAGAATACGGTGAAGCCCAAGAATATCTTATTCCAAAATCAAAGCATATCATCGTTCACGAGGGCGATTATGTTCAGGCCGGTGAGGCGTTGATGGAAGGTACAGTCGTACCAAATGATATTCTCTCGGTCCTTGGGGTCAAGGAACTTGCAAAATTCCTTGTTAACGAAATTCAAGAGGTGTACCGGCTGCAGGGTGTAAAAATCAATGACAAGCACATTGAAGTTATTGTGCGGCAAATGCTGAAAAGAGTAATGATCACCTCCTCGGGTGACTCAAAGTTTATGATTGGTGAACAAGTCGAATGGTGGAAGTTTGAGGAAGAGAGAGATCGCCTTATGGTCGAAGGAAAGAAACCTGCAGTTGCTGAACCACTTCTCCTTGGTGTAACGAAGGCATCGCTTTCCACGGAAAGCTTTATTTCGGCGGCTTCCTTCCAGGAAACAACGAAGGTCCTCACGAACGCTGCAGTAGCCGGCAGAATCGATGAATTAGCCGGCTTGAAAGAGAATGTTATTATGGGCCGGCTGATTTCTGCTGGAACAGGGCTGGAAGGCAATCACTCAGGACGGTGAACGATCAGCAGAGCTGTTTTTTTTCCTTGACACTGCAGTACAGTTAGGGTAAATATGACCACTTTCGTGTTTAAATTGAGTGTGCAGCTCTGCAACTGAAACATTGAATTTCAATAAATAGGTATGTAAACAGGAGCAGTAACGTAATGCCAACTATTAACCAACTTGTACGGATCGGGAGAAAAAAGTCTGTTAAGAAGACTAATACCCCGGCCCTAAAGGGATCGCCTCAGAAACGTGGTGTCTGTGTGAGGGTATACACAACTACGCCGAAGAAACCAAATTCAGCTCTCAGGAAAGTTGCAAGGGTTCGACTTACCAATGGGATTGAGGTGACATCTTATATTCCGGGTATCGGGCATAATCTTCAGGAACATTCGGTGGTTTTGATCCGAGGGGGCAGGGTGAAGGATCTTCCTGGTGTAAGATATCATATTATTCGCGGTACGCTTGATACACTAGGCGTTTCTAATAGGCGTCAGGGACGTTCAAAATATGGTGCAAAGAAATCCTCTTGATGGGTTTCTGTTTGTTGAGAGGTTAAGAAATGTCACGTAGAAGAACTATTGAGAAGCGACCTATCGATCCGGATCCTCGTTTTAACAGCGTCTTGGTTGCAAAATTCACCAATGGGTTGATGGAGAGAGGAAAAAAATCTCTCGCCCAGAGAATTCTTTATGATGCAATGGATGTCGTTCAGGAGAAGGTGAAAGATGATGATGCGTTGACTATCTTTGAGGGGGCGATGGAGAATGTGCGTCCTCGTGTAGAGGTCAAGTCAAGACGTGTTGGTGGAGCTACCTACCAAGTTCCGATGGAGGTCCGTCAGACTAGAAGGAATGCCCTGGCAATTCGGTGGATAATTAGTTTCTCGAAATCCCGGTCAGGCAAATCGATGGCCGAGAAACTTGCTGCAGAACTTATCGATGCTTTTAATAATCGCGGCTCTGCAGTCAAGAAAAAAGATGATACACATCGGATGGCAGAAGCAAACAAGGCCTTTGCTCACTATCGCTGGTAATCCTTCGGGGATTATTTGGGATTAAGTGGTCGTAGGCGTGTGGGGCTGGCTGAAGTGATTCAATAAGAGTCTATAATATTATGGCGGCCCCAAAAGATTTATCCGATGTGCGCAATATAGGCATAATGGCCCATATTGATGCCGGGAAAACAACTACGACTGAAAGGATACTCTTTTATACCGGGCGTTCCTATAAGTTGGGAGAGGTTCATGAAGGTACGGCCGTCATGGACTGGATGGAACAAGAGCAGGAACGAGGTATAACAATAACCTCCGCAGCTACGACTTGCTATTGGAAAGAGAAAAAAATTAATATAATTGACACTCCGGGGCATGTAGATTTCACTATCGAAGTGGAACGATCCTTGAGGGTGTTGGACGGTGTCGTTGCAGTTTTTTGCGCAGTAGGTGGGGTTGAGCCACAGTCGGAAACTGTTTGGCGTCAGGCGGATAAATATAGGATACCGCGGATCGCCTTTATTAATAAAATGGATCGTATCGGTGCAAATTTTAACCGCTGCGTTCAGATGATTGGCAAAAGGCTTGGGGCAAACCCGTTACCTATTCAATTGCCAGTTGGTGCAGAAGCACAATTTGAGGGTATCATCGACCTCATAGAAGAGCGGATGCTGGTGTTTGATGAGCAGTCGCTTGGTCAGGAAATTATCGAACGCGATATACCTGACAACTACAAAGAAAAATTCACGGCCGCACGTTTGATGCTCCTGGAGAAGTTGGCCGACTTCGATGAGGGCATCATGGAAAAATACCTAAACAATAAATCGGTATCTGCGCCCGAGATATATAATGCTCTACGCAAGTCTACAATATCTCTAGATATTGTTCCTGTACTCTGTGGAAGTGCATTTAAAAATAAGGGTGTGCAGCCTCTGCTTGATAGTGTCATCAACTTTTTGCCTTCGCCTCTGGAAGTAAAAGATATTGAGGGCGAAGGTTTAGGTGGTGAGATAATAAGCAGGAAGTCGGATCCAAAGGAAAAGCTTTCTGCGCTCGTTTTCAAATTAATGAGTGATTCCTTTGTTGAGAATCTTGCTTTTGTAAGAATTTATTCGGGCAAATTGAGCGTAGGCGATAAGATATATAATCCTGTAAAAAATAAACAGGAAAAGATATCCAAGCTAATGAAATTACACGCAAATAAGCGCGAAGAAGTGCAAGAAATTCTGGCAGGAGATATAGGTGCCATTGTAGGCTTAAAATTCACAACCACCGGTGACACTCTTTGTGCAAAAGGCGATCACATAATTCTTGAAAGCATGGAATTTCCTGAGCCGGTAATTGGAGTTGCAATTGAAGCAAAAAGCAAAGCGGAAGAAAAGAAACTGAACGAAACGCTCGCAAAAATTGCACTTGAAGACCCCTCTTTCACAGTGTCCAGTAATAAAGATACTGGGCAGATGATTATTTCCGGGATGGGGGAGCTTCACCTTGAAATAATAATTGATAGATTGCTCAACGAATTTAGAGTTGCCGCAAATGTTGGGAAGCCTCAGGTTGCTTATAAAGAAACCATTGAGATTTGTCGGCGAAGTGAAGCGAAATTTGACCAGATGACCGGTGCTAAAGGCCAGTATGGTCATGTAATTATAGAGATTGAACCGCTACACCGGGGTGCAGGAATTGAATTTACCAGTTCTGTTGATAAGTTGTTGATTCCCGATCATTTTTTGAATTCTATTCAAAAGGGCATTATTGATAGCCTCGATTCAGGACCTTTAATCGGCTATCCCTTGACGGACATAAAGGTTGAACTCGTAGGCGGGTCTTACCACGATGAAGAGTCAACTGAGATGGCTTTTGGGGTAGCCAGTGCAATGGCCGTCAGAAGGGCAACTTCTGAAGCAGAACCAAAATTGCTCGAGCCGATAATGGATATTGAAATTACCACTCCAGGAGAATACATCGGGGATGTAATTGCGGACTTAAACAGTAAAAGGGGAAAAATTGTTGGTGTCTCGACAGAAGGCCATCTTCAGACGGTAAAGGCACATGCACCACTGGCGGAATTGTTTGGATATTCTACTTCAATTAGATCTGCCACCCAAGGAAGAGCGAATTTTACAATGCAATTTTTACAGTACGATATTGTACCTGCAAATAAAGCAGAGGTAATTGTAAAAAAAATTAGAGGAATTTGATTTCAAGCATATTGAGGAAAAATTATGTCGAAGAAAAAATTTGAGAGGAATAAACCGCACGTCAATGTAGGCACAATAGGCCATATTGATCATGGCAAGACCACATTGACTGCAGCAATTACTCGTGTCCTATCGTTAAAAGGTCAGGCGACGTTTACCGATTTT
>JANNQF010000007.1:0-58464 GCA_031441605.1 Deltaproteobacteria bacterium
TTTTTACTTTCTTGCACCCCTTTTCACTCAACATCTGCAACCTCAACGTTCTCCATCAAGCTCGCCTTCGCTTTGTTCTTGGGACCGCGGCAAACTACTTGACCGCAGACCCCTTGTCAACAGGAAAAGTTGCCTGTGAAAGCATTTAAACAAGTTAAATACACTTCCAGGTCATCTTGCAATATCCTTCCGGTGATAATTGCAACCTGTAAAGGCAGGTTGCAGGGAGCATATTCTACTCCATGAAAAAAAGTGACTATAAGGGCGTTGGGTAATTTAAATTCGGAAATTTCATCACTAGCGCAGATTGCGAATATAATTTCTGGTCAGTGCTGGATGATTTTTAATGGTTTTGTCGAGATCGGAAGGCAGTACTTTGCTCAAATAATCATCTATCTGGGCATAGGTCATCTCCTGTTTGAGGGCTTCTGCAACCTTTGCTATAAAGAGCTTCTGATGCTCATCAATGTCAATATAGGAGAAGATTCCGGATACAGAAGGTTGTCTCAAACAGGGCTCCATTGAATTTACTCGTTCGATAAGGTCCTTAAATTTATGCCTGGTCTCGGGCTGTAGGTGCTCAAGTTTTTGAATCTGAACAATAACTTCTGGATTTGAACCTGATTGTATCTTTGCTGTGAGGTCTGTAACTAGATCCCTAATCGCACTTTCTGAGTCGTCTAAATCCTTAACTGCCTGACTCAATTCTTCAATCCTTGTATTGAGCGATGAATTGTCGACCTGAAAATTCGCTATTTTTTCATTTAAGAGAATACGTTCCCGCTGTAGTTCATTAATTTGGTTGTTAAGTTCAGAATTGGTTTCCTGAAGGCGGGTAATATCCTGTTTCATCCTGACCTGTTCCTCTAAATCAATAGATATTTCAGAGCCTTTTTTATCACAGCACGACCATGAATTGCTACAGATCAAGACGCCTTGAAAGAAGTTTTTTTTTAAGTCCGAGAACATCTGTGAGGCCTGTTCCGGTGAAACCATAGCCACAGCGGCGAGAAAGATGCCAATGAGGACAGCGATACTGACACCCAGTCCAATTGCCAGCCCAATGACAAGGAGAATGGAGTTGCCGATTCCAGCAACAATGGCAAGAATACCTCCTCCACTACCTCCGCTTCCAGCGGAGGCTGCTATTGTTGCTAAAATAATGGTACCGATCAGCAATGCCGCCGATTGGAAGAGAGGCCCTCGGAATTCATTTTTTTTCATTGTATTCTCCTGAATGCTGGAAATTTCTTGGGTTGAAGGTAGTTTTATACCAATAATAAGATTTTGCTTGTAAAAGGCAACACAAGCCGACATCAGAACGGATTTACCGGATGTAGACGAAAAAATAACCATCTAACCAACGGTAGTGTCAAGGATTATCTTTACATTTGATTAAGCATTTTTGCCCAATGAAAGCTTTAACTGTTTGATTCGCTGGAGGACCGGCGGATGGCTGTAATGAAGAAAGACCATAAATGGATGGGGTGTAAGGTTTGTGAGATTTGCTTCAGAAAGTTTTTTGAGCCCGGAAATGAGTGGGTGAACCGACCCTGTGGTTTTTGCAGCATATGTGTCGGCAGCAAATTCATGTCGACGGGAAATGAAATGGAAGAGAATGGAGACTACCAGATTTATAGGTGAGTAGAGAAAGCCGAAAAAGACAAGACTGGTGTGGACCGAAAGTGTTGCCATGCCAAAAGCCTGGGAAAGCTCTTGATTGTCGAGGAAATATGATAGAAGATAGAACATAACACCGATTTGGAAAATAGAGGCCAGCAAATTTTTAGGTATATGTTGCAGTTTGAAGTGTCCCATCTCATGGGCTAACACGGCAAGTATCTCATGGGGCAGAAGTTTTTCAACAAGAGTATCAAAAAATACGATTTTCTTGAATTTTCCGAAACCCGTGAAAAAGGCATTTACCTTCGACGACCTTTTCGACCCATCCATGGTGAAAATGCCTTGCATTGTGAACTGCTGCTGTTGTGTATAATTCATAATTTCAGTACGTAATGCACCGTCTTCTAATGGTGAAAACTTATTGAACATCGGCATGATGAATACCGGTGCAAGAAATTGCAATCCTAAAGAAAAGAGGATGACGCCAAGCCAGCAAAACAACCAGCCGTGAGGCCCGGCATTAGTGAAAAACCACAAAATTGACGCAAGGAGAGGGCCGCCAAGGAGGAGGATAAGCAGTGTTCCCTTGAGTATATCAATGATAAAAGTTTGCACTGTTGTCCGATTGAAGCCGAAACGCTCTTCAATAAAAAATGTGCTGTAAATAGAGAAAGGAAGGCCGACTAAAAATGAGAGCAACAAAAAGGATCCGATAAAAAGTAGGCCGATGAACAATTCATTCTGAGCAAGGCTTCTTGCCCAGAGATCAAGGAGATTGAAACCACCACCTAGAATAAAGGAAATGGTAATGAGAGTTGAAACAACGGTTTGAACGATTGATACATACGTGTGGGCACGTGTGTACTCTTGTGATGTTTGGTAGGCTGAGGGGGTGCAAACATCGGCGAATTCTTTGGGAAGATTTGCAGAGAGAGCCCGGATGTTGAGAGTTGCTGCCACCAAGTCAAGGAGGCAGGAAACTAAGATTATCAAGAGGATGGTGAGCAGCCAAGTATTCATTTTGCAAAAGGGGTAAAGAGAGCTAAAGACCACATGTAATCCGGTCCGGTTGAGTAGTGGGATTTGAAGAAGTGGGAAAAGATCCTATTAGTTACTTTGTTGAATCTTAGGATCTTTTAATTGAGAAGGCAAGGGTCTACATGACAGCTTGAACAGCTGTTGTCGTAAGTTCAATAAATTTGGATGGCATTACCCCCATTACGATAATTATGAGGATCAGAAGAACAGAAAGAATAGTATTTTTTCTGCTTGAGTCGATGGAGCCCCTATTTTCAGAATCTGTACAAAAGGTGACTCTAACAACGGATAAATAATAGTATATGGCAATGGCGGTGTTAAGTGCTGCTAGGATGACTAATAGTACATGCCCCTGCTTGAATGCACCGAGGAGCAAAAGAAACTTTCCGGAAAATCCGACGAAAGGTGGAATGCCGGCGAGTGCAAAAAGTCCAACTGTTAAGGTGATGGCGAGAAGGGGCGCTCTTTTGTGAAGGCCGGTAAGATCCTCAATTGCCACATTGCGACCCTGGTCGGAAACCGCGCAAATAACAAGGAAGCAGGCGAGATTCATAAAAACATAACCGATAATATAATACATCGCGGTAGCATAACCTGTGCTTTCCAAGGTAAGCAGTCCGACGAGGACGAAACCCGCATGGGCAATACCGGAAAAGCCCAAAAGTCGCTTAGCGTCTTTTTGAACAAGGGCGGAGAGGTTACCGTAAAACATCGATAGCAGGGCGCAAACGACAAGAATATTGACGATGACTTCCGTTTCGGCATTGATGAGGGCGACAATACGAATCAACAGGGCAACAGCTGCCAGTTTGGGAACGGCAGCGATAAAGGCGGTGGTTTCATTAGCGGCCCCTTCGTATACATCAGGAACCCAAAAGTGGAGAGGAAAAATGGCCAATTTGTAAAAAAATCCTGCCAGTACAAGCACAATGGCCACAACTGCGGCAGGTTGTGCATAGATCAAATTCAACTTATCAGCGATGACAAAAAGCTGAGTCGATCCTGTAAGACCAAAGATATAACTCATTCCGAAGAGCATAAAACCGGTGGCCATAACCCCAAACAGCAGGTATTTGATGCCGGCCTCAACCTGTGAGCCGGTGCAACTCGTGTTATTTCGTAGCGGCACCATGATGTAGACAGCAAAAGAGGACAGCTCCAAAGAAACAAAGATTGCCAGTAACTCGACACTTGAAACGAGCATCATCAGACCCAACACGGCAATAAATAAAAATAGATAGTATTCAGCCCGGATTTTTTCTTTAACACTGTCAAGATGGCCACTGAATATAAGAACAATCAGTGTTGCAATGGCAATGAGAAATTTGAAGAGCTGTGAGAAGAAATCGATGCGATATGCGCTGTAAAAGAGTTCCCCTTCACTCTTTAGACACATCAGGGTGACGAGCACTACCAAGGCTGAAAGGGTGATAGCCACATTTTTAACCTTTCCGCTGCTCGGTTTACCTAGGCTGAGGAAGAAAAAGACCAGACCAACTCCTAACAGTGTTAATTCGGGGAGAAATAGCATTGTATTACCCTTACGCGGTCGTTGTTAGTTATAATCTTACTGAAAAAGCGAACCTGCTGCCGCAATCGAATGTGCTTGATGAGCATCAAACTGTTGAAGAAGCTGGGTTACGCTTGTATGCATCAAGTCAATGAAGGGTTGTGGGCCCAAACCGATCCAGAAAACAAAGAAGAGAAACGGCGCAAGAACGACAATTTCACGAGTGTTGAGATCTGTTATCCATGATTGATCGGGATTATTCGTACCACCCCAAATAATTTTTTGCAGCATACGCAGCATATACGCTGCGGCGAGCACTGCACCGGGAATCGAGGCCAGGGCCAGATAGGGAAATTGGTGGAGAGTCGTGTTGAATTCAAAGGCCCCGGCGATGATCATGAATTCCCCTACGAAGCTGTTTGTCCCTGGAAATCCGAAAGATGACAGCGAGAAAAAGGCAAGAAAGGTAACATAAATCGGCATGTATTTTCCCACCCCGGTAGCCGAACGTAATTCCCTGCTGTGGGTTCTCTCATAGATCATGCCGACGCAGAGAAATAAGGCTCCGGTAGTTATGCCATGGTTGACCATCTGGAGAATTGCCCCTTCAATCCCTTTAGTATTAAGTACAAAAATACCAAGGGTTACGAAACCCATATGGCCGACGGAGGAGTAGGCAATAAGTTTTTTCATATCGCTCTGGGCAAGTGCGGTAAAACCTCCATAAATAATGCCGGCGATGGAGAGCCAGAGGACATAGGGCATAAGAATAATCGTCGCTTCGGGGGTAATAGGCAGAGCAAATCGCAGAAAACCGTAGGTACCCATTTTCAAGAGAATACTAGCCAGGATAACCGAACCCGCTGTCGGCGCTTCAACATGGGCGGCGGGCAACCAGGTGTGGAAGGGGAACATCGGGACCTTAATTGCGAAAGCGAGAAAAAAAGCCAGGAAAAGATAGATCTGGGCGGTGATGGGATAATCTTGCCACATCATCCCGGGAATGAAAAAACTATAGTTGTTGGTTACATAAAGCCAAATAATACCAACCAACAGCAGGATTGAGCCGGCGAGGGTGTAGAGGAAAAACTTTATGGAGGCATATATTTTTCTTGGGCCACCCCAAATCCCTATGAGGAGATACATCGGGATGAGCATTGCCTCCCACAATATATAAAAGAGAACTAAATCAAGCGCCACAAAAACACCGATCATCGCGGTTTCCATGATCAGCAGGCAGGCCATAAAAGTTTGAACCCTTGTCTTAATGTAAGACCATGATGCAAGAACGCACAAGGGCATAATAAGTGTGGTAAGAAGAATCAGGAGGATGGAGATACCGTCAACACCGATTGTATAATTGATATTGAAGGCTTCGATCCAGGTGTGCTGTTCGACGAACTGGAACTTGGCAGTAGTGAGATCGAAACCTGCGATCAAGCGAAGGGAGAGCAGGGCTACAAGACTGGTGACAACCAAAGCGAGGTAGCGGCACAATTCCTCGCTTTTTACAAAAATGAGCAGCAATGCTCCTGCCAGCGGCAGAAATATCAGCACACTCAGAATGGGGAAGCCGGAGTTCATCAGTAGTTGATCCATTACCAGTGATCCTTGAATTCAATAGGGTTTATAGGCAGACATAGGAAATGAGAAGAATGGCGGCAAAGGTGACCGAAATATAAATTGTCTGCTGGATATGCCCCTTCTGTAATACGATGGTAATTCTTCGACCGCAAGCCTGCACACATCTGGCGCTGCCATCGACCACGCCATCTATTCCATGCCAGTCAAACCATGACCAGAATTTGGCGGTGATCATCAGTGAGTAGAGTCCGACAACCTTGTAGGCTGAGCCCCAGGCGGTGTCAATCCACTGGATGGGATTCTCGGCGAGCCAGAGGAAACCACGACCAGCCATCCGGTAAAACCAGTCAAGGTCGAGACTGACGGATGCCTTCGCACCCAGTTTATGCTTGAGGAAAATAAAGGCCAGTGCGGTGAATGCCAGGATTTGCAGAGTCTCACTCAGGTGATAAGCCCCGTAGGGATGGTAGGTAACCTCCGGGTTGGGCAGCATAGTATAAAGAAACGGCAGATAGCATCCAACGAGCAGGCATAAAAAGGCAGCAACAGACATGGCCATGTGCATATTCCAGGGTGGGTCTGCGGCTTTCTCGCGGGTCTCAGTGCTGCATCGATCCTCGCCAAAAAAGATCAGATAGGGCAGTCGCAGTCCAGCAACCAGAAATGTGCCTATGGATACAAGGGTAAGGAGAAAGCCGGCCAACATAAAATGTGACTCAAAACTAGCCGATATGATCATTGATTTGGACACGAAACCGGAAAAGAACGGAAAAGCTGAAACGGAGATTCCGCCGATTACCATAAAAAATAAGGTATTGGGCATCTTTCGCCAAAGACCGCCAAGTTCTGTGAATTTGCTTTTTCCGGTACTGTAGATCACCGCTCCGGCAGCCATAAACAAAAGGCCTTTATAAAGGATGTGGGCGAAGGCGTGGGCACAGGTGCCATTGATGGCAAGAGCTGTGCCGATTCCGACTCCGGCCACCATGTAACCAACCTGGCTGACAATTTCCCATCCTAGTAGTTTGCGAATATCGTTTTCCATCATGGCATAAATAATCCCGTAGATTGCCATGACCACACCCAGCACAATGAGAATATCAAAACCGGCAAAACCTCGTGCAAGGGTATAAACTGCCGTCTTGGTTGTAAAAGCACACATGAAGACCGATCCGGTAATCGTCGCTTTGCTGTACGCATCAGGCAACCAGGAATGCAGCGGCGGAACTGCAGCATTGAGCATCAGGCCAGCCATAATCAACCAGGTGAATAGCTGGGTATTTTGTTCATCAAGCTGGACGAAGGAGAGATCGCCGGTAGCCTGGTAGCGGAGGACGAATCCAAGCAGCAGCAGAACGCCACCAAAGGTGTGAACGAGGAGATAGCGGTAGCCGGCGGCAAGGGCACCTTTGTCGGTATTGAACCAGATCAAGAAGGTTGAGGCGAAGGCCATAATTTCCCAGAACAGAAAGAGAACCAGATAATCGCCGCTGTAGATGACGCCGAGGCTGCCGGCGACATAGAACCAGGAGGCAATATGCTGCCAGTTATCCCGGACATGAAGACCGTAGACAGTGCCGATAACCGCCATAAGAGCCATAATGAATCCGAAGATCATCGAGAGATTATCAACCCGGCCAAAGGTGAGGGTCCATTTGTCCATAAAAAGGACTACTCCATACACACCGGGATGCCAGTTGAGATAGATCACATCGAAAAAGGTCAGGAGAGGCACGCTACAGAGGTAAAGTTTTCGAAACGGCTCTTTGATACATGGCAGGAGCAGAGCGCCACATATTAAGATCAGGGCCGGATGAATGTAACTAGTCGTCATAGTAATCCTCTCGGGTCATGATTCCACTATTGCCAAACCACTTGGCAAAGAAGATGAGCACAAGACAGGAAAGAAGGGTGAAAATCGCCCAGAAACCTGGGATGTGTGCTTCCATCCAGGTATGTGCATGACTGTTGTCAACACCAACCATGGTCCATACCAACATGACGGCAATGGCGATGATGCTGAGCACTTTCACTGTTTGCAGTCGTTCTTGTAGGTAATCGATGAGTTGCGTAATCATCCTGTCACCACCTTTACAAAATGCATCATAAAATCTGGAAAAATCCCTAAAATAACAGATATCAAGCAAGCAATAAGTATTGGAAGTAACATCGAGAGAGGTGCCTCTTTAATGCCTACGAAGGGTTCGCCAACCGGGCGTTTCCCAAAAAACGCTTTGTAGGTTATGGGGGCAAAGTAGGCGGCGTTGAGCATGGTACTGGCAATAAGGATGAGGAGTATGCCCATCTGATGTGCCTGCACCGAGCCGACCAGGAGATTCCACTTGGTGATGAAACCGGCAACCGGCGGAGCACCGATCATGCTGAGCGAAGCTATGGCAAATGCCCCGAAGGTAAAGGGCATGGTCTTGCCGAGACCCTCCATTTCCGAGATATTCTTCTTATGGGTTGCCACATAGATGGCACCGGCACAGAAGAACAGGGTGATTTTAGAAAAGCCATGGTTGACGATATGGATTAAGCCGCCTTGAATGCCCGGCTCGGTGAGGAGCGCGACACCCATTATGATGTATGACAGTTGGCTGACGGTGGAGTAGGCGAGCCGCGCCTTGAGGTTATCCTTGGAAAGAGCAATAATCGAGGCGGCAATCACTGTGAAACCGACAAAATAGGCGGTTGGGATGCCAAGATTGAGGGCGTGCATGGTATCGGTTCCAAAAATGTAAAGCATGACCCTGGTGGTGCAAAACACACCAACCTTGACTACGGCTACGGCATGGAGCAGTGCGGAGACCGGTGTAGGGGCAACCATTGCTCCCGGCAACCAATGGTGGAAAGGCATGATGCCGTTTTTGGCAAAGCCGAAGATGCAGAAGATATAGAGCATTATGACCAGCGTCGAGTTAACCCCCTGGGGAAAAATACCAGTGCTGATTTGCGGGGCAAAATCCAAAGTGCCGGTCAGGACGTAGATGAGGATCATTGCCGGCAAGAGGAACGCCTTAGCGGTAGCGGTGAGGTAAACGAGATACTTTCTCCCGCCATTGTAGCCTTCATCATCCTGATGGTGCGCAACCAGAGGATAGGTGCAGACGGAGACAATCTCGTAAAAGAGGTACATGGTGAAGAGATTGTCCGAAAAGGCCACCCCTATGGCGCCGAAGATGGCGAGAGCAAAACAGGCATTAAACCGAGTTTGTGCGTGTTCTTTGAGGGTTCGCATGTACCCCATGGAATAAAAAACAGCAATCGTCCACAGTGATGAAGCGACAAGGGCGAAGATCATCGACATCGAATCGGCACGCAAGGTCACGGAAACCCCGGGAAGGATGGTAAACATGTGAAAAATGAGAGTCTTGCCGTGCCATACCACCGGGACCATCGAGCCGACAACCAGCAAAAGCAGGAGGGAGGAAATGCAAGAGATACCTTCCCTGATGTTCTCCTTGTCCCCCTTGATCATTACCCCAAGTGTACCGATGAGTGGAATGAGCAAAGCTAAAAGCAATTTGTAATCCATTCCCGAGGACTCCATGACTAACCTTTAAGTTGGGCGGTGTCTTCCGCGTCGATCGATTTAAAGTGACCATAGACGGCAATGATAATACTCAGACCGATGGCGGCTTCCGCGGCGGCAATGGCCATAATGAACAGGGTGAAGACCTGTCCGGTTACCGGATCCGGTGCTGTGAATCTGTTGAATGCCATGAAGTTGACGGATGAACCGGCGAGAATCAGTTCTGCAGCGATAAGCATGCCGATCAGGGTGCGACGGGTGACCATGCCGTATATTCCCATGCCGAAAAGCATAGCACCAATGATGAGGTAGGTGTTCAACTCATTGTAGAGGCCCAAGATTACCATCAGTTTTCCCTCCCTTCCCGAGCAATTACTAAAGCCCCGAGGATTGCGATAAGTAATACGATGGAAACTAATTCAAAGACCATCGAATAATCGGTGAGAAGCTGCAGGCCGATTTCCTTCATCGAACCGTCATTGATCTTTTTCTGGATGGCCCACTCGGTTTTCAGTGCAAGAACCGCAAAACCACCGGTGATGAGGGCCGCAGTGATGAAACCTAGCGGCCCGACAAGGATACTGGTCGGGCCGATCTTTTTGTTTTCTTCGGGAGCCGCAAGCATGATGGCAAAGGAAATGGTAACCGCAACTGCTCCGACATATATGAGAATCTGCATCATCGCCACAAAGGGGGAGTTGAGGAAAAAATATAATCCGGCAACCCCGATAAAACAGACAACTAGGCCGGCGACCGAGCGAACAAGTCTCTCCGAATTGCAAGCGATCAAGCCTCCGACCACGGTAATCAGCACCATTACAAGGAAAACCACCCCAACCAGTCCGTCGACAGTGAAAAGAGCGGGGGCAGCAAGGGAAGACGGGTTCATTTATTCCTCTCCTCAAGGCGTTTCAGAAGATCAAAGTAGAAATCTTCTTTTCTGGTGCTTGCCAGATTGTAATCTTTGGAAAAATCAATGGCGCCGAAGCTGCAGGATTCAACACAGGAGCCGCAGAGTGAACATTTGGTAAAGTCGAGCACATACTTGCTGAGCACCTTTTTCTTGCCACCTTCCGGTTTTTCTCCCGCTAAAGAAATGCAGTCGGAAGGGCAGGCTTTTTCACAAAGGCCGCAAACTACACACTGAGGTTTGCCTTCTTCATCCTCGACGAGTTCAATATGGCCCCGGTATCTTGCGGACATCGTCAGGGTTTCGTATGGGTAGGCAACGGTTACCGTAGGTTTGAAAAATTCCTTAAAGGTAATCCCCATGCCGATGAACAGGCTCATCAGGCCAGTGAAAATTTCGGTAAAGTATGCAACCATCTCAAAACACCTTAATAAGTCCCGCAGTGAGCAGCAGGTTGAAAAGGGAAAGCGGTATGAGAATTTTCCAGCAGAGATTCAGAAGTCCATAAATTGTCGTACGTGGAAAGGTCCAACGTATCCATATAAAGGTGGCAATCAGTAGATACAGCTTCAGGATAAACCACCAGACCCCAGGGAAAAGACCAAAGGGACAGCCCCAGCCACCGAGGAAGAGAATGGTGGTCATACAGGACCCTATGACGATATTGGCGTACTCCCCCATAAAAAAAAGCCCGAATCCCATGCTGCCGTATTCTGTATGAAAACCGGCGACCAGTTCGCTTTCTGCCTCACCAAGATCAAAGGGGGCCCTGTTGGTTTCGGCCAGGGTACACATGAAAAAGATAAGAAAGGAGAAGGGCATAAGAATGTTATGTGAGTTGCCAAGGAGCGGGAAAATGTTCCAGTGAAGAATTGACCTGCTCTGCTGGTGGACGATTTCCATGAGATCGGCGGAGCCGGCGATCATGACCACGGTGATGGCGGTAATGAGCATGGGTATCTCGTAGGCGACGGCCTGTGACACTGCTCGGACGGAAGACATCATCGAATATTTGTTGCGCGAGCTCCAGCCGGCAATCAGCAGCGACATGCTGCCCATGGAGGCGAAAGCAAAAATCATCAAAACTCCGACGTTCATGTTCTTAGCGATGATGCTATCGCTGAACGGTATTGTCACAAAACTCATGATGGCCGGGAACATGGCAAGAACCGGCGCGGTGATGAACATGATCTTGTCGGCACCGCCGGGGATTGTCAATTGTTTTGCCATCAGCTTGATGCCGTCGAGTGGCGGCTGGAGAAGGCCGAAAGGTCCGTTAATGTTGGGCCCTGGTCGCCTTTGAATGCGTGCCGCACCTCTTCGTTCAGCCCACACCAGGTAGGCCGCATTGAGGGCTGCAAAAGCTATGGCAAGGACAACCGCCACAATGACATTAAAGAGGGTTAATTGCATAGGATTATCCTTTTATCGGTCTATCTCGGGAATAACCAGATCAAGACTTCCCATGAAGGCAAGGGCGTCCATGATCATCATACCTCGACACGCTTCATCGTAAAGGTGCATGTTTGAATAGGTAGGTGAACGTAGTTTCAAGCGATAGGGGTTTTTCCCACCGTCGCTTACCAATCGAATGCCGAAGCTGCCTCGCGCAGTTTCCACTGCCTGATAATAGTCACCGACTGGAGGCTTGATGAGCTTTGGTTTCTTGTCGGGCATGATTGGACCATCGGGGAGTTTGTCAAGACCCTGTTCTACTATGCGCAGAGACTGTTCGATCTCGTCCATACGTACCATGTATCTCGCTAGGGAATCGCACTCATGATAAACTGGGACGTCGAAATCAAATTCCGGATATACCGAATACGGTTCATTCTTGCGCACATCAAAATTGATTCCCGACCCCCTGGCTACTGCACTTGAGGCGCCGTACTTACGGCACATCTCTTTACTGAGGGGAGCAATGCCTTCCAGTCTTTTACGGAAAATGATATTTCCAGTCACCAATTTATGGTATTTTTTCATGGATTTTCGCATGCGGGGAATAAACAGTCTTGCTGCGGTGATAAAATCATCATCGACATCGTTACAAAGACCGCCGAATCGGAAGTAACAATAGGTCAGGCGAGATCCGGTTACCGCCTCAAGCATATCAAGGATGTGCTCTCGATCCTGCAGGGCATACATCAGCGGGCTAAAGCCACCGAGGTCCATAACAAAGGCCCCGAACCAGAAAAGATGCGAGGCAATGCGGTTTAGCTCGACCATTATCGCCCGGATGTATTCAGCTCTTTCGGGGACGACGATTCCCGATGCCTTCTCAACCAACAACACATGACCGTGGCTGTAGCCGAGAGCGCCGAGATAATCCATGCGACTGAGGTTCATGAGGAACTGCGGGTAGGTCTTCAGTTCGCCCATTTTCTCGTGCATGCGGTGAATGTAGCCGATAACCGTTTCGGCATTGACGATATATTCCCCGTTCATTTCCATTTTGACCCTTAACACCCCGTGGGTCGCAGGGTGCTGGGGACCAACGTTGAGAATAAAAGTCTCGTCCGGTTGGAGCAGTATTGGAGAATTCATGCCTTGAAATCCTTTAAGAGTGGATGAAAATCTGCATCTTCAGGAAGGAGGAGAGGAATGAGGTGGGGATGGCCAGCGAATTTAATACCAAAGAAGTCATGCGTCTCTCGTTCGTGCCAGTTTGCTCCGGGATAAATCTCTGTTATTGTAGGTACTACCGGAGATTTGCGGTCTATCCGTGTGCGTATCACCACTCGGCAAAGGTCAAAATCATAACGGCTGAAATCGTAAACGACTTCTAGTTGGTTGTCTTTTATCCAGTCAACGCCGGTAATGCTTTCTATAAAAAATTCCGCTTCATCAAGGATGGTTACAGCGGTAATGAGCTGCGCCGGAGAAATTTGGGCGTCGAGGTGATACCCGTGAACCGAATATTCCCTTTCCACCACTCCGTCTGTTCGCGGGGGTTCAGGACTTTTCGGTTTCTTGTCTTGGTCGTCGCCGGAAACTTGGGCTTCAGCGGCGACAGGGGCGGGTTCGGGAAAGAGACTCTGAAGAGTCGTTTTTATTTTCTCACAAATCATTTTCCATGCTCCACAGGAGACTCCCCCAAAGCCTTTTTCAGGCGGAAATAGGCTTCTCGGGGTGCTATAAAAAAGTCATGCCGCTTCGGGATTTTTCCACCTTTTCCAGTCAGAGACCAGGTGTTCAAGTTCAATTATTCCCTGCAAAAGAGCTTCGGGGCGGGGAGGGCACCCGGGGATATAGACATCAACAGGTAGAAAGACATCGGCACCGAGAATAATGCTGTATTGACCTTCAAAAGCAAAAGGGCCGCCTGAAATGGCACAATTACCAAGCGCCATAACCCATTTTGGTTCGGGCATTTGATCGTAGAGAGTTTTGATGCCCGGCATCATTTTTTTGGTGATGGTACCGGCAACGATCATAACATCGCTTTGCCGGGCCGAAGGGCGAAACACCTCGGCGCCAAACCTCGACATATCGAAACGGGCACAGCCGGTGGCCATCATTTCGATAGCGCAACAGGCGATGCCGAAGGTCAAGGGCCAGAAAGAATTAGCCCGGCCGATATTAATGAGTTTGTCCGCGAGGGCGAATTGGACTACCGACGAAGGAATGTTTTGCGTTCCCACTTAAATACTCCCTTAATCCATGCATAAACTATTGCGAGTGCTAATATCCCGACAAAAATGACTATTTCAACAAAGTCACGTATTGAGGATGCAAATAACCCGGTGTTATAAACAGTAGCTACAGGGAAAAGAAAGAGAACGTCGACGTCAAAGGCGAGAAAGATTAGAGCATACAGGTAGAAGACAACACCATATCGAATCCAGCTGTCTCCTATGGGATCCATGCCACATTCGATAAACTGCAGGGCTTTGTTGCTCAATTGCCGGGTTTGAAGCGGCATGAACAAATATACAATGGCGATGGGACCGAGGGCGAAAGCTAAGCCACCGAGGGTGAAAGCGGCGATCCAGAGGACATGTTCCTGATACAGAAAAGCACTGAATTGATGTTCCATACGTGATTCCCCTTTGTGCAGGCATTGAAATGAATACAATGCCGCCAAGTTACATCATTACTGGTAAACATACTTTTCACTTTGCTTGTTCGGCAGCTACCTTAAAGAATTGTTTAGTGTGTGTCAACAACAAATTCACTGGCGATACACCCCATTGTATGTTTTATGTGGCTTGCTATTGGTCTGAAATGTTTGATTAAAAAAGGTGCTTGTTAATATCAACAAAAGTGATATATTGAAGAAGCAGCGAAAAATATTAAAAACCAAACCTATAAACAATGCAGAGCCGTTGTTTGGAGATGCTTTATGTCTATTACCTTAAGACAATTAGAAATCTTTGTGGCAGTTGCCGAGACAGCTCAAGTAACAAAAGCCAGTAAAAAGCTTTTCGTTACCCAATCTGCGGTGAGTATGGCCCTAGCGGAACTCGAGAATCAGCTTGGTGGATCGCTTTTTGACAGGCATGGGCGGAGTCTCTTGCTCAACGCTCGGGGAAGATTTCTTCTGCCGCTTTCAAAAGATATAATATGTCAGGTAGGCAATATCGAAACCGTCATGTCTGAGCGTAACGACAAACTCGATGGCCGCATCGAAGTGGTTGCCAGCACGACCCTGGGAAATTACATTTTACCTTATCTTATCGGGGCGTTCAAGCGCGTCCATCCCAATGTACATGTCAATATGCTGGTGTATAATACCAGGCACGCAGAACAACTCGTGCTGGCCAAGGAGATGGATATAGGGTTTGTCGAGGGTCCGCTTTCAGGCAGTGCGGAAATCCTTTCGCGCCCTTGGTTTGAAGACGAGTTGCTCGTTCTCTGTGGTCCTACGGACCCACTTGCCCATAACGAGGTGTTCGATATAAACCGTGATCTCAAGGGTAAGAAATGGATTATGCGGGAAAGCGGATCGGGTACCGCCGCCACCATCAGCGAGCGCTTCGGTAAATATATGAATGAAGTGCATGTGGTAATGGAGATGGGGCACCCGGAAGCAGTGAAGCGGGCTGTTGAGTCAGGTGCGGGCATAACCTGTCTTTCGGCGCTTTGCATCTGCCGCGAAGCTGAGAACGGCTGGTTGAAGGGGCTGAAAATCGAAGGATTGGATATGAAAAGGCAGCTGAAAATCATCCAGAGACAAGACACCGTGATCAGTGAAGCACTCACGGAATTTCTCGCTTTCTGTGATGTTATGTCGATTTGCGATGATTCTCGGGTCTGCCTCTCTTCCCCTTGGAAGTTACAATCCCTTTTGGCCAGGCACTCCGCACTCAAAAAAACCAATTAATCCCTTGCGCTGAACGTCAGTAGAACACCTTCTTCAAGCATAAACCATGCGCCGGGGCGGTAGGCCCGGCCATGGTCCTGTCTTTGGCAGCAAGTATTGCGGCAAATTCCTGCGCTGTGATTTTCCCTCTCCCTGCCTCAAGGAGGGTGCCAACCAGATTTCGGATCATATTCCGCAAAAATCCGTCCCCTTTAAATTGCAGAGAGAGCAGCTCATTATTGTTTTCAATCAAATCTGTCTCTTCGATTGTTCGAACCGCACCGCGACCCGAGCAAGCATTCTTGTCCCGCGAACCGCTGTTTTCAAAGGATGAAAAATCATGGGTCCCCAGTATTATGGCAAGGCATTGCCGAATGGTTAATACATCAAGGGAACAAAGGACATGCAAGGTGTGGAGGCGCAATTTAGGAGGGTGTACCCTGCCGTTGTAGAGATCATACTGGTACAGCTTACCGACTGCTGAAAAACGAGCGTGGAAGGAGGCGTCAACCTCTTCAGCATGGAATATCCTAATGGCATTCGGGAGCATCGCATTCAGGCCACGCAAAAAATCCTCACAATGGATCGCTGAAGCGGTGTGGAAATGCGCAACCATGCCGTCGGCATGAACGCCTGCATCGGTTCGGCCGGCGCCATTCAGCAGGATTTCCTCGTTGGTCATGCGGCTGAGGAAATACTCGATTTCACCCTGAATGGTGCGGCTGTTATCTTGGCGCTGCCAGCCACTAAACTCAGTGCCGTCGTAGCCGATCAGCAGTTTAATATTTCGTGATTCTGGAGACATGCCGGGAGAGGGTTAAAAAGATACCGGCACAGGTCAGGGAAAGAGCGGGACGATACCAAGACCGGAAGTCTCTGTAAATCCACACATGATATTCATGTTCTGTACCGCCTGCCCGGATGCGCCCTTGACGATGTTATCAATGGCCGACATGACGATTATTCGATTGGTTGCCGGGTCTATTTTAAATGAAATATCACAAAAATTTGAGCCTCTGACAAATTGCGTTGTCGGAAACACATCCTCATCCAACAATCGGACGAAAGGTTCGTCGCCATACTGTTCCTGATAAAGCTCATTGATATTCTTTTGCGTAAAACCAGGCGTTAGAGAAGCATAAACGGTGCTGAGGATACCCCTGGCAATGGGGAGGAGGTGCGGGGTAAAGGTGACATGTACCGCTTTTTCAGCAAGCAGGCTCAACTCCTGTTCAATTTCCGGGGTATGCCGATGGGCTCTGCCGACTTTATAAGGCCGGAACCCGTCATGGACCTCACAGAACAGATTTCCGGTCTGGGCCGTTCGCCCGGCACCCGACGTTCCCGATTTGCAATCGGCGATGATCGTTTGTGGTTGTATTGCCCCTGCCTTTAAAAGCGGTGCGAGGCCGAGGATAATGGAGGTAGGGTAGCAGCCGGGGTTGGCAACCAATTTGCATCCGGCTATGTCCTGGCGATAGAGTTCAGGTAGGCCATAGACAGCTTCTTTCAGCAGCTGACTTGAGGAATGCGGCTGATACCACTGTTCATACACCGCGACATCGCGCAGACGAAAGTCGGCGGAGAGATCGATGACTTTTTTGCCGGCGGCAAGGAGGATCGGTACCAGATCCATTGCCGTTTTATGCGGAACGGCTGTGAAAAAAAGATCAGCTTTCCGACTGAGTTCGTCAATAGGTGGGTTCTCACAGAGTAGATTCACCTTCCCTCTGAGGTTTGGAAAGATATCCGAGAGGTGACGGCCGGCATATTGTCGGGAGGTTGCTACTGTTATCTCGACCTCTGGATGGTTGCAGAGTATCCTGGCAAGCTCGACCCCGGTATATCCCGATGCCCCGATGATTCCCGCTCTAAGCATAGTGAGAATTCTCCTTGGAAAAATAATGGTTCCGGTGAAACCGGCAAGAAAGCAAAAAAAAAGGGAATGACAGTTTAACCGTCACTCCCCTCAAGACATACATATTGTACCTGCAGTTTTCCGCTTTTGTCAAACCAGCTTGGAAAACGGCAGGAATGTCTCGATAAATCTTAGCGTTTCGAGAACTGGAACTTGGCTCGGGCGCCTTTTTGACCGTATTTTTTCCGTTCTTTCTCTCGGGGATCGCGGGTAATCAGCCCAGACTGTTTCAACGGAAGTCTCACCTCCGGATTCGTCTCAAGCAAAGCTTTGGAAATACCGTGGGCCAAGGCATCGGCCTGTGCGGATTTCCCGCCGCCGCGCAAAGTGGCGATCACGTCATACTGCTCAGTGGTCTCGGTGACCTTGAATGGCTTGACAATTCTCTGGTTTTTGAAAATCTGACCAAAATAGGCGTCGGCTTCCATCTTGTTGACAATCATTTTGCCGGTTCCAGGTGTGAGCCAAACCCTGGCAACTGCGGTTTTTCTTTTTCCGGTTGCATAAAAACGATCTTGAGCCATAATTATTTCTCCAAGATTAAATATCTAATTCAGCAGGCTGTTGTGCCGCATGAGGATGATTTGTTCCAGTATAGATTTTCAGCTTTTTGAGTTGTGCGCGGCCAAGCTTGTTTTTCGGCAGCATTCCCCGTACAGCATGCATGATCAGGTCGGTCGGGTGTTTGACGAGAAGATCTTTGGCAGAAGTTTCCTTCAGGCCACCCATGTATCCGGTATGACGGTAGTATTTTTTATCATCAAGCTTATTGCCGGTAAGTGCAATCTTTTCAGCGTTGGTAACAACTATGAAATCGCCATTGTCAATAAAGGCAGAAAAAGTCGGCTTATGTTTGCCACGCAGCCGATTTGCAATCTCAGAAGCCAGACGGCCGAGAATCTTGTTCTCCGCGTCGACAACGTACCACTTTTTTTCGATCTCGTTGACTGGGGCAAGATAGGTTTTCATTATATCCCTCGAATGGTCGATCTTTTTAATAAAAAAAGGTCCGAACAGTGTCGAACCTTTTATTCTTTATAGTGGAGCGGGAAACGAGATTCGAACTCGCGACTTCAACCTTGGCAAGGTTGCACTCTACCACTGAGTTATTCCCGCTTGTTTTGTTTACCTATATCAAAACTGGGGTGTTTATACAAGGTCTGTAACCGAGTGTCAATTAAAAAATGATTGAGCTAAGTTTTCCAATATAATTGTTTTCTTCTAAACTGTCACGAAAAAATAGAGAAGGATTTGTTTGTTTCGGGTATGCTGCTTTTTGCTTATTGAAATCTTCCTTCAAATCTCCCATGTTTGTATAATGCTTGTATTTTATCGTATTGAAGCAGGAAATTTCAGTCTTTTCATCTCACCGACCATAAAATTATGAAACATGCGACAGCAACAAGAAAGGCTGTTATTAGCCGTAAAACCGGGGAAACAAATATAGAATTGGAGCTTGATCTCGACGGAACCGGGGTAAATAGCATACAAACTGGGGTTTCCTTTCTCGACCATATGCTGACTCTCTTTACTGTTCACGGTTTTTTTGATTTGTCCATCCGCGCTAAAGGCGATACGGAAGTGGATGATCATCACTCCGTCGAGGATATTGGGATCTGCCTCGGCATGGCTATCGCCCAAGCCCTTTCCGATAAAGGGGGGATAGCTCGGTACGGCAGTTGTTATCTGCCGATGGATGAAACCCTTGCCCGTGTAGTTGTTGATGTCTCCAACCGTCCGTTTCTTCATTATGGGGTGGTGGTTGCCGAGCAAAAAATCGGTTCATTCGACACGGTCCTGGCTAAGGAATTTTTTCGTGCCGTTATGCAGCATGCCGGCCTGACTTTGCACATTGATCTCTTGCATGGAGAAAATGGCCATCATATAATAGAAGCTATTTTTAAAGGTTTTGGTCGTTCTTTGAAAATGGCGGTGACTCCGATAGCGATACCGGGACCACTCTCATCCAAAGGATGTTTGTAAATAATTCATCGAGAAGTGTGCATATAAAGAGCACAATTACTTAATCTAAAGGTGATTTTGTGAGAAAACTATCAAGAATGTTAGCACTTTGCAGTGTATCAATGGTTCTCCTCGCGTCGTGTTCGGCCAATATCGGCGATGGAAATCAAAGTCAGGCATCTCTCAAAACACTCTCCTGCATAGCTGTGTTGCCCGCCGGAACAACTGTCGATAAAGATGAAACGGTCAGCTTCGACCACGCACGTTCTTTGGAAAATGGGGCAACATTTGTCACCGGCATTATGGCCCGTGAGCTGAGCGGCAACACGAAGGCACGTGTAGTCAGCGTCGGTCAAGAGGCAGCTCTTTCTCCGGAAGTCTCCGGCGGTTTGTTCGGAATGGTCTCAGCGATTGGTAAAAAGGTTGGCTGTGACGGGGTACTGGTGACAACGGTCCGGCGTTTCAAGCAGCGAGAGGGGACAGAGTATGCCTCCGACGATCCGGCATCGGCCGACCTGCATATGGCGCTGGTGCATGCCGCCAGCGGGACCGTTCTCTGGACTGCTGACTTTCGAGAGACACAGGAATCCTTGCTCGACAATGTTTTATCCTTTGAGAAAATGCAAAATCGGGGTTTTAAGTGGGTCAGTGTCGAGCAATTGGTGGAACAAGGCATTAGTGAGCGTCTGGCAACCTGCCCCTACCTGAAATAGCGGTTCTCACTTTCGGTTCTTGATGAGTCTGCGGTTGATGCCGCAGACTGAGTGTTTCTCTCTGCCTTTCTTGAAAATCTCGTTTGCATCCTTCCTTTTTTCCTGCGTATTGTCACAGATGAAGACTGGTTACCGGTTACCCGCCGGGCTGAACCGAAAAATCGGCCGGGCAATGCACGATTACTCTATGTTTTCTGCTGGAGACAATGTTTTGATTGCTGTTTCCGGTGGGGTGGACAGTCTTGTTTTGTCGGGAGTACTGAGTCTGTGGCAAAAAAAGGCACCAATCCGCTTCAACCTCACGGCGCATCATGTCGATCATGGGTTCTGGCGAAAGGATGCGGCGATGTCGGCTCCTGCCACTGCCATCGGCCGGCAACTGCTGCCCTTTGGGCTGATCTTGGAAGTAGTCGCCGAGCGCAAGATTTGCGAGGAGGCAAGGACCTGCTTTCTGTGCGCTCGCAACCGACGCAGCCAGCTCTTCGATCTCGCCAGGGAGCAGGGGTATAATAAAATAGCCCTGGGCCATCACAAGGACGATCTCATCGAAACCTTTTTCCTCAATGCTCTTTACAGCGGTAACATTTCGACCATGGTTCCTCGACAGGATTTATTCGGCGGCAGTTTGGCCATTGTTCGGCCGATGGCCTATCTTGAAAAAACCGACGTGGAGCAAATCGCCGGCGACTTGCAACTCCAACCGGTAAAAAATCTCTGTCCTTTATCGGTGGACACCAGGCGAGAAAAGGTCCGCAGCCTGCTGCAAAGATTCTATGAAGATGAGCCTACGGCAAAAAGCTCTGTATTTGCCGCACTTTCCAATGTTCGCCGGGAATATCTGCTATGAGAACTGAGGTAGATTGTCTGCCCTGTTTCGTGCGGCAATCGTTGCAGGTGGCACGGAATGCCGAATGTTCGCCGGAAATACAGCTCCGCGTGGTCCAAAAAATTGCGACAATCATCGCAAATCTCGATATGCACCTCAGTCCACCTGACAACGCCGGCTCTATCTACCAAGCCATAGCCGAAATCACCGGCTGCGAGGATCCTTACCGGCGGTTGAAAACCATAAGCAATACAGAGGCCATGAAGATCGTGCCGATACTTCGCAGGGAGATTGAGGCTTCAACGTCGCCATTGACAATGACCTTGCGCTTTGCCATTGCCGGCAATTGCATCGATTACGGGGCATTTGCCGACATTGATATCATGGCTGCACTGGACAAGAGTCGGATCAGCTCTTTTGCGGTCGATCACACTGCTCTTCTTCACGACCGTATCGCATCCTTAAAGAATGGTGCCAAAGTTCTTTATCTTTGTGATAACAGTGGTGAAATAGTTTATGACACACTGTTGGTCGAATACCTCTTCAAGCGCGGATTTGCCATTACCATTGCGGTGAAGGACGGACCGATTATCAACGATGCCCTCTTGGAAGATGCCCTTGTCGCAGGTCTTGACAGATTTGGCCGGATCATTTCCAATGGTTCGAGGTGCCCGGGCACGGTTCTCGATCAATGCTCGGCTGAATTTCACCGAATATTTGTCTCGGCCGACTTGGTTATTTCCAAAGGCCAGGGTAATTTTGAAAGCTTATCTGAAGTTGATCGGGAGATCTTTTTTCTCCTGATGCTGAAATGCGCGGTGGCTGCCAGGCACATGGCGGAACTCGCCGGCGTCGATGCTGCCAATCTGCCAGGGCTTGGTGAAATGGCGGTGTATAGTTCGAAAAAATTAAGGTGAATGGTTATGAAGACACGTATTAAAAATGTCCTGCGCGAAAAGCCGCTGGGCGAGATTGTCACCATTACCGGTTGGGTGCGAACCCGAAGAGATACCGGCGGTTTTTCTTTTATAGAGGTCAGTGACGGTTCGTGCCTTGCCAATCTGCAAATTATTGCTGATGAGAAGCTCGACAACTATGAAGCCGAGATAAAACAGTTGTCCACCGGGGCAAGTGTCGTGATCGAGGGGGAACTGAGAGCATCCCCGGCCAAGGGTCAGGAGGTTGAGGTACACGCCGCGAAAATTTCCGTCATCGGCAAGGCCGATCCGGAAAGCTATCCCCTGCAGAAAAAGAGGCATTCCTTTGAGTTTCTGCGTGAAATAAGCCATCTCCGACCACGAACCAACGCCCTCGGGGCGGTCAGCCGGGTCCGATCACGGCTTTCTTATGCGGTGCATCAATTTTTTCAAGATCGCGGATTCGTGCAGGTTCATACACCGATAATTACCACCAGCGACTGTGAAGGCGCCGGAGAAATGTTCCAGGTGACCACCGGAAAGACAGGAGGTAAGGAGGAGCATTTTTTCGGTAGGCCGGCCGGCCTTACCGTCAGCGGCCAGCTCCAGGCCGAGGTGTACGCCCTGGCGCTTGGCGACGTTTATACCTTTGGTCCGACCTTTCGCGCCGAGAAGTCAAATACCTCCCGGCATCTCGCTGAATTCTGGATGATCGAACCGGAGATGGCTTTTTGCGACCTGCGCGGCAATATGCAGATCGCCGAGGAGATGCTCAAGTATCTTCTCGCTGATGCCATGACCCATTGTCCAGAAGATATGGAACTATTTGATAAGTTTATAGAAAAAGGCCTGCTGCAGAAGCTGAAAGGAGTCACCGAGCAGGAGTTTGCCCATATCACCTATACCGAGGCGGTGGAACGTCTGAAAAAGGCCAAGAAACAGTTTGAGTTCCCGGTCGAATGGGGTCTTGATCTGCAATCGGAACACGAGCGCTACCTGACCGAGGAGGTATTCAAAAAACCGCTGACGGTTACCGACTACCCGGCGGCCATCAAACCCTTTTACATGCGGGTGAGCGATGACGGCAAAACTGTTGCGGCCATGGACATCCTCGTCCCGGGGATCGGTGAGATTGTCGGCGGCAGCCAGCGCGAGGAACGCTATGATGTCCTCGCCACCCGGATGAGTGCGGCCGGGATTACCCTTGCTGACTATCAATGGTATCTCGATCTTCGCCTTTACGGTTCCGTGCCCCATGCCGGTTTTGGCCTTGGCTTTGAGCGGCTTATTCAGTTCGTCACCGGTATGACCAATATCCGTGAGGTCATTGCTTTTCCGCGGACGCCGGGCTTTGCGCCGTGTTGATGAAGGGAGATGGTTGTGAGTAAAGGCCCGGGCGTACAGAAGATGTTCGATGCCATTGCTGGTCGTTATGATTTGATGAACCGGGTCATGACCTTGGGGCAAGACCAGCGGTGGCGTAAGTTTGTGGTCAGAACGGCGGGCGACCCAGGTCAGAGCCGCACCCTTGATCTGGCCACCGGTACCGGGGATATTGCGGCGCTCATGTCGGCAACCTATGGCCATGCCAGAGTAGTGGGCGGTGATTTTTCCCTGAACATGCTGAAGGAGGCAAAGAAACGTTTTGCCGATAAAGATATCCTCTGGCATGCCTGTGATGCCAACTGCCTGCCCTTTGCCAACGGCAGTTTTGCCTCGGTGACCTTTGGCTATCTGCTCCGCAATGTCGATGATGCCGGCAAGGTTCTCAGGGAAGTCCATCGGGTACTGACGCCGGGCGGCAAGGTCGTCTGTCTCGACACCACACCGCCTGCGAAAAATCTCCTGTATCCCCTGGTACGCTTCTATTTTCGCTTTGGTATTCCGGTTATGGGGAAACTGCTTGCCGATGACGCCGCCGCCTATGCCTACCTTACCGGCTCAACAATGGATTTTTATAATGCTGCAGCTTTGGCTGAAGTTTTTGAGGGCGCGGGGTTTATCCGAGTCGGTTATAAGAAATTCATGCTTGGCACCATTGGGGTGCATTGGGGAGAAAAAGCCTGAGCGGACAAATACGGCCACCCCTCACCAAATTGCAGTATGAGCATCATTGAATATCACAAGCCTTCCACTTCGGCTACCGATCGGCAATAGAAGATGGAGGAGGCCTCTCGTTGGTAACAGTTTGGCCGATTACCTTTGAGTGCATATCCGGCGAGAGTCAGGCCGAGGCTCCCGGAAGGATCAAAGACCACGATATCCGTGGTTTTCTGGGTGACAGTCAGATCATCAAGGATGGCGGCAAGGGTTCCTCCTTCCTTTTGAGTGATCGCGTCAAAACGAACAAAGGCCGGATGGAATTTTTCCCGGACGAGTCTTTGTAGTTCATCGCCCTGATTTTCCTCTGTTTCTTGCGTGCCGATTATCGCCGCCGATCGGGAAATTTCGTCTTCCACCTTGATGACATCACCAACCCGGATGCTTCCCCCTTTCCGGATGACGGCAAAAATACCTTCCCGCGGCATGACGCAGTCCCCGGCCTGGTGGAATATGGCGCAGCGGGTATGGCAGATTTTCCCGAGCTGCGATATTACCAGTTTTGCCTCGCCGATGCTGATGTGTCTACCAACCACAAGAGCGGTAAGATTGAGCCCTTCGGTGGTGATGTTTTCGGCAAAATTACCGGCAACAACCTCAAGGCCTTTTGCCCGCATGGTGTCTATACTTTCCTGGGCAAGAAAGCTCACCTGGCGGTGCCAGCTGCCGCCATGGGCATCATTTTCCAGGCCGAAATCGGCGACAAGATTGGTTGTATCAATATTGTTTTTGCGCGTTCCTTTGCGGTCGCTGATGGAGATAGCCTTGATTATGTTCACTGGAGAGCCTCTTTTTGCCACGGGGGGTCCTTGCCATTTAAGTCGGAATTGTTCTCTGGGTGCATGTAAAGTACCACAAAGTGCCTATCTATGAAAATATCGCCAAAATCGGTTTTGTCAAAGCAAATTACTTGTGGCGGAATGTTGCATTTGCGAGTGATAATGTAATACTTGCATCGGTAGCCATGATATGAGAAAATTAAAAGAAAAGGGGCTAGGTAAGTGTTCCGCAAACACATGTCCGGCCACGACAATTTTGCAGGTAGTTTTCGACAGAGAGAATATTGTCAAAAAATGAGGGCAGTTTCGTTGCGAATTTAAACCAATAAGAAGGGGGAAACAATTATGAGCATCATGAAAGAGATAAAAAATGTCGTAACACCGGTCGATTTTTCCGATAATTCCAGGTTGATAGCCGAGTCAGCGGCATACATTGCCGGTAAATTCGGGGCTTCAATGTATCTGGTTTTTGTTGTGCAAAATTTTGATGACTATTCCGGCTTTTTTGTGCCGCAGATGTCTCTGCCCTCGCTTGAAGGAGAACTCATCGAGAGTGCGGAGGTAAAAATGGCGTCGTTCTGCGGGGAAATGGTTGAATACTGCAAAACAGCCGGAGTAAAGGAACTGAACTACAAGGTCTTTATGGGTGATGTCCCTGAGAAGATCGTTGAATACGGTGCTGAAATCAAGGCCGATCTCATCATTATGGGCACTCATGGCTATAAGGGTCTTGAGAAAATCATGTTCGGCAGCGTCGCCGACAATGTGGTGCGATCAGCATCCTGCCCGGTTTTGACTATTAATCCTTACACCTGCTGTAAATAACCGGAGGCGGGGCGACTGCTGCCGGCGAATTATCCGATCACCGCCAGCAGTCCGCTTTTCCCCGAGCCTTGGGCATCCGAGGTTTTTCCAATAAGTGTTGAACAGGGAAGGTCTCGGAAGAGATAGAAGTTGATCTGAATTCTGCCGAACTGCTCGGCCGGAAAATCGGCAGAGAGCAGTTTTTCCCAAGCCACGGCAGGTTCGAATTGTCCCGGCGTGGCCGTTTGGCTGATCAGCGCCGCAAATGTCTCCCCTATGGCAGTGAGGATGGGTGAGTTCTTGGTGGTAAATTCACGTACGGCAGTACTCGCTTGGTCATTATTCCAACCAACCAAGGCCGGCAGTTCGAGGCTTGCAACCAGCTGCGCCTGCTGTCCGGTTCTCTGTTGATACATTTCCAGCAGGATGTCGCCACTGTCCATGCCATTGGCAAGAAAAATTTCGCATTCCTCCATCTTCCCGGCAAGAAAAAGGGTTCTCCAGGCTTTAAATCGTTTTTTAATATTGCCGGCAGAGTTGACGCGGAGTGAGCCTTCCAACCGGGTAAGTTCGGCAAAAGGGTTTTCTTCTTCCTCTTTGTCGTCTTCTCCCTGCAGTTCCTTGAAGAGCACCTTTTCCTCATCTTCAAGTTCTGCCAGGTTCAAAGAGATCTCTTCTTCATCCTGATCGAGGAGCTCGCCCATCGCCAGAACCAGCCGCGCTTGCCAGAGTTTTTCCAATACCTCGCGCTCGCGTACCTGGGGCGGAAGTTCTTCGGTACCATGCAGAGAACGGACGATCGATCTTTCCGACTCATCCGCTTGGTGAGGAATGCCGGTCATGGCAGCCAAAGTCAGGGAGCTCAGTCGGGCCGCATAATCATCTGTGCCGGATTTGATGTCGGCGACCAAGCGCAGGAAGCGATTTCGCTCCTCGCCAAGCGGGCAGGGAGTATGTACTTGACAGAACCCCGATTTAATGAAACTATCGGAGGATTCTTTGCCGTCTTCCACCGGCGAAAGAAGATGAACATTCTGAAATAACAGGAAAATCGGATAGAGGCGTGGCGAGTGGATAGCAGTTGCCGGAAAATACAGGGTATTAAGTGAGTTCATATGGAAAATCTTCAAGGAAAAGTTTCATTATATCTTTCAGCCGCGCTGTATCTGCTCTTTAACCTGCGCCTGGGAGCCGATAGTATGACAACACTTACCGCGACGCTGTGGCAGATTGTTCAGTACGCACCTTATATTGCCGGTATCGCCTACGTCATCATCGCACTTCTCCAGTATATGGCGGAGGGCGAGAAGCTCCCCTGGGATCGACGATTGCGGTTGTTCTTTGCCGTCGGTATTCTCGCCGGGCTCTTCCTCGGTATTTACGAATATGCCGGTACCGGAGCAGGAAATCAATAATAACGGGACTTACCTGGCCTGTAAATGATAGAAATGGTTCGATGAGGATTTTGGAGCCGCAACGGGCTTGCTTGTGCATTTTTTTAATGATTACTCCAAGGAGAATTACCGATGAGAATTCAAACCGGTATAGGTTTTTGTAAGAATCTCGCGGATGCATTTACGGCCGGCAGTGAAGCGGCAATCGCGGCTATAGCAGGTCTTGCCGGCGCAACCCCGGCGCTTATCATTGTCTTCACGACTCCCCGCTATGATCTCCCCGCACTCATTAAGGGTATTCGTTCCATTACCGGTGAAACCCACCTTGTCGGGGCTACCGGTTCCGGGCAGATTATGCAAGGACAGCATATGGGCTTCGGCGGAGGTGTCAGTGTCCTTGCCATAACGGCCGGGCCATACAGGTTTGGATTGGCATCGGCTGCCGGCATCAAAGGCAATCTTGATCAGGTTGGCCAAACCATCGCCAGGAGGAGCAGGGAGGAGGCTGGCCCGAGCCCGCACGCGGCGATACTCTTGCTTGTTGATTGTCTTGCCGGGGATCTTCAGCAGGTAGTGCAGGGGGTATATCGCGTCACCGGGCCAAAGGTTGCCATTACCGGAGGGGCAGCCGGCGACGAATTGAAGTTTCAGCGAACCTTTGTGTTCCATGACGACCAGGTCATTGAAGGGGGGGCCGTTGCCCTGTGGATTGCCAGTGAGCGTCCTTTGCCCGTGGTGACCGGGCATGGCTGGGAGCCGATCGGCATTCCCCTGTTGGTAACCGATGCAGAAGGCACGGAAATCAGCGAATTAGGAGGACGCCCGGCAGCCCTTGCCTACGAGGAGCAACTTGGACTATCTCCGGGACAGTTGCGCTCTGAAGACTTTTGGGGCACCTCCATTCTCCATCCATTCGGTGTGCTCCAGCCGGATGGCAAGACCATCATCCGAGTCGCCCGATCGAAATCAGAGCAGGGAGCACTGAAAATTCAGGGTTGTGTACCACCAATCGGCAGTGCTGTACAGGTGATGAGCAGTTCAACCGAGGCCCTGCTCAGTGTTGCCAACGAAGTTGCCGGCGAGGCACTTGCCGGCTATCAGGATGCTAGCGTTTTACTGGTATTCAGCTGTGCTGCAAGAGCCCTCATTTTTGGTTCTCGTACCGGCGAGGAAGCACAACGTTTGCAAGAGACCGCCGGGGACACGGCAACCTTCGGCATATATTGTTGCGGTGAGTTTGCCCGGACTGCGGGAGTGCTTGGAACACATAATGCTACACTAACCGCTCTGGCTCTATAATGGATTAAAGATGGTACAACCATTTAATGCCCAAAAGGAAATTACTACTGCAAAGCAGGTCGGCGAATACAACGGTGTCGATATTCGTGCCTCCCGGGATACCGCCCTACAAGCTGCCAGAGAGGCCGTTCGCGACACCACCAGGCTGACTCGTCTGCTAAGCATTTTAAATGATTCCGGGCAACTGGACCTTATTCTTGACCGGGGGCTCTCGACCCTTTCGGAGTTGTTTTTAGCGGATGTCGTCGTTCTCCTTGATCCAGTCGGGACAGGTTCGTTCTCCCCATTGGCAGCGATCGGGTTACCTGAAGATGTTCTTTGCCTGCCGTTTTCCAATAAAGAGGGCAGCTTGATGAACCTCCTCCTCAGCTTTGGGAGGCCTGTAAATATTAAAAACGTAGGTTCAGGCCAGGAAATCGATTCGCAGCTTGTTGAGTTAGGCGTCGAGACCCTTATTGGCTTGCCCGTCGACGGCAACGATGCGGTCCGTGGCGCACTGATTTTAGCCCGTTGCCAGCCTGCGTTTTTTTCTGAGACCGATGCCGGTTTACTGAAAACTATGGCCTATCGGATCGGTCGGACCCTTATAGAGGCGCAACAAAGTTTTCAATTCGAAAAAATCGTCCGAAGCAGTCGTCAGATAAATCGGCATCTTGATTTCGGCGCCGTTGCCGCTGAGGCGGTAAAAACCTTTCCCATCCTTATCAGTGCCGATGCCGCCGCTCTCATCCTTCGTGATCCGAGTGGGGAATTGTACTGTGCCGCCCAGACAGGTCTGCATGCGTCATGCTCTGCAGCAATAAACCTCCTTGCAAAACATATGATCGCATCCTCGTTTTTTGGTGAAAACGACCTTTACAACACCGCCGATATGGACGCGACCCTGGAAAAATTTTCACTGCATCCTTTGGAATTGCCGCCGGTAGAAGCCTTTTTGGCTGTGCCAATCACCTGCAAAGATACCATTCATGGCATTCTCTTCGGCTTTCGATTTTCAGCCATTGCTTACAATTTCGGCACCTCTCAAATTGCCGTGCTTTATGCTGAACAGGTCGCTACGGCCCTTGAGAATTCCGGCCTTTATCAGGCTGTGCAGAACGAATTAATAGAGCGGAAGAGACTTGAAGAGGAAAAAGGAAAATGGGAACGGCAACAGCAGCAACTCCAAAAAACTCGAAGTCTGGATCGTATGGCTGGCGCAATAGCCCATCACTTCAATAACCAGCTTGCCGTCGTGATTGGCAATCTGGAGATGGCTATTGAGGACACGTCAAGCGATAACTCGCAGGTTCGGTTGATGACTGCTGCTTTGCAGGGTGCCAATAAGGCAGCGGAGGTGAGTGGTTTGATGCTTACCTATCTCGGACAAACTACCGGCAAATTTGAAGCGTTGAACTTGTCTGAAATCTGTCGCAAAAATCTTCCGCTCCTTGAGGCTTCAGCCCCAAAATTCTTGAGCCTCACAATTGATTTGCTGTCCCATGGCCCAATCATCCGCGCCAATCCAAATCAAATACAGCAGATACTGACCCATCTGATTGCCAATGCACTGGAGGCTGTTGCCGAGATACACGGTGCTGTTGGGCTTACCGTGAAAACGGCTTCATCTGCTGATATTTCTACGGCACAGCGTTTTCCCATCGATTGGCAGCCGCAGGATAGTGCCTATGCCTGTCTGGAAATTTGGGACACCGGCTGTGGGATTATAAAGGATGACATCGAGAAGCTTTTCGATCCGTTTTTTTCCACCAAGTTCACCGGCAGAGGTCTTGGTCTGCCGGTGGTTCTGGGGATTGTCAAGGCGCACGACGGTGTTGTCATAGTAGAGAGCGAAGTGGGCAAAGGCAGCACCTTCAAAGTTTTTTTCCCGCTATCTGCTCAAGAGGTTACCAGTCTTGCGGTCAACGGGCCAGAATCTTCGGCATTTGCAGCGAGCGGGACGGTGCTGCTGGTTGAAGATGATGAAATGGTGCGTGAGATGGCGGCAATTATGCTTGCCAACCTTGGATTTACGGTTCGCACGGCAAGGGACGGTGTCGAGGCCCTGGCAGTGTTTAAAAACCACCTTAATGAAATCCGTGTTATCCTCTCCGATGTGAGCATGCCGCGTATGGATGGTTGGGAAACCCTGACGGCTCTGCGGCAAATCCGCCCGAATATTCCGGTGATTCTGGCCAGCGGTCATGACGAATCACAGGTACTTGCCGGTGTGCATCTTGAACTGCCCCAGGTTTTCCTGCACAAGCCCTATCAAATGGTACAGCTGAGGGATGCCCTGGCAAAAGCCATGGCCATGACTGCGCCTAAGTAGGGTAGCTGACATCGATGCGGATCAGCCTGCTTTTATTCACATCTTTTTTTTCAGTTGGGGTGGCCTTTGAGAGGTTCCAGTTTTATACTGGATGGCATGAAACAGGATAATGAATCGAAGAAATTTCGATAAAGGGCACGATTTTGAACTTCTGTACACAGTGCGGCGGCAAAGTGACGCTGCGGATACCGGATGGAGATGGCAGACCACGAAGTGTCTGCGATGCTTGCGGCACCATCCATTATAAAAATCCGAAAATGGTTGTCGGTACACTTCCGGTCATGGGCGGCAAAATCCTTCTCTGCAGGCGGGCTATCGAACCGCGCCGCAATATGTGGACACTTCCCGCCGGATGGCTGGAAAATGGTGAAACGCTCTCAGATTGCGCCACGCGCGAAACCTTTGAGGAGGCGTGGGCAACAGTTGAAGATCTGCAACCCTATGTCCTTCTCAACCTGCCATTTATCAATCAAATCTATTTCATCTACCGTGCCCGGCTTATCAATTATGACTTTCATGCCGGCAGTGAAAGCCTTGAGGTGAAGCTCTTTTCACCCACTGAAATACCTTGGGACGAACTGGCTTTTTCTGCAATCCATGAAACTTTAAGACGTTATTGCAAGGACTTGCAGAGGGGGGAGTTTCCCTTTCGGGTTGTAGATATCAGTCCGTAGAGAAGGGGGCAACCGGAATACGGGGTTCTGAGCCCTCGAACCCCGCCAGGGGGGGAGGTGCCTTTTGCCAATATCACCGTGTGCCTTGGTGCTACAGGGCGTCAAGTTGCACTTTGGCATCGGCTATGAAGTGCATCCGCCACGGGTAGAGATCTTTGTAATCTTCCGGCTTTTGGCTGGCCACCCACAGCAGGTCTTTTCGGGAACTTTCGACATCTCCCGTCACTTGGTGAAAGTACTTCCCTTTTCCCCATGTCGGCAGCAGATAGCCTTTGCCTCTGGCGATTGATTTTTCCAGATAATTCTTGCCGAGATCGGTATCTCCGCCAAGTACAGACGGCAAGGCCAAGTAGCAGATGCTGTAGGCGAATTCCACCGCACCGTTGCCGAACTCAGGGGCCACCTGCTCGATTCTGTCCAGAAAGGTGATACCATGCCGCAGCCAGCCGACGTTGATAATTTTCGCCGGCAGTGTCATACCTTCCTTAAATTCGTACTGCAGGGCGGTTACCCAGAAAAGCATCGCCGGCGCATCTTCAGCCTGAAGTGTCTGCGATGCTTCCCAAGGCTCCTTGCCATCCCCGACCGCCGCCCTGAATTGCGGGTTGACATACATCGCCAGCTCACAATATTTCATTGCCTGGCGGAAATGGGAGACTTTCTCCTCTACATCTGTGGTGTAGGCAGTGCCGAGGAGTATATGGAGGTTGCCAAGGTAGGCCAGGGCCTCTTTATGGGCGGGGTCAGCTGCCAAAACCCGCTGCATCGAATCCATGCTTGCCATGATGCTCTCACGGTCTGCTGCCAGCTCAAGTTTTATACGGGCTTCGGTATACAGCAGCTCACCTTGGATTGATCCTGTTGCCTGTCCCGCTTCCTGCCACGACGAATGCCAACACTTTTTGCCGCAACCGGAAAGCATAAAAAGCGATAACAGCACAACCAGAACCCTGCTGAGGATCGACATCGTGCTCTCCATTGATTGGTTTATTTTCATTTGGTTATCATAAGAGACAACAAATCGCCCGAAAAATTTGCAGGTTAGGGGTTGAGATACACATCTCGTTCAAGAAAATTCAGCCAGAGCGCCTTGAAGGTTTCATAATCGTGACCCCCGTCCAGGCGGGAAATATGGCTCTCCGGGAGGGCCGTGACAAGGAGTCTCTGGGCTTTGCCGTACATATCATCATTGCCATAGCCAAGATAAATAGGTGGCGTATTTTGCCCTTCTACATCCGCTTTTATCCAATGCCAGAGCATTCGCTGCCAATCTTCGTCGGGAGAATAATCACCCGGTTTCCAATGTCCAAGGCCACCCTGGTCATTGATTTCGTCAATTATTTCCTCGTCTCCAAGAAAAGGGGAGATCAAGCAAATGCCGTCGATATCCTCGGGATGTTCGCGGACATAAAGAAGTGAGCCAAGTCCGCCCATCGAAGGACCAACCAACCAGATTTTCGTATATCCCTTTTGCTTGGCCGGCAGAATTACATCCTGCCTGAGTCGCTCTATCAAAGTCCGTTCGGAGTAGTATGCAAAATGGCTGTTGGGTGCCACCATATCAAAATCAATACCCCTTTGCCAGGTTGCTTCGACCATGCCTTCTTCGGCGAAAGAACGGTTACTGCCGCCAAGGCCCCGGACAAACACAAAGAGGTTTTTATGGGAAGTGGAGTGACCGACATAGGAAAGGACTTCCATTGGTTGACTCGCAAAATGGGCGCAACCGGTGAGCAGTAACACACTGCCTATTAAGAAAAATTGAAAAAATCTAACAAGAAGGGTCCTTGATGCGAGGTGGTTCTTCAAAAGATTCTGGCCGAAAACGGGATGGAATGCTTTGAAATCCGCTTTCGTTAAACAGGGTATAAACATCGCGTAGAGGGTGAGATCTTTGGTGACCAGGGCACACTTTCGCTTTTCGACAAGAAATATATTGGTATGCCAGCTTCCAAGGTTGTTCGCTTGCGGAACCTTGGATGGAGGTTTTTGTTGTAATTCATCGAGTAATTTTTTTGTGCATTTAATCAATTGCACGGCTGGTCCTCCTGCTGGTAATTCCAGAAAACTTCGCCAATCACCGTTCGTTCTTCCTTCCCCTTTTCTCTACCTGCTTCTGGCAGCCTGTGCAGCAACGTGACCAGCCAGGGTCGCAACAAATGTTCTCAGTCCAGTCATTTCAGACATCTGTGAAAATTCCCCATTCTCGGCAGCACTACGCGACGAGGTTATGAGTGCGGCAGTGGTGTAAAGCTGTTCCTTTACCAATTTCTGACAAAGCAAGTCATATCGGACAAGGTACGAAGCCCCCTTAAACTCCTTGAGAACGGGAAAATGCGGCGACACATCCCTTACAGGGCATCTTGATTTCGGGGCATCCTCAACCATCATCAACCAGCCAACGAAAGGGCGCGGCTGTTTGCCGAATGCCTCTTCACGGTAGGCTGTCCAGAAATCATGGGCGGTGCCGATGGCTTCTTCGGTTCGATTATTGAAGTTGTTTCCGAACGAGCCAACTTGACTTTTCAGCTCGATGGCAACGATTAACTCGCCCTTGTACATGACCAGAAGATCCCAGAGTTTTGTCGGCCTGAAGTAGCCGGGCAAGGTCAGCAGCGCGCGGTTCTGATGCAGCTCGGCATCGGCAAGCCCATTGGCCCGCACGATGTCGAGCATCAAAGCCAAGAATCCGTCCATGTTCTTGCCAGCGGTAACGCCGGCACGCTCGCCTTGGTCAGCCTTGCCGGATTCAATCTGTTTTTGTCTCGCTGCCGCACGGTTTCCCCAGAAGGCCTTTACCGCCTCATGGGTTTTTTGTTGGTAATCGACAAGATCAAGGGCCATTTAATCTCCATTGCCTCCAAGGGAGGATTTTTCTTCATTGGAAAGTCCAAACAGTTTGAATACTGCTTGATTGCAGGCTTGGATGTCCCGCTGTATTGCTGCTTCCATCAGCTCTGCCCGCAACCTTGCCGAGACATCAGCCCATTGCGGGATGCGTATACGACGCAGATACTGCGCCTGAAACCGGAGGAATCCACCGCGCATTTTGGTCGAGTAGGTCGCTATGAAGAGACGGGTGACGGCTGAAAGCATTACGGCTTGCAATGCCCGCAAGTCCCAATCGTCGGACGTAACATAGTAAAGGTTGTGGTGCGGGTACAGCTTTCCGGCCTCAAAAACAATATGGGCCTCTCCCTTGATGTCGGGAATCAGAAGCTTCGGTCTTGATGCCAGTTCCGGGGTGATACGGTCAATCGTCCGATACCAGTTGGCAGGGGTCTTTTGGGCGCAGTGACGGGCAGAGATACTCTCCCGTCGCGTTTCCAAATAACGACAGAGGCGTGGATACTTCCGCAGGTCGACAAGACCACCAGCCTCGGCAAACGGATTGATGACGCCTTGACCGCGCCATTGCACCTCTCCGGACACTATGTCTTTTGTTGTAACCAGCGGCAGTTTGCGATCAGTCTCCACGTCGAGTGCAGCAAAATCGCCTATATAGGCCTTGTCTAAGCCGGTTGCTACGCCGATTCCCACCTTGCAACCCACCTTTTCCAAGCTTGGGAATTGCTTTTCAAGGCGACGAATCAGTGCCATCTGATCCGAAGATTCGAGCAACCACGGTTCCGGCCCATGAGTGACTCGGGCGAGTTCTCGCACCGGCCCCACCTCTTTCGGAAGATTCGGGGCTCTTAGCGAGGAGGACAAAATTGCCAGCGTGGCGCGATCAATGGCAGGACGATGGGCAATGCGTGTTGCACCAGGAGTTTCCCGGCTGATAACAGTGATGGCGGGGTAGGCGCTCACATCGGAGTGAAACGCCGGGGTATCCATCATGTCGACGTAGATTTTCATGTTAAACTGATCCGCCACCAGGCTGCGAAGCGGCCCGCCATAGCGGTTTTTCATCCAGCGATCCGCACAGATAAAGCCCAGACAACCACCCTTAGCCAACGCTAAAAGCGACCGCTCGATGAAAGGGATGTAGATATCGGCCCGGTCATACATAGTCTGGTAGCGGCGACGATATGCCGCCAGTAAAGGTGCGGGAATCTGCTCTTGGCGAACATAGGGAGGGTTGCCGACAACAAAATCGAATTCCCCTTCAAGGGGTGATAGAAGGAAATCTCCCTGTATAAGCCACCGGTCGGCAAGCGCTACTGCGAATTGATCCCCTATGTTTTCTTGTTTGAGTCGCTCGATTACGGCTAATCGTGTGGAAGAAAAAGTATTACGATGCAGTTCAACGGCGCGAATTGAGTCGCCTAACTCTTCCATAACAGTTTTTGTGTGTTGCGATGATTTCCATGATGCCAGCAGGCGACTGATCACCGGCAAAAGAAAGTCACCACCGCCGAACGAAGGTTCCAATATTCGCTTTTGATGGAGCGGTTGATCCTCAGTGTAGCCAGCAAGATCGAGGATAAAATCGACTACCTCGATGCGTGTAAAGATTGCCCCGCGAGATTCGGCTCCTGCTGTTGCAGACAATTTCTCAATTGCCGCAGCTACCACAGGCGAATGAGTATAAACTGACTCGCTAAACAAATTGAGCTGCCTGGATGTCAAGTTCATATTCCTTATCTTAATCTGCGCTTATTGCTCGAATAGTTGCTGGCAAGTTGCTGTATTGCTTTTTAATACCAAAAGTTTAGGGTTGATTTGCATAAAGAAAGCTTCTTTGCAAATGCGCAGGATCGATGTCTTTCGATGGTCAATATATTTCCAAAAAAGTCATAAACTAACGGATAGATAACAGGTGAAAAATATTTCCTGAATCTCGGAGATGTTCAGCGAAGCATCATGGTGACTGGTGGTGACAGCTGTTAGGCTTGACTTATGGGCGTTATATGAAGATGAGCTGATACCTATAAGTCAAGACTAAGCCGTTGTTTTGCACTTTCTTCTACCTTGGTTGCCCATCAAAATATTATATTTTGAGACCCTAACCCGTTTTTATTTTAAGGAGAACCCGTCTCTGACGAAGATACATCTGTTTTGCAGCTCAAAACGCTTCAGCCCATGCTCTAAATTTTTCACCATCAAAATGAGCATCAACCATCAATTCCACAGCTTCATTTATTAAAGAGTACTTAAGATTTTTATCGTCAGCTAAAGTAGAATCAATGTTTTTTATCATTTTTACAGCATCAATTAGGCCTAATGCAAAATCCCCTTCGGACATTATCGCAGATTGCTCATTACGAAAAATACTAGTAAAACCGGCGTTGTCTTTTGGCGGTTCTATAATCATCGAACACTCAAAGGCGAGAGACAGCATGTCGGGGGATGGGTTACTGGGACGGACCAAATATTCAACACTGTCTAACATCTTTAAACACCATTTTGGCTGGCCACCGAAAAGTAATCCAAGAAACCATTTCCCAAAACCGAGCCCAACTAGGTTTCGATATCCTATGCCAGAATATTTTTTAGAGCGAAGAAAAGATTCCGTCACCGGCTTACAGTCAAAGTCCAGTTTTGAAAATAGTTGCTGTCTGAAAGAATCGTTTTCTTTCGCATTTTTTTCAATACAATTAAAAAGCTTCCAACTTGCGCTAACACTAACAGTGTCAGCATCAGATCTTGTGGTAAGAAATAAAAGCCAAGGTTCAGTCCGATTCTTTTTCTGGAAAGTAACTAACTCATAAATTGCTTTGTAATAATCGTCTTCTTTACTTAAAGGGATACTTCCGACAATCGAATTGCAGAGGTCAAGATTGATGATATCAAAGGGGCCAGTTTCAACCAACCTTTTGTAAGCGATTGATTTTGTATTACCAATTGCTTCGAATTTGTCTTCAACTACTAGAGAATCGCGATCAACATAGTCTCGTTGAGTCAGTTCAGTCACCGATAAATTTAGCTCAGCGTCACTTGGGTCGGCTGGGGCATTTGGATCGTTGTAACCAAGGAACATAAGGTTGATCTGTTTTTTCTCGCACCATCGATGAACAAATCTCACGTCAAGCATATCTCTGCCAGGAAGGCTGAGGTATCGAAGAGTTTGATCATTCTTGTTTTTTGTTTTCTCAACAAATTTTTCTATCTCACCGAGCCATTGAAACTTTCGAACCCATTGCTTCCTTGGTTTGTGCCAAGGCTTAAAATCGTCTTTGAGCTTTGTTCGAGCACTATGGACTGGAGTTGGGGCAAATATATCATCAATAAAACTGTGCTCTCCTGTAGTCTGTTGTTCAGTCATTAGTTCGACCCTGCTGTAAAAATTTCAACTATCGTCCGTAGAAGGTTGTGTTGTTTTTTGGCTGGCATATCATCAAAAATGCCATAAGCCATGAAGACTGAGGCTAAGGCTTTTATTTGCTCCTCTAGCTTCTTTTCATCTGCCAGGGAAACAGCACTTTGCCGTGAAGTTTTTCTATCCGGAAAAACATCGTCTCTTGAATAAACAATATTCGAAACAGTTGTGATCTGTCTGGGTTCGCCTTTATTCATGAAAAGAACTTCAGGAGGCTTTTCCTCGTCGCCTCTAGTCTGTATCCAGATTTCTTCAACAGTTCTCTGAAGTTCTGATTTATGAGTTTCTACTTGACCGTCCCGCTCTTGATCACGAATTTCTTTTGCCAACCGTTTCTGAGTGGATGCTAATTGACGGAGTGCACTATGGAGCCATTTTTTTAGATATTGATAATGCGGGTGCGAGTAGTTGAACGATTCTCGGTCAATGTTAAGGGCGCTGTCAAGCCCTTCTTTCACGAATATTTCCGCAGTTATCTGCCTTAGTCTCGTTAATTCTGCTACTTGGTAATTCATAAATGTTGAATCAAAAAGAGTTCCGCTTGCTTCGTTGATTCTGACAAGGACACCGGCATGATCAGCTGGTACAACTTTCGGGGTCCAGAAGAGATAGGCTTCAAAACTTAGATTACCCCCTCGATACTCTTCAGGGATAGATGCTAAATCTGGTTTGTGAGAACCGACCATAAATATTGGTTTCTTTAAGGCGTGCCTTGTTTCCGGAAGGTTTCGGTATTTTATCGGGCGACTAAGTTTAATTCCGTCGACAAAGACATTAAATGGAATTGAAGATTCTTCCATGCCAGCAGTAAGGGCTAAAGCCTCTCTCACCGTTTTTTTACAATCTAGCTCAAGAGGTTTTGGATGACCTTTGGGTTTGTTTGAGATTTGGAAAATTGCTGCGGAGTCTTCCTTAGAATGAGAAAAAGGGTGCCCATCAATATAATTTAATGGGACAGCAAGGCTAAGTGACCAGATTGTACTTAAATAATTATCAAAAATTTTTGTCAAAAGTGGGTTAGTAAGTCCGCCTAATTCGTTCGCCATAGCCTCAACAAGCTTGTTGAACTTTTCAGCAGGTTTATCATTGTCGCCCCAAGGCAGCTTGCGAGGTTCAATAATTTGCTGACCATTTATATCAATATGACTGCCAATATGGAAACTCGGTGTTTCTACTTTTGTCTGAGAAAGTTCATCAACAAATTGTTCATCCTTGATGGAGATCCAACGTTCACGGCTCTGGAGCACTTCTTTTGCACTATTCTTTACATTAATGAGAACGATCTCTGTCCCTTGTGCATTAATATCATCAGTGGGAACGCTCCAAATTTCTACAGACCCTGTTTCAAATAGCATATTTTTGACATCTTCTGCCATGTGGTCTTCAGAGTGGGTGTGCAAGATTATATCAACAAAGGTACGATACTTTTCGCCGCGCACTTTCGTAATTATTTGGAAATGATTTGTTAGTTGGGCAACGGAAAATAACCCAATACCAATTTTACCGATGAATCTTCTTCCTCCTGGCGTACGCTTAGGGTCCAGTTTTGCAGTGACCCCTAAATTTATGCCCTTAAATGTCCTCTTTGAGCTTCCGCCAATGCTCTGGATCACATATTCCAAAACCTCTGCACTTAATCCCAACCCATCGTCACGAATAATTATTTTTTCGAAACGAGGAGCATCTGTAAAGATATGTACTTCAGTAGCATCGGCATCGTATGCATTAGCAACAAGCTCTCTTAACGAAGACGATGGCTGCCTATATATGCCGTCGGTTACCCTTGCTAGAATCCGCTCGCTTGTTGAAAGTCGTGCTTTGACAGTTGCACCGGATATGCGCCCTTCAATAATCTGTGCAGCTATTTCGCCAGGAGGACGGCTTTGCTCTGTCATAAGAAATCTCCAAAAAATTTAAACAGCTGACTCGATTGCTTGCTTAATTGATGACGCTATCGCTTTTGCTACAGGAGGAGGGACTGCATTTGAAACTTGCTCCACTTGTTTGCTTAGATTACCTGTTAAAATGTAGTTTGTCGGGAATCCCTGTAATAACATGGCTTCATGTATGCTTAATCGTCGTTTTCCGTTCGGATGGATATGGATTTCGCGATTACCATAAGCCACAGTAGGACTTTTTTTGTCCCAATAGAGAAGTTTGAAAGATCTTCCGCCTGGTTTTACACCATCTTGGAATTTTATTGATTTTGGACGCATAGTCCAGTGATTCTTGTGGAACGGAATATTTTCTGGAGTTAAATCACGGGAAAAGAATACAGGTTCAGGAAGATGGCCGATAGTATCATATACATTAATATCACAATCAATTCCCACGGGGAATGAAAAGGAGAGTGATGGATATTTTTCACGATTGATCCCAATCAAAAATATTCTTTTTCGCTTTTGCGGAACTCCAAAATGCGAAGCTTGCACTTCTTTTTCAAATAAATTAAAGCCGCCATTATTAAGATGGTTTTTTATGCTCGAAAAGGTTTTCACGTGTTTTTTATCACACATTCCAGGTACGTTCTCGAAAACGAAAAAATCGATTTGAAATCTCTTGCGTAAGTTAGTGATTAATTCAGCATATTTTAATGGTAAGGCGTTGCGCGGGTCATCGGCACATGAGCTACTGTTTGCTCTCGAAAAGCCCTGACATGGAGGCCCCCCCAAGGCTCCAATCGGCTTAATTCCAGTTTCCTCGATCATGTTGATAACTTCATCGGTGGTTATAGAAGACAAGTCAATCTGATGAGCAATTTTATGGTTACCAGTATTACTATTAAACGTATTGACAGCTGCAGAATCATGGTCAGCAGCAAAAATGGTTTTAAATCCCACCTGCCGGAACCCAAGGTCGAGTCCACCTCCACCCGAGAAGAAGCTGACTACTGGTAGCTGCATAGAAGATTTCAATTCTCACCTCTTGTTATGATCTACTTAAATATTAATCTGTTACAGATAATTTATGCGGGCGACACAATTGTTAAAATAATAAGGATCATTGTCCATAACAGTAAACCATTTCTAAGACTAGGAGAATCACATATTTTCAATATATGATCTCGAGAGATTGGAAAATCGGGACAGATTGTCTGATTCAATCAAGATAAATCATTAACCTCCGCTGACAGGTCCACTTGAAGCTACATGTAGAAAAACGATGAAAAAAAGCAAAACGGTCAAGTCTACTCTTGGCTTTTGAGGTAAATCCATAGTCAACAATTCCAAAACATCATATACTAATGGAAAGATAACAGGCTGAAAATATTTTCCAAATCTCGGCGATGCTCAGTAAAGCATCGTAAGCGATAGAGGAACCCCCATTTACCGCTGAAGCGAAGAGTGTACTTCACTCTGTTATAACTATTTCAAAGAAGCATAGATGAAACAAGTCGCTCCTCCACGAAGACACACAAATCCAGCCGCCTTTCAGCCTCGCCCACCAAAAAACATATAAGCAGAGAATACCGCCGCGATCATTCCAGCCAAATCGGCAACAAGTCCCCCAGCCACGGCATAGCGCATGCGTTTGATGCCGACGGCGCCAAAATATACGGCCAGGATATAGAAGGTGGTCTCGGTGCAACCTTGGACAATCGCCGATAGACGACCGGCGAAGCTGTCCGGACCGAAGGTTTTCATGGTTTCCACCATCATCGCCCGGGCGCCGCTGCCGGAAAGCGGCTTCATCAGCATGGTCGGCAGACTGTTAACCCAGGCCGGATCGCATCCGAAGGAGGTTACCAAGCCCCGCACCCCATTCATAAACACATCCAGGGCGCCGCTGGCCCGCAGCATGCCGATGGCCACCAGCATCGCCACCAGATAGGGAATAATGGTTACCGCGGTGTGAAAGCCGTCTTTGGCTCCTTCGATAAAGGCCTCATAGGCATTGACCCCTTTCATCAGGGCACCGATGAGAAAGGTGGCGATGAGCACGAGCAGCAGCAGGTTGCTGACCAAGGAGGATCGTGCGGCCAGCTCCTGCGCCGGCAGACCCAGAAACCAGGCGGCAAGCCCACCCACCACAAGGGTTAAGCCGCCGAGCCAGGCAAGCACCACGGGATCCAGGCGGATACGTTGCACTGCCGCCACAAACAAAAAACCGGCCAGGGTCGAACAATAGGTGGCCATGAGGATTGGCACGAAGACATCGGTGGGATCGACGGCACCCATCTGCGCCCGGTAGGTGAAGATGGTCACCGGCAGCAGGGTCACCGAGGAGGCGTTGATCACCAAGAACATGATCTGTGCGTTGCTGGCGGTGTCCTTGTCGGGATTCAGCTCCTGCAATTCCTGCATGGCCCTGATGCCTATCGGCGTCGCCGCATTATCGAGCCCGAGCATGTTTGCGGCCATGTTCATGGTAATCGAGCCAAGGGCCGGATGGCCATGCGGCACATCGGGAAAAATCCTGGCAAAGAGGGGCGAAAGACAGAGGGCCAAGGTGTCGAGAAAGCCGGCTCTTTCACCGATACGCATAACCCCGAGCCACAGACACATGACACCCGTCAAGCCGAGAGCAATCTCGAAGGCGGTCTTGGCACTGTCAAAGCCGGCCTTGATCAGAGCGGCAAAGATATCCTGCTGGCCGTTTACCAGAAACTGAAACAGGGCTGCAGCAAAGGCTGTCAGGAAAAAACCGACCCAGATAGCATTCAGCATGCTTTATACTCTGCTCATCGCCTTGATGTGTTTGTCAATTTCTTCCATTTCCCCGTTGCGGCCTTCTTTGTGCAGTTGCTCGCGGAGCTGGTCGAGTTCCTTGTGCAGTTGCGGTATCAGTTGATCGCGAATGTGATCTCGCACATCCTTTTGCGCCCGGTTGAATTCATCGGCGAGTTGTTTGATGGAGGTTTCCAGTTGTTTTACCTCTTCTCTATCCGGGGCTTTTTTCACTTCTTCGCTGAAGGTTTGCAGTCGCCTGGACAGATCGGCAAGCGCTGCCGCCATCTCCTTATCAAGCTTTTGCGATGTTTCTTTCAGTGATTTGTCCACCTGTTGCATCGCCTCCTGCATACCGAATTGTGCAGCAACGGCAGTACGTTTTAAGCCGCTCAACATATCGTCAAGCAATCCGGGCCGCACAGAACCTTGAACAATGGCCCCTCCTTCCAAGGCTTTCCCCCCGGGCCTTTCCTGGACAATGATCAAGGCCTTGCCTTGTTGAACTTTTGGGTTGTTTTCAATGAAAAACTTCGAATCTACCGTTGCGGCGTTTTTAAAATCGGCAACAATATTGAGCTCAACCAGGAAATCTCCTTGTTGGGTATAGGAGATTTTCAGGACTTTGCCGATTTCATTTTGTTGAAAATATACAGGATCCTGGACTTTTAACCCCAAGACATCCGGATAACGCACCTGCAAAGTCAAAGAACTCTGCATACATCCCCATAACAGCAGGAGGACAGGGATAATTGCCATACGAAGAGGTGTTTTATGATTCATAATCGAGCTCCTTGGACATGTGCCGGTTCGTGAGAATCATCTTCCCGGCACCTTTTATTGTTTGTGTACCTTTTTTTCCTTAGCTAGGTTTTTCCGGGTCCAGACAACAGCAAACAGGCAAATTGCATATCCGACAATCCCCATTACAAGGCCCAGCAGCAAATATCCGACAAACACCGCCAGCGCAGCATAGAGAATGAGGGTATCAAGCAATGCGTTCCAGGTAAAATCGTCGAGCAAGGCCAGCCATTTGACTTTTAAGAGCGCAGGGTCAATCCGGAAAACAAACCCTCCCACTATCAGGGCAAAGGGAAAGGCAACAATATTAATCCAGGTGTTGACCAAAAGAGCGCCGGCCAGAGACGCCGCTTTATTGACACGCAGGGCAACCGAGCAGACCACTGCGGCAAGGATGCCGGTGCCGGGCAAGACACCTAAAAACAGTCCCAAGCCAAAACCCAGGGCGATTTTATTGGGAGAATCATCTATCCCTAGAAGGTTGTCACGGATTTTTTTAGTGGCCGTTAAGAAATAACTCATTTTTTTATCCATTTCTTTACGGCCACTTATGCCGTGGACAATATTGAATTGTAAGATTTCATATTAAACGACGGCTTGAGTGAAAAGGCCATCGTTAATGTTCGTCGGCAAAGGTTTCATGTACTATACCAATTGGTTTTGTAGGTTCCACAGTTAAGGAAGCGAGTCTACCATTATTAATGGCCTTGGCAGAGAGAATTTCTTTATTCCCTTGGAAATTGGTTTTAACAACTTGAAGAGGAGTCTTCAACGACCTGACTGGTCTTTTTTGATATTTGATGGAGGCAGCAGCCAAAAGCATTGGAGATGGCATGCAAATCTGCTATCAATACGTTGAATTGCAATCCTTCCGGGCTTTGTTGGTAATCGGCTTTTCACAATGGGCTTAATTGCCCTGTAGCTTTTATCTAGAGTGACTCTCCATCATGTTCTATCTCCACGTTGCCAATCGCACGGAAAATCTGCTGCAACACCTGGCCCATATCCTTAGGCAAGGGGAGCGGTCGGATATTTTTGCCGCCGAGCTGTTTCTTATCCAGAGTCAGGGCATGGAACGGATGGTGGCCCAGAGTCTCGCTGACGAGTTCGGCAGTTTCTGTAATTTCCAGTTTTTCCTGCCCCTCGATTTCCTGGGCTTTATCGGCAAAAGGCTTGATCTCGGTATCAGCCCCGACGGTTTTGGCCGGCAGCTCATGACTTGGCGGCTCGATGAGCTGCTGCGGGGTCTTGAGTCCGAAGAATATCAGCCGCTCCGCTACTATCTGTCAGGGGAAAATGCTGAGCTGAAGCGTTTTCAGCTGGCCCGGCGGCTGGCCAATATCTTTGATCAATACCAGGTGCTGCGCCCTGAATTCCTAAGCCAATGGGAGCTCGGCAAGCGGGCCAGCGACCATCCGGCGGAGGTTTGGCAGATGGCCCTGTGGCGCCACTTGCTTGAGGGGCCCGGCGGCAATATGCACCGGGGTGTACAGTTTCGCAGTGTGATCGAGCGGCTCAGCGGGGTGGACGATCTTTCTTCTCTTTTGCCAAGGCGCATCTCGGTGATCGGTCTGCATACCATGCCGCCGATTTTTCTTGAATACCTGGGCCGCCTAGCCGGCCACATGGATGTTCATCTCCTGCTGCTGTCGCCTTGCCGCCATTATTGGGGTGACGTTGAGAGTCAGCGGGCTACGCTGAAGAGGCAGGCGCGGCAGGCGGATGCAGAGCAGACGATTGCCGAAGAGCATCATCCGCTCCTTGCCGCCCTTGGTCGACAGGGACGGGATTTTCATAATATGCTCCTGGAAAACGTCGAATTTTTTCACGAATCGGATGGTTATGACGACCCTCTTGATGGCGATGAATATAGGGAGGCGTCCCTGCTGCAGCGCATCCAGGCGGATCTTCTTGATGACCGGATTGTCCAGCACGATTCGACCAGCGCAAGAGACGGCGACGATTCGCTCCAGGTGGTGTCGTGCCATTCGCGGCTGCGGGAACTGCAGGTGTTAAAAGACCATCTGCTTGCCCTTCTGTACCGCGACAACAACCTCGAACTGCGGCAGATCGTGGTCATGGCCCCGGATATCCAGGAATACGCCGTCCTCATCCCCGCGGTTTTTGCCGATATCCAGCATTCCATCGCCGACCGCAGCATGCGTAGGCGCAACAGCATTATCGCCGCCTTCCTGGCATTTTTTGACCTTTTCACCGGCCGCTACGGCTGGAGCGAGGTGTTTGATCTGTTGCGCAGGCCGACAGTTCATCCCCAGTTCCAGCTGGCGCCAGGCGATCTCGACACCCTGCAGCAGTGGATTATCGGCTCGGGCATCCGCTGGGGCTTATCCGGGGCGCAACGCGGTGAGGAGGGGCTGCCGGAATTTGCCGAGACCAGTTGGCGGGCCGGGCTGGATCGCTTACTCATGGGCTACGCCATTGAGGATGAGGAACTGATAGCCGGGGTGCTGCCCTATCCGGACATCGAGGGCCGGGGGGCGCAGCCTCTTGGCGGTCTGTGCCGTTTCATTGAGATGATAGAACAGGCCCGTCGGGATTTTCAGCAGTCGCGGACCCTTGCGCAGTGGTCGGTGCTTCTTCTCCAATACGGCAAGGTGCTGTTTGGCGACTCGGATGAGCGGGAACTGGTGGAGTTGCGCGCCATCCTCGCCGAACCGCTCGAAGCGATGAGCACCTTTCACGGCAGTCAGGTCGGTTTTCCGGTCATTCATGAATGGCTTAAACTATCGGCGCGGGAAAGCCGCACCAGTTCCGGATTTCTTCGTGGCCAGCTGACCTTCTGCTCGATGTTGCCGATGCGTTCGATCCCCTTCCAGGTCGTATGCCTCCTGGGGCTGAACGACGGTGTTTTTCCGAAAAACGACAACCACGACACCTTCGACCTGATGGCCGGGGATTTCCGGCCAGGCGACCGTTCGCCACGCGCCGATGACCGCTACCAGTTTTTGGAAGCCCTGCTGGCCGCCAGGTCGCATCTGTATCTCAGCTTTATCGGCCAGTCGATCAGGAGCGGGGAGGCGATTCCGCCATCGACGGTGGTAAGCGAATTTCTTGAGTTGCTTGAAAACTCCTATGGCGCAAGCGATGTGGTGGTCAGCCATCCGTTGCATCCGTTCAGCCGCAAGTATTTTGCCGGCGGCGGCAGCGAAAAACTCTTCAGTTATAGAGATTATTATTGTAGAACCGCCGCCGCTCTGCAGGAGGGAGTGCAGCCCAAAGAAGGCTGGTGGCAGGGGAGAATTGAAGGCGAGGTAACAACGGTGAATCTCGCCAACCTCCTGCGCTTTGCCGCCAGTCCACAGAAGTTTTTTGTAAGCGATATTCTCGGGATACGCCTCGACCTGGGCGTCGATCTGCCGGAGGAGCGGGAACTTTTCCAGTCAACCGGCCTAGACCGCTATCTCGTCGATCAGGATCTGCTGCAACTCGGTATTGACGGCAGGCTGGCCGGCGGCTTTGCGACGGTCGTAGCCGAAGGGCGTTGGCCGCTTGGTGCCTCGGGGGCATTGGCTTTTCGCGAGAAGTCGAGAGCAATAGAGAGCTTTCTTCAGCGGGCTTACGCCCAGCAGATGGGGCAAAAACAAGCCGGCCTGCCGGTTGATCTTGCCCTTGGCGGGCGCCAACTGGTCGGCACCTTAAATAATCTCCACGAAAAGGGCATTCTTCTCCTCCGTTTCGGCAAATTGCGCGGCCGGGACCTGCTGACCGGCTGGATACATCACCTGCTGGTACAATGGTTTCGTCCGGGAGCGGTGACGCGCATCGTCGCCCTGGACACCAACATCGGCTTTGACGGGCGGAGCGAAGGGCCGGACCTTGTGCGCATGCTTGCCCTCTTTGCCGAGGCTTGCCGTCGGCCCCTGCCGATTTTTCTTGAGCCGGGTCTGGTCTATGCCAAGCAGGCAGTCAACCCGAAATCGCGCACCGCCCCCATCGACAAGGCCAGGGCGGCCTATCGGGCCAGTATGGACAAGGGCTATGAGCCTGAGTGGGCCTTGCTCTACGGCGAAAGCACAGCGGAAGAAGTCCTACATGCTGAGTTTGAGGAGCTTTGCCTGGAAATTCTTTGCCCGCTGTGGAGGAGTGCTGATGCCAACTGAATTCCGCATCTTTGACGCAGCCCGTGGGCAGCTGCTCAAGGGCATCACCCTGGTTGAGGCGAGCGCCGGAACCGGCAAGACCTATGCCATCACCATGCTGGTGCTGCGGGCAGTGGTCGAGCTGCAGGTGCCAATCGACAAGATTCTCATCGTCACCTTCACTAAGGCCGCCACCGAGGAACTGCGGCTGCGCATCAGGAACAGATTGGTTGAGGCGCGAAACCTTCTGGCGGGCAAGGTGGCCGAGACCGCGGCGACCGATCCGACGCTTTCTTCCTGGGCCGAGCATCTCAGCGACCGGCCTCAGGCCCTTTCCCTGTTGCAGCTGGCACTCGCCGATATCGACCGGGCCGGGGTTTTTACCATCCACGGCTTTTGTCAGCGCATGCTGGTGGAGCAGGCTCTGGAGAGCGGCCAGCTGTTCGATGTCGAATTGCTGACCGATATTGAACATGTTCGCCTGCAGATCGCCGAAGATTTCTGGCGCCAGCGGATTTACCGCCTCGCCCCCTTGCCCTGTGGCCTCATGACGAGGGACTTTCCGACTCCTGAGCAATTGCTTGCCAGTGTGTCGGAGGCCAAGAGAGAAAACTGCCGTATCGAACCCTCGGTGGGTCCTTTGGAAGAGATCCTTCTTCGCCTTGATACGGCCATGGCACGGCTGACCGCCTGGTGGCAAGAAAGTGGTGCCGAGCTCAATGACCTCTTTGATAAGAGCCTAGGCCTTGGGCATTTTAAAAAACCTTTCAGTGACGAATTTGACCTGTGGTTTGCTGAGTTGGCGGCCTTTTTTACCGGTGCTACGGCAACCCTGCCGGATAAGATCGGATTGCTCAATCGACAAAACTTAGCCTCTGAGCTGAATGGCCGTAAGATCAAAGAAGAAAAAAAACATTCCTATCTGGCTGACTGGCCCTTGCCGGAAGGGGAGGTGGAAGAGTTGCTGGCGGCGGCAAGCGAATTGCTCCTCACCTTGCGGGTAGAGCTTGCCGAGAAGCTGCGCGCCGAGGTGATGAGCCGCCTCGAACGGCGCGGCAATATCGGTTTTGACGACCTTATTACCCGGGTGTCACGGGCGCTGCAGGGCGATCGGGGGATGGCCCTGCAACGGCTTGTGGGCGCAAGGTATGCGGTTGCCCTGATCGATGAATTCCAGGATACCGACGGGGTGCAGTGGCAGATCTTTTCCAGGCTCTTTGGGGGTGGAGCACACGCCCTGTATCTGATCGGCGACCCCAAGCAGGCTATCTACAAGTTCCGCGGCGCCGATATCTACTCCTATTTCCTGGCGCGGCAGTCGGCAAAGCAGCTTTTGACTCTTGAAAAAAATTATCGCTCCCACCCCTTTCTGGTGGGCGAGGTCAACCGGCTTCTAACCTCCCGGCCGAGGCCCTTTTATTTCCCCCCGGAAATCCTCGACTATCGTCCGGTGCTGGCAGCAAAAGATGAAAATGATGCCGACCTTTACCGGGCAGGAGTATCGCTGGCCGGAATGGTCTACTGTACACTTGCCGAAAATGAGGATGATTCGCACGGGCGCTGGTCCTCCGGCAAAGCAGCCGAGAGGTTTTTGAGCTTTGCCGTGGCCGAGATAGGGCGACTCCTTGACCCAACCGTACCGGTGGTCCTGCACCCTGAGCAAGAGAAGTTTCTTGCCCCGCACGATATCGCCATCCTGGTGCGCAGCCACCGGCAGGCCGAGGCATACCGGCAGGCGCTGACCGAGGCGGGATTCCCGGCGGTGGTTGCCAATCGCGCCTCGGTCTTTCATACCGGGGAGTGCCGCGAGTTACTTTTGCTGCTGCAGGCTATCGCTAACCCCAGTGACATGGTGAAACTCAGAACGGCACTGACCATTCCTTGGTTCGGCTTTACCGGCAACGACCTTTACCAGCTGTGGCGTGACGAGGAACGGCTCAACCAGCTGCATAGCCGGTTTCTTGATTACCACCAGCGCTGGCGGGAGCAGGGTTTTCTGGCAATGATGAGCAGGTTGTTGGTGGTCGAGGAGGTGCTGGTTACCCTTGCGGCCGGCCGATTGGCCGAGCGGGCCATTGCCAATATCAACCATCTGCTCGAACTGGTTCAGGAAGCGGAGAGCAGTGAAAACCTCGGAATGAGTCAGGTCGTGCAATGGCTGTTGCAGATGACCACCGATGATTCCGCAACAGACAACACCGAGCTGTTGCTTGAAAGCGATGAAGAGGCGGTGCGCATTGTCACCATGCATGGTGCCAAGGGGTTGGAATACCCGGTGGTATTCTGCCCCTTTCTCTGGTATCGCAGCGACCGGTTGAGCGGTGAAAAACATCAGGTTTCCGGCTATGATGATAACAACCGGCTGGTGGTCGATCTGGGGTCGGAGCGGTTTTTTGAGCGGCGGGACAAAGCAGTCGGTGAACAGATGGCCGAAGACCTGCGTTTACTCTATGTGGCAATTACCCGCGCCAAAATTCGCTGTTATGTCATGTGGGCGGATGTCAAACCACATATTCCTGTGGCTGATTCCTTCCAGTCTGCTCTCGGCTATCTGCTTTTTCCGGATGGGGCGCTGCCGTATCGGGGGCAGTTGGAACAGTTGCAGGAAGTGGTACAGCACAATCCGCTGCAGCTGGTAACCATTTCAGAGCTTGATTTCCCAGTAACCGCAACCACCAAGGGGATACCCCAGGAACTCCACCCGCGTGCTGTCTCAGGCCGCTCGCTGTACACCGATTGGCAGATGTCGAGTTACTCGGCCATGGCCATGCTCAGTGAATACCAGCAGGAAGGGGAGGTTGCCGCAAGCCGGGCCGGTCGCAAGGTGCCGGTCCCAGGCTTGCCGATGGGGGCAAGTTTTGGCAATGTCATCCACGATCTGCTCGACGAGCTATCGTTTGCCGTCATCGCCCAAGGGGAACAGGATATGGCGCTGCTGCATCAGAAATGCCTGCGTTATGGGGTAGGGGCAGAGCCCGAGGGGATAGGAAGGCTGCTGCAACAGGTAGTGCAAACGCCGCTTCTGCCGGCAAACAGCACCGACAATTTCAGCCTGGCCATGGTTCACGAAGGCCGGTGTCTCAAAGAGATGGGTTTTTATTTCCATCTTGGGCTCCTGGCAACGGAACGAATCAATGCGATTTTAGCGGGTGAGCCGACCCTTGTGCCGCTAGCGCACAGGACCATGCGCGGCTACCTCACCGGCTTTATCGATCTGGTCTGCGAAGTCGATGGCAAATATTATATCCTTGATTATAAAACTAATTTTCTCGGTAACGCCCTGGCCGATTACCAGACAGATAAACTCATGGCGGCCATGCAGGCCCATAACTATGGATTACAGTACTGGATTTACACCCTGGTTCTGCATCGGCATTTGCAGAATCGCCTGAATGAGTATCGCTATCACGACCATTTCGGCGGTGTCATGTACCTTTTCGTTCGCGGCATGACCCCGGACCTCCCCGGCAGCGGCGTCTTTGCCACTCTTCCCGACTACGAAAAAGTATTGGCGCTTGACCGGGCAGTAGGAGGACAAGAAGATGAGTGAGCTGAATTTCTCCTTCCTTGATCGTTATTTTGCGGAATTTCTCGCCGGTCGTTCGGGATTGTCGGGGGCGGCGCAGGAGCGTTTTCAGGAGCTGGCTACCAGGGTTTCCGGGGCACTTGAGGACGGTCACAGCTGCCTGCCGGTAATCGAGGTGGATGAGCTGCTTCTCTCCGCTAGTCCCCTAATTTCAGATGGTGGCCAAACCCCCTTGATCCTCCACAACCACCGACTGTATCTGCATCGCTACTACCACTATGAGACTCGCCTGGCCGAGCAGATCAGGGGCATGGCGGCGATAACCCTGGCCCCGGACCTGGATGAACACCTTATAGACACATATTTTGACGATTCCGGGCAGGGTGTCGATTGGCAGAAGGAGGCGGCAAAGGTCGCTCTCCATCGGGTACTGACGATCATCTGCGGTGGGCCGGGCACCGGCAAAACGACGACGGTGGTGAAGATTCTTGCCCTGCTGCTGCATACGGCTGAAGGGCAGCGGCATCCGGCGGTGGCCCTTGCCGCACCCACCGGCAAGGCGGCGATGCGCTTGAGCGAGGCGGTTGGCAAGAGTCTCAGCCATCTGCAGCTTCCCGATAATGTAAAAACTGCCATGCCGACCACTGCCGGTACCCTGCACCGGCTGCTCGGCGTGCGGCGCGGCTCACCGCAATTTCGGCATAACCGGGACAATCCCCTGGCCTGGGATATCGTAGTGGTTGACGAGGCCTCGATGGTCGATTTGGCGATGATGAGTAAATTGGTCGATGCCATCAAGCCCGGAGCACGCCTGATTCTTCTTGGCGACAAGGACCAACTCGCTTCGGTCGAGTCGGGGGCGGTGCTGGGTGATTTTATCAGGAGTCTGCCCGAGAACACCGTCGAACTGCAAAAAACCTATCGGTTTGAGGCAGGGATCAAGCAGCTGGCCGAGGCAATCAACAGTGCCGACAGCGCTACCGCCTGGGGCTTACTCAAGGATGCGTCGGTAACAAACGTGTCTCTTTTAGAAGAGGATTTGCTCGGATATATCAGTGAACGCTATGTCCCCTTCATGGAGGCGATGCATGAACCAGGGACGGTCGATCTGCAGAAGATCTTCGCCCAGTTCAACAGCTTTCGCGTCCTTTGCGCCCTGCACTATGGCAACCGTGGCGTAGACCCGATCAACCGGCAGGTGGAACTGGCCCTTATGCGGCGCGGTTTCCCCTGCCGTCCGGATTCCTGGTATCCCGGCCGGCCGGTATTGATTACCCGGAACGATTATAGCCTCGATCTGTATAACGGTGATATCGGCATTTGCCTGGCGGACCCTGAGAAAGGCGAGATCCAGGTCTGGTTTGAGCGGGCAGGCGGCGGATGGCGCAGCTATCCACCCTCGCGCCTGCCAGGCTGCAAGACAGTTTTTGCCATGACCATCCATAAAAGCCAGGGTTCTGAATTTGACGAGGTGGTGGTTGTCCTGCCGGAAGAGGATAACCGTATCCTCAGCCGTGAGTTGGTCTACACCGCAGTTACCCGGGCAAAAAAAACAGTAAGGCTTGTAGCTGAAAAAGAGACCCTGCGGTTGGCGCTTGCAAGGAATATCGAACGCGCCAGCGGCTTGGCCGATTTGCTAACAACATAACGGCAACCGACTGGAAAGGAGCAGGGGTGACGCAACAAACAAAACAATCTTCAGCAGATTACCGGAAAAAACTGTTCATTACCGATCTGGACGGCACCTTGCTGAATGACGACAAGAAAATTACCCAAGAGGATCTGGCGGCCCTTGCCCGCATGCGACAGGCAGGGACTCTGGTAGCCCTCGCCACCGGCAGATCCAACTATTCTTTGGCAATGCTTATGGAGAAGCTTGGCTATTCGGGGCCTGCGGGTGGCCTGCCTGTTGATTACCTTATCTTTTCAACCGGGGCCGGAGTCATGGATTACCCCGGTGGCAAAATCCTAAGAAATATTGTCCTTGACCCGGAGAACGTGTTTTCAATTGCATCGGTGCTCGATCAGTTGCGCCTCGATTATATGATCCATAGGCCGGTGCCCGATACGGTCCATTTTATCTATTCGCAGCACAACCCGGAAAACCCTGATTTTTTCAGGCGTTTGCAAATTTACAAGTCCTTTGCCACCCCCTTGTCGCAGGCACTGCTTGCCGGTTTCGGCGGGGCGACCGAGGTACTCTGTATCGTTCCACAAGACCATGGTCATGAAATTGCTGCCCGGCTCAGAGAAACTTTCAGACAGTTCAGCGTCATCAAGGCGACCTCACCCCTTGACGGCAAGTCCTTTTGGATTGAAATATTTGCTCCAGCGGTTTCCAAGAGTCAAGCAGCCAAATGGCTGGCGGAGGAATGTGGGGTTAGCCGAGATATGGTTTGCGCTGTCGGCAATGACTATAACGACGAGGATCTTCTGCACTGGGCGGGCCAAAGTTTTGTCGTGGCCAATAGTCCAAAGGTGTTGCAAACTCAATTTCAGAAAGTGGCCTCGAACAATAACTGTGGTGTCGCTGAGGCGGCAGCTCGGTGGCAGGCTTGGTGATAGTCGTCCTTTTCGTAACTATGCAGAAAATGTATGTTATTTCAATATAGTATATATGTCTTAGTGCCTCTTGCCGAGGCCTCTCCTCGATAATATCCCGAAAAACCTTGAAAAAATAACAGGGTAAAGAAATTGCCTGAAAAATGTGTTATAATAGAAAGATGTTACAGGTGGTGGCCCTGTTCAGCCATTGGTGCAACGCTTATCTTGGGGTGAAGTCGGGAGGAAGGTGTGGCAGCGAGATTGAAAATATTTTTCCTTACAGAAACCTTAACCTCTGGGCCGGAAGAAGAGAGGCAGGTCTTTACCGTCAATCAACTGATGCCGGCGGGGGCAATGCTTGTTGCCCTTGAAGGCGGGAGCCAAGGAGCAAAAGAGAGGGCCGGTGATGCACACGCCGGTATCGAACTGATTCCTGGTGACGGCGTCGAGTATTCCGTCGATAAGACGGCATTGCTTGCTACAACCCCCGGTTACCCGCAAATGGTGCGAGTTAAGGAGAGTACCGGAGAAAAGGTCATCATTGATCTCGAGCCGCTCTTTTTTATCAGTGAAGATGGTTGGACGGTGAAAATGAATCTCTACCCGCCGGTTACCGGCAAATCCTTGCCTGACGCCACTGAAATTTTGGCGATGCTTGAAAAAGCAGGAGTCCGCTCGGGAGTGCGGGAAAAAAACATAACTGCCTGTATTGCTGCAGTGAACACCGAGCAGCGGCCACAGAAAAATCAAGTTATTGCTCGCGGCCGTTTGCCGGTGAATGGCGAAAACGCCTGGCTGCGCATCGACATTGCGGTTGGTGCCCAGGCGGGTAAGGAACTTGGTGACGGCCATATGGATTTTCGTGAGCGGCATGTATTTACCGGAGTTGATAAGGGGCAACTCCTGGCCACCAAGGTTGCGGCGACCGCCGGCCTATCCGGAGTAAATGTGTACGGTCATGAAGTGCCGCAGATACCGGGCAGGGATTTGATTATCAAAATGGCCGAAGATGTACTCTATGATGAGGGTACGGGTGAGATCCATGCCGCCATTGCCGGAGTGCTCTCGGCGGTCACCGACACCAGTGTCCGGGTGACCGCAAAACTCAGTATTTCCGGTGATATCGATTTTCAGATCGGCAATGTTGAATCACGGGATGCGGTTGAAATCAGTGGGTCGGTCAGGCCCGGCTTCAAGGTAACCACCGGTGGTGATGTGCTGATCGGCGGCAGCGTCGAGTCGGCGCATATAAGCAGTCGCGGCAATGTCGTTATTCGCGGCGGGATCATGGGGGATGAAGCCAGCGTCGAGGCCGATGGCGATGTTGATATCCCGGTCATCGACAATGGATCCATTTCCTGTAAAGGATCGGTGCGTGTCAGCCGCGAAGCGTATTATGCCGAGATCAGGTGTTTGCAGGATATCATCTTCACCGGTCAGGCAAGAGTGGTAAGTTCCGATCTCTTTGCCGGCGGCAGTATAACGACTGTCGAGGTCGACACCGACACCAGTCCCAATTCCCTGCTGGCCGCGGCTACCATGCCGGAAAGATATGCCAGGTATTATAAGTTGCTGAAAGCATTGCACCAGGCGCAGGCAGCCGTTGATGCCTGGCATCGGCGCTTTGGCTCGGCGGTAGCCAATGACGAGCTGGCAGAGCTCAATGAAGAACTCGCCGATGCCAAGAGTTCTCTTGCTTTGTATAACCTCGTTCCCGGTGTTGGTGAGCGCGACAGGTCAGGCGGTCTGCGTTACGCCTGTCGCCAAAAAATAACGATAAAAGGGCTGATTCGCAGCGGCGCTGTCATTCGTATCGGCAATACCGAGGCAACGCTGAAAAAAACTTATGGAGAGGGCCATTTTGCGCTCAACAGTGATACCGGCAAACTTGAATTTCACTCGGACGGTAAAGGCCCGAAGGCAGTAGCGGTAGAAGAGGTATAATTGCAAAAGAGAAGGAGAGTACAGCAATGTTTGTGAAACAGTGGATGGCGACCGAAGTCGTGATCGTTGCGCCTAACGACACCATCGCCGTAGCCGGAAAGTTGCTCAAGGGCCACAAGATTAGACGCCTGCCGGTGGTTGAGGCAGGGGTGCTGGTTGGTATTATAAGCCCCCGCGATCTGGAAAAGGTGATGCCGTCAATGCTTGATGCCGAGGGCGCCTCGGAAGAAGAATTTATCACCGCCAACACTGAAATACGAACGGTTATGACGGCATCGCCGATCACCGTCGAACCGGACGACACCCTGGTTGAGGCGATCAAGAAGATGCGCCGAAATAAAATCGACGGCCTTCCCGTGGTCGAAGACATGCGGCTCGTGGGAATTCTCAGTATTACCGATATCCTCGATGCCTTTCTGGAGGTCATGACCGGAGGGCAGGCGGGAACGCGGCTTGACCTGAAAATTGATCAAACTCCCGAAGCCTTTTATAAAATGATCAAGGCCTTTCAAAAACAGAACAAAGAGATTCTCGCCATTTCTCAGCACTATGGCTATAGCGCAGAGCATCATCTGGTCACCATCCATATCAAAGAAAACGATAACGATGAGCTCATTGACATGTTATGGAAGAGCCAGGTAACCGTTGAAAGGATTAGCCCGGTGTCTTGATCGCATTTATTGTTCGAGACTTTTTTTCAGTTGGGGTAAGATAAGGAACCTTTTTGGGAAAATGAGCCTGTCAGATAAAATATCAATGTGGGTCATATGATGAATGAAAAAGAACTGCAAAAGCAATTACAAACCAAGGTGAAGAAAAAACTCGAATCGTTGTTCGAGCGTTACAAAATGGATTTTGGCGGTATTGATGCCTCCTTGAAATGGAAGCCGATTGTCCTCATTATCGGCAATTATTCGTCGGGCAAGTCGACCCTTATCAACGAGTTCGTCGGACAGGATATTCAGCGGACGGGACAGGCTCCCACCGACGATTCCTTCACCATCATCACCTCCGATCCGGGAATATCGGGTGCGGAAACGCCCGGTTCGACCCTGGTAAACGATGAAAAATTACCTTTTGGCCTTTTTAAACAGTTTGGCGAAAGACTCATCTCGCATATCTGCATGAAGCAGATCGTCAGCCCGGTCCTCGCGAACATGGCGATCATCGACAGCCCGGGGATGCTCGATGCCACCAGCGAAAACGATCGGGGCTATGATTATATGAAGGTTCTCGGCGAATTTGCCAAGATGGCCGACCTCATCGTGCTGATGTTTGACCCGCACAAGGCTGGTACCATCAAGGAATCCTATGATGCCATCCGCAACACCCTGCCGGAAAAATCAGGGGAGCATCGTATTGTTTTTGTCATGAGCCGAATCGACGAATGTGACAATCTCAGCGATTTTACCCGCTCCTACGGTACCCTCTGCTGGAATATGTCGCAGATGACCGGTCGCAAGGATATCCCGCATATTTATCTTACCTATTCGCCCCATGTCGCCAATCTCAAGACCGTGGCCGAAGATTGGCCGCAGGAACGGGAGCAATTGATCGATAAAATTAAAAAGGCGCCGAGTTTTCGCATCAACCATATCCTCGAAGATATCGATCGGCAGGTCAACGAGGTACAGATTGTTGCCCAGGCGGTCGGCGAATTTCTCAGGCGGGCCAACACCCTTTTCTGGAAATTTACCAACGTTACCATTGGCTTGGCAATTGTCCTGTTTCTTTTCGGGGATATATTTTTCTCTACCTTCCTCTCTTTTCCTGATACCACCCTCCTTGCCTCTTTGAAAAACGGGGTGATTGCACCGACCACTCTGATGGTTCCAGCTGTTCTGGCCTTGGTGACGCTGTTCCTCGGCTCCTTCGGCTACAAGATCGCCTTTCGCCGGCTGCTGAAGAAATCTCTTGCCAACTCCGCCGGTCTCGTTGTTCTCGACAACGATTACCGCAGAAATCTCTGGCGCAAGATGGAGTTCAAGGCCAGGCAGAACCTCATCGGTCTTAAGATAAACGATTTGTGGAGTGGTTATGGCAGGAGCCTTACAAAAATTGAACACTTTCTCAACTACGATCTGAAAATGTATTACGATAAGATCGGCACCTGATTCTTAACAGCATGGACAATTTGTTTGCGGGCTGGAGGTGGTTTTGCCATCGTCCAGCCTTTTTTTATTGGAGACTTGGTAACCACTATTGACACCAGCCTCACCCTGTTCGTCACTTATCCTGTGAGTGGGCAATAAACTCCCGTATCCTACGCTCCCGGTTCAAAACCAATCTTGCTGATGGCGGCACGGACTTGCTGCCTCTCGACGCCATTGTTGGCAAAAGTAACCTCGCCTGCCTCAAGATTAACAGCGACTTGCGACAGCCCCGGGATTTTTTCCAGTGCCTTTTTCACGGCACCCACACAGTGCTGACAACTCATGCCTTTAATTTTCAAGGTATCCATTGATTGTTCCTTTTAGAAATTGAGAATATCGCTCGGCGTTTTTTATACACAAAACGACCATAACCATTCCGCTGTTTTTTGCGACGGCGAGGTGCAATATTTGTCCAGGACAGTGGGATTCAGTTCTCAGTTTTTTCGGTAGCACCTCGAAAAGACGCTGCTTCAAAGAGGTTTCTTCGCTAGGAACAGAGCACCGAGGGTGTATTCCGAGGTTTTTGCCGGAGTTTTTCCGAGTTCCACGATTTCGGTAAAACCGGCGTTCTCCATCAATACGAGTTGATCCCCTCCGGGGATCGCCCCGCCTATTCATTGGGACCACGACTCAAGCCCGGCTGCGAGATGTTGCGGAAGCTCTTTTTCTAAAATTATATCAGCAGATTGGAGTTGTCCACCTGGTTTCAGGACCCGATAAATTTCGCTAAAGAGCCCTGGCTTGTCGGGGCTAAGATTGATAACGCCGTTTGACAATACCACATCAAAGGTGTGGTTCGAGAAGGGCAGTGATTCTGAGGTAACCTCCAAGACCTCGCAGTTATTTGCCGACAATGCCGAAAGATTGGCTCGTGCCCTTGCTACCATTTCCCGGGTAAGGTCCACGCCGTAAACGCGGCCTGTAACGCCCGTCAGACGGGATGCTGCAAAAAGATCGAACCCGGCGCCGCACCCTATATCGAGTATATAGCTGCCTTTCTTGATCGGTGCAATATTCAGGGGGTTGCCTACTCCGCAGAAGGAATTGAGCAGGGCGTTGGGAATTGTATCAAGCAATTCCTTCGAGTATCCCAATTGCAAGGCCCCTTCCTTGCCAACCATGTATTTAGTGCTTATCTACAAATAACCATGATCTTGTTCAAAACTATCATAGCGGCAGCCAAAGCGTTAAGCGCGTTATATGAGAGGTCTGTCTTCTCATATCGTGGCAACAGCTTGCGAAACCGGTTGAACCAAGAATGGGCGAGC
>JANNQF010000008.1:0-28616 GCA_031441605.1 Deltaproteobacteria bacterium
CCAGCAGATCAAACGCTTTGCGATTCATCTGGCTTGAATACCCATCATTCAAACGAGTATATTTTAATTGCTCTCCAATGCTTTTTGCCACGCTCAAAAAAACTGCGTCCAGGCAGATCGTATTGATATGGGGGGTGTATTTGGAAAAATCATCGCGATATGAGTCGAGAATTTCTGATTGGACTTGAAAGGTCTCAACCATGGAACCAGAGTCACGATAGGTTTTGACACATTCAGGCATGCCGCCAACAAAGAAATAGGTTCGCAATTCCTTGAGAATGATTTCCTGGATAGACCCTGCAACGTCATCCGGCTGATTCAGAGTGTATTCAGCCATCTGCTCTTTGCTCATTGCCAGAAGATATTCGTAAAATGTCATCGGATGCATATGCAGATACTGAACACGACCGACAGGAATGGATATTTCGCCGAAGGCAAACTCCAACAGTGAACCGGCGGCTATGACATGGAGGTCAGGCATCTCTTCATGAAAGTAGCGTAATGCCATTAATGCACGCGGACAAGCCTGAATCTCATCAAAGAAAAGAAGCGTCTGACCGGCTATGATTCGACCAGTTGTCAATTCCAGATGGTTCAGTATAAATCGAGGCTCAAGATTCTCAGCGAAAAGAGGGTGAAGATCGCGACGTTTTTCCAGATCTATTTTGACAAAGCTCTTAAATTGTTTTGCCAGAACATTCTCAACAAGCCATGTTTTCCCAACCTGGCGCGCCCCACGAATGATCAGTGGTTTACGACGCGGCGAATCTTTCCAGCCTGCAATCTGTTTTTCAGCCAATCTTTGCATGCAATGTTCTCCCTTGTTTCAGATGTGTGAGTACAGGGTGTACAGCAAACCACAACTGCATACTACTTCCGGGAAAGATAAAAAGTCAATGGTGTTTCGACTATTCTAAAGTAATAAATCAAGGGTATTTGTGGAGTAGCGCGTTCGATTCGCGCCGAGGGTACCAAGAGATAAGGGGTTGTGAGAAAAACTCACAACCCCTTCTTTTGTTTTCCTGTAATTCCTGAGTAATTGTGCCGGAGAGATCACTCTCCTCGCCTCTACCCTTTTACCGCACCCATCGTCAGACCCTTAACCACATATTTTTGAAAAATCATCGTCAGGATAATTGCCGGAGTCATGATGGCAACGGCAGCGGCCATGACGCCGCCCCAGTCAACTTCGGCATAGGAAAGGAAGTTATAAACCGCGATGGGCAGTGTCTTGGTTTTTTCCATACTGAGAACCTGGGAAAACATGAAATTGTTCCAGGAGAAAATGAAAGACAGGGTTGTTGCGGTAATAATGCCCGGCCCGGACAGGGGAAGGATAATGGCAAAAAAGGCATATTGCCGGGTCGCTCCGTCGACCATCGCCGACTCCTCCATCTCGCGCGGAATGGTGTCGAAATAGGTGGACATGATCCACACGACAATGGGCAGGGCGATAAGCATATGGCTGAGGATCAAGGCGATATAGCTGTCCATGAGGTTCAATCGTGAAAAAACGATATACCAAGGGACAAGAAAGGAGATTCCCGGCATGAGACGCGCCAGAAGAATGAAGACTGCCAGTTTCTTTTGGGCATAGCGGGCAATTGAATACGCCGCCGGCAATCCAAGGACCAGCGATAATCCGACGGAAACAACGCCGACTATGGTCGAGTTAAGGAAGTATTTGAGAAAATCCTGCTCTTCAAAGACCTTCTGATAATTGTGCAGCGTCGGTGCAAAGAAAAATTTCGGAGGCCAGGAAATTATATCGACTTGGGTTTTAAAGGACGATGTCAGCATCCAGAGAAACGGGAACAATACGATGAGGGCAATCCCTACAACGATGAGATAAAAAAGTATATTTGCGAGGAGCTTGTTGTTCACCTGTGACTCCTTAACTCTCCGAAGAGGCGCGCAGCTTCATGATGCCGAGACTGCAGCCGAAGACAACAAGGAATAATACCACAAGAATGACGGAAGATTGTCCCATACGAAAATATTCAAAGCTGTATTTGTAGGCCATGATATTGAGAGTCTCCGAGGCATAGCCTGGGCCACCTCCGGTCATGGCGAAGATGATGTCGAAGGTTTTCAGGGCGTCGATCAGCCGGAGGATCATGGCCGTCAAAATGACCGGCATGAGCATGGGAATCGTCACATAGCGCAGGATCTGCCATTCACTCGCGCCGTCGACATGGGCCGCTTCAATCGGCTCATTGGAGAGCCCGGCAAGCCCGGCAAGGACAATAAGGGTGATCATCGGTGTCCACTGCCAGACATCGACGATGATCAGTGAAGGGAGCACCGATGCGGCACTGGAGATCCATAATCCCTGCGGCAATCCGACCGACGTCAGGATATAATTAGCAAGACCGGTAGTTGGATCGAAAAAGAGGTTGAAAACAATGCCGACGGCCACGGGTGTGGCAACGAGGGGCAGGAGGAGGAGAAGCTTGGCCACACTCTTGCCGACAAAGGCCCGGTTGAGGATGAGGGCAGTGGCAACCCCGAGCACGCCTTCAATCGCCACCGCAAAAAATGTAAAAACAAATGTCCGGGTCAAGGCATGCAAAAAACGCGGTTCGGCCAGTACCCGCGCATAACTCTTGAATCCCACAAAAGAAAGGGGTGAGCCGGAAGTGAGATTCCAGTTGGTGAAACTCAGGAAAAGGGTATAGAGAACGGGAAACACCATGAGCAAGGCGACAAAGATGAGCGCCGGGAGAGGAAACAAGATGTGCAGATTCCGTTCCGTGAAGCTTGAATGGGTCATAGGGAGCCTTTTGATGGTAACAATCCTGCACCGGGCAAAGTTAAGTGCAGGTCATTCAGTTTTATAGCTGCCAAATGACCTGCATTGTATAATAAAATGAGGGTTATAACTGGATCTGTCCCATGTTTTGCAGGATAACCCCTAGCTATTATTTGCCATACTCGCCGGTGTCCTGCAGGATCTCATTTACTTTGGCAACTTTCTCCTTCGCCATTTTTTCAAGGTTGGTTGATTCACCTTTGGTATTGATTGATTCAATAACCAGTTCGCCGATCAGATCACGGGCCTCGCCGACAGCACTCATGTAGGGACGATCAAGCGGATTGCCGTTTTTGGCGGCATAGGCGCGGGTTTCGACCAGACCGGGGTTGACCTTGGCAAGAATAGCCTTGTCTTCCCAAACCGACGAACGAGCCATGGTTATGTTGGTGAGCATTCCTTTGCCTGCCAGTTCTTTGCTGGTCGCCCATTCAAGGAATTTCATCGCCAGCTCCTTGTTCTTTGATTGTTTTGCAATGGCGATGCCCCAGGAAGTGACGATGAAAGGAGAATTCATCTTCGGTCCGGCCGGAAAATTGGCAATTCCGACATTTTCGGCTGCCACCTGGGTCTTGGCAGGATCGACGATCTGGCCATAAAACACCGATGCATCGGTCCACATGGCAATCTTGCCGGCCTGGAACAGTGGCATGATGTTTTCCCACGACATGGACGTTACACCTTTGGGGCCGGAGTTGCCGAGCATCTTGCCGTAAAAGCGCATGGCGTCGATTGCCGGTTTGGCATCAAAAACGGCAACACCATTGTCGAGATACAGCCCGCCATAGTTGTAGACATAGCTGGACAATTGGGTAACCGCGGCGGCACCCTTGCCGCGGGAAGCAAATCCGGCAAGGGTATCGGAATTGATTTTCTTGGCTGTCGCCTCCAGCTCAGTAAAGTTTTCCGGAACCTTCAGTCCAGCCTCTTTGAGAACGTCTTTCCGGTAGTAGAGGACCTGCCATTCGGTTACCAGTGGCACAAGGTAGGATTTCGGCCCGAAGGTGGCAACGCTCATGACGTTCTTCGGATAATCGGAGAAGTCAAAGCCGGCCAGCGGTTCGTACCAGCCGTTTTTGTAAAACATCTTGCCTTCCTGGAGAGGGCGGGTCATGAAGACATCGACCGAGGAGGATTTTGTCGCAAACTCGGTCGTCAGTTTTGTGGTAAGCTGGCCTTCCTGCAGGCTCTCGGCATTCACCTTGATGCCGGTGGCGGTTTCAAATTCGGGAATGGCCGACTTCAAAAGTTCACCGTAGGGATGATTTGCCAGAAGAACGCGGATTTCCTTGGTCTCAGCCATCGTGTTGATCGATAAACAGAGTGAAGACATTGTAACCAGGGCAGCAAACAGTAATTTTCTCATAAACCCTCCGTAAAGTTAATTAGGAACTCCATAAACGACCCCAGGGGGAGGCCGCATGTATTACACAATTGTCCGTGACGTTTCCGTATCGAAAATATGGGTTTTTGCCATTTTTACTGCCACCAGAAGCATCTGCCCGACAGTCGGTGGGCGATCCGGCACCTCCATGCGGGCCACGATGGAGTGCGCCTTGGTGGTAAGGTAGACAAAAATCTCCGATCCCAGGGTTTCGACCACATCGGCATGCGCCGTGATGAGGTTTCCTTTGCCCGCGCCCATCGCCGGATCATGCAGGGATATGTCCTCCGGACGCACGCCGAAGATGACCGGTCGACCGATATAGGGTTCAAGCTTGGCATGAAATGTGTCAGGTGCCTGGACCCGGAAGCCGGCAGTATCAATAAACAGAGTATTATCTTCTAAGACCACTTTCGCCTCGATGAAGTTCATCGCTGGAGAACCGATAAAGCCGGCAACAAAGCGGTTGGCCGGTTGCCCGTACACCTCCATCGGCGCACCGGTCTGCTGCAAGGCGCCATTGTGCATGATAAAGATCCTGTCGGCCATGGTCATGGCCTCAACCTGGTCGTGGGTGACGTAAATGATCGTGGCCCCCAGGCGACGATGGAGTTTACTGATCTCGGCCCGCATCGCCACCCGCAGCTTGGCGTCAAGGTTGGAGAGGGGTTCGTCAAAGAGAAATACCTTGGGCTTGCGGACGATGGCTCTGCCTACCGCCACCCGTTGCCGCTGGCCGCCGGAGAGCTCTTTCGGTTTTCTTTCCAGTAAGGCCTGGATGCCGAGGATGTCGGCGGCCTCCTCTACCCGAGTGTCAATCTCCTCTTTGCTCATCTTGCGGATCTTCAGGCCGAAACCCATGTTGTCGCGAACGTTCATATGCGGATAAAGGGCATAGTTCTGAAAGACCATGGCAATATCTCGATCCTTTGGCGGCATGTCGTTGACGCAGGTATCGCCAATATATATCTCGCCTGAGGTCGCCGATTCGAGGCCGGCAATCATTCGCAGAGCCGTGGTCTTGCCGCAGCCGGAGGATCCGACCAGGACAGCGAATTCGCGGTCCTGGATCGTGATCGAAAGATCGTCGACGGCGATAACCGAACCGTATCGCTTTGCCACGTTTTTCAGGATCACCTTTGACATATCACCAACCGTTCTTTGCTTAAGTGATGGTAATTCTATGCAATATCAACCACTCGCCCGGCTTTGATTAAGGTTCGACGATGACCTTCATCACCCCCGGCTCACCCTGGTACAGCCGCTTAAACCATGAAGCCGCTGCCGATAAGGGCACAATTGCCGAGATCATTTCGTCAACCTTTATCCGTCCCCCGGCAATCATGTCGAGACAGGCCGGATATTCGCCCGCAGAGGCACAGGAACCGTAGAGCGTCAGCTGTCGCGTCACCACGGCCTGCAACGGCAATTCAACTTTGGGAGAGAGATTGCCGATAAGGCCGACCTTACCACCTTTGCGCACCGCATGTATCGCCAGATTGACCGTCGGCGCAATCCCGACCACTTCAAATGCCATGTCGGCGCCCCGACCGTGGGTGAGATTTTTGATCTTGTCGATTATCTCGCCTTCATCAGCCTTTATTGCCAAATCAGCACCGAGCTGCAAGGCCATGTCAAGGTGTGCCCGGTCAAGGTCAACGGCAATGATTGTGCCGCAACCTTTAATGCGCAGCGCCTGAATGACAAAAAGGCCGATCATGCCGCAGCCGACCACCACGGCGCTGTCGTTAATCTCGCTGGGAAGAAGATTGACCGCATGGAAGGCCACGGAAACCGGCTCGGTCATCGCCGCCTGCGCAAAGCTCAAATTCTCGGGCAGGCGATAGAGAATCGATTGCGGTATGGCCACATATTCGGCAAACGCCCCATGTTGACGGTATTCGCCGCAGGAAACCCCAAGGACCCGGCGATAATCACTCAGGTTGAACGTCCCTTTCTGCGAATAAAAATCCTGTCGAGTGACGACCGTCGAATCAAAGGTGACCCTTTCCCCAACCTGCCATTCCTTGATGTCGCTGCCAAGCTGTTCAATAATCCCGGCAGCTTCATGTCCCATGATGATCGGTGGAATCCTTCGGCCGGTGCTGCCGTCCATGCCATGCACGTCGCTGCCGCAGATACCGCAGGCTTTTACCCGGATGAGAACATCCTCGGGGCCGAATGCCGGCAGCGGCACCTCTTCAATTGAAAACCTGTTGTATTCCTTTAGAACGAGGGCTTGCATGGTCTGTCCTTTGCTTGGCATTATTTAACCGCAAGTGAAGCGTAGGTGCTGTAGTGAAGATCGGCGGCCTCCGACTGCAGCGGGAATTTGACCGGACCATTGGTTTTCTGCGATCGATAGATGGCTGTAAAAATTTCCACGGTTTTCCGACCGTCTTCTCCGGAAATAAGCGGCTCCCGGTCATCAAGAATGGCGCGGAGAAAGTCGCCAATTTGCAGATGAAAATAGTGAACAGGCGGATCGGCCAGAGCGTTGAAGAGGGCGCTGTCCGCAGTCTGCCACTGCGCCAGCATATGTTCTTCGCCCGCTACCGTCCACAGGTCATTCACCGGCGGTTCGAGAATCGATGACATTCCGGCGACAAACATCGCCCCACCGTCGGTTTGTACCCCCACCGATGCGCCGTTTTTTCCGTGCACATGCACCTTGCCGTAAATACCGGGCTTTTGCGAATTGCTCACCACGATATTACCGAGGGCACCGCTGGCAAAACGAACAATGGCGACCGCGGTATCTTCTACTTCGATATAGGGATGATTGATATTTGACCAGACGCCGAAGAGCTCGGTGATCGGCCCCATAAACCACTGCAGTAGATCCAGTTGGTGCGGCGCCTGATTGACCAAAACGCCGCCGCCTTCGGCCTGCCAATGGCCGCGCCACGGGTCGCTTGCATAGTAATCGCGGTCGCGCCAGCCGAGCATCAATACCGTACCCAGGGCCGGGGTGCCGATTTTCCCGGCATCAATGGCCTGGCGCACCCGCTGCACCGGGGCATAAAAGCGGCGCTGGCATACTGTGCCGATCTTCACCCCCGCCTTCTTGGCCGCGGCCAGCATATCGTCGCAATCCTGCAGATTTGCCGCCAAAGGCTTTTCCACCAGGACATGGGCGCCGGCCTCGGCTGCCATGATGGCCGCGTTGCGATGCGCCGGGTGCGGTGTGCAGATGATCACCGCCTCAACAGCGGCGGAAGCTATCATCTCCTGAATATCGCTGAATCCTTGCACACCGTACTTCGCGGCGAATCGCTGCGCTTTTTCAGGACTTCGACTGTACACTGCGACAAACCGTGCTTCTGGGGTTTTTGTCAGCGCTGCCGCGTGCAGGTCACTGACTTTTCCACAGCCGATAATTGCCGTTTTGACTTGACGTTCCCTGGTTATCGGAATCATCACCGACCCCGTTACAAGGCTTTAAATTTGTCGTGCCACGCACATCGATTACAGAAGGTTTCGGTGTCATCGCCGACCTCCAGGTTGGCAGATGCAGTTTCCACGGAGGTAAACACAATTTCCCCATCCAGCACATCAAATTCGCTCATATTGTATTGGTCTTCCGGGTCTTTGACAAAAAAACCTTGTGAGCCGCAATCCGGACATTTCATTGTTGCCATAACCAACCCCCGCGGAAATGTATTAATGACAAAACTGCACATGGTCGATCAACTATAGAAAAAAGGAAGGATTAAGTCAATGAGAGGGGCAGGTTGGGTGCAATTCGGCAAAAAAATCATCTTTTCCTGCAGTCATGGATGGGTGTTCTGAGAATAACCAGGGCGATGTGACTACCTTCCATGAAGGTAATCATCGGCAGAATAAAATTGACACTGATTGTCGATTGTGATTCAGTTTTATAAGACTTTCACGATCAAAATTGAAATGCTTGAGTGCAGGACGGACAACGAAATGACTAAAATCGGCATTGGCTACGATAATGACCAAGAAGCATATCGGCTGGGACAAAGTGTCGCGCGATCAGCACTTCAGGCCGGCGGTATCGACCATGCTGATATGCTGCTTGCTTTTTGTAGTGGTCATGTTGATCTGGGACGATTCTATGATGGCCTTCGGTCTGTCGTTGGCGATGTTACACCGATCATTGGTGGTTCGAGTCTTGGGGTTATTACCAGCAATGAACTTTCCTACCATGGTTACCCTGCCGCAGCTGCTGTTATAGAATCGGCTTCGGTCAGGTTCACAGTTGCATCGGCCGGCGGAATGGACCGGGACGAGGCTTCGTCCGGTGAACGTATGATCAAAGATCTAGAGCTTTCGACGGCCGACAAACTTTTGCTTCTTTTCTATGATTCGATCCGCATTCCAGCAAGTCCAGCAAGCCCACCGGTCCTCAATTCTTCAGCCCCCCTTTTGCAAGGCATTGAAGGAAAATTGGCCAGCCATGTGCCTATCTTCGGCGCCGGTCTTCTGGGAGATTACAATTTCGCAGGAACTCAACAGTTTTGCGGTTTTCGAGCCGATACCCAACAGATAGTCGGCTGTATGGTAGCCGGTGATTTTTTCGTTTACAATACGATCATGCATGGTTGCATCCCGATCGATGGCGTCTACCGTAAGATCACCAAGATGAAGGATAATATCATCTACGAGTTGGATGGCCAACCTGTTGTCCCTATTATCGACCAACTCTTCGGTAACAGCAAATGGCAGGACGAACGCCCGATCATCAGTAACCTGACGATAGGTGTCAACCATGGAGATCGTTTCGACACACCCAACGAATCTCATTACGTGAACCGGCTCATCACCGGTGTTGTTGATGGTGGGGCAGGTATCGGTATGTTCGAGGCCGACCTCAGTGTTGACCAGGAGATCCAATTCATGGTCCGTGACAACCGGATGATGCTGAAATCAGTCCGGGACAACGCACCAGAGATCCTGGCCAAGATTAAATCGGAGGGAAGGAGGCCATTTTTTGCCCTCTATATCAATTGTGGCGGTCGAACAGCAGAACAATCCGTTACCGAAGAAGAGGAGGCGGCTGAGGTTCAAAAAGTGATGAAGGAGGCGGGGGTACCCTTTTTAGGATTTTACTCCGGGGTGGAAATTGCCCCGATGATGGGAAGAAGTCGTGGGCTGGACTGGACCGGTGTACTGGTAATTTTCGCCGAGAACATGTGACATGAACGGCAACGGTTCAGAGACGAAAGATACGATGAAAAGGCTCTCCGACCTTGAGGCTGAACGGGACTACTACCGTCAGGTTGCGGAACGGCTTGGCCGCAAGGCCTTAGCTGATGCCCAGGACTTTTCGCAAATGATCCGGGACCTTCGACAGAGAGAAGATAAACTCCAGCAGAGCCGGGAAGAACTCGAGAAGACTATAGAACAACGAACTGCCGACCTGGTAACAAGAAATAAAGAACTCAGCGAGAGCACTCTCCGCTATGATAGCTTGGTCAAGCGGATTCCGCATGGTGTGTATACCTTGCGGGTCAGGGAAACCGGGGCAATGCAGTTTGAATACTTGAGTCCGCCACTTTGCCAGATTTTGGACATTGATCCTGAGGAGGTAAAGCATAACGCAAGCTTAGCTTTTTCCCTCGCCCACCCGGATGACCGTGAAGATTTAGAGAGCTCGAAACGTGCAGCTACAGAACGCCGTATTCCCTTCCGCTGGCAAGGCCGTTTTGTCATCCGTCAAGAGGTTCGTTGGATCAGGTTTGAAGCTGATTTAGCCTCAACCCCTACCGGTGATATTGTTTGGAATGGCGTTCTCAGCGATATCACCGAACATAAACGTGTTGAAAGGTTTTTGCAGGATGTCATAACCAAGAATCCGATGTCGATTCAAATTCTCGATAAGGATGGCCTCACTCTGGAAGTAAACCCTGCATACAAATCGCTTTTTGGCTCTGTTCCACCTTCCGGATATTCGATTTTCAGTGATGCTCAATTGCTGCAAATGGGCATGGGAAAGCTCTTCGACCAATTAAGAAATGGAGAGATTGTTCGCTTTCCCGATACCTATTTCAATGCCCATGATTCGATCTCCGAATTTCCCGATGTTCCTGCGTGGATACGGACTCTTGGTTTCCCGTTAAATGACAGCAATGAAAAACCGGAAAGATTTGTTTTAATGCACGAAAACATCACCGAACGTAAGCTGGCGGAGGAGGCCGTTGCCAACTCGAATAAGCTCCTCCAGACCATAATAAATACAGCTCCCATGCGAATTTTCTACAAGAATAGAGAATTGCACTACATGGGGTGTAATAACGCCTTTGCCAAGGATGCGGGGGCTGGATGCCCAGAGGATCTCATCGGTAAAGATGATTACCAGTTGGCCTGGAAAGAACAAGCGGAGCTGTATCGCACCGACGACCTTCTTGTTATTGAGTCCGGCATCCCTAAGCTGTCCTACGATGAACCGCAGACCACTCCAGAAGGAAATCAGATATGGCTTCGCACCTCAAAAGTTCCACTCCTTAACGAGTCAAATGAAATTATCGGTGTCCTTGGTATGTATGAAGACATCACCGACCGTGTGCAGGCTGAAACAGACAAAACGAGATTATTGTTACGCCAGCGGGCAATATTGGATAATTTGCCAATGATGGCATGGCTTAAGGATACGGAAAGCCGCCTGGAGATGATAAACCAACCGTACGCACTGGCCTGTGGCCATGCGATTGATGAATGCATTGGCAAAACCGATCTCGATTTATTCCCCGAGGAAATGGCTAAAGGTTTCATAGCTGATGACCGTGAAGTATGCAAATCAGGCCGGAAAAAGCAGGCGGAAGAAAAGATATCTTCACCGGATGGGATTAAATGGCACCTCACGTACAAAACCCCAATTTATGATGAGCAGGGAATGGTCATTGGAACAGCAGGGATTGCTCAAGACATCACTGAGAATAAGCTGGCTGAAGAGGAAAGAGAAAGGCTGCAAATGCAGTTGGCCCAAGCTCAAAAAATGGAAGCCATCGGCCAATTGGCAGGTGGTGTGGCCCACGATTTTAACAACATGCTCGGGGTGATTATCGGCTACTCTGAATTGATTCTCGAGGAGATGGATCCGTCGCAGCGGTTCCGTGCCGACTTGGAGGAAATCCAGAAGGCAGCTCTTCGCTCCGCCGATCTGACCCGACAGCTTTTGACTTTTGCCCGCAAGCAGACCGTAGCACTCAGGGTGCTTGATCTAAACCAGACCGTAGAAGGGATGCTCAGCATGCTGAGGCGGCTCATCGGTGAGAATATTAACCTCCTGTGGATGCCTGGAAACGGCCTCTGGCCGATCAAGATGGACCCGTCACAGATCGACCAGATTCTCGCCAACCTTTGTGTGAATGCCCGGGATGCCATCGCAGGTGTTGGTAGAATAACGGTCGCAACGGAAAACACCCCTTTGACTGAGGAATACTGTGTCCTTCACGCAGGATCTATGCCCGGCGAGTATGTACGGATTGCTGTAAGCATACCGGTGTTGGTATGGACGAGGAAATGCTTACCCATATCTTCGAGCCATTCTTTACCACGAAAGGCATCGGTGAAGGCACCGGTCTTGGGCTCGCCACGGTGTACGGCGCCGTTAAGCAGAACAACGGCTTCATCAATGCCTATAGCCAACCGGGACAGGGGACAACCTTTATGATTTACATACCTCGGTATACGGATAAGGTTGTCCCGGCGGCAGTAATCGTCGCAGGAGAGCCGATCACAACCGGCACCGAGACCATCCTGTTGGTTGAAGACGAGCCGATGATCCTGAAGATGACCACCCAGATGCTCGTCGGCCAGGGATATCACGTTCTCACCGCCGCCTCGCCATGGGAAGCCATCCGCCTGGCCAAGGAACACGCCGGATCAATTGATTTGCTGATAACCGATGTCATCATGCCGGAAACGAACGGCCTCGACCTCGCAAAGCGCTTGCTTACCATCTCCCCGAACATCAAGCGCCTGTTTATGTCCGGGTATACCGCCAACGTCATCGAGCCTCACGGTGTCCTTGATGAAGGGGTGCATTTTATCCAAAAACCCTTCAACATGAAGGATCTTGCCGCCGCAGTCAGGGAGGCGCTTGAGAGTTGAACCGGCAAATGTGTCTTGCTGCAATTGCTGAATCGAAAAGGACCAAGGAGTTCCATGACCACTTGGAAAAAAAATAGTTCTTAGTATAACCGGTATGCTGCCGGCGGAGTTGGGTTTTACCGTCCTTTTTGCCAGGGATGGTATTGAGGCCGTAGAGATATTTCTGCAACATAAGGACGATGTCTCATTCGTCCTGAGCGATGTGAGTATGCCGCGGATGAACGGTTGGGAAGTATTGACCGCTTTGCGACACATCACCCCCGATCTGGTGGTGATCCTCACCAGTGGTTACACTGAGGAGCAGGTCATGGAAGAGGCCAGGCCCGAACGTCCCCAGGCCTTCCTGGCCAAGCCCTATGGGATTGAGGAACTTGAAATTGCTATTTGCCGGGCTCTTGGCCCGACATGAAGAAATACTGGACGCATTGGAGCGTCATTTTACAATTGCCAATTTGCGTATTGTATCATACATAATAGTATCTGTAATTCTATTATGAGGCGCAAAATGGAATCGATACTTCGATATTTTACAGCACCTGCCGATCATTTCTTTCTGCTGGCCCCGCGCGGTACCGGTAAAACCTGGTTGACCCAGAGGCTTTTTCCCGATGCGCTCCGGATAGATCTGCTGGAGCCGGAAACCTTACGTTCGCTCTCGGCGCGGCCCGAGCGTCTGCGGGAGTTGCTAGGAGCCAGGCCTGAGGTCTTACAGGTGGTCATCGACGAGGTGCAAAAGTTGCCGGAGTTGTTGGAGGTGGCGCATCTGCTGATTGAGGAGAGGCGGGATGTGCAGTTTGTATTCACCGGCTCAAGCGCCCGCAAGCTTCGGCGCGGCGGCGTAAATCTTTTAGGCGGTCGGGCGACGCAAAAAACCTTGTATCCCTTCATGGCTGCGGAACTCGGCGAACAATTCAACCTTGATGAGGCCCTGCGAATCGGTATGTTGCCGATCGTCCGGGGCGGCAAAGTGCCCGAGGAAATCCTCCGCGCCTATAGTGGTCTCTATTTGCGTGAAGAAGTGCAGATGGAGGGGCTGGTGCGTAATATCGGCAATTTTTCCCGCTTCCTCGAAGCCATCAGCTTTTCGCAGGCGGCGGTGCTCAACCTCGCCAATGTCGCACGGGAATGCCAGGTAAACCGTAAGACGGTGGAGGGCTTCCTGGAAATATTAGAAGATCTTTTGCTGGCTTTTCGGCTGCCGGTTTTCACCCGGCGGGCTAAGCGCGAACTGGCGGCTCATCCGAAGTTTTTCTATTTTGATACCGGTGTCTTTCGTGCCAATCGACCGTCCGGTCCCCTTGATGCGCCGGCGGAGATCGACGGCGCTGCCCTTGAGAGTCTTGTTGCCCAACATCTTCGGGCGTGGTGTGATTATTCGGACGGTAATCATCACCTTTATTACTGGCAGACACGGTCGAAAGCGGAGGTGGATTTCGTGGTCTATGGAGAGAGTAATTTTCATGCTCTGGAGGTTAAGAACACCGCCCAGGTGCGACCAGAGGATCTGCGCGGACTAAAGAGCTTCGCTGAGGATTTTCCGGAAAGCCGCCGCTGGCTGTTGTATCGTGGCAAAGAACGACTTTTGCGTGACGGTGTCCTGTGTGTACCTTGCGAAGAGTTCCTCCTGCAACTCCAACCGAACCGATTCCCCTCATGACCCCTGAATACAGGAAGATTTTGTATTTTAAAGCGCAATGAGTTATACATACGACAACCACGGCAGGTCGATTTTCCATCTGCCTTTTTATAGGGCCTCATGAAAATAAACTGGAACAAATTCAGGCGGATGATTCGCTATTGGTATCTGCGCGTCGTTCGCATCGAAGCGCCGGCGGAATCCATAGCCCTGGGCCTGGCGGCAGGGGTCTTTGCAGGAGCCATGCCTTTTTTGTCCCTGCAGATGGCCATCGCCGTTGCCCTGGCTTTTATCATCAGGGGGAACCCCATCGCCGCGGCTCTCGGCACATGGTGGACCAACCCCTTTAACTGGGCCATCGTCTTTCCCCTTCTCTACATGCTCGGTAAGGTTTTCGTGCCCGGCGAGGTGGTGAGCCTGAGCATCAGTGATCTGAGCAGTCTGGGGCTCCTTGACCTGTTGCGACAGGGCTGGCAGTGGCTCCTCATCACTACCCTTGGAGGATTTATTGTCGGGATCCCCATGGCCATCTGCACCTATTATATGACTCTACGGGGCGTGCGCCTTTATCACCAGCGCCGGGATGGTCGTAAACTCGACCGCCGACGCCGGGAATTGCTGTAAGATTTTATAACTTCGATGAACCTTTCCGAACAGGAGGCGTAGGGAGAAGCAATGCATACCAATATCCTGCAACACGTTCCGGATAGTCCCGACCCTACCCAGCAGTATCTCTTTTATCTGCACGGTCTAATTGTAGAAGTGGCCGGCATTCGACCAAAGAGTGACGAACACGGTTATTACGAATACCAGCTCATCCTTGAGGTACTGGCCAAGGAGGGGTTTACCGTGATAAGCGAGGCACGGAAAGAAGGTTCAGAGATTAAGCCCTATGCCGAGAATATTGCCTCCCAGATCAAAACACTCCTGGCCAAGTCGGTTCCACCGGGGAATATCACCGTTGTTGGGGCTTCCAAGGGCGGTGTCATCTGCGCCTATGTCTCCAATATCCTCCGGGAAAAGGAGATAAACTTCGTCATTCTCGCCGGCTTATTTGAAAAATGCCTGACCGATGAGAACTTGAAGGTATGTGGCAATGTTCTGTCGATCCATGATCGGTCGGACAAACAGTCAATGACGCCGGAAGTGTACTTTCAGCGGTCCGCCGGCCTCGGGAAATTTCAGGCAATCGTTCTTGGTCTTGATATCGGACACGGCTTGATTTATCGGCCTTATCGGGAATGGATCGATCCGCTTTTGGCATGGGTCAAGGGCAAATAGGCACAGGTGTCACAGGTTGGATGTTGATATGTTGCGATATTACCGGGAGATTCAGGAAAACTATGGCTGATTACACGGAAAAGAAGTGTCCAAAATGCGGTCAACAGTTACGCTTTCCTAAGAACATCGGTGGAATGCTTATGGCCTGCCCATCATGCGGCAAAAAGTTTCATTCCGACTTCAAACTGGGCCAGGCCAAAAAAAGAGGAAATCGTGAACTTGTGATCCATGTCTTCGAGATGCCCGAGAGAATATTGCAACGTATAGTTCGCTTCTTTACCTCGTAGATTTCAGAAAATATATTTTTCGGCCTGGCTGGTCGCATCGGCAAGGAGTCGTTTCGCAGCCAGGAGACCCTTCGCCTGGTACTGCGTCTCAGACTTTATCAAATCGAGCAGCGTATCGCTTGCCAAAAAGGTTGCACACTTCTCGGCGGCATGGACAAAGTGTTGTCTTGCCTGGAAGGTACAGATTGTAGCCACTGCCTGATACAATTCCTGTTTTTGCCCCGTTACCGTGCCGCAGGCTTTTTCGGCGCGGAGTACGACGCTTTCCAGGGCAAATATCTGGATGGCCGCATCGGCCAGGGTGAGGAGAATTTCCTGCTCTTTTACAGCCCCGGCCCCGAACAACTGTACGGTCTGCTTTGTAAGCGCCAGGGAGATCCGTTTCATCCCCTGCAACAGGCGTTTCTCTGCGGCAAAATGGTCGCCCGCGGTTGATTCAAGTGCCGAATCAAGGGCCAGAGTGTTTAAGCCTTTGCGCATGAAAAGACCGGGGATCAGCAGCCGATTGATCTCATTGGTTCCCTCGTAAATCCTCTGAACCCGCTCGTCGCGATACAGCTGTTCAATGGGGTATTCGGCGATATAGCCATAGCCGCCGTGGACCTGCAGCATTTCATCAATGGCCTTGGCCGCCGATTCGGTACAGAAAACCTTTGCTATGGCACATTCGCCGGCATATTCCTCGATGCCCTTCTGGTAGAGGGCATAATAGTTGTCGATGCCATGATCGATGGTCGCCAGGCGATCGTCGATCAGCCCGGCCAAGCGGTACACCACCGCTTCCGAGGCAAAGGTCAAGGCCGTCACATCGGCAAGTTTCTCGCGAATGGCACCGAAACTGGCGATGGCGACGCCAAACTGCTTGCGTTCACCTGCATAGCGCGCTCCTTCGGAGAGGGCATATTTTTCCTGGCCGACGCACAGCGCCCCCAGTTTGAAGCGACCGACATTCAAAACATTGAAGGCAATTTTATGGCCCTTACCGACTGCACCTAAGACATTTGCAACCGGCACTTGAACCTGATCGAGGATCACCTGCCGGGTCGACGAGCCGTGCATGCCCATCTTTTTCTCCTCCGGACCAAGGGTCAGTCCGGAGGAGGCACGTTCGACCAGGAAGGCGGTGAAATGGACTTTATCAACCTTGGCAAAAATCGTATACAGATCGGCAAAGCCGGCATTGGTGCTGAACTGTTTGGTGCCGCCCAGAATGTAGTGCGCACCGTCCGGTGAAAGAATAGCTGTCGATTTCGCCCCCAGGGCGTCCGAGCCGGAACCCGGCTCGGTCAGGCAGTAGGCACCGATCATTTCCGCGCGCAGCAGCTTGCCGAGATAGCGCTCTTTCTGCCCGGCGGTGCCGTAATATATCAGCGGCAGCATGCCGATTCCGGTATGGCACATGTAGGTCAGGCCGAAATTCAGGGAAAAAGCCATTTTTTCCGTGACCAGCATGCTCGTCACCTTGTCGAGCTCCAGGCCGCCGTATTCCTCCGGCGCATCGATCATCATCAGTCCCAGATCGGCGCATTCTTTCAGTTTGCCCAGCAGGAGGTCAAAGTTTTTTGCTTCAATTTCGCCATTTATCGGCTGGATTTCCTTGCTGACAAATTGCTCCGTGGTGTCGGCGATCTGTTTATGCTCGTCACTGAAATCCTCGGGGGTAAACACCTCCTGACAAAGGATTTTCCGAGTGAGAAATTCTCCGCCGGCAAACATTTTTTTTGTCATAATATATCCTATAGCATCTCAATGGCACAGGCCATGGATACGCCGCCGCCGCCGCAGAGGGTGGCCAGACCCAGCGATTTCCCACTTTTTTTCATAGCGTACATCAAAGTGACCATAACTCGGGCGCCGGTCGAACCCACCGGATGCCCGAGACCGATGCCCGAGCCGTTGACGTTGGTGATTTCCCGGTTCAAACCCAACTCTTTCTCGCAGCCGAGGTACTGGGCGGCGAAGGCTTCGTTGACTTCGATCAGCTGAAAATCCTGCATTGTCAGCCCGGAGGCTTTGAGCAGGTTGCGCACCGCCGGAACCGGTGACAAGCCCATGACCGACGGGTGGCAGGCGCCCCTGGCCACGGCTTTGATCCTGGCCATGGGCCGCAGGCCCAGTTCTTTAGCCTTGTCGGCCGACATGATGACCATGCCGGTCGAGCCGTCGTTGATGCCGCTGGAATTGCCGGCGGTGACGGTGCCGATTTCGGGGACAAAGGCCAACGGCAGATTGCGGAGTATCTCCATGGTCATGCCCGGCCGGAAATGTTCGTCCTTTTCAAAGACCAGCGGCGCTTTTTTTCTCTGGGGAACCTCTACCGGCACGATCTCCTCGGCAAAAGAGCCGTCCAGGGTCGCCCGTTCCGCCTGGTTATGGCTTCTGAGAGCCACCTCATCCATCTCTTCCCGGGTGATACCCAGATGCTGGGCGATGAATTCGGCGGTGTGGCCCATGATGTACGGCTTGCCGACGAACATACTGAGCGGCGGTTTGCTTGCGTCCACCGGGCCGTCTTCCGGGTGTGGCAGGAGGTGTGAGCCGCAATGCAGGGCATGGATCATGTTGTCGACAAAGGTCTGGTCCTGGAGGCGACAACCCCAGCGCGCACCGGGTACCGAGTAGGGAACGCTGGACATATGTTCGGTGCCCCCGGCGACAATGATGTCGGCCATCCCGGCCTGGATCATCGCCATCCCCGAGATGGCGGCCTCCATGCCGGAGATGCAGACCCGGTTGATGGTAACTGCCGGGACTGATTCCGGGATGCCGGCCATAAGGGACGCGACCCGGGTGACGTTCAAGGTGTCGGCCGATTCCATGCAGCAGCCATAGCGGATATCGTCAATCAGCGCCGGATCGATCCCGGCCCGCCGCACCGCTTCTTTCATGGTAATGCTTGCGAGAATTGCCCCATTCAGGTCGCGGAGGCTGCCACCGAAGGCACCTATTGCAGTTCTGCATCCGGATACGATGACAACGTCTTTCATGGTTTTGATCCTTATAGTTGGTGTTTGGAGCCTTATTTCGGTTTATCGCTTAATCCCCTGGAAGAGCAGGTCGGTTATAATTTTTGCAGTATCAGCCGTGGAAACCGGTTCGTTGAAAAAAATTCGGTTCAGGCACGAATGTTCAATGGTGCCAAAGATGGCATTGCGGATATAGGCAGGCGGAAGGTTATCTCTGATTTCCCCGCCGGCAATGCCTTCATTGATAATACCGATGATAATCCGATTGAATTGCTTGACCAGGGCATAGGCCTCACTGTGGAAATAGCCTTCGGAATTTCGAACTTCAAGGAGAATGATCCTGGCGAATACCCGGTGGTTGGCGTAGCGCTCAATGCTTGACCAGATAATCTTTTGCAACTTGTTGAGAGCCCCGTCGATCCCCTGAAGGTCCCTGTCTATCTGCACCAGGAACTGTTGGTAGTGCTCTTTCAGGACATGGTGCAGGATATCCCGCCTGTCCTTGAAGTATTTATAGATAAGCCCTTCGGTAACGCCGGCGGTCGCGGCAATCTCGGCTATGGTGATCGACTCAAACGTTCGGTCCTCCAGCAAAGTGCGCATGGCACCGGCAATTTTCAGTTTGCCCGGGGGGCTGTTGGCCGACTTTTCTTCCATGTTGGTTATTGTTATTTACCAGAATATTTGTAGTTAGTATGCTGTTATAAAACAAATTAATTAATTACTGTGTCCGAACGCTATTAGGTAAGTAATATTTACTTATTTTTTATTGATTGTCAATACCATTCATCCGGGCGATTTTTCCAGATGCGGTATACAGAGATGGTGGTGATTTTTCCAATCAAGGTTACCCGGAGAGTTTGAAAATCGGTTATACTCCAGAAAGTAAGATAGCTGAGGGAGAGTCTCTCCGATGCACAACAACACTTAAAACAGGAAATACTTTTGGACAATAACGATATAATACGCAGCATCCGTTACACCCTCGATTTGGGCGATTCGAAAATGATTGCCATCTTTAAGCTGGCTGATTACCACATTACCCGGGAGCAGGTATGCAATTGGTTGAAAAAGGATGACGACCCAACCTGGCAGAATTGCACTGATACCGAGCTGGCAATTTTCCTCAACGGACTGATCACTGACCTGCGGGGTAAAAAAGAAGGGGTGCAGCCGGAGGTGGAAAAACGCATCAATAATAATATTGTGTTGCGGAAGTTGAAAATCGCCTTCGACCTGACCGGCGAGGAAATGTTGCAGATCATCGGGCTGGCTGGTCTCGGCATGGGTCCGCATGAACTGAGTGCACTCTTTCGCAGGCCGGACCACAAACATTATCGCCCTTGTAAAGATCAGATTCTGCGAAATTTTCTTAAAGGCCTGCGGATAAAACTGCGGCCGCAGGGCACTGATCTGCCATAACAAGCCCATTCCCAGAGAGAAAGATGAAGAATTCCGGAAAACGCCGCTCCCCCGTCAAGAAGAAAATTGATGCTTTCATAACCGACAAAGAAGATACCCTGCTGGCCTTTTTACTTGCCAAGCTGCCGCAGAAAAGCCGTACCATCGTCAAGGCAGTGCTCAAGGAACGGCATATTTTTGTTGAAGGCAAGCCGGTTACCCAGTTCGATCATCCGCTCCGTCCCGGCCAGAGTGTTGAGGTTCGGTGGGACCCGGCAGCCGCACATAAGCCGGGGCAAGAGCTGAAAATCATTCATGAAGATGAGGATCTTATCGTTATCGATAAGCCATCCGGCCTGTTAACGGTGGCAACCGACAAGGAAAAACGGAAAACTGCCTATGCGATGCTGAGTGCTTACGTCAAAACCCAGGATCCCCAGAATAAGATCTTCATCGTTCATCGTCTTGACAGGGAAACCTCAGGCCTGCTTCTTTTTGCCAAAAATGAAAAGATCAAACAGCAGATTCAAGAAACCTGGGAAACGACAATAGCTGAGCGTACCTACATTGCCGTCGTTGAGGGGCAGGTGGAACCGCCGCAGGGGACTATTACCTCCTGGTTGAAGGAAAGCTCGGCCCTCATAGTGTATTCGCACCAAAGTTCGCAGCTCGGTAAAAAAGCCATCACCCACTACAAAAAACTCCGTGACAACGGCACATTTTCGTTGTTGCAACTGAATCTTGCAACCGGCAGAAAGCACCAGATTCGGGTGCATATGCAGGATATCAAGCATCCGATCATCGGCGACGACAAATATGGCGCGGGCCAAAATCCCATCCGTCGCCTGGGCTTGCATGCCCAGGTCCTGGCCTTCACCCATCCGAAAACCGGCAAGCTTTGTCGCTTTGAGACCGCCATTCCCGGCAAGTTTTTAAGGCTGTTCAGTGCCGGTATTTGAGATAGGTGTCCAGCAGAAGCAGACCCTGGCGCAAGTCTTTCTCCGGCGTTATCAGGCTCACGACAATCCGATTGTTGTCAGCGAAGTCGTAAAAAAAACCGGGATGGACGATGAGAGAGGATTCTTGTAACAGATCCAGGCAGCACTGTTCGTCACTGATGTGCTCGGGCAGGTTGATAATTGCGTACCAGCCTCCTTCGCGGAGAGAAGGCGCACCTCCCGTTTGCGATTGCAACAAGGATTCATTGGTGCGGATACGGGCAAGAATCTCGCGCTGAATGTCACCCCGGCAGGAAAGAAGCGATGCAGCGGCGTGTTGGATCATGCTGTTCACCGATAAATAGGTGTCGGCAAGAAACTCCAATCGCTGTTTTGCCATCGCCTTCCGTGGTTCCGGACCGTTTATGTGAATCCAACTGAGCTTTACCTGCGGCAGCGCCAGGATCTTGGAAAAGCCACTGAGGGTGAAGGTCAAGGCGGCTTTATGGGTAATTGCCGAGACCGGTTTTGCTGAGCCGCCGGGGTTTGTATAGTCAAGAAACACCTCGTCTACGATCAACGCCAGGTCATGGGTTTGGCAGAGCTGCGAGAGTCTTTGCAGTTCCTCGCCGGTCAGATAGGATCCCGTCGGGTTGTTGGGATTGACCACAACAATCGCTTTGGTTAAGGGGGAAATTTCCTCCTCAAGAGAGGTGAAATCTATACGCCAATGACCTGCGTCATCTTCATGCAACACATAACGGCTTGGCCTGACGTTTTCGAGGGTCGCGAGAAAATCGAAGAGCGGGTAGCTTGGGGCAGGAATGAGAATCTCGTCGCCCGGATCGGTCAGCAGCTTGAGCAAAAAACTGTAGGCCTCGCTGGTGCTCGCGGTGAGCAGCAGGTCGTCGCTATCGATGAGACCATGGTCGTTGCTCCGGTAATACCCTCTGATTGCCTCCCTCGCCTTCTCGATGCCCTGGGCCGACGGCTGGTAGCTGCTTACTGTGTCATGGGCAAAAGGAAGAAAAGTGACAGCGGGAAAGGCAAAACCCGCGGTCGTCGGATTTGACTGGGTGAGATCGAACATCTTTTGGCCGGTGGCTCTTTTCTCTTCGAGAATTTTAGTGAATTCGTTGGGTTCGAGGTTTTCCGGTAATCGGCATGAAAAAGACATGTGCTGACGCCTATCGGTTGAGGGGATGTAAGACAGTTTCTTTGGTTGCTGTGTGTACGGCAGTGAAATTCTTTGTCCTTGGAACGGATAAATCAATGAGTTTTCATTTCTTGGAAAGCGCATTATCATTAAAAACAGGCAAAACTCACTGAGTTTACCAGAGAGTTGTGAAAGCGTCTTCGAAAAGCATGAAGAGCTTGTCGGAATTGCAGGTATAACCCGGCACAATACTTGGAAATGTCTAAAAAATGCATAATAATGGAATGTTGCCGGAATATGTCGAGTATCTTCTCCAGCCGGAGAGTTATCCCCATCCGGTCGACAGGGTCGACCTGCTGCAAACCCACATCTCCTTTGTGATCCTCGCCGGCGACTATGTCTACAAGTGGAAAAAGCCGGTGAATTTTGGCTTTGTTGATTTTTCAAGCCTGGACAAGAGGAAGTTTTTTTGTGAACGGGAGTTGTTTCTCAACAGGCGTCTTTGTCCGGAAATTTACCTTGAAACCCTTTGGCTGAGCCGACAAGGAAAATCCTTTCAATTGAAGGGTGAAGGTGAAATCGTCGAGTACGGGTTGAAAATGGTCCGTATGCCCGAGGAGGGTATGATGAACAGGGTTATTGCCGCCGGACTGTTGCGGCAGGAGCATCTCGCCCGGATCGTCGATATTCTCGTGCCTTTCTACCGGCAGGCCGATCAGGGGCAGGAGGTGCGGGAAAACGGCAGGGCCGGCGCGGTTGGCCGGACGATTTCCAGCAATTTCGCCCAGACAAAAGGCTTTGTCGGCAGCCCACCCCTGAGGTTTGAACGGTTTGCTCGGATCAAAAAGGCTACCGACGCGTTTCTCGGGCGGGAAGAACTGTTTGCCGAACGAATAGATTCCGGATGCATCCGTGATTGCCATGGTGATCTTTATTCCAACAATATCTGCCTGGCGAAGGGTGGCATCATACATATTTTCGATTGTCTAGAGTTCAACGATAGTCTGCGGTTCATTGATACCTGCGCCGATGTGGCGTTTCTCGCCATGGATCTCGATTTTCACGGTCTGTACGCCCTGAGCGATTTTTTCATTAACTGTTATATTGAAAAATCAGGGGATGAAGGGGTGCTGCAGGTCCTCGATTTTTACAAATGTTACCGGGCCTATGTGCGGGGCAAGGTCGGCTTGCTGGCGGCATTCGACCCCGCTATGGAAAAAAAAGGTGCCGCAGACTGGTTGTACAGCGCAGGACGCTACTTTCAACTGGCCGAGGAATATGCCGGAAGACTATGAACAATGAGCAGGCGGTGACGGGAAAAGTGGTGGTGTTCTTTGGTCTGATCGCCTCCGGCAAGAGTTTTGTGGCCAAGGCTTGGGCGGAAAAACATCGTTTTCCCTATTGCAATACCGATGTGGTTCGCAAACGGCTTGCAGGAATAAAGTCTTGCGAGCCGCAGCAGGAAGGGATCTTCGAGGGTATATATTCGCCGGCATACACCCGTCTGACCTATGATGCTATGATGCGCTTTGCCGAAAAGGCCCTGGCTGACCGGTCAGTAACCTGTGTGGTTCTCGATGGATCGTATCAGGCCCGGGCGGAACGCGAGAGATTGCTGCTGCGTTTGGCACACCGGGCTCGGGTTTTTTTTGTTTTGTGCAGCTGTAAGGAGGAAATTATCAAGGTCCGTCTGACGCAGCGGGCACTTGATCCGCAAGCCGTGTCCGACGGCAACTGGAAGATTTACCTTCGCCAGAAGGAGTCCTTTGAATATCCGGAGGAACTGTCGGCTCGGCAATTCAGACGCCTTGATACCGATAAGGAGGTGCATCTGCTGCTGGAAAGCCTCGACCACATTCTGCATAACGAGGAAGAGGGGGCTGGAGCGATTTGATGATTGCTTGCCCTTGTTTGGTTTGTCTCCTTCCAGTCGGCAAAAATCCGGCAATTAATAGCTGAAATCGAATACTAATGCCACATCGCTTGAGGCCGAATGATCAAACAAAGAATCGTCGGTCATATTCAGTGCCGATGTTCGTTTGTCATGTTTGCTCATGATGGAAAATTGCAAATTTTCGCTGAGGGTGATTCCAAGTTTCAGTGCCAGATCGAATGAGCTGATTTTATTGTCACAGCTTGAAAAGTTGCTGATATCCTCGCCGTCGGTATACTGCACGAGCATCGCCAGGGACCAGTGGTTGTGCAGAGGCGACAGTTGGGTATTCAAGCCGAGAGTTCGTTTAGGCACAATCGTCAGATGTTGATTGTCGCCGGAGTGATCGAAATAGGTAACTGACGGGGTGAAACTGAGCCAGCTGCTGGGCCGGTAGTCACTTGACAGGGTCAAGCCTTGGCGTATCGATGTGTCGGAGCTTGCTTCCAGGCCGTATCCTTTGGAGAGCGTGTCGGAGTCGATTCCCGGCCAGGCGGTGGTTACGTCGAATTTTTCAGTAAAGGCACTGAGATTGATACCCAGGCCATCAAAAAGCGGCTGACTGTAGCCAATTTCGTGGAAACTCTGGGGGGCGGAGTTTGAATCAGTGATCACAAAGGGGTCGTAGTTGATGGTGTCGGCTACGTTTTGGACAGGGGAGTTGGCGGGGAATTCATCACGGCTGTAAAAAGAAAGGACGCCGTTTTCACGAACAGGCATTTCCAGGTAATTCTCAAAACGAAAATCATTGCCATCGCCGGCGGAACTCAGTGCCGTATGCCGTTTAGAGCCGACAAAGCGCTTTTTCCAGTAGACCTCATCGAGGTTGGAGACGATGATACCCTCGCTGCTGCTGGCATGAATGAATTGCCCGTCCGAGAGGTAGACTCCGACATGATTGATCCGCTTTTGCTTTTTCTTCTTGCCTTGACCTGCAAAAAAGACCAGATCACCGGCTTGCAATTCCCGGGTATCTATTTTTTGCAGTTCAGAGGAATGGAATTGGTCCCCGGAGCTGTGCGGCAGGTCGAGGCCGAGGAGCTGGTCATAGACGGTTCTGGCAAAACCCGAGCAATCCATGCCCTTTTTCGACGTCCCCCCCCTGCGATAGGGGGTGCCCAGATACTCTTTCACCTCATCGGCGAACTGCTGTTCGGAAAGACCGACAGATGATAAGGAAAAATCGGTTTGACTTGCCACGGCCCAGGCCCGGCAAGTAGATACGGCGATAATTACGCAGCAAACAATACAAATGAGACTTCTTGAAAACGGACAGGGTCGGATTTGTCTTTGCATGGTCCTCTCGTCAGCTTTTGCAACTTGTGCTTTTTGTAGCGTGCATGGGACAGAAGGTTCAACCTTCCGCGATGCGTCATCTCCTGGGGTGCGTTAGTTGTCCCCGAAAATCATTTTAATTGTGCAAGATGTGCGACATTTTACAAAACCCGGGGAATTATTCCCTGGTAAACGATTTATTTACGGGTAGCTTTAGACTATTGCAGGGGGACTTGTCAACCCTCAATTGTTTATGAACGATTTTATAATGCAATGAATTCAAGATTCTCAGCGGTAAAATGGAGCTATTCCGAGATAGGATTGAGCTGCCTTTGCAAGGTTTTTTAGGCTAACCGCGGGCAACATTCCCTTGGGCAATTTTCTGATGTTTTTTGCGGAGTATCGCGTGGGTTCTTGACAACACGCTCCGGCTGAGTCTACATTGCGAAACACTAATTGAAGCACGCCAAAGGAACATGACGGAGTTGCTGTGTGTTCATCGTAAAACAATGAATGGAGGAGTGCCATGGTAGATCGGAGAGCCACTGAGTTGTACAGCCAATACAGCCACAAAGAAATCAGTCGGAGACAGTTTCTCGAAAAACTGGCGATTGTTGTCGGAGGGGTGGCCGCCGCCTATTCCCTCTTGCCGCTTCTCGAAAGCAGTGTGGCACAGGCGGAGATTATTGCCGCAGGTGATGCCCGACTGGCAACCCAAGTGGTGAAATTTGCGGCAGGGGCGGGGCAAATGACAGGTTATCAGGCCCAGCCGAAAAACATCGCCAAGATGCCGGCCATCCTTGTGGTTCATGAGAACAGGGGCCTAAATCCCCACATTGAAGATGTCACCAGGAGGTTTGCCCTGGAAGGATTTCTGGCACTGGCCCCGGACGCGCTTTCTTCCAAGGGCGGCTCACCGGCTGATCCGGAGCAGGCGGTCGGCATGATACAAAAACTTGATATGGAGGACACCGTCAAGAATTTTGCAGCAGCCGCAGCCTATCTGAAAACCCATCCGCAATCGACCGGGAAAGTGGCAGTCGTCGGTTTTTGCTGGGGCGGTGCCGTGGCAAATAGTCTTGCGGTGCAGTCAGCCGACATTATTGCCGCCGTACCCTATTACGGCAAGCAGCCGCCGACCGAGGATGTGGTGAAAATAAAGGCTGCCCTCCTACTCCACTACGCTGGACTTGACGAACGCATCAACCAGGGGATCCCGGCACTGAAGGAAGCGCTTGTCAAAAATGGTGTAGAGCATGAATTGTATATGTACGAAGGAACCGCACATGCCTTCAATAATGACACCAATCCTGCCCGGTACAACAAAGAGGCGGCGGAACTCGCCTGGCAGCGGACCATCGAGTTCTTGACGAGAAAACTCAAAAGCTGACAGCGGGTTGTCCCTCAGCATTTTGTAAGCCTCCGACCGCCGCCGCACGGGCAGGGGCAGGCCAACCTCGTTGACAAAGATGTTGACAAACAAATTGACATGCATATTGACAAACGTAAGAGGTTGAAATCGCAGAGCGTCAGGTCAAATCGGTTGCGGGAGAGAAGTTTTCCGGCCATTGTGACGCTCTCGGCTGTCTGACATACATACCCCTCTTCCTCCAGGTACCTGGCGAGTAATCTGCCGCCCGACTGCTCGTCGTCGACGATGAGTGAAATTGCAGGTGGTTGACCTTGCAATTCCGACAGTTTTTCCTCTATACTCATACATGAAAGGGTGGCACTCCACGCCGAAGCCAAGGTTTAGAAGGCGAGGCATCTGGACGAACCTGCTGACAACCTGTATCTCTGGACCTGGAGGAACCACGGTAATGGAATCACCCAACCGATCTGCACCCCCCGACTCCCCACACCGCGGCGATGGACAGTCGGCCGACTGGCTGTCCAAGCATAGGGCAAGCCTGGTCGTTGGCGTCATCCTCTTTACGGCAATCCTTGCCGGCACCGTTTTCCTGGGTTTTCGGCACATGGAGGCTGAAACCCTGGCCGTCCTGACCGGTGACAAGACCACCGCCAGTCTGCTCGCAATTTTCGTTGAGGAGCACAACAAAACAACCTTAGGAATTCTCCAATCCTATGCCAACCGGCCACGCTTTGTCGCTGCCGTCAAGAACAAGGACATTGCCGAGGCGAGCAGACATCTAGCGGCTCTGCAGTCGAGCGCCCATATCGATCTGACCTTCGTCACCGATCCGGATGGCTTTCTGTGGATAAACTTCCCCTATTTTCCGGAAGCCATAGGCAAGGATCTGTCGCACCGCGAATGGTATAAAGGCATCAGCTCGCAGTGGAAGCCCTACATTTCCTCGGTTTTCAAATTGATTGTTGCCGACCAGCCCCTTGCCGTGGCGGTTTGCGTTCCCGTGCATGATGAGCTGGAAAGGGTCATCGGCATACTCGCCAGCTCAGAACGACTTGATTTCTTGAAAGAAACCGTCGAGGCTCTGCCTCTCATCCCTGACTCGCTGGTAAGCGTTATCGACCGCACAGGGCAAATGCTCTACAGCAACACCTACCCGTATCGCCAACAGCTCGCCAAGCATCCGCTTTCCGCCGATATTCTCGCGGCGACACAAGAGAACACATTGCAGTTGACAATCAACGATCAGCAGCAGGACCGGGACAGGAGATATCTCACCGTTGTTCCCATAGGCGGTAGCGGCTGGATGGTCATCGTTGAAAGATCAAGGAAAGATATCTTCCGTGCAGAAATGCGACATTTCTTCGAGCTGGGCGGTGCTGCCCTTCTTGTCTTTACTCTGGTCATAATCTTTCTCGCCTATCTGGAAAAAATTGCCCTGTTTAAAAAGACTGAAAAACTGCTGCAGACCGAGCAAGCGCTGCGGGCCTTGTCGGCACGGCAAGAGGCCATCCTGGCCGCCGTGCCGGAGATCATTATGGAGGTGGACAACAACAAGGTTTATACCTGGGCAAACTCGGTGGGGAGAGAATTCTTCGGCGACGATGTACTCGGCAAGGAGGCCTCCTATTACTTCGAAGGCGAGCAGGACACCTACGACAAGGTTCAACACCTCTTCCAGGGTTCCGAAGAAAAAATGTATGTAGAAAGCTGGCAGCGTCGCCGGGACGGTGAGATACGACTGCTCGCCTGGTGGTGCCGTTGCCTCAAGGATATTCGCGGCAATGTAACGGGGGTCCTTTCTTCGGCATACGATATTACCGAGCAGAAAAGCGCTGAGGACAAATTCAAGCACATCTTTGCCTCCTCCGTCACCGGCATATCCATTACCCTGCCCTCCGGGGAAGTTGATGTCAATCGGGCCTTTGCGACCATGCTCGGCTATGAGGAAAATGAACTAAGGGATATGGAAATTACATTTTTACCGTTTTAGGAGAGATTGATATATCCCACCATTTAAGAGCGGGTGACCGATGCAGTCGGTTTTCAAGGTCTACTTTTTCATCGCCACAAACCTTTACGCCTTTTTCATAAGG
>JANNQF010000009.1:0-35134 GCA_031441605.1 Deltaproteobacteria bacterium
TCGACTGCATTGAAACCACAAAGGTACAGACTGTCATGGGCAGCTATCGATGGTCCACCGAATCAGTGGCCAGAGACCGGTTGCTCTTGAAGTACTTGGGAGTGGATACCAAATAGTGTACGCTTTATCCGACTTTCAAGAGACTATGGAGCGCCTAATCCTTTTATAATTTCTCCCTGACGTCGATACCCAACTTCACCATAACTCAAAAAAGTCGTTAATACTTTTTCATGCCCAAGGTTCTGACTCCACGACTTAAACTCCTCAGGAGTCTTGCAAACCTCTTCGCCGATTTGGACCAAGGTTTTTCTGAAAGAGTGAGGGTTGAAATACGGCAAACCTGCTCTGAAAAAGGCTTCCCGAAAAATCTTGCGAATAGGGTTAGCGTTGCTCCAGTGGTTTTTGGTCAGCCCTGTTGCTTTAAACTGGCAATCAGGTCCCAACGCAATTTTTGTTGCCGGGAAAAGAGGATCATCATTACCCCAGAGCTTCTCCTCCCGAAGATATACCTCCCACTCAGCAATAATTCTGCGAACATCATCTCCGATTTGAAAAGAGAAGGTACCAAAAGTCTTTCTGAACCTCGTCTTCACTTCCCGAGCATCTTGATAGACAATATCCGTGATGAGATCAACATGCTTCAGTCTCAGTGAAGCAATGGCATTATCCCGGGCACCGGGTAGAAGCGTAAATGCCACCAAAGCCTGATTACGGCGCTCTATGTCGGTCGCGTTCGGCATCGTTTTTAGAACATGCTTGATCTGTTCCAAGGTCGGCACCTTTTGTTCCCGGCGGGCAGTCGCTACCCGAATATCATTGTCAGACAGATTGAAATATTCAGCATCGGAATACTGAAAACACGACTTATACCCATGTTTATCAGAGAGCCACTCGAAAAATCTTTTGAGCTGAGTAAGGGTCGAATGCAGGGTCGCCTTGCTGAGCTTCTCCCCGGACTGCTGCCCCTTCTGCTGGGCGAGATGTTTCTTGAAGGCAACTGCCTGGTTATGATGAAATGCATTGAAATCTTTATAGTTCGTATAGCTTTCAAATCGACTGAGAGCCTTCGCAACCGTATCGACCGTGGCCTCGCTATGGCGTTTGGCCTCCTTCAAAAAGGAGAAGTATTGGCTCTTGATTCTTTCATTAACTGGGCTGTGTTTTGTCATGGTTTTGTATTCCTATTTGAAGTCACTGTTTACCGTGGGTTTGGCGCTCTCAACTATGTGTTGCCGTGCTTGCGGAAAACTGATGTCCATAATGCCGCGAACCTGGCCTAATTTGGCTAAGCTGACGCACCGGTTCATGAAGGAACCACAATCCGGGCAGATCCCGGACCAGGTGAACCGGAAAGAGGAAATGAAGAAGGGGAAGAGGAAGACGAAAAACCTCCCGAAGATCAAGAGGAGGTTGAAGAAGATCCGGGGTCACCTGATATTATTGATCCTACTGGACATTATGAAACCACAAAGCCAGCATTTAAGCTGGCTTTACGGACATATCTGGACGCTACTGGATTCTACATTTGATTATGAACGATAATCGGCGTTTATTTTCACATAATCAATTGAGAAATCACAGGTTAACACCTCCACACAGGCCTTGCCGTCGTATAAATCGATTGTGACGGTTATCTCCTTTTCCTTAAGCACCCTGGTAGCCTTGCCCTCGGCATCTTTCCCGAGGGCAAGGCCGTTTTTGACGATAAGCACATCCCCGAAAGCGATATCCACCCGGTCGGGCGAAAATTTCACCCCCGATCTTCCCATGGCTGCGAGAATCCTGCCCCAATTGGCGTCTTCGCCAAAAAATGCGGTTTTCACGAGGCTCGAATTGGCCACGGTTCTGGCGATCTGTTCAGCCTGATCCTCCTCCCTGGCGCCACACACCCTGATAGTGATGGTCTTGGTTGCCCCTTCGCCGTCTCGGACAATCTGCAGCGCAAGGTCTTTCAAAACCAGCTCCAATCCCTTCTGGAAGGTTTGCCGGTCAGCTTCCGAATCGCCGTCTATCCAAGGATTTTCTGCTTTCCCATTGGCCATGACCAGAACCATATCGTTGGTGCTGGTGTCGCCGTCGACGGTGATGCGGTTAAAGGTCCGTTCAACCCCCTTGACCAGTGATTTATGGAGCTCAGGAAAATTAATGCGCGCATCGGTAATGACAAAGGCCAGCATTGTCGCCATATTGGGCATGATCATTCCCGCCCCTTTTGTCATCCCCATGATGTTCATTACCTTTTCACCGATGGTGATCGTAGTCGAAGCGGTTTTCATTACCGTATCGGTGGTCATGATCGCCTTGGCAACGAGATCAAATTTGTCGGAACTCAGCCCCTCGACAAGGTCCGGGATGCCTTTTTCAAAGGCCGACAGGTTAAGCTGTTCGCCGATGACTCCGGTTGAAGCCAGCTGAATCATGGCGTCAGGGATATTAAGCTTTTCGGCTAACATTGCACTGATTGTGCGAGCCGCCTCCATGCCCTTATCGCCGGTGCAGGCGTTGGCACAGCCACTGTTCACCAGGATGGCCTGGGCTCGACCGGTTTTGAGCCGCTCTTTGTCGAGAACAACCGGAGCGGCCTTCACCTGATTGGTGGTGAACACCCCTGCGGTAACGCAAGGGCTATCGCTATAAATAAGTCCGAGATCGAGCCGGTTGGCATAACGAATACCGGCCTCAATGGCCGAGAAAGAAAAACCCTTGATTTTCATACGCAATGATCCTTTGATATCAGAAATAATGCGGCCAGGACAGCCACATCCGAAAACCGCCCCCAATCGGCAAGAAAATTCTGCTGCATAGCCTTATTCAAGCCGAAACGGTAAAAATACATCTACCACTTATCCAACTGATTATGCTACTTTAAAAATAAAAGACACTCTCTTCAAAAATCGCTGTAAGAATCTCATCAGGAATTACATTTGAACTATACCCTTGTTTCGACCCTACTACTCCTGGCCGATCTGTTTATTCGTATCGGTTTATCCTTGAGGGTAATAATGCGCAAACGCCCCTATGGTGTGTCCTTGGCGTGGTTGGTGGTTATCTTGCTGGTGCCTTTTTTGGGTGGTTTTTTTTACCTGCTGTTCGGCGAAAACAGGATCCCGGAGAAACGTACCGAACGGGCCAGGGTTTCCTACAAATATTACCAGCACTGGTTAAAGACCCTCCGACAGCGCGCTCCTGTCTCCTGGCAGAACCTCAATCCCGAATGCGCCCCTCTGCATCGTCAGGCGGAAACCCTTGTCGGGCTGCCGGCCATGGCCGGCAACAAACTTTCCCTCATCACCAACCCGGCAGAGATCACCCGTTCGATCATCGCCGAGATTGACAAGGCAGCTTCAACCTGTCACCTGCAATTCTATATCTGGCAGGATGGCGGCCAAATAGACACGGTAATAGACGCCTTAATTAACGCTGCCGCCCGAGGCGTTACCTGCCGCTTGCTCCTCGACTCCATCGGCAGTCACGACTTCCTCAATAGTGCTACCTCGACAAGAATGCGGCAGGCCGGCATTAAGGTCCGGGAGTCGCTGCCGGCGGGTTTGATCAAGGCACTCTTTTCCCGCATAGATATTCGCAACCATCGTAAAATTGTGGTAATCGACGGCCGGATAGCCTTTACCGGCAGTCAAAATATGGTCGATCCGGCAGTATTTAAAAAAGATGCCGGGGTTGGCAACTGGATCGACGTGATGGTCAAAATTGAGGGACCGGTCGTTGAGAGCCTCGCCGGCACCTTTATCAGCGATTGGTATCTTGACGCTAAAGAAGATGAATACCAAGCCGAGTCATTGCAAAAAGATATTGAAACGGTACGACAAAAAGGAGATATCCACCCTCTGCCGATGGTGGGGCAATGCCCGGTCCAGCTGGTTCCTTCCGGTCCGGGATTTGGCCTGGAAAACATTCACAACCTGCTGCTCACCACCATTTACGCGGCGCGCACGGAACTGATAATGACGACGCCCTATTTCATTCCGGACGAGCCTTTGCTTATTGCCTTGAAGGCGGCTGCCCAGCGCGGCGTACAGGTAACCATCATCGTACCGCAAAAAAATGACTCACGGCTGGTTCATTACGCCAGTCAGGCCCGCTTCGAGGAGCTCGCCGAGTCGGGGGTGCGGATCCACCTTTTTCATGGTGGGCTGCTGCACTCGAAAACCATAACCGTTGATCGAAATTTTTCGCTTTTTGGTTCCGTCAATTTGGATATGCGCAGTTTCTGGCTGAATTTTGAAGCCACTCTGATCATTTACTGCGAAGAATTCACGAGGCGACTTTTGGCAGTGCAGCAAAGCTACCTCGATCAGTCCCTGGCCCTCGACTTGACAACCTTTTGCCGCCGGGGATATCTCGCCAAATTCAAGGAAAATACATGCCTATTGGTCTCACCGCTCCTTTGAAACCCACCCGGATACTGCTGCTTGCCGACATTCATGGCAACTCTCCGGCACTTCTGGCCATAGACAGAGTGTTGGACGCCACTGCCTTTGATTACATCGTCAACTGTGGCGACTCCCTGGTGTATGCCCCTTTCCCCAATGAAACCCTGCGTTGGCTGAAACGCCACAATGCCATCTCCATTCTCGGCAATACCGACAAGAAGGTCATCAACATCCTCAAGGACCAGCAGTTTGCAAAACCACGAAAACCGGAAAAACGCATTATGTATTCCTCCACGGCCGAAGCCCTTGAGACGGAGGGACGGCGCATGCTTATGTCTTTCGCTGTATCGGAAACGCTCATTCTGAATAATCACGAAAAAGATGCATCAAAAAAGTCAATCAGCCTGGGCATTTTCCATGGCAGTCCGGCAGATCCCGATGAATTGTTATTTGCCGACACCCCGGATGACCGCTTCCATGAGCTCGCCGCGCAGCTCGAATGTCGGATTGTCGTCACCGGCCACTCGCACAGTCCGTATCATAAATACCTTGCCGGTATCCATTTCATCAATCCGGGCTCGGCGGGAAGGATGTTCGATGGCGACCCGAGAGCAAGTTGTGCAATCCTGGAAATTGTGACGGAGAGCATAAAAGTTCACCACCTGAGAGTCAGCTATGACATAGCCGAGGTCGTGGCAGCGATACGCAGAGAGCAACTTCCTGAAATATATGCGACAATGTTTTCACAGGGCAGAAAACTGAATTGATCAAGATTCTCAACCTCAGCAAACAAGGGCAATCAACATGGGTAAAAAGAAGATCGACAACAAGGGAAAACATGCCATAGAGGATTTCAGACTCGCTGAGGGAACCGCCGCCGACAACCTTCTCACCAAAAATGGCGACGAGACAACAGCTGTCAATATTAAAAATTCCCAACTGCACTACGAAATAGAATTAAAAAAACTGCAGATAGAGCTGATGAAGCTGCAAAACTCGTTGAAGGTCAACGGTCAGCGCGTGCTGGCGATCTTTGAGGGACGGGATGCGGCCGGCAAGGGTGGCACCATAAAACGCATTACCGCCAACCTTAATCCCCGCAGTGCCCGGGTTGTCGCCCTGATGAAACCCAATGAGACGGAGATGACCCAATGGTATTTCCAGCGCTACGTCACCCATCTGCCCTCGGCCGGCGAAATCGTCATTTTCGATCGCAGCTGGTACAATCGGGCCATGGTCGAGCCGATTATGGGTTTCTGCACCGATGAGCAAAACAAGCGGTTTCTTAAAGATGTGCCGTTGTTTGAAGAGATGCTGGTCAAGGACGGCATCAAGCTTTTCAAATTCTATTTTTCCGTCTCTAAAGAGATGCAAAAGGCGCGCTTCGATTCGCGCAAAGAAGACCCGTTGAAACAATACAAACTTTCTCCGGTCGACAATCTGGCGCAGGAATATTGGGACCAGTACTCCATCCGAAAATTCCAGATGCTCTCGGAAACCAACCGCACCATCGCTCCCTGGACCATTATTCGTTCAGACGATAAAAAGAAGGCCCGCCTCAATTGCATGAGACATATCCTCAGCCACCTGGGATATGAGGACAAGCTGCCCTTAGAAAAATTGGAGAGCGATCCGAAAGTGGTAATCTCCGGCATCGATGAGCTGAAACACATGGAGGACAATCTGATGAAACCGGAGCAGTTGCACGGATAAAAACTCATCTTTGAAGCCGCCACATCAAGTGATCCGGATTTAAATTAGCATTTTAATGAAAAGACTCCACTTTAACTTCGATTGGCTGAAACAGCCAAAAACTGAGGACAGCAGTTTTGTTTATTATTTTTTCATATAGACATTTGACTTGTTGATTTTCCTCAGATATGCTTTTCTCAGAATGCTTGTAAAACATCTTGCCGAACCGAACAGATAAAAGCTAAAATTTGAGGTATGAAGTCAGAGGGAACAGATATGCACCATAGGCTGCAGAATGTTTTGAAACGGGGTGACCGTGTATAGAGATTTTTTTAGCATGGCAAAAGATCCTTTTGCCACACACCCATCACCTGACAATTATTTCGGATCGAGATCGCACGATCAGGCCTTCCAGCTGCTCATGGAGAGCGTGAAGGAGGGAGAACCGTATATCCTGATAACAGGAGAATATGGAGCGGGCAAAACTCTGTTGTGCTTGAAACTCTGCCGTTTTTTTGACTCGCAACCCGATCTTTTAGCAGTCACGGTTTCTTCACCGGCCGCCCCGTATGGTCTGTTACTCAGATCGATTGCCGTGCAACTCGAAGTGACAGGGATTGCCAATTCATGCAAGACCGTAGCCCATTTCGAAGCAGCGTTGTTCAACCTCTACAATTCCGGGAAACTCCAAAAATCTGTGTATCTTGTTATTGACGATCTACAGGATTATGAACCACAGATGCTGTTGCATTTTAGATATCTGATAAACTTTCATGTCAAGGATTTCTATCCCTTCCGTCTCATCTGTTTTTCCTACTCAGGTTTTATCGACGAACTTAAAAAAAATCCTCAATTTATCCCTTTTCTGCAGCGCTTTCGTCGACGGCTTAACATACAACCCTTGCAGGAAGAAGAACTGAAAGAATACATTTACTTTCGACTGTTGCAGGCAGGAGCAAAGGGACGGCCAATTTTTGACGACAAAGCCCTTCTTTGTATCTCTGATATCACTGGAAGAATCCCGAGGTTGATTAATAATCTTTGTGACCGTCTCCTGTTGCGGGCCTTAGAGTTGAGAGCTGATCGCATCAATGTTGAACTAGTCCAGGATGTATGCCGCAGTGATGAGATCGAAAGATTGCCTCACGCCAATGGAGAAAGAGAATCTGTCGGAAAAGAAAGAATCGGTAGAGACACCACGAAGAAGACAGGCTTCACCATAAATTTAGAGGCAATCACAACGAACGTGAGCGACGACCATGAGATGAATGACGAATCGTCTTCACCTCTTGCCTGGATTACCCGAAGACATCTGAAGATAGGCGCTCTTATTCTTGCAGCGGTTATTCTGTTGCTCAGCATTATTTTCTTGTGGGATCCTTTCCAAGGATATGACACTCCTTCATTGCCAAAGGAAAAAAAATTTGGCTATCAATCCCCAAACAGTAATGAGCGAAGCGGGGATCTTATTACAAATACAACCGTGACGACAAAGGGGATTGGAGAGGGTGAAGAGCCGGAGATACATCTCGGAAATCAGGCTCAACATGTCTCCATTCGGGAAAATACTTTGAATCGGCGTATTACTATTCATCAACTGGCAACTGCTGATTCATCCAACATTACCCCAACAGCTTCAGCCCTTCCCGGAGATGGACTTCGCCCTTTCAAGGCATTCAACAGTTCCTCTTCCAAGGGGATCGCACCCAAAATGAAACGGTTGCAAGATGAAGTCCCTTCACCGTTATTAATATCCGAGGTCGGATCGGATCGGATTGTGGCCAGGTGGAATGACAGTTTACTCTCCAGGGAGCTTTGCCTGAAAACGGGATGTCCTGAATAGTTTTTGCTTCGGCAAAACCAGCGGTATCACCTTTGCTCGGAAATTTTATAAATGCTCTGAATGATACTTCAACCTCGCCCAGATATCTGCGACACGCAATGCTGGTTGTTAATAGTGCATCCATTTTCTTTGGAAAATGAGATATTTTTTCTGGATGATTAACTCTGGAGTTGGACTTGCTCACAAAAGAAATGTGCAATAGGATTGTTACTATCACCATCGGACTGTTAACACTGCTGTTTTTGGCCTCCTGTGGACCTTCGACCAAATCGACAATTCAGGAAGCAGGACAAGATAAGGTCGTTGTCGAGGAACTTGATGAGGCAACAAAGGCAGCTATGAGCCAGGATGTTATTGACGGGTTGAAGCAAGGAATGACCAGCTATACCTTGAACCCAGGTGATGTCCTCGAAATCATGTATCATATTGATCTCATTAAACTGAACACCCCTTATCAATTAGGGGTTCAGGATGAGGTCAATGTTGAATTCCAGGATCATCCGGGATTGAATCGGACTGTGGTGATTCGTCCCGACGGAGTTATTACTCTTCCAGTAAAAGGTGATTTTGAAATCGGCGGTGAAACACCAAAGCGGAGTGCTGAAATTATCGCCAATGGCTATTCCGATATTCTCAAGAATCCAACCGTAACTGTGACGGTCAACAAGTTTTCATCGAAGATTTTTGCCCTTCAGAAGGCTATCACCAATTCACCTCGGGGACAAGCAAAACGGATTTTGGTCAGCCCGGATGGCAATATTTATCTGCCGCTTCTGGCTGGGATAAAGGCCGCTGGCAAAACCATCGACGAAATGAAAAAAGAAATTCAAATACATTACGAAAAAGACTTCAAGAATCTAGAAGTATCACTCTTGCTGGAAGAATTAAGTGGGCGACAAATTTTTGTGTTCGGTCAAGTTTATAGTCCTGGGAAGCTGAAGGAAAGCAATTCTCTTACTGTTGCCCAGGCAATTGCCCAGGTCGGTGGTGTAAGCAAAGAGGGCACCAAGGAGCATGTTAAAGTCTTGCTGATTGGACCAGATAAGAAGCTGATTATACGTACGGTAAACCTAACGAGGGTCGTTGAGGAGGGCCATTTTGAAGAAGATGTGCTTCTCCCCGACAACAGTATAGTTTATGTACCCAAAACCAATGCCGCCAAGGTCGGACAATGGGTGGATGACTATCTCCGTCGTATTCTGACCTGGAACGGGGTCGGCTTTTCCGTTAATTATGAGGTTTTCAAGAACAAGTAACCTTGAGGAGCAAACCTCTGTTTGTGTAGTATGGATAATGTGTTTTAATGGAAACAATTCATCGGAATAAAATGTCTGAGAAACTATCAAATAGCGAACTTTTTCAAACCGAAACAAAACAACTGTATTCAAGTAGTTTCATTTCGCCAGAGAGCAACCCGGATATTAATAGACAGAGTGAAGGGTATGAATCCTCCGACCAGAAAGAAACCAGGCACAAACCGCAAACACGACCACGCCATGAAGGCATCATTCCCGGTTACGAGCAAGACCGTATAAAAGAGCGAAAAATTCTTACCCTTCGGGATCTTTTATACATATTCTTCAAGCACCTTGAATCAATAATCATTGTTACTGCAATATGTGTTGTTACAGCGGGACTCTATGCGTTTTCCGCAACTCCTTTGTACACGGCAGACACCAAACTTATAATCAAAATTGGACGGGAAAAACTCTCTGATGTCACTGAATACAGTCGTAATGTCAATCTCTTTTATCAGGAACGAAACCAAGATGTGAACAACGCACTGGAAATCTTCAAAAGTGACGAACTCTCTCGTATGGTTTACGAGGATCTTAAAGAACATTTTGATGAGGAAGAGGCATCCTCCGAGATCAAAGGTGGGTTGGGTATGCTGTTATCACGATTCAAGTCGGGTTTCACAGGCTCTAAGCTTACCCGCGAAGACAATATCGTCCTTTCCCTCAAGAGTTCATTAAAAGTCGAGTTCTTGGCGGAGACGGACATTCTTCGGCTGTCTTTTCAATCTTCCGATCCAGAGTTTGCTGCTCTTGCCGCCAACACCTATGCCAATGCCTTCATCAGATTGCGTACTAAGATCTTTGAAACTAAAAAATCACACATGTTTTATATCGATCAGATTGCTCTATACAAAAAAATGGTCGACGATCTGACGGAAGAACAAAAGGTCTATTCTCAGAAATGGCAGATTTCCGCACTTGAGAAGGAAAAAGAGTTACTTCTCCAGCACAGAGAGAGTCTCGAAGTCGATAGATTTAAGGCAAAACAGGACTATGATCGGACCACTGCCCATTTGGCTAGTGTTCAGGCGATGTTCAACAATCCGGAGAGCTGGATTGAAACACCAAAAATGAGCGAAAATGAGATGGTGGATCGACAGGGATATCTGCAGGATGTTGATAGGCAGTTTTTTACCCTCAAACTCGAACGATCGCGTCTTAGTGGTCAGTTTACTGATAAGGCCCGGGAGATTCAACAAATAGATGCCAATATTGCCCAACTTCGAAAACAGAAATATTTGAGCTTGGTCAGTATTCTCGAATTGACCCGCAAGGCCTTGGAACCCTCTTTAAAAAAGCTCACTGAAGAAGTTGATATGAAAAACAATCGCATCAATGAATTGATTCAAGCTGCTTTTGCACTTGACCAAATGAAGTTGAACAGGGATGCTGCCGTTGGGACCTTTCTGAATTACACAAAAAGGGGCGAAGATTTAAGGATATACGAAGATCTCGACAAAAGACAAATCACCAGTCTGAATACCATCAATACGGCCGTGGCTCCTCTTGAGCCTACTTTTCCCAAGAAAGGACTCATTCTCATGACGGCAACTTTTTTTGGGATCTTTCTGAGCTTCGGTTTATCGGCAGTTAAGGAGTTTTTCACCCATGTGTTCAGAGATGGTCAGGATGTCGAAAGAGTCCTGCAAATTCCTTTGTTGATGTCTATCGGCCATCGGGAGAAACTGTGATATTTAAAAGACTTGTTTCGGAGAGGAGATGCCTGTCATGTCCTTAATTCCATGGCGGCAAAGAAAGCACAAGGGAGTGCTGCTTCTCGAAAACCTGCATAGCGAGTTTTTAAGTCTCATGTTGGATAAACTCAACATTGGCTATGAAGCCAGTCTTTCGCTCTGCATCTCTTCATGTCGACCGGAAGAAGGGGTATCAACCATCGTCTTTAATATGGCCGTCGCCCTTTCACGGAATACCGACAGACGCATTCTCGTGGTGGATGCCAATACCAGAAAGCCCAAGCTGCATTCCTGGTTCGGCGTCCCCAAGGGAGCACCCGGTTTGATCGATGTTCTGGAAGGCAAGGCTTTATTCGAAGAGGTTCTGAATAAAGACGAACATAACCGTTTTTCCTTTATCCCGTCCGGGGCGAAAGCAAAACACCCTATCGTTCTCTTTGAAGGAAAAACGCTGGACAATTTCTTAAATGAAGCTCGGCAACACTTTGATATTCTCATTTTTGATTCTCCGGCGCTATTGATTGGTCCTGAAACAAGTGTTTTAGCTCGCAAACTGGATGGTTTCATTATGGTTATTGAGTCAGAGAAAACGCGCTGGGAAGTATCGGCTTACCACAAACAGCAGCTTGTCGATGCCGGAGTATGCATCACGGGCGCCATCTTAAACAAAAAAAAGATGTTCATTCCAAAATTCTTCTACCGTCTGATGCTGGCTGACTAAACAATCAGGAAAAAGAGGGGGGCACCAAGCTGATGCTTTTAAAAAAGGAATATTCCTTTGAATGAACTTTCAATCCTTCGTTATCTTCGCTATCTCGTCTCGGGCGTCTTCCTCGGAGTGGCTGCCCTGAATGTCACTACTCTGCCGACCAAGTATTATTTAGGCATTGTTGGAGCTACCTTTCTCCTCGCTCCATTTGCCTACGGTTATCTGATCATTTCAAGTCAGACGGCTACTAGACTCATCTGTCTCTTTGTGGCAACCTTCACCATTGGCATAGCCTTCAATCTCGATTACAACTTTTTCTACCGTGACTATGTTGGTGTTACCAGTGTAGACATCTCGGTCAGCCTCATGTCACTCTTCGTTCTTTTTGGCTTTTTTACCTATCATGCCAGACTCAGCTATAGGGGAACCTACAATTTCCATGTGAACGGCAAGATCGTATTTGCCTTTTTAATCTATATTGCTGCTGGCTGCCTGAGCATGGTTTCTGCCGAGCATCTTGATCTCTCCTTGTTGGAAATTGCTCGCCTGCTAGCCCTGCTCTTCCTACTGTTCGTAATCATGAATCTGCAAGACCGGAAGTATATAGATGTGCTTCTACTCTGCTTGTCTATCGACCTGGTTTTTGAGTCCTGCCTTGGACTCTACCAGTTTAAAACTGGGAATATGCTGGGGTTGCAGGCTTTTGGGGAAAAGGCGGTTATCATGCAGAACATAGGATTTGTTGCCAAGAGGGCAACAGGGACGATTGGCGATCCAAATGTCTTTGGCTATTTTTTTGAGATGCTCATTCCACTCACATTTGCCATGTTTATAGCTGAACGTAGGTTTCTTATTAAATGCTGGTATTTTTTTGCTACCTGTCTAGGCTGTGCGGGAATCTATACTACCCTGTCGCGCGGGGCATGGATGACTCTTCCTTTATCAGTTGGCCTTGTCTTCCTCATAATGTTCCGCAACCGTTTCCTGCGCATTTCCACCTTTATCTGGATATGGTGCGCCGCTTTGGTGTTTTCGATAATACTTTTTGCTAGTTTTTCAGTGGTTTATAATCGCTTCACCCATGATGACTACGGCTCTGCAGAAACGAGAAAACCTTTGAATGAAGCAGCGTTTTCAGTTATTCGTCAATTTCCGCTGTTCGGCGTTGGAATTAATAATATGGCGATGGTCTTTAAAAAATATGATACGACTGGTCACTCCCGGATGTTTGTCGGAACAAACAGTGTTGTACACAACATGTATCTCCAAATCTGGACCGAAGTAGGGACTGTGGGGATTGCCGCTTTTATGTCCTTGATGATTATTGTTGTATATACGGGCCATTACCACCTATACCGAGTGCATTATTGGGATCGGGGAATTCTTGCCGGACTTACTGCCGGAATCTTGGCACAGGCGATGCACGCTATGGTGGACCCCGGCATCAAAACCATGATGAACATGTCAATGTTGTTTTACACCTATATCGGTTTGATTGGTGCACTTTCGATTATATACCGTAACGAAAAGGCGTCTGGAATCGTCCCAAAAAACGTTTTCCCAGATTGATTACCATGAGTCTGGCACCCATCAGCGATCATACTGGGCCTAAAGGCGAACTGCTGCTTTCCGTCATCATTGTCAACTATAACGGTCGGTCATTTTTAGAAACATGCTTGCAGGCATTGTTGCAAAAATTACCCTTCCTTCATGAAATTATAATTGTCGACAACAACTCTTCTGATGGCAGCAGGGAGTATCTCTTGGAATCATGGCCGGACGTGATCTTGATTTGCAGTCCAGATAATTTGGGCTTCGCCAGGGGAAACAACCTGGGAGCTCGGCATGCTCGGGGCAGAATTCTGTTATTGTTGAACAATGACACCAAGGTGTTAGAGCCACTCCAACCGCTCCTTGACTACCTTGAGAGACACCCGGATACCGACATAGTCGGCGGTCGACTTCGCAATCCCGATGGATCGATCCAAACTTCAGTCGGCTATGATCATTCGCCGTTTCGTCTCCTCCTGACCTGGATGCTTCCGCATACAAGTACTTGGTTCATCGGCTGGCAGATCTATGAGAGACGTCCTCAATTCTATCAATGTGATCACCCGGAAGTTGACTGGGTCTCAGGGGCTTTCCTGTGTATCCGGAGATCCACATGGCTGGATATCTCGGGATTTGACCAGGAGATTTTCATGTATGTCGAGGATGTTGATCTCTGCAGTCGTGTGCGGAAGCTAGGTAAAAAAGTCGCCTTTCTTGCCGATGCTGATACCTGCCATTTCGAAGGAAGCGGAAAAAAGGGAATGACCGGCAATGCTCTTATGTCAACCATAGACTCCTATCGTCTTGTCCTGGCAAAACAGTACGGGAACCTTACCCGCAATCTGACCTGTGCAGGGTTGGCCCTAATTTTTCTTGTGCGTTCCTGGCTGTATTTAATAACGGGTGTAATACACCGTGATCCAGTGAAAACTGACAAAGCCGGATTTTATCTTCGAGGAGCAGGACGACTCCTTTGGGGTTCATCCCCAAACGTTTCGGCACGCTCTGATGGAGGAGGAAATCGATGAAATATGTGGTGATTCGGGATGATGATACTTGTCTTTTCACAAAACCGGAGATGCTGGAAACCATCTATCAACCGCTGTTGGCTGAAGGGAAACCGGTCGCCTTAAGTGTTGTGCCGGCTATTGGCGGCGGTCAACCTTCCGGGGCCTTAAATGGACAGTTCTGGAAACGATTCCAGCTTGACTATTCACCCTGCCTGCCTCCCCGCCAGCGGGCAGAAGCACGGATTTTCCCCTTAACTCCAGACTGTGAAATTGTCCAGTACCTACGCGAAAGAAAAGAGTATGAAATCGTGCAACATGGCTATAATCACTTAGTCATCGACGGTGTTCGTGAGGGGATGCTTACCAACATCCAGCTGGTCACCGAGAAGATTGAGTCCAGCAGGACAATTATGAAGGATTGTTTTGGCCGGACGAGTGATTTCTTTGTGGTACCTTGGGATGATGTGTCAGCAGAAACTATCATGATTCTCAAGCGTTATTTCAAGGGTATTTCTCTGCACCGCATTGGCAAACGTCATATGTCCTGGCCACGGAAAATTCAGGTTGTCGGAAGGCGATTTTTAAACGACCGGATTCGTACCCCGTATTTTCGTGACGGTGACTTTCTACTGCTGGAGTATCCTGGGCCGATTCTCTCCATGTTCTATGATTACACGACGATGAAGGATAAGATTGCCAACTTTCTTGCACACCACGACATTTTAGTCCTGGTCAGCCACTATTGGGAATATTTCTGGGACTGGGATAAGCCAAATCGAGACTTTCTCTCCGCCTGGCACGATATTGCATCCTATCTCCTGGATCGACCTGACGTCGAAATCGTCAGTTTCTCCAGGTTATACGATTATATTTATTCTTAAATCATGAGATCACTCACCCTTCTTTCCGCTAGCATGGGCAGCCAATATGGTGGAACAGAAACCTATGTTCACACCCTCGCACGACAGCTTCAGGGTAAGATTTCTGACTTGCAATTGATCGCGGGTGGTTCAGCCAAAAATTTTACCACTGATTATCGTCATCTTTTGCAAAGCGGGAATTTCAAGAATTGTCATTTCCCGATGCTGGACCGACATTCAATGCTGTGCAAGATGCTAGCTTGGAATCGATTAGGAAAGAAAATCTGCCCGGCCGATATTGAAAGTCTTTCAGCTCTATTGTCATGGCGGAAGATCGCTGCCGTTTGCAAAGATAGCCAGATTCTTGAGGCTCATTATCCTGTCGAAGGTCTCCTTTTCCCTTTGCTTCCCCAGGAAATAAAAAAAATACTGCATTTTCACGGAGCCTGGCCATCACCTTTATTCAAGAAATGCAAGAAGCTCATACTCCGGCACACCAATTGTTGTATTGCCTGCTCCTCCTATGCCAGGGATGAACTTAGTAAAGTTATGCCCTCCGTCGCAATTGAGGTTGTTTATAATGGAGTTGATGTGCAGTGTTTTTCCCCGGGAAACAGCAAGTTCGCTCCTGCATGCGCCTACGATGCCGGATGTTTGAAAATCGGCACTGTAGCTAGGCTGAGCCGAGATAAAGGAAGTGATCTTCTCTGTCAGATTGCCAGGGAACTGAGAGGAAAAGTGGAACTGTTTCTGGTAGGGCCTGCTGATTCAGGCTTTTCCGGGGAACTTGAAAGAATGGCCGATACCCCAAACATTCACCTGCTGGGCCCGATTTCCCACAAATTGATTCCGGATTTTTACCGATTTTTGGACTGTTTTGTCTTGCCTTCCCGATTTGAGGCCTTTCCCTTGACTATTCTGGAGGCCATGGCCTCCGGCTGTGCGGTGGTTGCTACCAAAGTCGGGGGAATCCCAGAAATGATCGGTCCTAAAGAAGAAGCTGGGCTGCTGTTTTGTGCTGGAGACGGGCCTGCCTTAAAAGCACATCTGCGTCGACTCCGTGACGACCTGCAAATGCGTCACCATCTGGGAAAGCTTGGACGTGCCCGAGTGGTAGGTCACTTTTCCTTACAGCAGACGACAGCCAGAGCTTTGGAGATATACGAACAAATTCTTTCCGGCACTGGCCAAGATCCGTTGTCGTACCCACGGACGCAAGAGGAAGTATGAATCTGAAAACGAATTATATTTCCAATGCCTCAGCCCAAAGCCTCGGAAGGGTCTGCACAATGGGGGCAAATTTCGTCGTCTTTATCTTGGCCGCGCGGATACTTGGCTCTGAAGTCTTCGGACAGTATTCCTATATCACCGTTTTTCTTGGTCTTGCAATCCTCATGGCTGAATTCGGGACTACGAGTGTCTTGGCTGTGGATATTTCTCAAGTCGGTGCAAATGCATCGGCCTATTGGGGCAACTTCCTGATCTTACGTTTGCTCATTTCACTGCTTGTTTCAGCAATAGCTATTCCAATTGCATGGTTGGTAAGACCCGATCTGTTTTCCAGTCTGTTAGTCGGCTTGCTGGGCCTTTTTTTTCTCGGCTCTTGGTTCTTCCACCCGGTTTTTCAGGTCTATGAACGACCCTGGTTTGCCTTCTGGGGGTCGGCTGTATATTCTCTGGTTTTAATGCTCCCCTCCGTTGCAGCGTTATTATTGAAACGGCCGATTTTCGATTTAATTATAATTTATGTTCTGGCCAATGTCGTCTACGCCGGTTTTTCAGCCTGGCAAAGTCTGTTGGTTGTGCGACCATCGTTTCGTCTGCAGTGGTCAATTCAGAAGTCTATCCTTTCCCTCGCCGTACCTGTCGGTATTTCAAGCATCTTAACCCTTATACATACCCGAGCAGACACCTTCATGCTGGCCGTGATGAAAGGAGACTATGCCGTTGGCATCTATAATGGCGCTTACCGATTTCTTGATATGGCAACAATCGCCGCAGTCATGCTCTCCACGCCCCTGGTTCCGATCTTCTCCAAGTTGGCTCTGCAGGACAGAGATAAATTACGCGATTTATACGCCAGGATACTGGAGAAGCTGACCAGCGTTATCATTCCTATAGCCCTTATGGTTCCACTTGTTTCAGGCCTGTTTGTCAAACTCCTTTTCGGCCCTGAATATTGGGAGGTAGCACCCTTGCTCAATATCATGGCCTGGATTGGCGTCCTAACGTTTTTTTCACTGTTCAATTTTGCAATACTGCTGGCAGTTAAAGTTGTGCGTTTCCAAATATGGCTCGGAGGCGTGACCGCCATTTTAAATGTAGTTCTGAATTATTTTTTCATTCCCACTTACGGTTTTTACGGTTCTGCTTGGGCAACCTTGTTGGTGGAGTGTGTATTTGTCCTTATTTCCTGTTACTATATCGTCAAATCTGTTGGCAATATATTCGATTTTTCAATATGGTGGCGTATTGGGGTAGTCTGCCTGGTTCTCTTGATGGTTGTGCATGTTTCGGCGGGCATCAGTCTTCCTTGGCACTTCGCAATTGCTATTGCAACTTGGTTAGGAGCACTGATGTTATTAAAGATCCCTTTTTGGAAACCAATGTCCTGATGACAAAGAAAGTGTCTATTATAATTCCCTGCTATAACACGGGGGAGACGATCGGCCGAACCTTGCGAGCTTTCTGCAACCAAGCTGTCCCCGCCGAAGACTATGAGATTATAGTCGTCGATGACTGTTCCACCGACAATACCGCGACTGAAATCGGCAGAGAGGCGGGGGTTCCGCAAATTATATTCATACAAAATCCGGTCAATAAAGGGCGAGCGGAAACCCGTAACATTGCGCTGGATAGGGCCTGCGGCGAGATCGTCATCTTTTCCGATGGCGATACTATCCCTTGTAATGATTATCTGCGTGGACATCTGGAGGGTCATCAGCGGTATCCGGAAGATCGTTACGTGGTGTTAGGCGCTGCAGCCATGCCGGAAGACCTCGAAATTACACCACTGATGTATCTGGGAAATGTCGTTCAGGCTATGAGTAGTGCGGAATACGTAAGTGATGATCCTTATGACTGGCTCCACTTTAGTACCCTCAACGTGTCCCTGAAACGACGATTTCTAAACAATGTACGTTTTGACGGAAGCAGTTTCAGGCGTGATCAGGAGAACGCTACCGAGTTGCCGGGATTTGAAGATACTGAACTGGCGCAAAGATTGGCAAAAAGAGGCATGAAGCTGGTGTATCGCCCGACCATCCGCGCCTATCATTATCATTTCCGCAGTCCTGACGAGTATATTGACAAGGTTCTCGGATACGGCAAGAGGTTTGCCGTTTGGATTAGCCTCTGCGATCCTGAGGATACCAGGGAACTCAATCGGCGAATGAACTACTTGCTGGATCGTGAGCACCTATTTTCCAAAGCAAATATCAAGGAGTGTCTGCGTAGGCTTGTGGTAAATGATCTGAGTTTTCCACTGATTCGAGGAGCCGGTAATTTTTTTGAAAACCGCAATCAGCTGCTGAGCCTTTTTTTTTATAAAAAGCTTTACAAGTATTTGTTTCTGAAAGGTTATAACTCGAAGTAAAAAGAAAACACCTCTTTTGTCTCAATGAAGATTCTTTCAACATCGCTACTGTGTTGTCTCCTGGCCAGCTTGCATTCCATAAGCTTCGTCTTCGCTGAAAATTGCTATATAGCCAAAGATGGTTTTGCTGTCGAGCAGCCTTATATGGTAACAAAAAGCTGTTTTGTGTTCCATCATTCTTCCAATGTCGATCTGGAAAATCAGAGCGATATGATTATCACCCGTGAAGAGGATTTACATCCGGATCCCATTCATTCGGAGTTCCTACGTTTTGTCATTGAGCGAAAATTAATAAAATTAAAAAAAGAAACACCGGTGTTTTCCTGTGGCTATGATTTGCAGACCGTAGCCAGGGATTTTAAGATCTCGGGCAACAAGGCTGGCGACACCCGCATTCTGGGATATCAATTGCCGGAATTCAACTGTGCCGGAACGGTAATCACGTGGGTCCCAGTCCGGCCGGTGCATGAAAGTCATTGCTTCTGGGTTGCTGTACCATTGATTCGCTGTGATGAATTCGGAGCTGAAATTGCGCCAATGAGTGTAACAGAATCACAAGTTGATGAACAATAATACACTTAATGGGCATACACCCCGTGATTTTCCGGGCAAGCGGGTGCTATTCGTGCACCAGAGTGCGGAACTTTATGGTTCCGACAGGACATTCGAACAGTCGGTCCGTGGATTTCGCCGGGCTGATCCAGAGTGTCATATTACTATAATGCTCGCTGCAGAAGGGCCTCTTATAAAGCTTCTCCAGGTCCATGCCCACGAGATAATCATAGACCCGCTTTTCGTCTTACGCAAACAGCTCCTAAGAAAAGGTACGCTCTTAAAATTTCCGGCCTTGGTGCGGGCAATCAACAGGGCGATGGCAATAGTCCGTGGTTACGACGCAGTTTATATCAATACTACTGTTATAATTGATTATATTATAGCTTGCAGGCTACAAAAAATCCCTGCCATCCTCCATGTTCACGAATTGCCTGTTGGAATATCACGAATTCTGTTCCGACTGATCGTGAGGTATTCCGGTGCTGCCATCATCTTCAATTCCCAGGCCACCAGGAGGGCATTCGGGATGGAGGAGGATCGATGTCATCTGGTCATCCCTAACGGAACCATTATTTGCAACTATGTGCCACTGCGAACAGATGATATCCTGCGGGTTCTGCTGATAGGGCGTTTCAATAGCTGGAAGGGACAAGGACTACTGGTAGCTGCCCTTGCCAAACTGGAGGCACCTTTGCACCAACGGATCCGGGTCGTCATGGCTGGCGGCGTCTACCAGGATCAACATCATTTTAAGGACGATGTAATGCGTCAGTCCAGGGAAAGCGGACTTGGGGCGCTCATCGATTTTCATGAATTCGTCGACGATCCAACAGAACTGTACCACTGGTCCAGTCTGGTTGTGGTCCCTTCCCTGCTTCCCGAGCCCTTTGGACTGGTGGCCATAGAAGCTATGGGACACGGCCGACCGGTCATCGCTGCCGACCACGGAGGACTAGTAGATATTGTTGTTGACGGAGAAACTGGAATTCGCTTTTCTCCAGGTAATGCAGATGCATTAGCAGCGGCCATTCGCACCTATCTTGAACATCCTGAGCTTATGGCTGTTCATGGCACTGAAGGCAGGAAGCACTATACACAACTCTACCACGAAAATCGCTATATGACCGAAGTATCAGAGGTGATCAGCGCGGCAACTCAATCTTAAACATCTCCAAAAAGTGGTATCGTTACTCACCTAGCACACTGGCCTTTTCGTCCGGCCGCTGAACAAAATAGCCAGCAGAGTACTCTTATCCAGCACCAGCCGGCTGACAAGAATCGGCCCGGAAAGCCCGGCGGCAAAGGTAAAGAGGACGATCAGTCGGGGTTCGATACCGATGTGGGTGAAGGTATAAAGCACCGGAAAAATAAAGTAGTATTGCAGGAGATATATTTCCAAGGAGAGCTTGCCGCAATATTCCAGAAAGCCACTGACCTTCTCCGGCATCCTAAGAAAAGATACCGACAAGACCAACCAGATTCCTGCCAGCGCCGTCAATACCGGCAGCAGACCATCGTGGTTTTCCGCCCCGAGAAAAAAAAGCAGCGGAAAAAGAAGGAGAACGATAGCCAGCAACCTTCTGTCACGAAGTTGTTTAAAGAAAATACCGTGTTGCCCGGCCAGTATGAGACCACAATTATAATAAAGCAGATGTTTCAGCAATAACCAGATCCCCATGAGTTCTATAGAACCGTACCAACAGGCGGAGATAATAAAGATCGGCAGAAGCAGGAGTGGGCGACGGCCTCGAAACACCGGAGAAAGCAGTTTCATGAGCAGCAGGATATACAGAAACCAGAGAAACAGCGCCGGGTTGTCAAACGGATAGAAAATGATCTGACCGATAAGTTCCTCCGGGACAATCGGGCGTTTCAGACCCGGTACGAACAGTTTGATCAAACCGTATGAAAGGCTGATGGTGAAATAGGAAATATACAGCCGCGCGGTCCGCGGCAGGATCTCTTTGAGCCAAGGACTGTTGATCAGGCGGAGCGAAAAAAAACCTGACATGAAAAAGAAGAGCGGCATGTGAAAGCTGTAAATGACTTCCCAAAAATCAGGGAAAGCCTGGGCGATCGGTTCGCTGTGACCGATAGTTACCAGGAGAATACCGATCCCCCTAGCAATCTGCATCTCTCGCACATAACCAGTGACTGATCGGGGTTCAATAGACATGCTTGCCGGTAAAACCCTGAAAGATGGTGCGCAAAATGATTTTCAGATCAAGACCGATGGACCATGTCTGGATATACTCAAGATCATACTTCACTCTCGCCTCCATCTTTTCCGGGGTCTCCGTCTCCCCGCGACAACCGCTGACCTGGGCCAGACCGGTAATTCCCGGCTTGACTTTGTGGCGCAGCATGTAGCCGGGGATCAGTACCCGATACTCTTCATTATGGGCGATAGCGTGCGGCCGTGGACCGACAATCGACATATCCCCTTTGAGAACATTGATGAACTGCGGCAGTTCATCGAGGGAATATTTGCGCAGATATCGGCCGACAGAGGTAACCCGCGAGTCGTTTGCCGTTGCCTGTTTAATGACGGCCCCATCATCGGTAGTGGTCATCGAGCGAAATTTAAGCATCTGAAATTCCCTTCCGGAGAGACCGTACCGCCGCTGTCTGAACAGTATCGGTCCCGACGAATTCATCCTGATGGCCAAGGCAATCAGCAGCATGGGAATGGCGATGATCCACAGAATGGCACCAGCCAGAACTATATCTTCCGCCCTTTTCAGTTGACTATTGAAGCCGACATGCGGACTTTCAAAGACACTGATTGCCGAATAACCGGCAACACTGTGCCAGGTTGGTTTCAGCGCGTTGAAGAAAAGGTCTGTCGGGAGAAGGTAAAACACGGATACGGTGGTATCCGAGAGTTTTTGAAGAAGCTGGGAGATGCGGAACTGGATATAGATGGGCATGCATAAGTAGGCCAAATCAAAGACATCATTTCGGGCATCTTCTACACATTGATTGATCGTACCTAAATATGGAGCACCGATGGGGCTGTGCCGGTCTGACGTGGGCGGCCGATCATCATAATAACCGATGAGATCGATCGTCAAATTGGGAGTATCGTTCAGGAAGGCCGCAAGGTGCCGGGCGTTGTCGGCAAGACCGATAATAACCGTACGGGTCTTGTGCTCCTTTCCCTCGTAGAATTCTGCCAACAGATAAATGAAGACGATACGCCAGATCAACATCAGGACGGGTACCGAAACAAACCATACACCGATAATAAAACGGGAGTAGAGAACGTTTACCTGGGTTCCGCTGCCAACGATAAGCAAGACAAAGATGGTCAACAACCAGGAGCCAAGAAAGGGAGAGATGCAGGAGTATATTTTATCACAAAGGGTGCCCCGGTAAACCTTCAGGAAAATGGAAAACAGGAAATAGAGTGAAGAGGAGATGACCGTGAGATTTATGTATCCGTAAAGCCAAACATTAAGCCACCATTTGGTTCTGAACAGAAAAGCGCCTTCTTTGGTCTGCCAGTAACAAAAACCGATAACGAAAAGAGCTCCGATGATGATCAATCCATCAATAAAAGGAACAATAAGCGGCAATCTGCTGTGATAATTGCCGACATCGTAGCTGTTGTGTTCAGGGATGATTGTCTTCATCAAGGTACCGGTTAAAACAGGTTTCGTAAGCGTGAAGCACCTTTTCCCAGGTGAAAGCCTCAAGGAATCTTTTTCGGCTAGCGTCTTTCATCCAGACAATGGTCGCAGGGTTGGCAAGCAGGTCATCCATCCGGGTCAGGCATTCATCTTTATCAAGGAAAAACCGGGCTGCTTCCGGGCCGGTTACCCAACGATTGAACCTGTTGCCATGGGCCAGAATGGCGTTTCCGGCGCCCATGGCCTCGACCAGCGATGGATTTGTTCCGCCCACCGTATGCCCATGCACATAAAACAAGCAGTGATACCGCAGGGCAGCGACAATCTGTTGATCATAAATGGCGCCGCAGAAAAGGATTTGATCATTGGCTGCCTCCAACACACTATTCTGATAGGCATGGGTCTTCGAATAATTACCCAAAATGACGAGTCGATATTTACGGGGCCGAGTTGTAAAAGCCTGAACGATCTCGAGAATAGAATTTTCCGGCTCGGGACGGGCGATGAGCAGCAGATACTCATTTACGGTAAGGCCAAACTGAACCAGAGGGTCCGGCGAGAGCGCTTCAAGAAAAGGAGCCCCGTAGGGAATAGTGGTCAGGGGGGCATGAGGCAAGCAACCCTGCAAGTGTTCGGCAATTCCGGGATTATCGGCAATAAGGTAGTCGGAAAGAAGTGCGCCCGCCTTTTCATTGAGATAGAGCCAGAGCTTGGCCGGTTTGCTCCATTTATCCCGCTGCCACTCAATGCCGTCCATGTTCATGATGGTCGGAACACCTTTGAGACGGAGGCGCACATTGAACATGGCGGTATTGTATCCAAGGCAGAGCGCAAGTCCCTCTTCCGTGCAAGCATGTCGGATGGCGCGCCAGTCGAAAATCATGGTGGAAAGGGGGCCGCTTCTATTCACCGGGATGATGACGCGTCGGATATTATGCCATGTATCCTCGGTGATCGGACCCTCACCCGTATCCTGGCAGTAAACAGTCACTTTCCAGCCCCGATTCTGCATATAGATGGCGCATTCCTGGGCAAAGGTCTCGAAACCGCCATGCTGTGCCGGTATGCCTCGAGTCCCGAGAATTCTCAAATGTCGTACGGTTTTTTTCAAGGGGTGCGGCCTGTTACCGGGAGGTTTTGTCTGGTTGGAAATGCGGCAAGAAAACCCCATGTATACAATTGCGTGGCCATTGTTTCAATAGAAAATTCAGTCATAAGCGGAAACCAGAATATATCAAGAAAGGTCTCCATAACCGGCCATCTGCGGATATCGGGATAGCAGAATGACCCATATGTGCTCTGCAGCTCGTCTTTTGCGTCGCCAATAAAAGAAAGATCGAGCGGACCGAGGACGGTAATGCCCGGTGGTGATTCCTGGCCGCTAATCAGGGCGTCCGGATAACATGGATGACGGACCGGAGCGTTTCCCAGGCCGGAGGTGTAACTCAGATTGAGTGGATTGGCGCCAAGAGTCGACTGGAGGGACAACTCCACGGCAGCCTGATAACGAGGATCGCCGGTGAGAAGCCAAGCCCGAATAACATCCCTGTTGAAGGGGATGGTGAAAGCCCCTGCAAAGGGTGGTCTCGAAGGCGCCTTGAGCCAGCTGAAGCCGGCCATTGCCTGGGCTGCCACCAAGGATTCAGCTGAAGCAATAATACCATTGCGACAATTTGCCCTGATCCCCTGATCGGTAACCTCTGCCGATGCCTGCAGATAAGACCAAGCAGCTTCTGCCTGGTCGTGGCCTTCGTAGCGAAAAAGCGGTGTACCGGGATCCGTCAACGCCGTTGTTTCGAGAAAAACCCTATGCCAGGCAGGATCATTGGTTAATTTGAAAAGTTCGATTGCCGCATGGTTTCGGGCATCATTAACCTGGAAGGGTTGGTTGGGGTCAAGAGTGAGGAGTTGTTCCCCCTTTTTCATCGCTAAAAGTGCGCGCCGGCGATACTCATCCGCTCGTTCCGGTGCCACCTGGAAGAGGGTTCGTGCTGCCTGGGCTGCGGTTGCCGCAAACAGGTAAGTCGACCAGATGCCGGGATGATAGGCCAGCAGCTGGTGCCTCTCGAGCCAGCTGGGCTCTCCGAAAAATGGGTGGCCGGTGGCCTCGATGCCGCCCCGAACACCACCGTCTTCTTCCTGTAAGCGACAGAAGAAATCAAGCGACCAGAGAGCTTCGTCAATACTGTCCGGAAGATTATTGTCTGACTCGGGAATATTAAGGCTGAGGGTAGAAAAAAACTTAGGGAAATAGGCATAGAGATCGAGCAGATTACGGGTAACGAGAAGGTGCTGGACACGTCTATCCCAATCCCCCGCATCGTGATAACCGCCCCAGCCATTATTAAAGGGAATAGTAGTAGCTAATTGATTGAGTATTGAAAAATTATCCAGCCCTTCGATGAAACCGTTCCCCGTGTCCATCAACCGGGCGTTTGAGGTCATGATTCTCAGGCCATCGTCAGAGTGGAGGGAACGCGGTCTTTGAAAGGTGGCGTAAGGGGCGGTAAGAGCAATCCCACTGCGTTGGTGATAAAAAGCCCTGAGAGCCTGATAGAGCGGTTGCTGCCAGATCCCATCTTTAAGCTCAAATGTCGGAGACCGCCCTACGCCGTCGACAAAGATGTGATATGTCCCAGGAACCGTAAATGAGTTGAAGTCGAGGAGGTAAATGTTGGTTCCTGTATAATTTTTACCGAAGGCATCTTCATTTTTTTCAAACTGTCCCTTTTTAAGGGCAATAGGAGCAGAAAACACCTTTGCGCCACTGCGTTCATCAATCAAATAAAAAGCAGTTCCCACATTGAAATCAACAGGGCCGAGACTACCTGCCCAAAGGGAGAGAAACGAGTGCTTTGCGGGAGAGTCAGGCCGAAAACCGAGCTGATTAATGTGGATAGCCTTGCTTATCATCTTCTCGGGTTGATAGGTGAATGTTACAGGAGAAGCATTAAGCGATGGAGGAAATTTGAGGTGATAGCTCGTCCCTCTCTGCAGTGGGGCGGCAAGACGTAAGTAGACGGTATGTTCAATCTGTATTTGTAACCCCGTACTATCCCAAACCGAATTTATCGGCCGGCTTTTTCTACCGATCCCTTCGATGAGGATCGGTTGGCCATACAGAGGATCATTTCCGGAGGTGATAATATAGGATCCAACCTTGTTAAGAATCGATGGCTTCGGCAACACGAATGAATTTTCGGGAAATCGATAGAGATGTTGCTGATTCGGACCGACGATGGCGCCGACTCTTCTTTCATTTATAGAGAGCCAGATGTTGCCGGTATCATCTGTCTCAAGATAGTCCGTCGCATTTCTGGAAAAAGACACCAGTTCACCGTAGGCAAGAGGGGGAGAGGTTAAAGAAAAGGAAATTAACGAACTGCTGACAGGAAATATCTCGGAGACGGTCAAGGTGGTAGTGGCAAACGCAGCCGGCTGAGGCAGTAAGCCAACGAGCAGCAGAGAGCAGATAAGAATTGTGCTAAAAGTCGTAATAATGTTTATAGCGCAATAGCTTTTCATGTCGGTAGCTCGTGGGGCTGCAAAAATATTTAGCCTTATGCCAACTTCGTTGCATCCTGAAACGACAGGCAGGCAAAGATCGAAAATCGTCGGGGATTTTCCAACGAAAAAAATAATATGGCGCCTTATTTCGACTCATGGATAAGGGATTTCCATGCTTTCATTTATGATTGTATCACAACGAAAAAGCGGGTACAAGGCGAGATGAATAAGCGAGATAAGAGGTGCGGGTTGAGATTTTTTACGTTCTTTTGCTAACCATGCCTATCTTGAAGTGGCATGCTAAATTGCAGGGAATCCTGGAAGAACGAGGTTGAGGATGACATCCTGGCGATCATGTGAGTAAACGGAAGGCATTTTCTGTCCGATGGCTCCAAGAATGAAAATATGAGACAAACAGGCCTTTATTCTCGTAATATTGTCATGTATCATGCCATAATAATCCGTTGTTTTGTCATTTTTTCGTTGATTTTCAGGAATATGGGCCGCAATCGATTATTTCTTCCCATGGAAAGAATATTTTGAATCGAAATATTTCATTGGATATTCTGAAGATAATTTTGGCATTAATGGTTGTTGGGCAGCATGCCAGTTTTCTTAAGGATTATAGCGATAGTGGATGGTACCTTACGGTGAATGGTTTGTTTAGGATAGCTGTACCGATTTTTTTTATTATTAATGGTTTCTTTTTTTATTCAGTGGCACAATCCAACCCTAGATCGTGGTTTAAAAGATTAATACTACTATATATTTTCTGGACAACCTTCTATTCATATTTTTGGTTTCGTCCAACAGATGCCAATCTGTTTAATATTGCGAAAATAGTGGAAGTGATCTTCGTCGGTTTTCACCATCTGTGGTATTTACCGGCAATGATCGGTGCGGCAATATTGGTCTTCATTTTGAGGAATTTGCGCCCTTCCTTACTCTTCGTAATAGCGATTGCGTTCTTTCTGATCGGCTTAGCGATACAATATATTGGCAACTATCATCTCATTGAAAATGAATTATTTGACAAAAGAATACATTATTTATGGGTTTATAGAAATTTTCTGTTTTTTTCTTTCCCATTTTTCGCACTAGGCTTTTTAATTAAGAAAATTGGGTTACATAAAACGACTGTTTCAAATACGTGGCTTTTAACATCTTTATTTGGAGTAATATTAATATTGTTGGAAAGTATAATTAATTTTAATCATTTACCTACTGCAGATGGATTTGATTTTTTTGCTTCGTTAATCATCGTTTGTCCCGCATTATTTTTACTCTTTTTGCAGACCGAGTTTCTCGGTAACAGCAAGGTCATCGCACAGTATTCAACAGCTATATATTTCATTCACCCATTTTTCATAAGCATTCTAAACAAATTTTTATGGTTCGGAGCAACAGCAAATACGGTCTTAGTCTCTGTGTTATCTGTAGTTGCGGGTTTCTTTATAATTAAACTGAACACCAAGTATAAATGTATACTATAAACTCATTGACGCTTAACCATCCCCCTTTTCGTTGCCTGAGTTGTTCTTGGATCATTAACAAACCTCAAGCTTTGCAACTCAAAAAAACCTCGATCATATCCTCTGTCCCACTGGCATCACCATCATGGTATCTTACAACCTCAGTTTCCATTCCAGTCCATTGATAAATCAAATCACATACATCATTTCCCCAGTCGGTTACAACAAGTGATCCTTTATTATCAATCGGATTGCCATGATATTCCGGAGTGTTAAGGTGAATTGTTTCGGCACCATTGAATATTACGCGAGGCTCTGTCGGCTTCGACCCATCACATGGAATGGTAAAAATATGTCTGCCACCTTTTTTTAATGTACGATGGATTTCCTGGAATACTAATTCAGGGTTTGAAACATGCTCCAGAACATCCTGCGTTATCACCACATCAAAGGAAAAATCATCAAAAGATTGTTTCTCTAAATTTTCGCAACGAAAATCATTCTTATACGATCCTGATGTAACATCAGGAAAATAATAGGTTGGTGTATATCGCGAGCAACTCTTTTTAAGCTGTTGAGAAACAGCACCATAGGGGGACGATTCGTGGATAGACAATTCTTTCCAGTTAGGAATTCTGGTTTCTACGACATGAAACAATGCTCTCCAGCGAGGGATACTTCCGCATCGAACGCAGTGATCTTTTTCGCGAATCCAGGGACCTTCTTCATAAAAAAAGGTTGTCTTTTTGCAAATTGAACAGGTGGTCCAGCGAGGACCACTCAACAGAGTTTTGAGTATTATGAAGGACCGCGATACCTTAATTGAGATCAAGTTAGAAATCTTGCCCATTAGTCGTCTTCTGGTTGGTGGATGATTAGTATTCGATAGCTCATTGTTTTGCAATTCTCATCCCGCTTGCATACCTTTCTATCCTTAGACTTCCTTGCCGCAACACCTCTTGTATTTCTTGCCGGAACCGCAGGTACACAGGGCGTTCCTGCCGGTCTTATCGACCTCACGCCGTACCGGTTTAGGCGGCTGGGGAGCCTCCCCCGCCGCTCCCCTGTTCAGGCGTAACTGTTCCTGCTCCTGCTTTCGGCGACGCTCTTCTTCCATGCGCTCAACATCGTCTTCCCGTACAACCCGGACGCGCATCAAACTCGATATGGTTTGGGTCTTCACGGTTTCGATCATACTTTGAAACAGTTGAAATCCTTCGCGCTTGTATTCATTGAGAGGGTTTTTCTGGCCATAGCCACGCAGGCCGATACCTTCTTTCAAATGATCCATCGACAGGAGATGGTCTTTCCAATGGCTGTCAACCACCTGTAGCAGTATCAGTTTTTCAATCTGACGCTGGGTTTCCTGGCCATTATTGATGTCCTGGGCGGCGTAGGCCTGTTTCACAAAATCGAGGATTTTCTCGCGGAAAGAGTCGAGATTCAGGCCCACCAATTCTTCTTCGGGCCACTCCGGGGTGTTATGGAACACCTCCCCCATTCGGACTTTGAACTCCGGCCATTGCCATTCCTGGGATTCGTGCCGCTCCTGGTAAAATTCGCCGGCCACGCCATCTACCAGATCCTCGATCATGTCCTGGACCACCTGCACCACATCTTCACCAACCAGAACATCGCGCCGTTGCCGGTATATGATCTCCCGCTGTTGGTTCATTACATCGTCATATTCCAACAGATGTTTGCGGATGTCGAAGTTATGACCTTCAACCTTGCGCTGGGCATTCTCGATGGCCCGGGAGATCATACCGTGTTCGATGGGCTCGTCTTCCTCCATCCCCAGTTTGTTCATGATGCCGCTGATGCGATCGGAGCCGAAGATACGCAACAGATCATCCTCAAGAGAAAGATAAAACCTGGAGGATCCAGGATCGCCCTGACGTCCGGCCCGACCGCGAAGTTGATTATCGATCCGCCGCGACTCATGGCGAGAGGTGCCAAGGATATGCAAGCCGCCAGCCTCGATAACCCCGGGTCCCAGCTTGATATCCGTTCCCCGTCCGGCCATGTTGGTGGCGATGGTCACTTTGCCGAATTGCCCGGCACCGGCGATGATCTCCGCCTCCCGCTCATGATGCTTGGCGTTGAGGACTTCATGGTCGATCTTGACCTTCTTCAGCATGGTGGAAATCTTCTCGCTGACGTCAATGGAGATGGTGCCGACGAGAACCGGTTGCCCTTTCTGATGCAGGTCACCAATCTCCTTAATAACCGCCCGGTATTTAGCCGCTTCGTTTTTATAGATAACGTCGGCAAAATCAATGCGCACCATCGGCTGATTGGTCGGCATGACCACGACATCGAGGTTGTAGATCTTCTTGAACTCAGCAGCTTCAGTGTCGGCGGTTCCGGTCATTCCCGCCAGTTTTTTATACATGCGGAAGTAGTTCTGAAAGGTGATCGAGGCAAGGGTTTGGTTTTCCTGCTCGATTTTCACCCTTTCTTTTGCTTCCAGTGCCTGGTGCAGTCCGTCGCTGTATCGCCGCCCCTCCATGGTCCGCCCGGTGAATTCATCGACGATAATGACCTGATTGTCACGGACAATGTAATCGACATCCTTTTTGAAGAGGATATGCGCCTTCAACGATTGGTTGAGATGGTGCAGTTTCTCGATATTTATCGGGTCGTAGAGGTTCTCCACCTCAAGCATATCTTCGCCGAGGGCAACACCTTCATCGGTCAGGGAAACCTGTTTGGCCTTCTCATCGACGGTGTAATGTTCATCCTTTTTGAATTTCGGGATGATCCGGTCGACGTTTTTATACAAATCGGTCGAGAGTTCCGCCGGCCCTGAGATGATAAGTGGGGTTCTCGCCTCATCAATGAGAATAGAGTCGACCTCATCGACGATGGCGAAGTTGAAGCCGCGCTGGCAATAATCGCTCAGTTCGAATTTCATATTGTCGCGCAGATAGTCGAAGCCGAACTCGTTGTTGGTGCCGTAGGTGATATCGGCTGCGTAGGCGGCGCGTCGTTCGGTATCGTTGAGGCCATGGATGATTTTTCCGCAGTTCATCCCGAGAAAATTGTAAATTTGCCCCATCCATTGACTGTCACGGGCGGCCAGATAATCATTGACGGTGACCAGGTGTACGCCTTTGCCACAGAGGCCATTGAGATAGACGGCGAGGGTTGATGTCAGGGTTTTCCCTTCACCGGTCCGCATTTCGGCTATTTTGCCCTGATGCAGAACTATGCCACCCAGGAGCTGCACATCGAAATGACGTTCGCCGAGAACCCTTTTTCCCGCCTCACGGACAACAGCAAAGGCCTCCGGCAACAGATCGTCGAGGGCTTCGCCTTTATCCAACCGTTCCTTAAACAGTACCGTTTTTGCCGCTAAAGACGCATCGTCAAGGACCTGAATTTCCTCTTCCAGTCCATTTATCCGCGCCACAATGGGTCTGAGCTGCTTGAGGTACCTGTCGTTACTGCTGCCAAAAACCTTTGTGAGTATTTTTCCAATCATAATATTCAGCCGTATGTTGTAGTAGGTAATTCACATTTGCATTCAAGGTATCTCTCTACTCGCCCTTCTTCACCGACTTCTTTTCCGCTTTGATCACCGGAGACTCCTGGACCTTGGCCTTCTCTTCAGGCACCGTCGGCTTTTGCCCATAAGAGGGAAAAAGGAGCGATTGTCCGGCCCATACCCCGAGCAGAAACATCCACAGAAAAAGGCAAAAGACGATCACCGCGATACCGGCGATCGCACTTTTTGTCAGTTCAAACCTGATCTTTTTTACCTGATTTTTCCGTAGTGCAGCCATTCGGATCGACCATCCTACATTTTTTCCGGAGCGGACAGGCCAACCATGCTCAGGCCATTTTTCAATACTCTCTGCAGGGCTACTATCAGACAGAGTCTGGCCCGGCTCAGCGGAAGATCATCGGTAATAACTTTGTGCTTGTTATAGTAGCTATGCAACTGAGCGGCAAGATCCATGAGATAAAAAATGATCTTATGCGGCGCCAGCTCCAGTGCACTGTTTTCAAGAGTCGCCGGAAAGGTCGAGAGGGTTTTCAGCAGTTTCAGCTCTTCCGGTTCAACGAGTCGTGCCATATCTGCGCTCGCCGGATCTATTTCTGCTACCCCTTTTTCCGCCGCCTGGCGGAGGATTGAACAAAGCCTGGCATAACCATACTGCACGTAGTACACCGGATTTTCCTGGCTCTCCTTGGTCGCCAAAGCGAGATCAAACTCCATCTGACTATCGGCTTTTCGCATCATAAAGAAAAAGCGTACAGGGTCGACACCCACCTCGTCGATGAGCTCATCGACGGTGACGAAATTGGCCTTACGAGTGGACATCTTCACCGTCTTGCCGTCACGGGTAAGAGTGACAAATTGATGCAGTACCACCGTCACCTTGCTTGGATCGTAGCCGAGAGCACTGACCCCGGCCAGGACATCCGGCACCGTGGCGATATGGTCCGAGCCGAAGATGTCGATAAGCCAGTCGAAATTGCGGCGGAACTTTTCCCGGTGATAGGCGATATCCGGTAATCGATAGGTCGGTTCGCCGGTACTTTTGATGATGACCCGATCCTGCTCATGGCCAAAGGCGGTGGTTCTAAACCACACCGCATTGTCTTTTTCATAGACATACCCCTTGTCACGGAGAATGGCTACAACATCGTCGATATGGCCATTCTCATACAAAGAATGTTCATTGTAATAGTTATCAAAGACAATTCCGAGCCGTTCAAGGGTTGCCGAGATATCCTTAAAGATATGATTTTCAGCCTGCTTCTTGAACGGCGTCACATCTTCATGTGCCTTGAGGGAATCGCCATGTTCGTCAATGAGTGATTGGGCGATGTCAACAATGTATTGACCCTGATAGCCATCCTCGGGAAACTCGCTCTTTTCGCCCAGCAGCTCAAGATATCTGGCCCGCGTCGACTCACCGAGCACCCGCATCTGCCTGCCGGCATCGTTGAAATAGTACTCGCGGAAGACATCGTGGCCGGTAGCCTCAAGGAGTCTGGCAATCGAATCGCCAAGTATCGCCTGCCGGCCGTGGCCGACGCTGAGCGGTCCGGTGGGGTTGGCACTAACGAATTCGACCATGACCTTGCGACCACCGCCGACCGTGCTTTTCCCGAAGTTTTCACCGGCCGCAAGAATCGTCGGGATGAGCCCGCGCCACACATCGGGATTAATGGAGATATTGATAAAGCCGGGTCCGGCAATATCGACCCGGGCAACGAGGTTGCTGTCCTTCGCCAGTTTTTCGGCTATGATCTTCGCGAAGTCTCGGGGATTTTTCTTGTCGGCACCGGCCACGACCAAAGCCATGTTGGTGGCAAAATCACCCATACCCTCATGTTTCGGGAGTTCCACGGTAAATTTACCGGTGGCACCATCCGTCCATAAGCCCTCGGCAACGCCCTCGGCAAAACACCCATCAAGCGCATTTTTCAATCGTGCTCGGATCATTGCTGTTACTCGATATATTCTCGTTGATTATTATTGCCAAGCAGACAAAGCACTTCATAGCTGATGCTTGCCATGCCTTCCGCCAGTTCCTCGGCGCTGATCACCTCGCTGCCCTGACGACCCAGCAAAACAGCCTCGTCTCCGGCCCGAACATCTTCCATGCCGGTTACATCGACCATACACATATTCATACAGACCCTGCCCCGCACCGGTACCCGCCGCCCGTGAATGAGCACTTGGCCGTGGTTGGAGAATAGCCGGGAAAACCCGTCCTCGTAGCCGACAGGCAAAACCGCCAGGGTAATCGGCTCCTCGGCGCGATAGGTGTGACCATAACTGACACCAACCCCGGCCGGGAGGGTTTTTACCTGCACAACCCGGCTGACAAAGGACATGGCAGGAAGCAGTTTTAGCGCATTTTTGCCCTCTCCCGCACTCCGTCCCGCCGGATGGTAGCCGTACAGAGCGATGCCGCTTCGCACTACGTCGCAGTGGCTGGCGGGGAAATTAAGCACTGCGCCGGAATTAGCAATGTGGCAGACCGCCCCGAACCGGCTTTTTATCTCCCGACAAACCTCGGAAAAAATTTGCAGACCGCGGGCGGTGCTCACCGAGCCGGAGATGTCCGCCTCGGGGAAGTGACTCATCATGCCGGTTATCCTGATGCCCGGCAGCTGTGCTATCCCGGCGAGAAAGGCCGGCAGCTCATCGGGTAACAAGCCGAGCCGACTCATCCCCGAATCAATTTTGATATGGACACCGATTTCCTGCCCCAAGGCCATCGCCTTATCAGCCAGGCAACGGGCCGTTTCATAGGTATATATTACCGGAATCAGGTCATAGCGAAAAAGCAATTCGATGTCCTCGGGGAGAAAGCCAAGGGTGACATAGATTGCCCCCTTGATGCCCGCCTCTCTGAGGATGACCGCCTCACGCAGTTCGGCAACACCGAAGTTGACGCAGCCGACACGGGCAAAGGCCCGAGCGGCCATAACCATACCGTGTCCGTAGGCATCAGCCTTGACCATTGCCATTACCGGCACATCCGCCCCGGCGAGATTCTTGATAACACTGTAATTGTGTTGCAAGGCCGAGCAACTTACACGTACGCAATTAAAGGATTTTTCATTCATGCCGGTGAAAACTGGATGGGTATTTAGAGGCCGTTAAGAAATAACTACTGCCATTCCCGCCACTTCTTTACGGCCCCTTATGCCGTTCATGACAGAGAAAAGATACGTATTGTTGTACTACGGCTTACCGTTTCAGCCATTCTCTCCAGGCGAGCCTGCTGGAAAAAAGCAGCGCCCAACCAATGGAGAAATAGAGAAAGCAGAGCAGCTGAACGGGAAAGAAAGAGTTCCGCAAAATACCACCCAAACCCATCATGCACAATACCAATATCCATGTTTTGCTTGAGTAAATCGCACCGAGACAAGTACCATCGGCAAAATTGAGAATACGATCAATCCCGCGACGCGCAGTTTTATCGAGTATCCAAAAGGATTTAATACTACCGGCAAAAATTCCGACGACAATGATCAGGGCCTTATGCTCGGGGAGCTGATACCAGCGATAGCCGCCTTTGGCCAGCAATAGCAGGCCAATGACCGTCCATAGACAGGCGGATGAAAGAAGCAGGGTATTCCTTCGCACCGCCGGTTTGAAACGCGCTAACCCTTTCAGCATCTTGCACCCCGCCGGCACCAAAAAGGAAAGCCCACCTCCCTGATTCGGGAGATGGGCTTATCCATTGCGGATGAGACAGACGTAATTGAAATTAGATTTCGTTTACGGTGATAGCACCCTCGGGACATACTTCAACACAGGTCTCACAGCCGAGACACTCATCGGCCTCTGCAGG
>JANNQF010000010.1:0-162701 GCA_031441605.1 Deltaproteobacteria bacterium
AGGAAAGCGGGTTAGTTTCGCGCACCGACGGTTCATCCCCGCGCTTGCGGGGAACAGCTTTCCGGCAACAATAGCGCCAGTGGTAACAACGGTTCATCCCCGCGCTTGCGGGGAACAGTGACAGCGGCGACACTGGTGCCCGGTGGTACACGGTTCATCCCCGCGCTTGCGGGGAACAGTTTACCACATGTGGAAACGCGGAGCTGTTGAGCGGTTCATCCCCGCGCTTGCGGGGAACAGAAAGCCATACATTTTACAGAAAAGGCGGTGCTCGGTTCATCCCCGCGCTTGCGGGGAACAGGCCGCAAGTCTTGTGAATAACTCTGGACAGCCGGTTCATCCCCGCGCTTGCGGGGAACAGATACCAGATTGTTTTTCTGCTGGCTGAGCTACCGGTTCATCCCCGCGCTTGCGGGGAACAGAACTTGTTTACGGAATCGGCGCTGCTGCACAACGGTTCATCCCCGCGCTTGCGGGGAACAGAAGACCGCCCCGGCGCCAGTCAATACCGCCGCCGGTTCATCCCCGCGCTTGCGGGGAACAGGCCGGCTGTAGTCCCATAAGCGGGGCAAACTCCGGTTCATCCCCGCGCTTGCGGGGAACAGCTGACGCTGCAATGGTATGGAGTCATGCAACACGGTTCATCCCCGCGCTTGCGGGGAACAGAAGAGGCAAGACGGCTAGTTAAGCGTGATGGGCGGTTCATCCCCGCGCTTGCGGGGAACAGCGATGGTCTTTCCGGTGAGCTGCAGATATTGTACGGTTCATCCCCGCGCTTGCGGGGAACAGTTGGCAAGATTGAGTTCCGACTCAGTTACCGCCGGTTCATCCCCGCGCTTGCGGGGAACAGTCTTTTTCCCTTGCTGGCTGTGCCTTTCCTGTCGGTTCATCCCCGCGCTTGCGGGGAACAGTACCTCCTGTGCAGCTGTGACCTTGCCCTGCGCGGTTCATCCCCGCGCTTGCGGGGAACAGACGACCACATTTAGATACCATGTTTATGATAGCGGTTCATCCCCGCGCTTGCGGGGAACAGTATAATGATACCCTCATCAATGTCGTCACTACCGGTTCATCCCCGCGCTTGCGGGGAACAGCGCCCGGTGGCAGAGAGTAGCAGGGTTGAACTCGGTTCATCCCCGCGCTTGCGGGGAACAGTACCGAAGATGTGTAGTCCTTTTCCCGAGTGGCGGTTCATCCCCGCGCTTGCGGGGAACAGCGACCGCCATCAGGACGGTATTCTTTTACGTTCGGTTCATCCCCGCGCTTGCGGGGAACAGACCATTTGAAACCATCTGAAAATATTCGATTTTCAAAGAGCAGTCAAGGCTACCGAAAAAACGATATGCTTTTTTAGGGTTGTGGCGGGGCTGCGATTGGCAGAAAAGACACCAATTTTATCCCATCCATCTCTATTGGAATTCGCCTGTTTTCGCCAACTGTTTGGAAATCGAAACCTCCTTCACTATTGGTTGACCAGGCAACCACTGCGTTTCCGCACTCTATTCCGCTTTCTACTTGTTTCCAGATCATTTCACGTATCCGCCGGGATACTTTACCGACATAGACACCGGCACGAATTTCCAAGAGCCAGACAGCTAGCCGCCCTCTCAACCGAGGCGGCGCGTTTTCAACCACGATGACCAGCATCACCAAGACCCTCCTTGTTTGGGATTGCAATTTCGACTGACTCTGTCGGTTTCTCAGGCGGGGCCATCTCACCGGCAGCTAGGATTTGCTCTATTGTCGGAATAATCCTCTTGAGAATCTTTGCTTGCCTGAAGGCATCACGGCAGGCTATGCGTACATCCCGCTCAGGATTATGGGGTTTTCGACCGGCAATCTGAAATGCAACCGGAACAACCGTCTCAAATTTGAAGATATCGGCAAGATCATAGACAAAAGATTGCGGTTTGCCGGTGTGGATAAACCCGACTGCCGGGGCGTATCCTGCCGCAAGAATAGCTGCCTCGCAGATCCCGTAAAGACAGGCAGTGGCGGCGGAGAGACAGCGATTGGGGATATCGCCGCTACCCCATTCGGTATGGTCGTAATCACGGCTTTTCCATACCACTCGATACTGTTGGGCCAGAAGCTGATACATTTTACGCACCCTGGCCCCTTCAATACCTCGCAATTGCTCGATGCTTCTTTTGTCCGGCGGTTTCTCCTTGAAGCGCATTTCGTACATTTTACGAACAACCTTGAGCCGAGCTGTATCATCCAAGGCCAACTTGGCCTGGTACAGCAACCGATCGGCCCGCGCCCCGCCGGGTTGCCCAGCGGAGTAGAGACGTACGCCTCCCTCACCCACCCAGGTTAGGAGACATCCGACCCGAGCTGCCAAAACGACTGCGGCATGTGAGACACGGGTGCCCGGCTCCAGCATCAGGCAACAGACGCTGCCGACCGGAATGTGCGTCCGGACGCCGTTTTTGTCGATGACGACAAAGGCTCCGTCAAGGACATCAAGTTGGCCGTATTCGATAAAGATGATGGACGTCCTGTCTTTGATGGGGATGGGTTTGAGTGCTGGAAGGACCGATTCAGTCATGGCGTACCATCTTCCCCTTGGTTGGTTTTTAATCGCTTGCGGTGTTCCGGTTCAGTCAGATAATTTTCCGGTGATACCACCTTGGCACCGGTTTCCTTTTCCAGCTTTTCCCGTGCCTCCCCGGCAATCCGACCGCCCTTACGGGACGCTGTTTTGTTCTCGGCAAAACCCTGTGCATTCTGTTTGCGAGCAATTTCCGTTGTCGCCGCTTCGCCGAGCATGGAGAAGATCAATTCCAAGTCGGACATATGGTCGCGCAGATTTTCTCGCGCCAGTCCCTTGTGATGTTTGTATTCAGTGGGAGTCATGCCGAAAGCCGCTTTGCTGATCTCGGAAGTCAGGATGGCGTATTCCGGTTCTTTGATTATGCCCCGATCTTTCCACTCTTTGGTGAGTTCGTCACGTACGGCAATACCGCGCATCCGCTTTTCAATCCAGGCGTCGGAATATCCCTTGGCCTGGTAGATTTCGTGGGTCCGCTTGGTGGCCAATTCCGGGTCTTCAATTTCCTGCACCCGTTCATAACCGACCTTGGCCAGCCAGCGTTTGAACGGCTCGGCCTTAGGGGAGGGGATGGACTGGATGATGCGGAAGATGCCTTCGGTGTTGGCGCAGAGCATTCGCTGTGATCCACCCGTGGTCTCTACCAAAAGGGTATGTACAATTTGTACCCACCCTTTCGCCAGTTCCGAATCGCGGCGTTTCATCCGTTGAATGTACTGTTTCGGGTCTTTTGAATCGATTAACGTTAAGACAATATCTTCGACGACGAACCACCATTCGTTGTCATGGAGGGTGCGTCTGATTTGTTTGTTTTTGAAGACTATGAGTTTTGATTCCATCTGCTCCTCTGCTTAACCATACGATTCTGCTATCAGCTTTCCGTTGGCACATCTCTCCAGGATCTCATATTCTTGCCAAAGATAAGAGTCCGCAACCGAAAGCCTTGGCGGGACCAATGCCTTTCCGAACCAGTTCTATCATATTTTCTGGCTCCTCAATCTTCAGGATTCCCTGGAAGCTGACCGGCTTGATTTTCCCTGCCCCATCTTTCCCTTTCCTAAATCTCAACGGGAATATGGGGTCAATGACTATGGACTCAAGTGATGCCGTATTCAGAAGCTTTCGTTCGATCCAGCCTCTTTGGTCATCTTCACGAATAAGCGGCACACGACATTTTTTCGGTTCACCATTGGAATTTTTCCGTCCGTCCTCATCATTGATCATCTTTATCGGGTTGGCGATAAGGATGAAGCGTAACCTCTGGCCAGCTATTAAAGACAAGGGATATTCCTTACAGGCCAGTATTTTTGCTGTATTTGATGAAATTATCGGTTCACGCATCGACTGCATCAGAATTTCAGCTCGGTTTCGGTCCGACTGCCCGACTCGATAGAGAAAATCGCGGTTTGCGTCCGCATCCTCCGAGAAGAGTTTCCACAATGACCGGTGAATTTCGTAGGGATTGCGGCAGGCCGCACCGCTGAGCATGATTTTACTCAGGAACATATTCACCTCCATGGACATAGAGGTTGCGCCCGGCAAACTGGCGGGGCTGGTGGATGAGTGGTACGTCGCGGACCCGTTTCATGCGGACATCCGCCTTTTCCTCGCTATAGATAGTGCCGCCGTGCGGCACCACCATTTTTAGCGCCTCCAACTCGTTTGAAGCCGGGAGGCATGCATGAAACAATGGCCGACCAATAGGACAACTTCGCCGCCCCAAGTATGGGGTGAATAGTGGCTTTTTAATTGCCTTCTCCAAAACATCAAGACTTATCAATGCATTGGGTTGGCACCAAAGCGCCACGGTAAATTCAGCGTCATATAGATATTCTCGCCACGTTTGGATGGTTTCGTGGCTCTTGAGACCGGCATAATTCTCCCGTGCATCCTTGACGGTATGGTAGTCGGTCATCTTCACCATTCGCAGTTGGCGCGTTGTACCCTCTTTGTTGGTTATTTGGCGTTTATCCACTCGTACCGCCATGCCAACACTATCGGCAAGGGCTTGCAATCGTTCTCGATCGTTGCGGGCAAAGCCGAGACATGCTCCGAGCAGTCCCAAGAGACCACTTCTAGTAGGGAAATTGGCTGATGGTCGTAAGCCCTCAAAGGTATGTTCACCCCAAGCCTGCATAGGACCATGGAGTTTCAGAATGAGAAAGTTTTTCATGGCTTACTCCTTTCCATTGGATTTCACCCATTCTTTCAAAATTTCCAGTGTATCTTTTTTCTTGATATCTTCCGGTGGGTTATATCCAAGAGAAAATTGAGCGCATCGCTCGTCTAGACCGTAACCGCTATGAACTGCCTGCCAGTATCCATGAAGCGCTTTGACCGAGGGTTTAATAAATCCGGGAGCGGGTTTGACCGGCTCTTCAAAAGCATTCGCTAGGGAGATAGGAATATCGGAAAATGACACCATAGCCAGATCGGCCAGGTTGTGGGCGGCAAAGCTCTGCTGTTTGGCGGAGGGTACTTCGGTAGTCAACAGGTGGAGTATATGTGACGCAACATCAAGAGCCTCTTTTCGGCTTTCTGGCGTTTCCTGTGCCTCGATATTGAGAATAAGGCCAAGATTTACCTGTAATTGCTTAAGATTGAGACTTGCATATCTATAAAAGACTCCACTGGAGAATTCCTGCGTATCAAGGTGACCAGAACCCAATACCTGCAAGTCGTCAACAGCTGTGAACCAATCGATATCTGCATCGACGGAGTGCGTAGTGATGACGTGCGCCACAGCCAATGCACCATCAATAGTTGTCATCAGGCCAGAAGTTGCCATACGTCCTGACAGTGCCACGTCTTTAGCGGACCCTATAGCAACCAACAGAGCTGCTCTGTTTTCTTTCATTTTTGCTTCAATCTTTTTGGATAAAATTTGCCCCCGGAAATGGTCAAGAGGCTTTTTCTCTCCCTTCTTTGGCTTCTTCTGTTTTCCAAAATCATTGTTTGCCTTTTCCTCCTCTTCTGGCGTCAAACCAGCATCCTGCACTTCTTTTACAACACGACAGATAATTTTGAATTCTTCCTTAATCCACGGGGCAACAGCTATTTTTTTGTCGGCTTTGTCGTCAGTATCGTTATCAGTCTGTTCGTCATCGTTTTCTTCCTGGGTTGTTTGTGTTTTTACAAATCTATCAAGCGCTTCCTTGATTATTTGTTCGGAAAATTCCTCTTTCAATTCATTTTGAAATTCGTCTTTGAGAAGTCCCAAATCCCGACTGCGAATGCTTGCTTCGCCTAGGTGTTTTTCATAGTAAAGACTCTTACGCATGGTTCTTTTCAAGCTCTGGCTGGAGATACGTACTCGTCGCCTGCCACCAAAAACAGCTGATTTTTGCATATTCATATCGTCGCGATTAAGACAGGAAGGACTATGAGAGATGATAACGTGATAATTGACGAAATTTTTATTCATGGTAGTTTCCTTTTTTGGTAAGTGAGTAAGAATTACTTCTATCGATTTATGAAATAGTCTTCCAGTAAATCTCGTTTGCTTCGGTCATTCCAGTACCAAAGAGTTTTGGCCGTCATAGTCCAATTCGCGGAAGGTTCAACCATCTGCAGTATTCGGCGTAATTGAATCATATCGTTGGGAGCATCCGATCGGATTACCTGGAACAGCCGCTTTTCACTAACACTTTTGCTTTTAGCAAGAGCTTTGCCGAGATTGTCATCGCCGAAATGCCTGACGTACGGCAGACAGAAAATCATCCGTAGATATGCTTGCTTTTCCCTCTCCTTTGCTGTCCTTCCGCTAAAAAGACGGTAAAAAGCAGGGACTTTTATCAGTTCATCCGGTTTTCTTACTCGTCGGAGTTCGGCTTTCGGGCCGCCTGGTAATTGTTCCCAGGCATCGTAGAGCACCATAAAATCAGGAAGTTTCTGTTGTTCCATTATCCCCTCCTTTATCCTGTTGTGGTTCAATATTTCTCAGATGTTTTCTTAGTACCTTGCGAGCAGTGGCCAGGGTTCGGAGCAATTCAGGATCGTTCCGGTATGGATGCACTGACTCATCAAATAGCATCTCGGCAATATGCTTGAGTTCACCCCGCATTTTGGTCAGTTCCGGTTCAGGATTGACAAAGTCAATGCAAGCGAGCGTATTTTCGATAGTAGGTTCCGATCTTCTATAGAATTGAATTTCTGCAACTTTGGGCAGACCGATTTTCTCACCTAATCCTTTCAGGTTGTTATTCTTGTTTTTTTTGTCCTTTGGAGGTTTGCAAAAAAAATATAAAGCTCCTGTTATGGCGGCCTTATAAGCTATCCCCAATGCCACTATGTCCGTTATTGCTTTTGTATGCCGATCCCAACCATGATTGAGAGTGAAGATTTCATGCCGACGATTGACAATAGATGCTTTTTTGCGCACATACCCACCCACCAGTAAGTGTAGTTTGTGCGCCTGTTGTCCATATAGTTTTTTCGATTGGACTACCACGGCTGCCGGCTCATACCCCTCTTTTTTTACTTGCGGCAGAAGTTGAACCACAAACCGCGTAAGTTGAGTCCAGGCAGGCGCTGTCAAATTAAAAGAGATAAATTTTGATTCTATTGAAGAGTCTTTCTTGAGTTCAGTGGTTTGCGGTGAATGTGGATGAGGCCATGTATCTTGAACAGAATAACTTGAGAATTTTGCTGTTTTGAAACCGGTATAGACACGACTGGTGTGATTTCCACAACAAGTGCAGAAAGAATCCGCTTCAACGGGAGGCAGCAGTTCCACATGCGCGGGTTGCCAGAAGAGACCCCTTGCAAGCCCAATTTTCTGGGCGGGGATAATACCTGGTTGCAATGGTTCCATCCATGTTGGCAACTGCCTGTTCGAGCTATGATGCCATGGCATAAATTTGATAATTTCACTGTTGTTCAGCACATTTAGCCAAATTGTTTGGCGAAGATGTTTGCCCTGCACCAGTGTAGTAATGGGTGTACCTCCACGTAGTGGTTCTTTGAATCCACCGCCAAAACCAGGTGTGCAGGTCGCTTGATTGAACAGGGCGATGCTTGTGCATCCCGCACACAACTTATCCGCCAAGTTAGGTTCATTGACAAAACAACAACTGGTTGCTCCAGTTAAACCGGCCATGAGCTTGTCCATTGGTGTTATTTTGCTGGCAGACACACCTTTAACCTGCATGAATGGATATTCGCTGTGATCAAGTCGGAACCAGTTTTCAAATGGTCGAATTGCGGCCTCGAAGTCTTTGCTATCAAGATGTTTAGCAATCCTATGCTTCAGAATTTCTGGCGTCTCTGGTGTTATCATTACTTGCGTAATACAAATCAACAACTGCAATGCTGCCAATTCCATGTCATCTCTCGGCAAACATATTTCCCATCTCTTTTCTCCGCATAAAAGTTCCTGTAAAGTAATTTTCTCAGCTCCGCCACCACTAAGTTGACGGACTGGAATCCACTCATCGATTAACAGGTTCATTTTTCTTTCTCCAATCCAAGGTCTTTGTCATAGCGAAAGGTCACACCCTTCAAACTTTTCCGGAAGACATCTCCATACTTATCCATCTCAAGCCAATACCTCCATTCATCAGGTTCCTCAAGGCAATATCCCCAGGATTTGGGTACGCCGACGCTGTTCAACGATAGGGCTTCAAGCTGTTGGTTTTCGTCTAGTAACTCGAAAACCGTCCCGTCCATGAGCATCTTTCCTTGTGGCGTCCGGCAGAACGGGACGACGCTCAGGTTCATCTCACCGTCCCGCGTTACGGCCATGACATTTTCATCCGTGTCGGAAAATGGATTCATAGCCGTATCGACCATATATCGAGCCTTATATCGTTTAATCGCCTCGATCTCATTTTTAAACTTCTCGTATCCTTTTTCTACCTCTTCCGGCTCATTCCCCCAGGCATCCTTTTGGTAGACCGATTCGATCCAACTTCGGTAGGCTCCGGGGAAAATTATTTTTCCAGCAGGTACAGACAGCAACTTTTCAGCTGTCCGCCAAAGAACGCGGGTGTTGGCGTAGATCAAACCATGTACACCATAGTCGTCATCATCCGGCAATAGCACAGTGCAAAGAGGTTTTTCAAAGCCTGGTGGACGTTTCGTCCGAAAGTGACGATGCAATCGTCCCACGCGTTGGAACAATAGGTCAACCGGGCAAAGTTGGGTGATGAGCCAATCGAAATCGACATCGAGCGATTGCTCCACAACCTGCGTCGCCACAAGGATTCGCCCTGTTGTACGTTCTCCAACCGGACCGAAATGCGTGATTGCGGCTAGTTCCTTTTCCTGGCGGTGGCTGTAGCAATAGCGAGCATGGAAAAGGTCAACCGGCAAACCGGTCATGGCCCGCAATCTGCGCGCCAATTCCTGGGCCACATCAACCAGATTGCAGACTATCGCCACCTGTGCTCCGGCTTCGGCTGCTGCCACAACACGGTGGAGCAACGCTTCGTCCGGCATCATATCTGTGATTCGGATCGGCTCCACTTTTATGATTAATTCTTCAGGGAGCTGCGCATGGTCGAGTTCAAAAAAAGTCACCGTGTCGCCAGCTGTCCAAGTCGCCAGAGGATAAGGTGTAGTCTCTCCTCGTTGTTCTAGTATTGCATCCCAGGCCTTACAGAGCTGCTGCCGTTGTTGCTCCGGCAAGGTTGCCGAAAGAAGAATCGCTGCTCCGCCAGACGCCTTCTGCTGTCGTAAAACCTCTTCCAGCAGGCCGTACATGTAAGCATCGTAGGCGTGGACCTCATCGACGATCAGCACGCTCCTGCCCACGCCGAAACCTCGCACGAAGCGATGCCTGACCGGTAACACCGAAATGAGCACCTGATCGACGGTACAGATGCCGATCTGTCCCAGGAAGACGCGCTTTCGGCTTTCCGCCAGCCATTGACTGCATTGAACCCAACCATCTTCTCTTTCATATCCATCAAGAGCAGCGTGTTTGATTTTGCTGAAATCTTTATTGAAACGTGCTTTTCCATGGGCTAACAACAGGTTTGGATGTTCATGGAACAATATGGGTGCTATGCGTTGTAGTCGCCCAAGCATGGCATTAGCCGTGGCTTGGCTTGGCAGGGCAAATACGATGGAATCCGCTAAACCAGCAGCTATAAGTCGCCAGGCGTACGCCATAGCTGCTTCAGTTTTGCCGCTGCCTGTTGGCGCTTCAACCAAAGTCAATCCCGATTCCTGTGGTAAGCTATCTACCAGAGTTTGGAGGGAGCGTGGTTGCTTACCCACTTCAAGCAATGTAGCCACACTTGCATACTGTCGTGGATGGCCGACAATGCCGGCAAGTTCCAGCACTCGCTGTGCGTCGGTTGCACGTCGTTCCTCGAAGTACTCTCGTAAGTCCTTTGATTCCCGGCAAAAGATAAAATTGATTTCGTCGCACCTTGATCCGAGCCAGTCGGCAACGGAACAAAAACCAGCCAGAAATGTTTTCAAGAATGTTTGAGAATATGTTGGGGGAGAATCGGAGAGGGAAAGCCCAACAGGTTTTAAGAAGAGTTGTTCAAGAGCGGACATCCATTCGTTTCGTGCTTTCCGGTCAATACCTGCCAATCGTCTGTCGCAGGCAGGGGATAATGATGTTTGGGATACATAGTCGGCGGACTGGATATGGCCGTGATGGCCCGTTACCGCCTCAATCCATGGCTTCCAAGAGCTCCACTGACCCGAATCCGAATCATCAAAAGTGTCGAGAAAATTCAAATTGTCGGATACGGAAGCTGCACCGGAGGAAAATAGTGCTTCATGATCCTGCATGAACCAGGAAAGACCACCTTCACCGTGATAGTAGCCTTTGCATTCCTGCACGCCGGGAAGTGCGCCATAGTTTCCCGCATCAGGATAAAGCAATTGCCAGATCGGCTTCACACGTAACTGGAAACGTACATCGAACTTGCCGCAGTCGTGCAGCGCAATAAAGAAAAGCATCCAAGAGCGGACTTGCTCCTCGGGCAAGTCACTCTGGAGCAGGAAACTTCTACGTATTGCCGGGCTGGCAGCCCACCATACAGCTGCCACCGCTGCAACATCAAGGCAATGGTATGGCAACAGATGGTAATTGCTGTCCTCCTTTTCAGCCTTACCCCAATATTTGTAGTATGATTTCATGTCCTCTACTTCTTCTTCGATAGGCAAAGAAGAAATATCACACTTGTGTCCATTCTCGTGCAGCAAATTCAAAACCAACTGAACCAGCAAATCCTTCTGCCGCGGATCACTCTCGGCTATCAACAGCGCCAAAGTCACAAGACCATTGTCGTTGATGCCCGATTTCTCCAGTAACCCGTTCTCCTCCAAAAACAGCAGAAACAAAAAAGAACCAATCCGCTTATTACCGTCGGAAAAAGGATGATCCTTGATAACAAAGTAAAGGAGGCTGGCGGCCTTTTCTTCAGCGCTTGGATAAAGTTCCTTGCCATCGAAGGTTTGGCAGATATTGCCGAGAATCCCCTGAAGTTGATGGTCCCGTTCCAAGCCAAACAGGTCACCGCCCTCTCCGCGTTTGGTCAGCTCGGCCTTGAGGAGGGTGATAGCATTTGTCGCCTTCCGGTAATTGAGGGCCTTATGAGTGGGGTGTAATGCTTTCGGTCGGACAAGGCTGTCCTCATCGTATTGCAGGAGGAGGGTCCAGGTCTTGGCGAACTTGTTGATTACTGTCGTAATGGACATTGTTTCGTCATCAGTTCTCTGCATATCGTGCCCCTCGTGTTCAAGGTTTTTTCAAGTTGCTCCTGCCACACTACCACACTCACCATGCCAGGGTGTGTCAGCTTAAAAAATAATTCTTCGCCATCCTTTCGATTTCTTTGCAGACAAGATTCTTCAGTTCCTCGGGTTCAACAACACTGACCTCGGCGCCGTGGCTGAGGATGGTTCGTACCAGTTCGCGGAAGTCGGCGACCGGGAACTCCAGGCGGAGGGAGCCGTCCGGGCCGGTTGCGGCCTTTTGCTCGGGGTGCCAGCTTTGTTCGGCTATCCATGGCGATATTGTCGGAGAAAACTGCAACACCACCCGGCTGGTTGTGCCACTTTGCATGATGCCGAAATGTTTGCGGGTATATTCCTTGATGTCCGGCAGGTCGGCGGGGACGGCAAGCGTCTCCTCCGCCTGCGCAATCTCGCGGATACGGGCCAGGGCGAAATCGCGCAGTTCCTGCCGTTTGGCGCACCAGGCGATGAGGTGCCAGCTGCCCATATAATGCATGAGATGGAGGGGTTGGATGGAGCGTGTCGAGGTGCTGCCCCGGTGCGGCGAGTGATAGGTGATGCGCAGTGCCCGACCGGCAAACAGCGATTCGACACATTGGCGGAAGATCAAGGTGTTGACCAGGGCATATTCGATATTTTTAACCGACACCTTACTGTCCACCTGTTGCAGGCAGGCACGGGTATTTTTGCCGGCGATGCCGGTGACCCGGTTGATGAGGCGGCAGAGGTCGTCTTTTAAGGCCGGGTCGGGGATGGTCGAGGCCAGGCGGACGGCAAGCGACAGGGCGAGGATGTTGCTTTCGCTGATCCAGTGGCTGGGGATTTCATAGGCTGTATCGGAGTAGTAAAAGCCACGACGTGCATGCTCGTATTCGAGTGGCGCATGGATGCGCTCGCGCAGATACTCGATGATGCGATGGGCAGTACGCCTAGAGATTTCGAATTCTTCGACCAGATGGCCGGAGTTTGGAAATTTCCCGGCCTTGATCCGGCCATGAAACCACGATACCCGTTCAAATTGCTGGCGATCCGACATCTCCCTTTCCCCCCTTGATGGATTGTTCGTTCTCCGTGCCGAATTGCGGCGCCGGAAAAAACTCCGTGGCTGGCAACTACTCGGCATGCCGAGAGATGTTTCGCCCTTTATGGGTTGGTGCTCAGGGTATTACAGCGCTGCGGAGACTACCAAGTATTGTGTTAGGAGGCAATGGCTATAATGCCCTGCCGGTGGCGGGGGCTTTGGTTGCTATCTTCAGTGAGTGGTGATACAGTATCCATATTGCAGGCAAAATGCTCTCATCCAAACCCCACCCAAAACCGCCAATGTATGCGGGGAGACCCTGAATGACTATACCCTCCATCCCCACCCGAGGCCGCACCCTGGATTACGCCGCCTCGGTTTATGACACCCTGGAACCCCTCTGTTTATTGAACAAACAGGCCGAATTTGACAACACCCTCATCGCCACCCTGGGTCCACAGCAGGCCGACAAAATTCTCGATGTTGGCTGTGGCACCGGATTGTTGTGTCAAAAGATCAGCCGGCTCCTTGATCCGGCCCGGGGCGGCTGCATCACCGGTATCGACGCCGCCGGCAAGATGATTGAAGCGGCGCGGAAAGTGCGGGGCACAGTCCATTGCCGCTTCGAGGCCATGGCCGCCGAACAGCTGGATTTTGCCGATGCCTCCTTTGACGCGGTTATCTCCAGCCTCTTTTATCATCATGTGCCCCTCGATCTGAAGGAGCGGAGCCTGCGCGAGGCCTTCCGCGTTCTCAAGCCGGGCGGCAAGCTGGTTGTCGCCGACATGGATAAACCGACGACCTTTATGGGCGCGCTGGTTTCCCATGCCTCGCGCTGGTTGTTCATGCAGCCGCAGATCGGCGAAAACATCCGGGGTTTGCTGCCCGGGCTGATAGCTCAGGCCGGTTTTCTGCCGCCGCAAAGGGTTGCCCACTATTTCGGCTATATCACTCTTTTTTCAACCGCCAAGCCCCTATGAACAATCCTTTTTCGGCAATAGGGCCAATTGCCGGTGATATTGCCCTGTTGCAAGTCGAACTCCGGGCGGGTCTTGAGCGCTTTTGGCAAACGGCCGCCACTATCCTTGACGGCAGCTCCATTCAACTTGTTGCGCCGGATGAGGCGTCCTTTTCCCTGCCGCGTAACTTTTTTTCGACCCTGTTCCTTTATTCTTATTATCGGCTGGGCATCCCGTCTGAACGGCGGATTTTGTATGTGGCGCTCAACCAGTGTCTGCGGGGCATGGTCACCGGCTGCGACAACATACTTGATGACGAATATAAAACCACCCTGGAAACCGATCTGCCGCCACAGGCGCATCGTTTTCGTTCGGTCCTGGATATTATGGTTGCCGATCGGGTGCTTTTTGCCCTCGTGGTCGAACATTGCCAAAAACATGATCTGCCGATGGAACGGGCGCTGCGGGCCGGCACCGTCTCTCTTTCGGCCTTGACGCAAAGCGGGGCGCAGGAGGCCGCCGAGGAGGGCGGGGTCGGCGAATGCCTCCACCCTGAGGTTATTCTGCAAAAAATTCACCATTATAAGACCGGCCTGCTGTTTCAGGCGCCATGGGCGATTCCGGCCCTTTTCGAGGAAGCGATGACACCCGCCGCCCAGGCGGTTCGCGAGGCCCTGTACCACATCGGCATCGGCTGCCAGATCCTCGACGATCTTGCCGATCTGTTTTTTGATATGCGTGGCAAGCGACACAATTATGTGGCGTCGGTGATTGCCCATGAGGAACCGGCGGCGGTGTGGCAAAGTCTGCAATCTCTGGCGGCAGCGGGCCGGGCGCCGGAAGTATTTTATGCTGCCTGGCCGGAATTGGCCACCAGGGTGAAGGCGGAGGCCATGGGGAGATTGGAGAGCGGGCTGAGCAACCTTTTCCTTGATACGCATCACGACTTTGTCCGACCGGCCGCGGCCTTCATTGCCGCCCGCATCGGCGTGGCCGTCGATTAGCCGGCGATGCGCTTCACTTATTTGATAAAAATCGCCTGCTTGATTCTCTGGCGCTCCTGGCGGACCACCCTGGTGCTGTCCTTTATGGTGGTTACCGCGGTGGCCGCTCTGGTCTTTCTCTCGGCCCTGGCCGTCGGTACCAACGATGCGATGATCCGCAACTCAACCGGCCTTTTTTCCGGGCATGTAACCGGCAGTGCGCTGCGGGAAGGTGACCTCCCCCTGCTCCAGGAGGCGGGGGTGAAAAGGGTCCTGGTCAGGCGACAGCAGCAGGTGATCCTTGGCAAAAACGGGGTTCTCGAACCGCTGCTGCTTATGGGTGTCAATCCCGGGCAGGAAAAAGAGGGGACGGCGCTCTCGACAAAAACCGTGGCCGGCAGATATCCGGTCTCCGGCGAGGACGCGATTTTTCTCGGCATGGCAACCGCCAAGCGACTTGATTTGCATGTCGGCGATACCCTGAGTGTATTAAGTCCCTTGGGCATTCCTCTTAAAACCCTGATTCTGGCCGGGATCTATAAAACCGGGATCACCGCTCTTGACCAGGGGTTGGCCTTCTGCCCGGCCGACGCCCTTCCGGTCGGCGATAACGAGCTTTCCGCCGCGGTTTTCCTCAAGGCCGGCGTCGCGGCCGAAACCATCGTGGCCGAGTATCGACGGTCCTTGCCCGCAGCCACCTTTGCCGCTTGGTCGGAGTTCATGCCCGATCTGAAGCAGTTGATCGATCTTGAGTATATCTGCATGGCCATTGTTATCGTGCTGGTGTTTGCCATCGTCGCAGTCGGCATCTCCTGCACCTTTCTCATCTTCACTTTGAAAAATCTTCGTGAACACGGCATCATGAAGGCCATGGGATTTTTGGCCGGCGACACCGCACTGCTTCTGCTGGTGCAGATTGGCATGCTGACCTTGGTTGCGGCAACCTTAGGCGCCCTGGTGGGTGCCATGACGGTTGCCGCTTTTGCCCATATCGGCATCGATATCAGCGCCTTTACCTCGCATAACCAGTATTTTGCCGTCTCCGGCATGCTGTACCCCCGACTCACCGGGTCGGCACTTTTCGCCCCGCCGGGCGTGGCCATGGTCTTCGGTTTGGCCGCAGCTATATGGCCGATTATCTCTATTACCGGTAAAAATCCGGCGGATATCCTCAGGAGCCTGTGAATCATGATTGAAATCCAGGCGGTTTCCAAGCAATTCACCTCGGGTCGTGGCCATATCTCGGCCCTCACCGATATCAATTTTTCAGTGGAGTGTGGGCGGGGAGTCCTTCTCGTGGGACGATCAGGGTCGGGAAAGACAACGCTGCTCAACTGCCTCGGCACCTTGGAAATTCCCGACATGGGTACCGTCCTTTATAACGGCACCGATATCTGCACCCTCAGCCCCCGGCAACGGGCCATGTTCCGCCGCAAGGAGGTGGGTTTTGTCTTTCAAAGCAGTAACCTGCTGCCCTGGCTGACGGTGGCCGAAAACCTGCAAATGCCGTTGGAGCTGAATGGAATTTACGGAACTGTACAACAGGACAGGATAAAGGAATTGCTGGCAACATTCGGCCTTGCGGGGTATGAGAAGGCCATGCCGGCCGAACTTTCCGGCGGTGAATCGCAGCGGGTTGCCTTTGCCAGGGCCATTGCCCATGCACCGGCAATTCTCTTGGCCGATGAACCGACGGCCAGTCTCGACTCCAGCAATGGCAAGCAGCTTATTGCGTTGATGTTTTCCCTTTGCCGGGTGCAGGGAACGACTCTGTTTATCGCCACCCATGACCAGGAATTGCTGGCAATGACCGATACGATTATTATCCTTAAAGACGGAAAAATGGAGCAAAAATCATGAACAAAAAACGAGCATTGATCCTTGCTCTGATGATGGTTGTTACGACCTCCGGCGGTTGCGCTTACCGCTACTTCCTCGGCATGCATGGTCCCTCGACCAGGAATTCCCCGGATATTCACACCGACTCCATCAAAGAAGACGGGCAGTGTCTGCAATGTCATGGGCCGAAAGCGAACTCAGGTGAGGCACCGATCACCAGCCATGCGGGATTTAAAGGTTGTCTCAAGTGCCACAACGATGCAGGGAAATGATTTTTGCTGCCCGTCATACCCCGGGGCTGTGGATCATTTTTTTTCAAGAAACAGCCGCATCAGCGGCGCACTGGAGATGCTGGTGATCAGGGCCATGACAATGAGCGCGACAAACACCGCATGATTGATCAATCCCGCTTCATAGGCCAGGCTGCCGAGGATGATTTCCATCGCTCCCCTGGCATTCAGGCCGAAACCGACCGCCAGGGCATGGCGGCCGGACATGCCGCCCAGCCGGGCGCCGATGCCGGCACCCATTACCTTGCCGGCAAAAGCCAACACTAAAACCAAGATTACTATGGTCAGGTCGAAGTTTTGAATGAAATTGACCTTCAGACCGATGGAAACAAAGAACAAGGGGGCAAAGAAATTGGTGACGAACTGGTGCATGATTTCCCGCGCCTGTTCGCGCAGGTACACCGAATCGCCGATCGCCAGGCCGGCGATAAAGGCCCCGAGGATGGCGTGAATATGGATGTATTCGGTGAAGGCTGCGGAAAGCAGGCACAGGCCGAGGCTGAGGGCCAGCACTCCGCCGGGCCAGGAGAGTTTGCTCTGGATCCACGGCAGGATGCGGTTGATGACGAAGCGGCCGAAAACCAGCATGAAGGTGGCAAAGGCGGCGATGGAGACGATACTCAGCACGACGCTGCCATGGCCGCTATTCTGACCGACCATCGATAGGATGAAGGAGAAGACAATCCAACCGACGACATCGTTGAGGACCGCCGAGGCAATGATGACTGCACCGATCTCGGTCTTCAGGAGTTTCATGTCCAGGAGAATCCTGGCGATGACCGGCAGGGCCGAAATGGCCATGGCGGTTCCGAGAAAGAGGGCGAAGAGCAGATGGCTCGGTCCTCCTTCGGTCACCGAAAACCACTGCGGGAAAAACCAGGCCACGGCAAAGCCCGAGGCAAAGGGCAGGACCATGCTGCCGATACCGGTGCAAATCGCCACCCGGCCATGGCGGAGAAAAAGGGAAAAGCGCAACTCAAGACCGGCGACAAACAGCAGCAGAATCACCGACAGGGAGAAAATGGCGTCGAGGGCCAAGGAAAAATTGCTGTTTTCGACAAAGGGAAAGAGCGTCCGGTACAACTCCGGGGCGATTGTCCCGAGCACCGTCGGGCCGAGGACCACCCCGATAATCAGTTCGCCCATGACCATCGGCAGGCCGATTTTTTTCCCGACTTCCGAGGCGATGCGCGACAAAATCAGGATGATACTGATGGCCAGCAGCAGGGTAACCAGATCGTTCGGTTGGAGTTTAGCCATGGTGCTCGCTTTTTTGGTGGTCAGGTTGCGTCGCCGGTGCGGGCATGGACAATAAGCATATTGCAGGGCAGATGTTCCAGGATGTGTTCCAAATCGTGGGTGAAAATTCGATCCACCAGCCGGTATCTGCTGTCCGGTGAATGGATGACCAGGAGGTCGGCACCACACTCTTCGGCGTATTTGCGGATGGTGAAACCCGGCCTGCCGGAAAGAACGGCGGTCTGCACGGCCGGTTTTTCGCTGCTTCGGCCGGTGGTGAATTCCTGCAATTTTTCTTCCGCATCGAGTATCAGCTGTTCTTTTACCTGGGTGCGTTCCCCGGAGGTGCTGTCGTCCGACATAGCCATGGCGAGACCCGATTGGTCGACCTCGCGGATCGCCCGAATATCAAGGGAGTTGACCCCCTCGGCAAAATAAAAGGCAGTGTTCAGGGCATGCGGGGTCTTCGGATGTTCAACACAGTCGACGACGATTTTCCCAAAGCTGGTGCCGGTCACCTTCGGTTCGGTAAGTAACAAAAGCGAACACTTGGCCCGGCGACTGAGGCTCCGGGCAACCGAGCCGAGATAATAGCGGAAGACATTTTCACGCCTCCGGGCGCCGAGGATGAGGAGATCGACCATGTGCTGCTTGCAGGTTTCCAGCAGGGTGGTAACCGTGTCGCCCCCGCCCCAGATCGTTCTCACCTCTCGGTTCAATTGCAATTTGCTGCAGATGGCCGCGAGACTTGCTTCTTTGGCGGCGGTGTGGGTGCCGACATGGATCAGGATGAGTTTAGCCTGGAAGTTGTCGGCCAGTTGCCTGGCCTCGCCCATGATCGCCTCAAGTTTTGGTGAAAAAGCCACGGCCACGGCAATGGTTTCAAAAGGAAAAGACGGGCGGCCTTTTAATCTGCTGGAGTCCATCATCAGCTCACGGGGTTGGTGGTTTGGTGCGATGCGTCGATTTTTTTTGATGCTTGATGCGGACACCATCCGGCAAGGCGGCGGGTGCAGCTGTATTCAAACCCATTATATCAAGAAAGACACTGATGATAAAGATAAGAACCAGCGGGAAGCTTACATGCATGACCCGGGCAATCTCGCTGTAGGAGGTGATGGTCAGCAGGGTCATGACGGCGGTGATCGAAAGCATTCCACCCAGGCTTGAAACACTGAGAAGGGTCATAAGAGTCAACCGCCTTTTCTTCACCCCGACCCCCAGATTAAACAGGAGGAGCAGCAGCGAAACGGCAAAAAGATAGGGAATAATAATTTGGTAAGCGTGGCCTATTTGCCCGAGAATCCGACACTTTTCCCGATTCAGGTGGGTGATGTAGTCCGGATAAACGTCGGAGCCGCCAGGCTTGCTGCTGAGCAGGTTCTCCCCGGTAACATTGCTGAAGAGGGTCATCATCTCACGCGGGATGGCGTTTCTGAAATGATCGGTGTGGGCATTGAAGGCTTCAAAAGTCAGGGTTTTTTCGATAACGGCGGAGATGGTCGGGAGGATCAGTGCGTTGAATTCCGGGCGCCATGGGGGGACGAGAGAGGTCACCCGGGCTCGACACTGAAGTGTCCCCGCATCGCAGGCGGCATCTATCTCCGCACCCATCTTTCGGTAAAACTCCAGGGCCTTGGTGCCCGAGCTGTGATAACCGGCCGCAGCCACCGAATCGCGGAAAGCCCAGACGAAAAATGCCGCCGGGATGTCATCGGCGCCGGCCAAAGTCAGCCAGCCCATGCCTACCGGACCATCGAGGTGTTTTTCCACCTCGCGAAAGGTTGGGCTTACGGCATAGGCCTGCACCCGGGCATCGCGGACTACCGGGAAAAATTGCCTTTCCTCGTTCGACTTGATGCGCAGCAATCCGCCGTAGGCAGACTCGAATTCAGGAGTGAGGAGCTCGTTCACCGCCGGAACACCGTATTGGCTTTTGTTGATCTGTTGCACGGTCTGAATGGTTCCCCACATTAAGACAAAGGGCAGGGCACAGAGCAGCAGGGGGCGGCGCCAATCTTTCAGGTTCTTGCCTCCCACGGTGATGCAGATAAAGAGGAAAACCATCCCCACCGACGGCATAAGAAAAATACTCTCGCCGCGGGTAATCCAGAAAATCGATAAAGCAGTACCCAGGCCGCACGACCAGCCCAGCGCGGTGCGTAAGGGAGCGGTGGCGCGAATGGCCATGCCCAGCAGCAGGCTCACCACAAGTATCGCCAGCGGCGCGTAAATAGCCAATTGAAAGATTCGCCCGACAGCAGGATAATTGAAGGAGCCGGGATTGAAAAGGAGAAAGAGAAAGGCCCCGAGGAGGACAATTCTTTGCCGCACCAGCGGACCGATGGCCCAGATAAAGACCCCGCAGGAAATGGCATAAAACAGGTGCTCCGAGAACAGCAGGGGCAGGGACAGCCAATTGCTCAAGGCGATAAACATCGGATAGAACGGTTCCTTGATGAGGGTCAACTGGTTGTAATCCCCCAGCCACTGGCCTTTGAGCAGACTCTCGGCATGGCGGATGAAGAGCAGGTCGTCGTGCGGGGTCAGGGTCACCATGACGAGGTGCGCCCGAATCAGCCATATTTTTATCAGTACCAGGAGAAGGCAGGTGAGCCGATAGGCCTTTGGGGATGTGTCCTTTTTGAAAATAGCTAACACGTGAACTGTTCCTTGGTTGTATGAAGATCATACCGTTGCCGGTACAGTAGGAGCTTGGTTTTTCTTGCGTCGCTTGCAGCGGATGGCGGGGAAGCCGTTCTGTTCGGCCATGCCACCCTTCTTACTGGTCAGACACTATCTCTTTCGGTTCGTCGAGACAAGCGATTTTTGCTTTTCCGCAAGCCGCAGGTCATCGTGACGACTGCACCATTCGCTCTTTGACGTGGCGCCGGTAAGAATCGTAATCGCCTTCGTGGATGCGCATCTCGCCGTGGTCGATCTCCATGACGCGGGTTACCAGGGAGCGGAGGAAATGCCGGTCGTGGCTGACCAAAACCACAGTCCCTTCGAATTTTTGCAGGGCGGCGAGGAGCACTTCCCGAGACTGGATGTCGAGGTGGTTGGTCGGTTCGTCAAGCACCAGAAAATTTAAGGGCCGACCGAGGAGTCGCGCCAGGATGACCCGGCTCTTTTCGCCACCGGACAGGTTGGCGATGCGCTTGTCGACATCATCACCCTGGAAGAGAAAGGCGCCGCAGAGATTGCGGATGACCCCGATATTTTCTAGGGGCAGGGCTTCCTGGACCGCTTGAAAGACTGTCTGCTCGGGGCTTAGCAGGTCCATGGCATGTTGGCTGAAATAGCCGATCGTCACCCCTGCACCCATAAGCACCTCGCCCTCGGTTGCTTCAGTGTTGCCGGTGATGACCTTTAAAAGGGTCGATTTGCCGGCGCCGTTGACTCCGACCACGGCAATTTTCTCAAGTCGCCTGATGGTGCCGTGCAGGCCGCTGAAAACCGGGACGACCCGACCGTCATGGCCGGTCCAGCATTTGCCCAGGTTTTTCAGATGCAGGACATCGTCGCCGCTACGTGCCGGCACCGGGAAATCGAATTTCATGACCCGCTGCTCCGCCGGCAGGACGATGCGTTCGATCTTGTCGATCTTCTTCACCCGCGACTGCACCTGCGAAGCGTGCGAAGCCCGGGCGGCAAAGCGGGCGATGAACTCCTCTTCCTTGGCGAGCATTTCCTGCTGGCGGCGGTAGCTGGCCTGCAGCTGTTGCCGCCTGATTTCCCGCTCGTGCAGATAGAAATCGAGGTTGCCGCTGTAGGTGGTGGTGCTGCCGTTCGCCACCTCGATTATGCGGTTGACGATTTTATTCATGAATTCGCGGTCATGGCAGGTCATCAGCAGGGCGCCTTTGAATTCCGTGGTCAGCCATTCCTCAAGCCAGAGAATCGATTCGATATCCAGGTGGTTGGTCGGTTCATCGAGGAGCAGGACATCCGGGTTGATGGTCAGGATCTTTGCCAGGGCAATACGCATCTTCCAGCCGCCGCTGAACTTTTCGACCGGTGTTTGAAAATCCTCGGGCGAGATGCCGAGTCCGGTGAGAACCGCCTGGGCCCGGGGTTCGAGGTCGTAACCGCCGCGCTGCTCAAAGATTTCCACCGCCTCGCCGTAGCGGTCGAGGAGGTTCGCCATCTCGGTATCGGTCATGGGTTCGGACATGGCCGCCTCCATTTCTCGAATGGTAACACCCAGGTTGACGATATCACCGGCCGCGGACATCACCTCGGCAATTACCGATCTCCCGGTCATTTCCCCGACATCCTGGGAAAAATAGCCGATCACGGTTTTTTTCGAGCAGGAAATTTCGCCCTTGTCCGGCTCCTCCTCGCCGGTGATGAGGCGGAAGATGGTGGTTTTGCCAGCGCCGTTCGGGCCGACCAGGCCGGTGTGGGTGGCGGGGAGGATCTGCAGGGCGGCGTTCTGGAGGAGCATTTGGCTGCCGTGCTGTTTTTGGATTGCGGTAAGATGAATCATTGTTTCCTTCTGTTAGGTACTTATACCCCTCAAGGGGGTACTAAAAAAAGAGTCCCTCTGTTGTAGGAGGGGATCATAGCCCTTGGGTTGCGGGCGTCAGCCCGCTTTAGATAAAAAAGGCCGGAAGTTACCATGATACGGGGCTTGGGCGCAAGGGATATTTGCCTCTTGACCGTACTTCCGTGGTCTGGGATTGATCAAGGGCCAAGCCATAAAGTTGCAGCGGTGGGGCCGGGGGAGATATTGTCCTTGTTAAGGCTGTTTCTTGCCCAGCCAGTGGCTGATTTTGGCGGACAAAATCTCAGGGATAATCGGCTTGGTGATGTAGTCATCCATGCCGGCTGCAAGGCATTTGGCCTGGTCACCGGCCATGGCGTGGGCCGTCAAGGCGATAATGGGAATATGTTGTCGTAGCGGATGATCGACCGGGGACGGGTTTTGCATATGTCGTGCTGCATCGAAGGGCAGGGTCTCCCCGTCGCGGATGATTCGCGTGGCTTCAAAGCCATCCATTTCCGGCATTTGAATATCCATGAGAATCACATCAAAAGCTTGGTGTTGCCACTCTTGCACTGCCTGGCGACCATTGTCGACGGCGACGACGCTGTAGCCTAAGTTTTTAAGGACATGCAGAGCAAGGGTTTGGTTGATGAAGTTGTCTTCGGCCAGCAAGATCCGGATGTCTCCGTCGTTGGTTTTTGCTGCAGATTGTCGGCTCGACGGGTTTGGGGAGGGTGTTACCGCCCCGGAAGCCTGTTGTTTTGCAAAAACGGCGTCAAACCAGAACGTAGCGCCACCGTCCCTGTTGGCCTCAACGCCTATATTGCCCCCCATCATGGTCACCAGACTTTTACTGATCGCCAGGCCGAGGCCGGTGCCGCCGAATTTTCGTGAAGCAGAACCGTCAACTTGCGAAAAAGATTGAAAAAGACGATGAAATTGATCCGGGGGAATGCCTATGCCGGTATCGCGCACCTGAAAAAAAATTGTTGCCGCTGTTGCCGTTTCAGCTACCATGCTGACACAAATCTCGACCTGCCCGGATTCGGTAAACTTCACTGCATTGGTGGCCAGATTGAGAAGAACCTGCTGCAGACGGGCCGGGTCGCCGCGAATCAGTGTCGGCACCGGTGGTGCAATGCTGAGCAGGAATGAGAGACCCTTACGCATGGCATGGAAATCAACTATGTTTCGCAAATCCTCCATGAGCAGGCTGAGATCAAAATCAACTACCGCAAAATCCAGCTTGCCGGCTTCGATTTTCGAAAAATCAAGGATGTCATTAATAACCGTGAGGAGTGAATTGGCGCAGGACACGACGGTTTCAGCATAGCGGTGTTGTTCGCTATTCAGCGGGGTATCGAGGAGGAGTTCGGACATGCCGACTACCCCGGTCAGAGGGGTGCGCAGTTCGTGGCTCATGTTGGCGAGGAACTCGCTTTTCGTCTGACTGGCGGCCTCCGCCTCCTTCTTGGCGCGCATCAGTTCGGTAACATCGGTGATGATGCCGATGAGGCCGACAATTCCCTCGTCGTCACCATGGATTGTCGCCTTGTCGAAGATAACATCGCGAAGATCGCCGGTGCCGTCCACTACCTTCCAAGTGTAGTGCTGCGTACCCGGATTTTGCAAAATTTCGAGATCCTTTCGGTGGTATTCGGCGGCGATGTCGGAAGGGGAAATCTCAAGAACTGTTTTGCCGATAATGGCGCTCTTGGGTTTTCCCAGATAGGTGGCAAAGGCGGCATTGCAACCGCTGTAACGTCCTTGATTATTCTTGTAAAACAAAGGGGTTGGGATAGTCTCCATGAGGGTATGGAGAAAATCACGTTGCCGGAGCGAAGCCTTGACTGCATTTTCTGCCTCTTTTTTAGCCTCGGCAAGTTCAGCAGTTCGTTCCTTGACCAGTTCCTCAAGATGCTTGCGGTGATGCAGGAGTTCCTCTTCGGCCTCCTTGCGATCGGTTATATCCTCTATGGTTCCAGTGATTCCTATGACCCTGCCATGTTCATCGTGCAGCGGGATTTTACAGGTATCTATCCAGGTTTTTTTGCCGTCGGCGCGGACCAGGGTTTCGGCGATATGCCATTCCGCTTGATCGTTTGCCATCACCCGGCGGTCACAGAGGAGATACCATTCGGTCTCTTCCGGTGCCCATGGCAGGTCCCTGTCGATTTTCCCAACGATTTGCTCTGGATGTGCAAGGCCCGCGGCTGTTGCAAAAAGCCTGTTGCAACCAAGGTAAACAGAATTGCTATCCTTCCAAAAAATGAGCTGGGGGATATTGTCGATGACCGATTGCAGCATTTCCTGGGAGCGCCTCAGGGTTTCTTTGGATTTTTTCCGTTCGGGTGTATCGGTGATAATATTGGTGTGTTGGTTGATGGATGTTGCCGGCGTGGTCTCGGCCAACTGTGCTTTGGTCAGAGCGAGTTCATTTTCCAGTTCTTGAATGCGTACCGCTTGCATCTTAAGTTTGGTTTCGGAAATATGGGTATCCATATGGTGGTATGAGGGTTGGGGAAATGAGCTTTTGAGAGAGTCAGGCTGCCGGCGGTTGTTGTTGAGTCACCTCCTTGGTTCGCTTCCAATTGGGTTGCTTAGAGTAGCGAGGACGTGCGGGTACGGTTTTGACAGGGGCTGATTACTGTTGATTATTTCACAGAGTGGAGTGCAATGTCAAATGCCAGCAGCGGTTTTTTTAAAATTGCTGGGGCGATCCGGCAGTGATTTAACCGGCGGGACAGAGCCCGGATCCCGGTAGACGGGCAGCTCACTGAGCGCCCCGCCTCCGCTCGTTGAGGGTGGGGAGCAATACCGGGACCATACCTTTTAATACCTGGAGGGGGAGAGCAGAGGTAAAACTGAAGGCGTTGGCCGATTTACCGCTGACAAAGGCAGTGAGTACTCCGAAATGTTGGTCGCCAAGATAAAAAACAAAGGTGGCGGTACGGTTCAGGGCTTTTGAAGAAGATTTGTTGCCGGCTGCGGTGGAAACGAAGATGCGGTTATCGCCGGTACCGGTTTTGCCGCCGAGTGCCAGCGGGCTGCCGTCCGCCTGCTGAAAGCTGTTCAACAGTCTTTTGGCGGTGCCTTCACTGACGACCTTGCCCATGGTTTCCCGTACCACCCGAGCTACTTCGGGATGCAGTGCCTGGACCGGATTCGGGGGCGGCGGCTCAACGATCGATTCATAGGGCGTGTCACTGGCGAACTCAACCTTGGTGAAGCGGTGCGTCGGAAAGCGTTTGCCGTTGTTAAGGATGATGCCGACCAGTTCGGCCAGGGCTGCCGGACGGTCGCCGGAGCTTCCCAGGGCGGTGGCCAGGGAGGGGACCAGGTGCTCAAAGGGATAGCCCATGTTGACCCAGCGTCTATGAATATCGGAGAATGCATCGATTTCCAGCACCGTTCTGACCCGTGAATCCCTGGCGTTTTTGGCCTTGGTGCGCATCAGCCAGCCATACACCTCGCGGCGCACCTCGGCGCTTTTTTCCATGGCGTCCTTTTGTGATTTATCGCCCGGTTGCTGCAGATAATTAAGGAGCCAGAGTTCAAGAGGATGCATGGCGGCCAGGTAGCCGAGATCCTGCAGATTGAAAGAGCCCGGTTTGTATTTGTCGTACATGGTCGACAGCCTTGCGTTTGTTGCCTCGGCGGTCGGCAATTCCTCGCGGATAAAACGGATAAAGGTTGCCTCGTCGGCTTTTGGGTACAGATAGCGATGGACGACGGTCAGTCGCAGCAGGGTGGGGTTCATCCCTGTCAGCAGTGTTTCCATTCGTTCTTCCGCTTTTTGGCCTTGATATTTGTTCCAGAACCGCGTCAGAAAAACCCGACTCTCACGATCAATAAATTTATCGAGAACATCCTTGCGCCGCGGATCCTTGTCGTCGACTAGAACCTGTTTGTTATTTTCCCATTGGTTTGCCCTGGTGGTGTTGACAATATCATGCATAATCCGGACAAAGGGCAGGTTAATGGAACTCTGCAGGGCTTCCGTTACCGTGACAACGCGAGTGTCGTCTTCTTTTCTGAAATTGTTGAAGACATGCAAGCCGCCGCCGGTAAAAAAATGCTCCTCAGGGTTAGCCGAGTACGGGCGTTCCATGGCTGCCTTTAGGAGAGTCCTGAGCGGTAGTTGCGGGGTTTGCAAAAGCTGAGCACATACCCAGGAGGTAAGGGCGTCCGGGCGTTGCTGATTGAAATCGGCAATCTCGGTCGGTTGGAGGTTTACAACCTCCGCATAGAGTTCGGCGATAATTTCCAGATAGGTGACCAGGGTGCGCAGTTTGGCGGTTGACCCCAGTTCCAGTTTACTTCCTTCGTTGATATCAAAGGGAGTTTCCGTGGTATCGGTCTGCACCCGCACCAGGTTGCCGCTTGGGGTACTCTCGAACAGGGTAAAACTATAACTGATGGCCTCGGCCTGATCGGCTGCCAGAAGATACTTGCCGATAAGTCCCATGGCTTCGGCGCCGGTCTTGGTTTGCAGGCTTTGCAGATACCAGGTGGCCTCTTCCTGCAACTTTGCGTTCAAGGTGGCGGTGACCGTCAAATCCATGCGGTCAAGATCATACAATGAGGCATCGAAAAGGGTGGCGAGACGATTACGGACGACGTTTATGCCTTTGTTGGTGGCAATCTGCGGCGCCGCTGAGTTTTCCGAGAAATTGCGGAAAAACAGCGGCTGGGTTTGGGCGGCTTCACTGAGAGCCGGGGCAATAAAACCGCCCTGCGCCAGGAGCCTGGCGTAACTGTTACTGAGCACCGCCAATTCGTTGCGGCCCTTGACGAGATAATAGGAGGGGCGTCGATGGGCGATCATCAGGCTGATAACCTGCTTCAGGGCCTTGGCCTGCTTCTCCAGCTCCGGCCCCGATGTTTCCTTCTGTTGCAGCAGGCGGTTTACTTCTTCGAACTCAGCGCCGTACCAGACAAACAGCCCATCGCCCAAACCGTTGACTTCGCCTGCGCCGGGGGCGGCGGAAAGGGGGACGGAATTCACATAGTCGAGGACCAGCTGCCTGCGGAATGCCGAGGTGTCTTCGCCGCCCCGGTAGGCCCGGACACTGGCCGAGGCCATTTGCGTGAGCTTGTCGGAGATGGAGGAGGTTATGCCGCTGTCCGAATGGCGAAATTTTTCCGTCTGGGTGGCAAGGGTGCTGCCGCCCATGGCCGGCAGATTGATATTGACCAGCTCACCGGTCTTTACCATTGCCGCTTTGGAAAACCGGCCCCAATCAACGGCGGGGTTGACTTTCGGGAAATCGCCGGACAGCAGATCGCGGTTTTCAATAAAAAGCAGGGCCTGGACCACCGGTGCCGGAATGGCAGCAAAATCGGGGTAGACCCGTTTCGGATTGATCATCCGATACATCGACTGCTGCGTTGTGTCGAGGATATGCAAACCGGCCTGGCTTTTCTCATTGTAGGGAATATTGAAGCCCAATCCGGCATAACGGCGCAGATCGTCGCTGAAACGGACCTGACTGGTAATCCCTAGACCTCTTTGCTGAAGTTTCTTCAGCATTACCGGGATCTTGACATAGCCGAGACGAAGGTCGTAGGGGCCCTTCCGGGGAAAGACTATGGAGTCGCTGGCACCTTTGGCTGCATGGAAGTCGAGTTTTGCGGCAAAGGCACTGAGATACCGGGCCTGCAGGGTGGAAGTTTGCGCCTCATAATAGCCGGCGGCGCAACAGGCAGCGAGGATGACACCCAGCAAGAGCAGTACATATGGCCACCATTTCCGCGGTTTTCCAGCAGCTGCACGGTGGCGCGAGGGGGGTGGTGATATGTCCTCGGTATGCCCCGGCAGCGGAGGGTCGGGGCGTTCGATGTTGATATTTTCCGGTTGTCGCGGCGAGGCGTTATCAGGCCTTTGTCTGCCGGCAGCTGGCGGCGGAAAGATGGGGTGCCGCGGCTTACTCCCTATCGGGATATTGAGGTCTTCCGAGGGATTAATCACTGCCGGCAAAGTTTTGTAGCTGAGATATTAATAAAGACCCTGGGTTGCGGGGTGTTGGGAAACATTGTCATAGCCGGTAAAATGAGTCAAAGTGAATTGTGCTGCAAGCACATTATTGCCACGCATGCTCTTGATGATAGGGACTATCCTACCGAGTTTTGCCGGCTCAGTCAAGGTATCTTAGCGACTGGTTGTGCAGATAGTATTTGGCAGGGAGAGACTGGTTGGTACCTTCCTCTCATGCATTATATTGCCATTTGCCTATCCTTTGGCCGCAAGTATCGCTCTCCACTTGCCCGAGTCGGAAAAAGTGAGTAGGATAACACGGTTTTAATTCGTCGCCCCATATAAAAGGCTGGATGCCTGACGAGGCTTTGTTAAAAAAGTATGAGTCCAATATGCGCGCAATTCGTTTATCGGCCCTGTCTCTCGGCCTGATTTTTCTGCTGCTGACATTCGGTTTTACCGGGTATGCGTCGGTGACGGACCGGCAAGAGGAGCCTGTCTCCGCTGCCGAGAGTCAGGCATTGACCAGGGGAGATACAATTCCAGAGCAATCAGGGATATTATGGCCGGCCTTTTGGTATCATGCGGCGATTCTTGCCCTGGTGGGGATGTTGATCAGTTCCATAGTGGCCAGCAGGATTCGTCTTGAGCGTGATGCTGCCAGACAGGCAAATAGGTTGAAAAGCGATTTCTTGGCGAATGTCAGCCACGAAATCCGCACCCCGATGAATGCCATCCTGGGTTTTTCGCAGATTCTCAAAACCCAGCTGCATGATGCACGGCAGCAGCAGTATATCAATGCCATTACCATCAGCGGCAATACCCTTCTGCGTTTGATTAACGATCTCCTCGATCTGGCGAAAATCGAAGCGGGGAAGCTTGAACTGCAACCCACGGCCGTCGCCCTGAAAAGTATCGCTCTGGAGATTCAGACGATTTTTATGCAGATAGTTGAGGAAAAGCAGCTGGAATTTATTGTTGACCTCCATCCTTCCCTGCCTCTAGCGCTCTACCTTGATGAAGTGCGGCTTCGTCAGATTCTCTATAACCTTCTAAAAAATGCCGTGAAGTTCACCGATAATGGGCGTATATCCCTGACCATGCGGCCAATAACGCCGCCAAGTGCCGGTGAATTTGATCTGGAAATTGTTGTCGCCGACACCGGGATCGGCATTCCGATCGAAGAACAGGGGATGATTTTTGAGGCATTCACCCAGCGGAAGAGACAGGATCAATCAAAATACGCCGGTACCGGGCTGGGATTAAGCATCGCCAAACGGCTGGTCGAAATCATCGGCGGAGAGATAGCCTTGCAGAGTGAGGTTGGAAAGGGCAGCACCTTTACCGTCGTGCTCCGCCGAATTCCTGTGGCCCCGGGCGGACTCCCGGCGATTCCGGACAGCGAAAAAGGGGGCGCGCCCATTCGCTTTGATGAGGAGTCGGTTATCCTGGTCATTGATGCGATCGATAGTAACCGTATTCTGATCCGTGAATTTCTCCGGGCAACCAATCTTGCCGTTGTTGAGACCATAAGTGTCACCGACGGCATTGACTGGTGCATGGCTATCAAACCGGATCTGATTCTTCTTGATTATACGATGTCCTATCTTCGAGATGCCACTCTTGTCGATCGCTTTAATCGGGTGAAAGAGGAGTTGAACATTCCCGTAGTGGCGGTGACCTCATCTTTGTCGGTCGGCAGTGATGAGTTCCAAACCGATTTCCATTTTGACGGTTGGTTGAAAAGACCATTGTTGCTGGAAGATGTTATGGCAATGCTGGCGCGGTTTTTGCCGCATTCAACGCTTTTTCGGCAGGAAGTTGGTGGGGCGTTTACCCATTTGGCGTGCGGCTATATCTTGCCTGAAATGCAGCTGGTACAACAGGCGACCCGTAATCTTCATGATCGGCGGCCGTCACTTATGCGCATTCTTATCGGCAACTTGCTGGAACAATATAAAGAGAATCGAGAGACCTTTATTGTTAACGAAATTAAATCATTTGCCCAGGAAGTACAATGTCTGGCGTCTGACTTTCGGCTGGATTTTCTCGGCCTGTGGGCAGCCGAACTGCTCAGCCAGGTGAAAACCTTTGATATGGAGCGATTGCCTCATACCTTAGATCTCTTTCCCAAATTGGTCGCTATGATTGAAAATGCCGGTCAAGCCGAATGAGGTGGCAGACTGGCAGCGACTTTGCTTATTCCTCAATAAAAATGGGGATGCTTCATCCCCTGACCGACAGGAGTCAGACATGGATATCATAGATCCCAATCCCCCCGAGAAACCACCACTCATTCTCGTGGTCGACGACATAGCCAAAAATCTTGAGGTCATTGGTAACATCCTCAGTCTTGAGAACTTTCAGATATCGGTTGCCGGTGACGGGCAGAAGGCATGGAATATCTTGCAGCGGATCAGCCCGGATTTGATTCTTCTCGACATCATGATGCCGACCGTTGACGGCTATACTTTGTGTCGGCGAATCAAGACGATGGAGGATAAAAAGGATATACCGATAATTTTCGTCACCGCCAAAACCACACCGGAGGATCTGGCTAAGGGGTTTGAGCTGGGAGCGGTGGACTATATCACCAAACCCTTTCATGCCGCTGAGTTGTCGGCCAGGGTGCGGACCCATATATCTTTGTATCGGGCTAAGAAACGCAACGAGTTTTTGATCAACGAGCTGCAGGCCGCCTTGGGTCAGGTAAAAAAACTCTCCGGGTTGTTACCCATTTGTTCGGGGTGCAAGAAAATTCGTGACGATGCAGGCTATTGGAACCAGGTGGAGGCATATATCTCGGCGCACACCGAGGTGCGTTTTTCCCATGGTATCTGCCCGGCTTGTGTCCGTAAAGAATATCCTGATTTAGCAACCAAAATCCTCAGTAATTATGATCATGATCCAGGCCAGTCACCTAGCGTACCGACACAGCCAAACCCAGCATCGAAGAGCTGACCTGTATTCCCCGGGTTATTAAAGTCGAAGAGAGATGTTCAGCTGGATCATTGGCGTGTGTTTCCCCTCAGCACATTTCTGAGCTCAGCAATCTGGTAGGGCTTCTGGATGAACCCTGCAAGACTCTTTCCGGCAAACCGCGCAGAGATTTCCCACTCGCTGTAACCGCTGGAAATGAAGACTTTGACGCCTGGATCTATCCTGCGAAGCTCACGAAATGCTTCTTCACCGCTCATGTGCGGCATGGTAAGATCCATGACGACGAAGGCAATTTCCCGGCCGCGCAAACGATATACTTCCACGGCCTCCCTGCCGTCCCAGGCGGTTATCACCGAAAATCCCAGTGTTTCGAGCATCGAGCGGCCCACCGCCAGGACGGTTTCTTCATCATCGACGAGCAGTACCGTACCGCTACCGTGCCACTCACTGCCGGGTGCAGCCCCCTCGCCGGTTGACGTCTTCCCCGCCTCGGCCGAGGCGGGGAAGAGGAGTCGGAAGGTTGTTCCCCTGCCGGGCTCACTGTAGACCTTAAGAGCTCCTTTGTGGCCCCGCATAATTCCCAAGACGGCGGACATTCCCAGGCCCCGGCCGGTAAACTTGGTGGTAAAAAACGGTTCGAAGATCCGCAACTGGGTCTCCCTGTCCATGCCGCAGCCGGTGTCGCTCACCTCAGCGCTGACGTACAGCCCAGCCGGCAGCGAATCGACGTGGAAGGTCTCCTGAAGGTATGCAGCGTCGCAGTACCTGGCACCGGTCGAAACGGTGACCACGCCGCTTTTGTCGCCGATCGCCTCGGAAGCATTGATCACCAGATTCATTATCACCTGACGGATTTGCGCCGGATCGCCTTCGATCGGCGGGGCCATTTTTTCGAGATTCAAGTTGAGCAGTACTTTCTTGGAGATACTGGTCTTGAGCATATGTGTCATTTCCTCGATCACTTCATTCAAATACATATGCTCAATGACAAAATTTCCCTTGCCGGAATAGGCCAGCATCTGCCGGCAGAGATCGGCGGCACGGTGCGAGGCCTTGATGATTTCCTGGATTTTCGGGCGGACGGGTGACACGGGTGAGACTTCCAGCAGGGAAAGATCGGCATAGCCGAGAATGACCATGAGCAGGTTGTTGAAATCATGGGCAATGCCGCCCGCCAGCACTCCCAGGCTTTCGAGTTTCTGGGTATGCAGCAGGCGGCGCTCCATTTCCAGGCGTTCGGCCTCGATCTGTTTACGCTCGGTGATGTCGGTATGCGTACCCAGTATACGGAGAGGCTTGCCGTCCTTGTCTCTTTTTACTGTTTTTCCAAGCGAAAGTATCCATTTCCAGGCCCCGGACTTGGTCAGCTGCCTGAATTCCACACGGAAATCGTCGCATCGTCCCTCGACGAATTCCTCGCATGCACAAATGACTTGCTCGCGCTCGTCTGGATGCAGGCGATCTTGCCATGCGGCGGCGGTTTCCTGAAAGGTGTCAGGGTCGTAGCCAAGCATGCGAGCGTACTCGGGGCTGACAACGATCTCGTTAGTTGCCATATTTATATCGTAAAGTCCCTGATTGGCGGCCAAGAGAGCCAGTCGCAGCCGCTCTTCGTTTTCACGCAGCTGCCCTTCCAGTTGATTTCGCTCGGTGACGTCGTATGCCAAAACCAACTCTGCCCGCCGATTGCCAAATAGCAGTGTGTGTGAGGTGATTTCCATTTCGACGATCCGGCCATCCTTCAGTCGATGCAGCCACACTCCGGACTTGTTCAGGCCGTTCGTTACCGCTGCCACACTCTGGAGGAGTGCATCGATGTGCTCCGGTGGACGGATGTCTTTGATTGTCATGGCGAGAAATTCATCGTGCGAGTAACCGTAGTGTGCGATGGCAGCCTCATTCACCGCCAAAAAGGCGAGCGTTTCAAGATCGTACACCCACATCGGGTGGGGGTTGCCGGCAAAGAGCATGCGATACTGATGTTCGCTTTCCTGCTGTCGTCGCTCGAGGGTGCGCCGCCGTACGATCTCGCCGATCAAACGGGCAGAGTTCTTCAGTCTGCTCTTGGCGAGCTCGATGATGAAGGGCGGCCGTGTATGATAGGTTGCAGCGAGGTGCTGAAGTTCGTCGAAGCTGACCTGATACAGTTCCGCAAGTGCCCGCAGGTTCGCCGGATCACGGGGCGGATCATTATAGCCGATATTGATGCTGCCGACGATCTCATCGCCTGCAAAAATAGGCACGGCATGGAGGCGGAGGCCACCGCGGCAGGCGATATCGACCGCTTCACCCCGTTCGATGGAAAGCCTTGAGGCGTCGGTCCAGCAGGACTCATGGCAGTGCCACCTGCCGCCGGAAAGCGCTTTGCGGTTATCCTCAGTAGCGCAGCAGTTTCGCGCTGCCTGATCCAGGAAACGGCACCAGCCGGAGGAGAAAATACCGAAGGCGTAATCGCCATTCTTTTCGTACACCGCCGAAGATGTTTCGAGCAAATCCAGGTAGTCGGTGACAACGTCCTGCAGCAGGTCGGAGCCGACGGAATCGAGAATCAGTCGGGAGGTGTTCAGCCCTGTCAGGTCACCGTAGGATTGTTGCGGCGCCCCTTCGCCGGCCACCGGCGGGCGGCCTTTGGGAGCAAGCATCCACTCGATGCGGCGCAGCTGGGCTTCTTTTTGCCGCCGTTCGGACACATTCTGAAATACCAGTACTGTGCCGGAGATCCGGCCGAGGTCATCAAGGATCGGTGAGGCACAGTCATCAATGGGGATCTCCCTGCCGTCCCGTCCGATGAGAATGGTGTGGTTGGCGAGTCCGACGACTTTGCCTTCGCGCAAAACCTTGGCAACGGGGTTTGCCACCGTCTGCCAGGTTTCTTCGTTGACGATCTGGAAAACCTCGTCCAGCGGGCGGCCGTGTGCTTCGGCCAAAGACCAGCCGGTGAGGTTTTCGGCAACCGGGTTCATAAATGTCACCCCGCCATGCGCATCGGTGGCGATGACCCCGTCACCGATGCTTGTCAGGGTGGCTGCATAGCGCCGCTCGCTTTGGCGAAGACGCTCTTCGGCCCCATGTTTGTAGAGTGCCATCTCTATTGTTGACTGGATTTCACGGTCCTCGAAGGGCTTGATGATATAGCCGAACGGTTCGGTGATTTTTGCCCGCTGCAGGGTACTCGTATCGGAGAAGGCGGTCAGGTAAATGACCGGGATACGCCAGCGCTCGCGGATTGTTTCTGCGGTAGCGATGCCGTCCGTGCTCCCTTTCAACTGGATGTCCATGAGCACCAGATCGGGGCGGTTGGCGGCCGCCAGCGTCAGCGCTGCATCGCCCCGGTCGGCCACGCCGGTCACCTCGTAACCAAGTTCGGTGAGGCGGTCCTGGATATCCAGGGCAACGATGGTCTCGTCTTCAACAATGAGGATACGGGTCTTTATCATTCGGTTCACCTTTCAAATGGCTTGCGCCGGAAAAACGATTTCGAAAACAGTGCCTTGCTCGCTTACGATCGACAATTGTCCATCCAGCTGGCGGCTAAGGTTCCTTACCAGTATCAGGCCGAGTGTCTTGGAACTTTGCGAGCGCGTCTCAACCGGGAAACCAACGCCGTTGTCCGACACCCGGAGAACCAGGTACTGTTCGCCCGACGCCTGCAGCTCCACGGATATCTCACCCTCGGTCCTTGTGGGGAAGGCGTGTTTGAAGGCATTGGTCACCAATTCGCTGATGATCAGACCGGCCGGGATGGCCTGATCCATATCGAGGGCCACATCGGCGATATCCTGACGCAGCCGGATGCCTATGGCGTCACCTGCGCAGGAGCGGGCCAAATGGGTGCAGATGCTCCTCACATACTGGGGAAAGTCGACTTTGGCGAGGTTGCCCGATCGATAGAGGGTCTCGTGCAGCAGGGCCATGGAACGGACGCGATTTTGGGCGTCCTGCAGGAAGCCATGCGTCTCGGGGGTCTGGGTCTTCCGACCCTGCAGATTTAAAAGGCTGCTGATGATCTGCAGGTTGTTTTTGACCCGGTGATGCACTTCCTTGAGTAGGGATTCTTTTTCAGTGAGGGAAGACTTGAGTGCTGCCTCGGCCTTTTTACGCTCCTCAATTTCCTGATCAAGTTTTTCGTTGGTGTGGCGCAGGCTCTCTATCGTCGCCTTGAGGTTGGCGTACAGTCTGTTCAGCGAGGAGGACAGATACTCCAGCTCATCTACAGATGCTCCTTTGTGGGGTGGGCGATGCAGATGGAAAGGAGACTGCGGTCGCCCAAGATCCAGATCTAATGCTTGCAGGGCCAAATTCCGCAGATGTCTGCCGACGGTGAACTGAAACAGGAAAAATACCAGCAAAGCGGTGATAAAGATTTTCCCTGCCTCCCCGACAGAAAGCGTCACAGCATCGGTCCAAAGCTCACTTCTGATCGGGTTGAGGTCCGCATGTATTGTGAAGCTTCCCAGCTCGGTCGGAACACCCCGATGCGAGAAAACCAGAGGGTGTTGGCGGGCAATGTGGTTCCCGGTCCCCGGTGTACCGAGGGTAATTCTTTGACCTCCGGCGGAGCGCACCTCGACAAATTGGATGTTCGGCAGGTTCAAGATTCCTTGCAGCTCGGTGCGCACCAGGGCTTCATCCATGTTCCACAGGTTTGCTGTCAAGCTGCTCTGATGCGAGGTCTCGATCCTCTGGAGTTCATTTTCGATCGATCTCAGTTTGTCGCCGTAGCGGATATGTATTTGCAATGCACTGATGACAGCAGTCGCAAGCAGGCTCAGGAAAACAACCTGAACGAACAGTCTCCGGGCAATCATACCCTGGTTGAAGTTAAAATCTCCCACAAGGCATCCTCCTGGCTACGGCTGTGCATGGCCGCCGGTGACGCTTTGGTAGGCGCCGTCTTCTTTCATATTTTTCAAGGATTCCGAGACAGGGGCAATGAGGCCTGCGTGCTTTTGGTTCAGATAAAGAAACATCTCCCTGACGGCAAACGGCGGCCCAAGGACCTTAATGCCCGTTAGTCCCATTTCCCTGATTGTTGCCTCGCCGCCCAGCCGCGAATAGACAACGATATCAACCTGGTTCCTTGCAAGCAGATTGAAAAGAATCTTCTCGTCTCGCACCTTGTGCAGAGACCTGGTGTTTTTGATGTTCTCCTCAAGGATTTTCCATCCGGTGATGATCGCGACATCATAGGGTTGCAGGCTTGCCCACCCTTTTGTCTCCATGTCGATGTTTCGGCTGAAGGCAACAAACTCGAAATCCACTATTTTTTCAGGAACCTGGACCAAGCCTGGATATTTTTCGCTCATCCCGGCGATCCTCGAAAAAGTGCCATCGTCATTGCCCTCGCCGGCGTTCAGCAGGGCTCGTTCGGCGGGAACGGCAATAATGCTGATCTCGATTGCCAGCCTGCGAAAGGCCTCCTTGAGCACCCGGTCGATGATTCCGGTCTCGTCGGGTTTGGAAAAGGGTGAGCCATCGGCGCTGCTCAAGACCAAAGGCGGCGATTCAGAGCGGGGAGAGCTGGAGGGAGGGAGCTCGGATGCGGGTGGTTGACAATATGCTCTGCCCGCAAGGCCGTCAGCCAGCAGGATGGCGGTGACCACAGCAAGCGAGGCGGTGAGGAACAGGTACGATTTCCTTCCATGCATAGGCGTCACTCCTTTGCGATGATTTCACGTTTTTGTGCTGAGCGAGGCAATTGGCCTATTTAGCCATTTCCCTTGCCGATTCTTGATGATATCACAGAAATCTTTGAGAACAAAGTCAGCCACTCGAAATCATGAATCGTTTTAGCTATCTTTTGAACTGCTGCAAAAAGCCGCCTGAGGCATGAAGACATCAGGCGGCCTGGGGGAGAAAAGAGAGGGGAAAGCTGTTAAGGTGGCATGTTTAAGTACATTATAACAGCCAGTTGGATCTTTTTCCGAAGAGATTTTCGCAATGCGACTTATAGCATCGCAAGGGATATCATTGAAACTTCCGTTTATCGAGCTTAGGCGAAGGAAACGATAATTTCTTCCTTGCTCTTCCGCCATTTAGCGGCCTGCACTACCAACCCGGGCTTGGGGTAGCCGACAGCCAGCAGGAGAGGCACCCAGAAATTGTCGGGGATGTTGAAGGCCTTTCGCACCCCTTCATGGTCAAAGCCGTCCATGGGGTGACTCGCGAGTCCGAGATCGGTGGCGGCATACATCAGACTCATGGCGAAGAAACCGGTATTTTTTGCCGCAAAGGCCAGGCTGGCGTCCGGGTTCCAATTATAAAGGCTCTTAGCGGCATTCAAAAACCAGTCGCGCTGGGCCGGTTGCATGTTGCCCGCCGTAAGCATTTCCTGCCAGTTTTTCTCGACAACCGGATGTCCTTCCTGCCAACTGCTTTTATCGGCGAGGACGATCAGTGTCACCGGCGCCTCGACAATTTTTGGCTGGTTCCAGGCCAAAGGCAGGAGTTTTTCCTTCGCCGCTTTGTCGCGGAGGACGATGAGATTCCATGGTTGGAGATTGAAGCTGGAGGGGGCCTTGGCGGCGGTTTCGATCATTTGTCCGAGAAGTTCCTCGGAGAGGTTCTTGTCCGGATCGAAAAAATTGATTGCCCGTCTTGTTTCAGAAATATCTTTAAAGTTCATATCTGCTCCTCATATGCTGGTTATCGGTTATACGGAAGGTAATCAATATATCCTTCCGGGCCGGGGGTATACCATTTCGACATGTCATCGCAGGGCGCCAAAGGGAGGCCGTTTTGCAGCCGTGCCACCAGGTCGGGGTTGGAGATGAAGGGCCGGCCGAAGGCGGCAATGTCAACTACGCCTGCGGCAAGTCTTTTTTCAGCGTCTTCTTGGGTGTAGCCGCAGTTGCCGATAAGAATGCCGTCGTAATGGGCGCGAAATTCCTCCAGGGTCATTGGCTCCCCGAGTTGGTGAAAACCAAAGGCCAGGCCGTCCATGATGTGGACATAGCCAAGTTCTAATTTACTCAGTTCCTTGATGGTGTAGAGGTAGGTCTCGCGGAAATCAGGGCTGCCCATGTCATTAAAAACGCCGTTGGGAGAGAGGCGCACGCCGACCCGATGGGCAGGCCAGACGGTTAGCACCGCCGCCAGCACTTCTCGAAGAAAACGGTATTTGTTTTGTAGAGTGCCGCCGTAGCCGTCGGTACGGAGGTTGGTTTTTGAATCGAGGAACTGGTTGAGCAGATAACCGTTGGCGCTGTGCACCTCAATCCCGGAAAAACCGGCCTCCTTGGCATTCTGTGCTGCCCGGCGGTAATCGTCGACCGTTGCCTTAATCTCGGCTATGGTCATTGGTCGCGGCGCTTCGTAGTCTTTTTTACCCATGGGAGTATGGATACCGTCGCCCTCAAGCCTCACGGCCGAGGCCGAAACAGGGAGCTCTCCACCATGGAAATCGCTGTGCGAAGCACGACCGCAATGCCAAAGCTGGAGGAAGATCGGGGTGCCGGTGGGGTGCAGTTTATCGGTTACCTTGCGCCAGCCGGCAACCATATCCTTCGTGTAGATGCCGGGCGAGCCGATCCAGCCGATGCCTTGCGTATTTATGACTGTTGCTTCGGTGATCAAGAGGCCGGCTGAGGCCCGCTGGAAATAGTGCTCGGCCATGATATCGTTTGCTACCCGCGTCTCGCCTGCCCGGCCGCGGGTCATGGGGGCCATGGCGATCCGATTTTTCAGCTTCAGATCGCCGATTTGCACTGTATCAAAGAGTGATTTTGTCATTGCTTTATTCCTTGTTAGTGGTTTGAGTTTGGGCTTGCTCATCAGCTGGGCCGTCATCCCCGACCCGAGAGCCATGGGAGGTCAAAAAATATGAGCGTAGGCAGCTTGATGACAAACTATAAGATGAGGAAGGTTTTTGTCGATAGTCTCGCGGCAGAGCTTGCTCGCTGCTTTGGGAAAAGCCTCAGAGGCGGGTTATGGTTGTTCCCGAGCTTTCAGGAAAGTCGGCTGACTGACTGTGAGCACCTAGGCAGTCAGCGCCTGCTGTATCTTGTCTGACAATGACTGCAGATCGAAGGGTTTCTGGATGAATGCCGCACAACCTTTATTAAGTATTGCAGTTGCCTGGCCGTTAATGCTGTATCCGCTTGAGAGGATAATGGGCAGTTTTGGCTGTATCTGCTTCAGCCTGTCAAAAGTTTCCGAGCCGCTCATTGCCGGCATGATCATGTCGAGAATGACAAGTAAAATTGTATCGCCCTGGTCGGAAACGATTTCTAGAGCTTCCTGGCCGCTCCGAGCAATAAGGACGTCATACCCTAAAAATTTAACCATCTCTGCGCAGACCTCACTGACAATGTCCTGGTCATCAACGAGGAGAATCGTTCCGGTTCCGAGACTAATGTCTTTTTTTACCGGTACTTCGGTGACGCTTTCAGCGTCGGATGCCGGGAGATATATGGTGAAGGTACTGCCATGGCCGACCTCGCTGTAAACATTAATAATGCCTCCATGATTTTTGATGATTCCGTATGCCGATGCCAGGCCAAGGCCTGTCCCTATGCCCTTTTCTTTTGTCGTAAAGAAAGGTTCAAAGATCTTTTTTTGCGTCATCTCATCCATTCCCGTCCCAGTGTCGGTAACCGACACCTTGGCATAGGCCCCAGGATTTATCTGGTGGAGATGGCCAAGTAGGTGATCAAGGACAACATTTTCCGTCGTGAGAGTAACTGATCCACCTTCCGGCATTGCCTGCCAGGCATTCACCAGGAAATTCATGAGAACCTGCTCAATCTGTATTCGATCAATCTCGGCAATGTGCAGGTCCGACTGCAACCGACAGGTGATCGATATTTCCTTTTTGGTACGCCCAAACATTTCAGCAGTCGAACGTATCAATTCATTAAGATCACAGGGCCTTACTTCGTATTTACCGCCTCGGGCAAATCCGAGAAGCTGTTTGGTGAGATCCGCCGCACTCAGCGCCTGTGCTTCAATGCTTTTGAGCCCACGGAAGTGTGGGTGACTGTCCGGAGTTTCTCGCAGAAGCAGGGACGTGTAGCCAAGAATACTGGTCAACAGGTTATTGAAGTCATGCGCTACTCCTCCCGCCAGGGTGCCGATGGCTTTCATTTTCTGTGCCCGGAAGAGCTGTTCTTCGAGCTTCGTTTTTTCTGTGATATCAATGGCAATGCCGATTACACCGATCTGTAAACCAGCAGCATCAAAATAGGGTGCATAGACGGTATCAAAAACAATCTCTTCAATTTCACTGGTTGTTCTGGTTGGCTCTCCCTGCAATGCTCTTTTAATACTGGAACATATCGCAGGAAAATCCTCATAGATTTTAAAGGCCGACATCCCGACCACCTGCCCTGGGGTGAGGGAGATGCGAGACAGTCCTTGACCTTCAGATAGTAGGAAAACCCCGTTTGAGTCGAGTATGAAAAAAATTGCTGGGGCATGTTGGACGATAAATCGGAATTTCTCCTCACTCTTTTGCAGCGCTGCCTCGGCCACCTTGCGATCAGTGGTATCTTCCAACAGGGCCAAAACGTAATCCACAGAACCGTCCGGCCTGCGCACACAGCCAACCGAGATGTTTGTGGAAATCACAGCCCCATCCTTGCGGATAAAGCGCTTCTCTATGGTATATTTGTCGATCTCGCCGGAAAGAAGCCGGTCGAATTGAGCTTCATCGGCAGCAAGGTCAGCTGGATGCGTCAGGTCTGCCCAAGTCCTCTGCGACAGTTCTTCGGTAGAATAGCCAAGGATCTGGTTTAACTTGTCATTTACTTGTAGCCAGCCCTTCTCCGGCGAGGTGATAGCCATACCGGCAAGCTGCCTCTCGAAGAAAAGGCGCATTCGCTCCTCACTTCTCGAAAGGTCTGCCTCTCTTTTTCTCAGCCGATCCGTCATAGTGTTAAAGGCCGACGAAAGGGTGCCGATCTCATCGGTTGCTGTTAAATCAGTTTGGACCGAAAGATCTCCTTCCGCCACTTTGCGAGTCGCCAGAGTTAAATGTTTAATAGGTTCGGAGAGCAGTCGGGCGATAAAAATCGCTAGTAGTGCGACAATTCCGGTAATTATTGTAAATAGATACAGCTGTTTGCTTGCATTCTCCTGAATGGGGGCAAGGAATATCTCCTGGGGCTGGAAAAAAGCTATCAGCCATGGCCTGGTCTTCATTTGGGTGACGGCCCCAGCGCCTTTTTTATGGTCGGCGGGGAAAATTTCTGTTTCAAAAAATGGCTCCGGCCGGTTTACCGTCGATAGTCCCTCGGCAAACGTCGGAAGATTCGTGTACATTTTTTCGGTATGGAGCCGCGGCAGTCTGTGGTGCTTCTGAAGTTCTGCAACCCGGCCTGCATCGAGCTTCCCGATATGCGTGTATATCAGCTCGGGCATACTTCCGTGTGCCAGAATGAAGTGGTTTTCATCCAACAGCACCGCAAAGGATTCAGAGCCGACAATGCCGCTGTTTCCGACAAGTATCTGTTGCAGAACGGAAGCGCTGTAGCGAAAATGAAGAACGCCGACCATGGTCTCTTCTTTATTGAAGACAGGACTGCTGAAATACAGATAGGCTTTATTGTCGTCCGGTGAAAATTCAACAGGAGAAACGAAGGGTCGTCCGGTTTCTAGAGCGACTTTGAAGGAGTCTTTGGTGGATACATCTCTACCGGTGTGCGAGGTAAAAGTATCAACGACAATAATACCTTGCATGTCAATCAGTGCACAGGAGGCGATGAAAATTCTGTCCCTGTCGGCGAAGGATTGCAAGATCTTCACCATATGGTCTTTTGTCAGGCCGGGAGTTTGTTCTTCGACCGGTTTGATTAAATATTCAGAGAGTTCGGGCAATCTCGCCTGAGTAGTTATTATTTCGAGATTAGCACTTATAAAGGCGTCAAGACTGACGGTGGTCTCCGATGCTGCTGCAAAAAGTGAATTATAAGCGGCATTGGTCAGTGCTGCCCTGGTGCTCTTATAATTCAAGTAACTCGTTATTCCGAAAGGGATAAAAGCTACGGCTAAAAACGCTATGAGCAGTTTAGATTGCAGGGTTTTAAAGAGACGTCGTTTCCCCTTGCTACCGCCGGCTCCAGCTACTCTTTTATGTTTTTCAGGGATACTCGGCATATCATGCAGAACCATATTTTCTTTTGACGGAGACTTTTTCAGCGGCCTTTGACATATTGTTGAGTGTTGATTGTACATCCTGCTGGCCGGTCGTCAATTTTCCCAGCTCAATTGCAAAGCTGTCGACAGATAGATTCGCCCATTCGGGAAGGTGGGGTTCAGTTCCCATGCGATTGACAATAGCGTCCAAGGTTACATCAAGATGGCGAGTCGTACCGCTCATGATCCGTTTTTTCTCAATTATGCGCGGGTCTTCATAATTACTTTTGCGGATAGGGCTGGAACCACCGCCGAGGATGCAGGCCCGTGTTGTGATATCGGCGCTTGTAGCCCATTGCAGCAGGATCCATGCAGCGTTGATATTCTTGCTATACCTTGATATCGCAAGACAACTGCCGCCCTGATGGCTGATACCGGGGTTCTCGCCAAAACCACATTCCGACTTTGTCCGAAGAGCCACCTCTTTTGGGCACGGCGCTGCTTCGGCGAGTCCGACAATTTTTGATTTTAAGGGGTCATCGAAGGAAGGAAAGAATTCACCCCAGGATATATATATTCCAGCCAATCCCTGGGCAAAGCTTGCCGCCTGACCGTTCCAATCCCAGGTCGTTACCCCGGGCGGCATACACTTTCCAAGCTCAAGCATATAGTTAATGGCTGCTTCAGCTCGACCATCTTTGAGAGTGGGTTGTCCCGCTTGGTCAAAAAATGAACCACCATGCGCCCATAACCAGGCAGTCATGTCGCATTCAAGAGCGTAATGGCCGGATTTCCATTGACCGGTGGTCCCGTATATTTTTGGAGCTTTTGCACTCTGTATCGTTTTGATTGTTTGGAGATAGTGGTCCATCGTCTTTGGGACAGACAGCTGCAGCTCGTCAAAAATATCCTTGCGATACATCATTATAAAAATGGGGATATCAAAGGGGATGCCGACCAGTTTGTCTTTATATGAGGCGATATTTTCAACGAGAGGCGGGAGGATATCGTTGAAGTTATAGTCAGGATAAGCAAATTCCTTTTTATCGAGTAATTCTCTGACATCCACCGAATCCTCAGCAAAACGGCTGACCCACGACTGATCCCAATAAAAGATGTCATGCATGCCTGTTTTTCTTGCAGTATCAGCAACCGCTTTAGCCAGCACACGGTCAAGAGGGAGCAACTCCCATTCTACCTGTATACCGGTCAAAGAGGTAAATTCCTCCTTTAACATCTGACTTATGGCCCTGGAGGGTGGTGTGTCCTCGCTTATTACCCGTAATGTGGTGTTGGGAAATGCTCTGCCTATTTCTTTAAGAAAATGAGATTGATCGGTTGCCGATTCAATTGCTGATTGCGGGCTGGATGAGAGCCTGATTTTTTTGGCGTCGGGGGCTTGCGGTTTCTCTTGTTTGCAGGCGCTGAGAAAATAAAGACTTGTGAGACTAAAACCTGCTTCAGCACAGAACCGGAGGAATTGCCTGCGACTCATTCGGCCCCTGTTGAACATGTGCGCAGCCTCAGCTACGGCAAGTCTTTGTCTTCGATCTTTTTCATTCATATGACGTCTTCAGAGTAAAGTTGCCTTACGTGCAAAGAAATCGAGGAAAACATCAGCGTCCAATAAAAGATTGCCTGAAAAAAAGGTTGATACCTTATCAAACGGCAAGATGGAATTTGAAGTCAAGACAATATCGAGAGAGTACGTTTTTTTCTCTGCCTGGCCAAATTCTTTCAGTCCCGTACCATGGACCAAGGTCCAATTGACAACAGGGTATCTTTTTAATCAACAGTTTCAAAAATAAAAAAATGAGGTTCGCTTGAAAACTTGATGGGTTTGTCGAGCGATACTGTCAGCCTTCACTCAAAGTAATTTTGCAACCAAGCGCAGGTGCGTGCCAACGGTCTGTCCGATCTTACACAGCAGTTGTAGAAATTGGTGGAAAAATTCAGAGTCTGAGTGTGGATATAGAGCATAACGGTAATAGCCGGCAGGTCCCTTCGCACATTCCCGACGGTCGATTTGACAAGCGTTTGTTATTTCTATAGACTCTTGTCCTAGGGACATGTTGAATGTTTTTTTGAACTAACTACTGATAACGTATTTGGGGATTGAACGACCATGAAAAAAAATCCGGTGCAGGAAAAGACACCCCTCGCCAAAACCCAGGCACTCCTTTTGGTGCAGGCCCTGCTGTTCCAGGGGATTGTTCCTTCCTTGGCCGCGTCCGAGACCTTGGACAAGTATTTGGATATGGATCTCGCCCAATTGATGCAGGTGACCGTCACCTCGGTGGCAAAGAAACCGCAGACCTTGGCCGATACGGCGGCAGCGGTTTTCGTCATCAGCCAGGAAGATATACGCCGATCCGGGGTGACGTCGATCCCTGAGGCTCTGGCCATGGCACCCGGACTGCATGTGGCACGTATCAGTGCCGGCAAGTGGTCAATCTCGGCGCGCGGTTTCGGCGGCTATACCTCCAATAAGCTGCTGGTGCTCATGGATGGCCGTTCTCTCTACACCCCCGCCTACAGCGGCACCTTCTGGGATGCACAGAATACCTTTCTGGAGGATGTCGAGAGGATCGAGGTAGTCCGCGGCCCGGGCGGCACCATCTGGGGCGCCAATGCGGTGAACGGGGTAATCAATATCATCACCAAAAAGGCCCAAGCCACCGAGGGAACATTGGTTCGGGTAAGGGCCGGGAACGGCGAACAAGGGGCGGCGGCGCGGGAAGGCTTCAAGATCGGCGAAGCAACCTTCGGTCGCCTTTATGCCACGACCAGCAATTATGAAAGCAACATTCTTCGCAGCAACATTTCCGGCAAAAGCGACGATGATGCCAATGACGACTGGCAGAACATCCAGAGCGGTTTCCGCCTGGATGGTAAGATTGGAACAGGGAACGAATGGACTCTGCAGGGTGATGTCTATAAGATCGATGGCAATCAGATCGTTTTCCCCTATTGGCTTGACCGTCCTCCCTACCGAACGGCAAACTACGGAGATTACTCGGCCGGCGGCGGCAATCTCACCGGTAGCTGGCAGCATAAGTTTGACGCTGACAGCATCCTCACCTTCAAAACCTACTATGACAACAACCATCGCCAGGAAGTCTATTATGAAGACACCTTCAACACCCTCGACCTCGACCTGCAGTATGAGTTTACCTTCGGCACCTGGAACAATCTGACTGCGGGTCTTGGCTACCGGCATATCGATGGCAATTTTGTCGATAACTATCAGGTAATCCTTCCCGACCAGAATCAAGATCTGTACAGCACCTTTCTTCAGGATCAAATCAAGCTCATCGACCGTCACCTCTGGCTGACGCTCGGCACCAAGTACGAGCACAATGACTTTACCGGCAGCGAGTGGCAGCCGAGCGCCCGCCTGCTGTGGAAGCCCGACGAGGAGCAGTCGATCTGGGCAGCCGTCGCCCGGGCGGTGCGGACCCCGTCGATGGTTGAAAGGACTGGGAGTGTAACCCTTGCAACCTTCCCGACACAGCGCGGTACGGTGAAATCGAGTTTGCGAGGCAATGCCGATTTTGACTCCGAATCTCTCATTGCCTATGAAACAGGTTACCGCTGGCAGGCCAGACGCAACATCTCCTTTGATATAGCTGCCTACTACAATGATTATGACGAAATCTATTCCGCCGTCCGTGGCAAGAATCCCTTCGATCCTGACTTATATTTCAAAAACAGTCAGGAAGGTACCGGGTATGGGGTAGAATTTGCCGCCAACTGGCAACCGACTTCTCAGTTGACGTTCGGTTTCACCTACACCTGGCAAGAGCTTGATCTGAATTATAAAGATCCTTCGGTAGTTGGCGCATTCGAAGGCAGCAGCGCGACAATCAATTCTCCCAAGCATCTGGCGGCGGTTCGCACCTCCTTCGATTTTAGCGAAAACTGGCAAAGCAACCTCTGGCTTCGCTATGTCGATGATTTCACCGGCCGCAATAGCGCCGATCCGACGTCGGCAATACCGGTATCCTCGCAATTTTATTGTGACGTCAACCTGGTCTATAAACCGCAAAAAAATATTGAGATTATGCTGGCCGGGCAGAACCTGTTGAACAACAGCCAGCTGCAATACGTTGCTGAATTGCTTGCGCCGCCCACCGAGATCGAGCGGGTTGTTTACGCGAAAGTAACCTGGAGCTTCTAGGGTAGGGAAGCGATGATCATCGCACGCAAACTGAAAATCCTCTGGCTTTGCCTGCTCATCCTCCTGGGGGGCGTTAATCCCTTACGGGCTGAGGAGATATCCCAGGAATACCAATTGAAACTGGCCTTCATGGTCAATTTCGCCCGCTTCATTACCTGGCCGGAAGAGTCTTTTACCCCTGCACAGCCGCAGGTGACTCTCTGCATTCTCGGCAAGAATCCTTTCGGCAATGCCCTGAGCGGTGTCGAGGGCAAGAAAGTCGGCGACCGCACCCTCAAGGTTCAACAGATGGAGACCCTCGGCAAAGACCAGCAATGCCACCTCCTTTTTGTCAGCCAGTCGGAAGCAGGCAGAGCGGCCTCCCTGGAGCTTGCCTTGGGCCGCCGGCCAGTGGTTACCGTAAGCGATATTCCCGGTTTTGCAGCCGGCGGGGGATCCATCGAATTCGTTCTGAAAGACGACAGGCTCTCTTTTATCATCAATAACAGCGTCATAAAAGATCGGGGCGTGCAAGCCGGCTCCGCTCTGCTGAATCTCGCGGCATCGATACGGTGACGATATGGACATTCGGCAACGATCTTTATTGAAACTCCTCTTGGTGCAGGCCCTTTGGCTGTTGTGCGGGGTTTCGCCTGTCTTGGCCGCAGGCAAGACCTTGGAGCAGTACCTCGATATGGACCTTGTGCAACTCATGGAGGTGACCATAACCTCGGTTGCAAAAAGACCGCAATCCCTTGCAGACACGGCGGCGGCGGTCTTCGTCATTTCCCAGGAAGATATCCGCCGCTCCGGGGTGACCTCCATTCCCGAGGCGTTGGCCATGGCCCCGGGACTCCAGGTGGCACGGATCAGTGCCAGCCGGTGGTCTATTTCGTCGCGCGGGTTTGCCGGCTACACCTCCAATACACTCCTGGTAATGCTCGACGGTCGTTCACTCTACACGCCGGCCTATAGCGGTACTTTCTGGGATATGCAGAGTGCCATGATCGAAGATGTTGAGCGGATCGAGGTGATCCGCGGCCCTGGCGGCACGGTCTGGGGCGCCAACGCGGTTAACGGGGTGATCAATATCATCACCAAGAAGGCTAAGGATACAGAAGGGACGCTGCTTCGGAGCGGATTAGGCAGCCAGGAAAAATTCATGGGAGCCGCCCGCTACGGCAGTAAAATCGGTGAAAACATCTTCGGCCGCCTCTATGTCACCGGCAACGACCGTGACAGTAATGTGTTGGCGGGCAGCGGCGAGGACGCCTTCGATGGCTGGCATACCCTGCAGGGCGGATTTCGCGCCGACGGTTCAGTCGGCAGAAAGACTGAATGGACTCTGCATGGGGATGTGTTCAAGAACGACGGCGACCAGATCATTTTCCCTTACTGGGTTGATGGCCCTCCCTATCTTACCGCGAAGCGCACCGCGCTTTCGAGTCGCGGTGCCAATCTTCTTGGCCACTGGCAACATCAACTTGCCGGCGACCAGCGGTTGTCGACACAGATCTATTATGATTACAGCAGCAGGAGCGAGGATTTGAACATTGCCTTTCATACACTGGATACTGAACTGCAATACGAAACTCGCATCGGCGCAAGCAATGAGGTGACAGTCGGTGCCGGCTATCGTCGCATCAAGGGGGCGAACAAAGATACCTTCCAGTCTGAGATTCCCGACCGGACAGACGATCTGTACAGCGTCTTTCTTCAGGATGCGGTGCACCTTATCGATGATCAGCTGATTCTCACCCTGGGAAGCAAATGGGAGCACAATGCGTTCACCGGCAATGAATGGCAGCCGAGTGGCAAGCTGGTCTTTAAGCCTGGAGAGCACCATACTCTTTGGACCTCTGTCGCCAGGGCCGTGCGCACCCCGTCGATCATGGAACACGCGGGACGTTTTGTTCTCGCTTCCTACCCGACTCCCTTCGGGACGGGCACGAGCGGCTTTACCGGCAGCGATGATTTTCACTCCGAGGTTGTTGTTGCCCATGAGATGGGGTATCGCTGGCAGCAGAGTGCAAGACTCTCTTTTGATCTGGCTGTCTTCTATAACGACTACGAGGAAATTCTTACCTTTACCCAACAAGCTTCGTTGCAAGGCCCGGACATGGTTTTTGCCAATAACGGACATGGTGAAGGGCATGGGTTTGAGGTTGCGGGCGACTGGAAAGCAAGCGCATGGCTGCGGTTTTTTTTGAGTTATTCGTACCTCAATGCAACCTTTGACTTTGCAAAACCGTCGCAGGGAGAGAATCAATTCAGAAGTTTCATGGAAAAATTCAGTCCCCGCCATCAAGTGGGGATGCGATCAGCCATCGATCTTGCAGACAATTGGCAGGTCAACGGCTGGCTGCGCTATATCGGTACCATTGCGGGTCGTGGCAGCCTTGATCTGCTGAGTGAAGAGGAGACGACCATCGACGCCTATTTTCTTCTCGATCTCAACCTTATCTGGAAGGCGACCAAGGATCTGGAGGTCATGTTCGTCGGCCAGAACCTGCTGAACAGCAGTCAACCCCAGTATGTTGCGGAAATTCATACCCCGTTCACCGAAATCGAGCGGGGATATTATGTAAAAATGACCTGGCGTTTTTAAGGCTGCCACCGCCATTAAAGCCCAAAACCGATAAGCGGCAAACCCTATGATTTCTGCAAAACGTGCCTTTTTAAAGCTGCCGATTCGTTTCAAGCTCTACAGTATTGTGCTGTTGGCCAGTACTATTGCTCTGCTTCTGGCCTCCTCTGCATCGTTTTTCATCCAGCAGCATCTTCTGGAAAAACAGCTGCGGGATGAAATTCAGACCCTTGCCGATGTCATCTCCGAAAACAGTCGCGCCGGTCTGGCTTTTGAAGATAAGAAGGCCTTGGCAATCATTCTGCATTCCCTGGTTGCCAAGAAAAGCATAACCGTGGCAAAAATTTTTGGAAGAGATGGCGGTATCTCAGCAGAATATCGACGTAATGACGTGGGTGGCAATTTTGATGAACACGATATCAACAGCCTCACCTTCACCGGCATCAAGTTTAACCGAGATCATGCCCAGCTGTCGCAGGCAATCATTCTCGACAACGAGCGGGTCGGGCAACTCTTCATTGAAGTTGATCTCGGCGAGATGCGTGACAATACCATTGCCATCGCCACCTTGATGGGTGGAGTGCTTATGGTTGGCCTGAGTCTTGCGATGTTACTGGCCTCGCAATTATTGAAAACCATTATTCAACCCATTACCACGCTGTCCGAGTTGACCAAAACCATCTCGCGGGAGAGAAACTACCACGTTCGCGCAATCGTCGGCAGCGAAGACGAATTGGGGCAGTTGGCCGTCGGCTTCAACAGGATGATCGAGCACATCGAAAAACGTGATGCCTACCTGGAAGAGCAGGTTGCCGAAAGGACCAAGGACCTGGAGTTGCAGGCAGTCGATCTGCTGGAGGCCAAAGAAAAGGCCGAGGCAGCAAATCGGGCGAAGAGCCAGTTTCTTGCCAACATGAGTCATGAGATCCGCACGCCGATGAACGCCATTCTCGGCATGACGCACCTGGCCCGGGAAACACAGGATGCAGAGCAGCAACAACGATTTCTCGGCACGGTGCAGAATTCGGCGGAGAGCCTGCTTGGCATCCTCAATGATATTCTCGATTTTTCGAAGATCGAGGCCGGGCAGATGCAGTTTGACTTTCGTCCTTTCATCATCGACCGACTGCTGGAAACCATTGTCTCCACCATGAATGTCCCGGCCGTTGAAAAGGGCTTGCAGCTCCAGGTGGTGCAAGCCGAAGGATTACCGGAAGCGGTCATCGGCGACGATCTTCGCCTGCAGCAGATCCTCTTGAATTTGGTGAGCAATGCGATCAAGTTCACGGCGAGCGGCAGTATAACCATAGGTGTTGAACCGGCAACAGAGCAATCAAGGGCAGGAAAAATTGCCCTGCATTTCAGCGTCGCCGATACCGGCATTGGTATTGTCCCGGAGAAACTGGCGGAAATCTTCAGCAGTTTTCAGCAGGCCGATAACTCATATACGCGGCAATACGGCGGTACCGGCCTGGGGCTGACGATCAGCAGGCAATTGACCGAACTCATGGGCGGCACCATGTGGGTCGAGAGCCGGATCAATGTAGGCAGCACCTTTCACTTTGTCATTGATTTTGAGCCAGGCAGCGTAGAGGTGGCAGGCCAGGCGCCGACCAGCGTCGATGTTTCCGACCAGGTAGCGCGGGGCCTGTCGATTCTCGTGGTCGATGACAACGAGGTGAATCGCGATGTGGCGCAATTGTTTCTTGAAAAAGACCATTTTGTGGTTGTCGCCGGTGACGGCCTTGAAGCATTGCACGCCCTTGGCCGGCAGTCCTTCGATGTGGTGCTCATGGATGTGCAGATGCCACAGATGGACGGACTGACCACGACAAGCATAGTCCGCTGCCTGGAAGAGGGTCGGCCGATCTCACAGGAGCTGCCGGAGGTGCTGACCCAGGCCCTTGGCGGCAGACTCTTTGGCCGGCATCTGCCGATCATTGCCATGACCGCCCATGCCATGGGTGGTGACCGGGAGATGTGCCTTGCCGCCGGGATGGATCGTTATATCACCAAACCCTTCCAGCCGGCGCAATTGACGGAGATGTGCCGGGCTCTTTTGGCAGCTGATCCGACGCTTGGCAGGATCAAGGAGAAAGTGGTTGAAGACGAAAAAATAGCAACATCGGTCGAGGATTTCGGCGTTCCGGTAACGCTTGCCCGCGTGGCGGCCCATCTGCGAAGCACCACCAATTTGACCGTCGAACAAAGTGAACGGGTGCTTGCCGCCGTACAAAGAAGTATCACCGATACTCTGGCCAAGGCAACAGCAGCCCTTAGCCGGGCGGATTATCCGGAACTGGGCCGGGCCACCCACACCCTGAAGGGCACCCTGCTGCAGTGCGGCCTGAACGAATTGGCGGCAACGGCTGAGGAAATCCATCAGGGCATCCGCAAAAGCAGCGACCTGCCGTATGCAAGACTTTTGGCAACCTTGAAGGAGAAGGTCTCCGGCTTGTTGTAGGTCGAAGCAGGGGCAAATCTCTTGAAACAGAGAGCCTTGCACCCGATATGTTCCCCCGGCGGATGTTGGAAACCGAGGCTTTCTCCTGCAGGAATAAAAAATATGTGGAATATAAAAGTAATACAAATGTGGTTCAAAAGAATGCCTCTCCGAGTGGTGCTCGTTGCGCCCTTTGTCTTTTTGCTGGGCACCACCGTCGTTTTTTGGCGGATTGTGGTGGTTCTGCCGGAGGCTGATTTTATGCCGAAGATTTTTGCAAATGTCCGAACCACGAGCCTGCTGTGCCTGCTGGCTCTGTTGGTCTCTCTTGCGGCAGGGCTCCTGGTGGCTCGCTTCATAATCAGACCTGTTATTCTTATGAATAAGGCGTCTCAGGCTCTGGCTGAGGGGCGTGAAGTGAAGGAGTTGCCGACTGCGTGGGGCGACGAATTGGCTGCTCTCGCGTCCCTGCTTTTTACCCAGTACGCGGTCGAAAATTCCGCCGATGAAGTTTTCTGGATAGATGAGGAGGCGCGGTTCACTTATGTAAACCGCCAAGCATGCCTGGCCTTGGGGTATACAAGGGAAGAACTGTTGCGGATGAGGGTCCACGACATCGATCCGAATTACAACGATGCTGTCGGCGGTGAAATCCGTCGCAAACTTGTGGCAGAGGGAATCCAGGTTTTCGAATCCCTGCATCGGAGCAAAGATGGTCGCATATATCCGGTTGAAATCAAAGCAAATATGGTGGAGTTCGGGGGTCGCGTCTTTCATTGTGCCTTTGTTCAGGATATCACCCTGCGGAAAAAGGCCGAGGCAAAGCAGCTGCAAAGTCGCTTGATTGTCGAAAACAGCCCGGCCATTCTTTTTCGCTGGAAGGCCGACGCGAATTGGCAGGTGGAACTGGTGTCGGAAAATATCCGTATCTTCGGCTATGAGGACCGAGAGCTGTTAAGTGGTGAAGTCTCCTATGCCTCACTTATCCATCCGGAGGATCTGCCGCGGGTGATACGCGAGGTACAGGAATATGTGGCCGATGGAGTCGTTCATTTTAATCAGGAATACCGCATAATCACCAAGGATGGACGGATTTGCTGGACCGACGACCGGACCTTTGTCGAGCGGGACAGTGCCGGGAATGTCACTCATTTTCAGGGGATAGTCATTGATATCACCGATCGTAAATTGATAGAGCTGGAACTGGCCGAATCACACCGGATGTTGCGCGATGTGATTGAGACTATCCCGGTACGGGTTTTCTGGAAGGACGACAATGGCAGGTACTTGGGTTGCAATGGTCTCTTTGCCCAGGACGCTGGACGATCCCAGCCGAATGATCTTGTCGGGGATGACGATTTCAGTATGGCATGGGCAGACCAGGCTGATTTGTATCGGGCCGATGACCGTGCAGTCATCGAGAGCGGTAAAGCCAAACTTAATTATGAAGAACCCCAGACAACAGCCGACGGCCGGCAGCTCTGGCTGCGTACCACAAAGATACCCCTGCGCAACAGTGAGGGCGCGATTTATGGCATACTTGGATCCTATGAAGATATCTCCGATTGGAAATTTGCCCAGGTGGCCCTCAGGGCAAGCGAAAATAATTTTTCCCAGCTTTTCCAGTTGGCTCCTGTGCCCATGGCCTATGCGCAAGAAAAGGATGGATTTTACGGTGTAATTTGGAACGAGGCCTGGTACAGGACCTTCGGCTATAGCCGTGAACAGGCGGAAGGAAGGAGCGGGGTAGATATAGATCTGTGGGTTGATCCCGATGACCGCAGCCGTCTTGTAGAAAGTATCAAGGCGAAGAACATGGTCGCTGATTTTCAAACGCTCCTTAAACGTCACGATGGCACGGTCCGGGAGTGTTCAATATACGGGCGTTTCATCGGCAAGGAAGGTGAGCGCCTGATGATGGCTGTCTATATCGACATCACCGATCGGAATCGGGCGGAGCGGGCCGAGGCAGCCAACCGGGCGAAGAGCCAGTTCCTCGCCAATATGAGTCACGAGATCCGCACGCCGATGAACGGCATTATCGGTATGACCCACCTGGCCATGGAGTCCCGGGACGAAGGGCAGCGACGGCGATTTCTGCGTATGGCCCAGACTTCGGCGGACGGCCTCCTGGGCATTCTCAATGACATCCTCGATTTTTCGAAGATTGAGGCTGGGCAGATGCAGGTTGCTTTGCGGCCGTTCAAGCTTGATCTTTTGCTGGAGAAGATTGTTGCGATGATGAAGATTTCGGCGACTGAGAAGGGATTACGGCTCGAATTGGTGGGCGCCCCGGGACTGCCGACGACGCTTGTCGGCGACGATCTTCGTATCGGCCAGATTCTTCTTAATCTGGTGGGGAACGCGGTCAAATTCACCGAGAAGGGGGGTGTGAGCCTTCGGGTGGAACCGGCAATGGACCAAGGGGCAGCCGGAAAAGTCACCTTCCATTTCAGCGTTACCGATACCGGTATCGGTATCGATCAAGACAAACTTGAGGATATCTTTAACAGTTTTGAACAGGCCGACAATTCCTATACCCGCAAGTATGGTGGGACCGGTTTGGGGTTGGCGATCAGCTGGCAGCTCGCCACTATCATGGGTGGCAGGATATGGGTCGAAAGCGAGGCCGGGTGCGGCAGCACTTTTCACCTTCTTCTGGATCTCGAACCTTGTGCAGCCAATCGGGTTGTTGAAACCTTCCTGGAGGATGGTGCAGATGGTGATCAGATGGCCAGAAATCTGCGCATCCTGGTGGTAGACGACAACGAGGTGAACCGCGAAGTGGCCTTGATGATGCTGGAAAAGGACCACCGGGTAGTCACCGCCGATAACGGCCTTGATGCCCTTGATGCCCTGTGCAGCCAAACCTTCGACCTTATTCTCATGGATGTGCAGATGCCGGAAATGGATGGCCTGGCTACCACCGCCACCATCCGCGCCCTGGAACAGCGGTTGCAGGTTCGCGAGAATCTTCCCCGGGACCTCATCCGCGACCTGGACAGTCGGTTACGAGGCGGTCATGTCCCAATTATTGCCATGACCGCCCACGCCATGGGCGGCGATCGGGAGACGTGCCTTGCCGCCGGTATGGACGGTTATATCACCAAACCCTTCCAACCGGCTCAGTTGCTGGAGATATGTCGGCCGCTCTTGGCGCCTGATCCGACCGTCGGCAGGATGATAGAGAAGGTGGTTGAAGAGCAAAGAGAATCAACGTCAACCGAGAACACCGAGGCCCCGGTAACCCTCGCAGGCGTTGCGGCCCATCTCCAGACCACCGCGCAACTGACGCCTGAGCAAAGCGAACGGGTACTTGCCGCCATGCGGAAAAGCATCACCGACAATCTAGCCAGGGCGGCGGTCGCCCTGGGCCGGGAGGATTACCCGGCCCTTGGTCGGGCCGTCCATACCCTGAAAGGCACCCTGCTGCAGTGTGGTTTGAATGCGCTGGCGGCAACGGCCGAGGAAATACATCAGGGCACCAGAAATATCAGTGCTCTGCCCTATGAAATACTTTTAACGACCTTGAAGGAGAGACTCGGCGGACTTTAATAGGTACCTTCATGGACCTTCGCCTCGAAAAAAACACAAGCAATCAATTAATTGAAGGAGGGAGAAAATGTATGAATGAAAAAATAGGTAATAAAATATTAGTCACTTACAAAAAATGTTTGCAGGCTTTTCACGAAGATTTTTTCATAAACGATGTATCCCATATACTGGGGATACGGATAATTATTGGAATAACTCTGATTTGCACTCTTGTGCCGCGAATTCTCTTGGCAACAGAACTTGAAGATATTCGTAAAAATGGCGTACTTCGACATCTCGGCATCCCTTATGCCTCTTTTGTCATGGACAAAGGCACTGGGGTTGAGGGTCTGGATGTGGAACTTATGCAACTTTTTGCAAAGCATCTCGGGGTACGTTACCAGCATGTTATGACGTCTTGGCCGGAGGTGTTTGGCGACTTGACCGGCAGTACCATGTTGATCAAAGGCAATGATGCCACAGTATCAGGTGTTACCCAGGTGAAGGGCGATATCATTGCCAACGGCCTCACCGTGTTACCTGTTAGACAAAAAATGGTGGAGTATTCGGTCCCCACTTTTCCAACTGGAGTATGGCTTATCGCTCGGGCGGATTCGCAACTCAAACCGATAAAACCGACTGGAGAGTTGGAAAAGGACATTCAGCAGGTCAAGGCGCTGCTCGCCGGACATACGGTTCTGACGATGAAGGATACCTGCTTGGATCCGGATCTCTATGATCTCCAAGCAACCGGTGCTGTTATTCGCTACAGCAAAAGTCAGTTCCTAGGGGATATCGCGCCGGAAGTCGTCAGCGGCGCCGCGGAAATAACTCTTCTCGATATTCCTGACGCCTTGTTGGCATTGCAGAAATGGCCGGGTGAAATCAAAATTATCGGACCGGTTTCCTCTCAGCAATTCATGGCTGTGGCGGTAAGCAAAACTTCACCGGAACTGCTTGTAGAGTTCAATAGATTCTTCAAGGAAATTTGGCAAGACGGTACCTATAAAAGGCTCGTCGAGAAATACTATCCGTCAGTATTTCTTTACTTTGATGACTTTTTTAATACAAACAAGGAGCTGAAATGATAATGAAAAATTATTACATCGTGAAGAAAACCTCTGCCGATAGCGGTGCGACGGGGATACCTTTCGGGGCGGGAAGGGTTTTAGGGATGAAACTGTTATTTGCTCTCTTCGTTGTGGTTTTCGGCATCGGTGCAAAGGCCGGATACTGCGGGGATCTCGATGCGGTGTTGAAGGCCGGGAAATTGCGCCATCTGGGGATTGTGTACGCCAATTTCATCACCGATACCAAGGCGGGCTTGGATGCAGAGTTAATGCAACTGTTTGCCGCGCACCTGGGGGTGAAATATGAATTTGTCGAGACCAACTGGACGAATATCTTACCCGACCTTACCGGCCAGATTGTTAAACCGAAAGGGGATGATATTGAGATTGTAGGCGAGAGTCCGATACGCGGAGATATCATTGCCACCGGTTTTACCGAACTCAATTGGCGCAAGAAAATAGTCAACTATTCGGAAATGACATTCCCGACAGGGGTTTGGCTGATAGCGCGGGCCGACTCACCTTTGCAACCCATAGTTCCGACAGACGATATCACAAAAGACATCGAACTTGTTAAAAATAACCTGAAGACTCTCTCCGTATTGGGATTGAAGGACAGCTGTCTTGATCCGAGCCTTTATAAGCTGGAAAAGACCGGGGCGGCGATCCAACTCTTCCCTCTTGATCGAGACCTGAGCGAAATGATTCCTGCAGTGATGGCAAGGACGGCTGACACCACCCTCATGGATGTGCCGGTGGCGCTCATTGCTCTGGAAAAATGGCCGGGTCAAATAAAAGTAGTGGGTCCAATCTCCGAGGCACAGACCATGGCCTGTGCCTTTCCTAAAACATCACCAAACCTTTTGGCGGCATTCAATACATTCTTTTCGCAAATCAAAGCTGACGGGAGCTACCGGCGAATTGTCGAGAAATACTATCCATCCCTTTTTGTGTATTATCCCGAAGCGTTTTGATTACCGGATGAGTGAGCTGTGATGGGAATGCGAATGGTTGCTGCAAGCAGAACGTTCAACGCCGGTAAACAGGGGCGGGTGATTTTTATCTCCAGCCTCTTACTGGCACTCTTTATCGGTCTTTTGATTGCTTCGAATTATCGAAGTCAAGTCGCATTGCATGCAGCGGATTTCAAACAGTTCCGCTTGGATTTAGAGAAACGGGCAGCATCACTTGGGTATTTCTTTTCCGAACGGAATAATGATCTGCGTTCAATGGTGACGTCGCAGGCTGTGACCGGATATTACATCAATGTTGCGCTCGGAATATCCGAACAATACGGACTGAAAGTCAACCTCTTTAACATTGAAAAACTTTTCAAAAAGACCCTTAAGGACAAAAATATCCAGGGGGATGCAATTTACGAACGGTTTCTCTTGGTGGATAAGACCGGAAAACCCCTGGTCGATACTGCGCCTCCTGGGAGAAGAGAGGTGTTGGCAAGCCTGCCCAATGCATCGACCGCCGAATCGGAAGAGCCGACCCTTTCCATTGAGGAGGCGGCTGGGGGCGTACGGATTTTAGTGAAGATGCAGTGTTTCAGCAATAACCGTCCGGTCGGAACGCTGGTTGCCTGGCTGTCTGTTGAAACGTTGCTGCGTCATTTTGTCGATGCATCCCCCGAAGCTGCAAGTAAGGGATTCGATCTGGTAACCAACAATGGACAGAGCATCAGTACGGAGAAACCTCCACCTGGGAACTATCAGCAGCTCGCGCGCTCACTATCGCTCGAATCTTTCGAAAGCGTCAGTGCAGCAGATTTCTCTCCGCTCATTGTGCCGGTTAAAGGGCAGCAACAAGAAGACGATAAGGTGCTGTTCCTCCGCCTGGGGATTCGTAATACGCCGGTCAGTTTTTTGGCCTGGATTAAAAAGGAGGGGTATTTCAGGTCGTTGGCATGGTTGCATCTCATGCTGGGAACCGGGACTTTGGCCGCTGTCATCGTTTTAGGCCTCGGGGTGATTGCCAGATACAACGTGCAAAATTCTATTCTGAAGAAACAGTTCGAAGAATCTGGGCGGCAACAGATCCTGCTGGAAGAAAAACACCGACAGCTTAAAGACGAAATAGAAAAACGCCTTGACGCCGAGAAAGAGCTTCTAGTTTATCAACTCAGTCTAGAGGAACAAGTCGAGGAGAGGACGGCCGAACTTCAGAAGTCCACTGAACATGCTGTTATCCTTGCCGAGAAGGCTGAGGCCGCCAACCGCTCAAAGAGCCAATTTCTTGCCAATATGAGTCACGAGATCCGCACGCCGATGAATGCCATTCTCGGCATGACCCATCTGGCCCGCGAAGCACAGGATGTAGGACAGCAACAACGGTTTCTCGGTACGGTGCAGACTTCGGCGGAGAGCCTGCTCGGCATACTGAACGATATACTCGATTTTTCGAAGATCGAGGCCGTGCAGATGCAGTTTGACTACCGGCCATTTAAACTTGACCAACTGCTGGAAACCATCACCGCCACCATGAGTTTTCCGGCAGTTGAGAAAGGTTTGCAGTTTAAGACCATCAAGGCCCCGGAGCTGCCTTTAGCAGTTGTCGGCGACGATCTTCGGCTGCAGCAGATTCTTCTCAACCTGGTCGGCAATGCGATTAAGTTTACGGCAAGCGGCAGCGTTACCATCAAGGTGCAAGCGGCAGCAGGACGGCAGGTGGCGGGGAAAACCTCCCTCCATTTCAGCGTCACCGATACCGGTATCGGCATTGCCCCGGAGAAACTGGTGGAGGTGTTTAGCAGTTTTCAGCAGGTTGACAGCTCCTATGCGCGGCAATACGGCGGTACCGGTTTGGGCTTGACGATCAGCAGACAACTGACCGAGCTCATGGGCGGGACCATGTGGGTCGAAAGCCAGGCCAATGTGGGCAGCGCTTTTCACTTTATCGTTGATTTCGCGCCTTGCACGGCTGAGGAGCTGTGTAAGGCGCCGAGCAGCGCCGAAGCATCCCGTCAGGGAGTGCGGGGGCTTTCGATTCTTGTTGTCGATGACAATGAAGTCAACCGGGATGTGGCACAGATGTTTCTCGAAAAGGATCATACGGTGGTTGCCGCCGGTGACGGTCTTGAAGCGCTGCACGCCCTTGGCAAGCAATCCTTTGATGTGGTGCTTATGGATGTACAGATGCCGCAGATGGACGGTCTGACAACGACCGCGATAATCCGCTGCCTGGAAAGAGGCCAGCCGCTCTGCCAGGCATTGCCGGAGAATTTAGTCAAAACCCTAGGCCACAAACTTCTTGGCGGGCATCTGCCGATCGTTGCCATGACAGCTCATGCCATGGACGGCGATCGGCAGATGTGTCTTGCCGCCGGTATGGACAGCTATCTCACCAAACCTTTTCAGCCGGCACAATTGGTGGAGATGTGCCTGGGGTTGGTGGCGGCCGATCCAGTGCCAGGAGAAATCAGAGAGAAAAAGGCGGAAGAGAAGGAGATATCCCCGCAGGCGGATGAGCCCGGCGTTCCCGTAACCCTTGCAGGCGTTGCGGCCCACCTCCAGACCACTACGCGACTGACGGCCGAGCAAAGCGAACGGGTAATCGCCGCCATGCGGAAAAGCATCACCGACAATCTTATCAAGGCGACAGATGCCCTGAGCCGGGAGGATTACCCGGCCCTTGGTCGGGCCGTCCATACCCTGAAAGGTACCCTGCTGCAGTGTGGGTTGACCGAATTGGCGGCCAAGGCCGAGGAGCTCCATCAGGGCATCCGGGGGAGGGGCGTAGTTGCCTATGCGGAAATCTTGCAACAACTGCAAATGGGCCTTACCAGTCTATTGGACAATGGGCCTGCGGTGAGAAAAAGGCAACCCGTCTGAATTGTTTAAAGAAGGTGAAAAATGAAAAAGATCAGTATAGTTAAGGTGCTTTTTGTCGCCGTATTTGCATGTGCAGTGGCCGCATCCGGCAGGGCCCAGGAAAGCCGGCAACAGACCGGCCAGGTGAATGTAACGGCCGCCGGTTCAGGGGTCAACCTGGCAATTACCCGGCTTCTGGCCGAGGCCTTTATGCAGGAGAATCCACAGGTAGTTATTACCGTTCCCGGCAGTATCGGCACCCATGGGGCGATTGCCGCCACCGTTGACGGCGCCATAAATCTTGGTCTTATTTCCCGTCCGTTGAAAGATCAAGAAAAGTCGTTGGGCATAGTCGCCAAACCGTATGCTCGAGTGGCGATGGTTATCGGAGCTCATCCAGCCGTGCAGGATGCCGGCATCACCTCTGGAGATCTCATTGCCATTCTCAAAGGAGTCAAGACACGCTGGCAGGATGGTAATGAGATCATCGTTCAGGTAAGAGAAAAATTCGATAGCGGCATGCAGATCCTCGGGAAGGCCATTCCCGGATTTAATGAGGCGTATTGGGAAAGTCTTGAGGCAAAACGCTGGAGTGTTTCTTTTACCGATCAAGACGCCAACCTGGCCCTCGCAGCGACACCCTATGCCCTGGGAGTTACCGATTTCGGCATGGTGGCAACCGAGAAATTAAAAGTCAAGGTTTTGCGTTTTAATGGGGTGTTGCCGAGCCGGGACACTCTTGAGAATGGGACCTATCCACTCGCTAGACAGTTGGCGTTTATCCATCGCGAGGGTAAATTGCCCGAGGAGGCGGCGGCATTTCTGAAATTCGTTGCCTCCGATGCCGGGAGTAAAATTTTGCAGGCCTACAATTATGTTCCAATGCAATAGGTTTTTTTGATGAAGGTAATCAAGCCTCGGCATCCGGGCAAAATCAGCAGGGAACTTGCCGGGAAGTTACTGTTTTTGGCGACGAGCATTTTCTTGATCATAGCCTTGGTCATCCCCGGCATCTTTGGCTTTCTTGAATATCGGAAGTTGCAGCAACAGGCAACTGTATATTCCAATCAGCTCGCTGATAATATTAGAAACTTGGTGGCGTCTTCGCCAGGTCTCTGGAAATATCAAGACACAAAGTATAAAGAAATACTTGGTTCGTTCACCCAAAATAAAGAAATAGTGAGCATTTCTATTGTCGATGCGGACTTAGCCCCGGTAACCCAGTACAACCATACACGGCCAAGCCGGGAAACCTTCGGTTCCCTGGTCATCACCGGCGATCCCGGCATAATTAGGTTTAATAATCGTAAGATTGGAGAAATTCAAATAGCTGTATCGGCGGATGCGTCGATCCCTGTCGTTCTTTTTGTTTTTTTTATCTGTTTTTGCAGCGGCACGGCCTTGTCCGGTCTGGTGTATGCATTTCCACTGAGAATCGTCGGTGTGCTGGAGCTGCAACTTCTGCATTATCAGAAAGATCTCGAAGAGCAGGTTGCCACAAGGACCAAGGCACTGGAGTTGCAGGCGGTCGATCTGCTCGAGGCCAAAGAAAAGGCCGAGGCGGCCAACCGATCTAAGAGCCAATTTCTTGCCAACATGAGCCATGAGATCCGCACGCCGATGAACGCCATTCTCGGCATGACCCGCCTGGCCCGCGAGGCAAAGGACGCAGGGAAGCAGCAGCGGTTTCTCGGTACGGTGCTGAATTCGGCGGAAAGCCTGCTGGGCATATTGAACGATATTCTCGATTTTTCGAAAATCGAGGCCGGGCAGATGCAGTTTGACTATCGGCCCTTCAATCTCAATGAATTACTGGAAAGCATCACCTCCACCATGAACGTGCCGGCGGTCGAGATGGGTTTACAACTGCGGGTGAGTGTGCAGGACGGCATTCCCAAGGTGTTTATCGGTGATGACCTGCGATTGGGGCAAATACTCCTTAATCTTGTGGGCAACGCCATCAAGTTCACCAAGGCTGGTTCGATCACCATCAGCGTTGCCGGAGAAGCGAGTGCAAATATCGACGATTCTCCCCTGCACTTCATTGTTGCCGACACCGGGATCGGCATCGCCCAGGAAAAACTCTCTTTGATCTTCAAGAGTTTTGAACAGGCAGATACCTCCCACGCCCGGCAGTACGGCGGCACCGGCCTTGGCTTGTCCATCTGCAAGCAATTGGTGACATTGATGGGCGGCAGGATCTGGGTTGAGAGCCGGGAGAATGTCGGCAGTTCCTTTCACTTTACCGTAGTGTTATCGGCCGGAAATGAAAAATCATTGGTCGCGAGCTCTGAGCAAGAGCAGCCTTGGCAGGCGGAAATAAAGGGTTTGCGTGTTCTCGTGGTCGACGATAACGAGGTTAACCGCGAGGTCGCCGGCATGATACTGGAACAGGACCATCTGGTAACCGCCGCCACCAATGGCCTGGAGGCCCTGAAAATATTGGCCGATGCCTGCTTTGATGTCATTCTTATGGATGTGCAGATGCCGAAGATGGATGGTTTGACCGCAACGGCTTTTATCCGCGCCGTGGAACAAGGTCGGCCGCCCGGCCCAAATGTTCCGGAAGACCTTGGCCGCACTCTTGCTGCAAGACTTGAGAACGGCCACATCCCAATCATTGCCATGACGGCTCAGGCCATGGGTGGTGACCGGGAAATGTGCCTGGCTGCGGGCATGGACGGCTATATCACCAAACCCTTTCAGCCGAAGCAACTGACGGAGATAGTTCAGTTGCTGCTTGCACGTGATCCGGAGCTGGGAAGGGCGAAGGCAGGGGGGATGGAAGAGGCAGCAGCACCTGCCCTGCAAGCCTCATCCGCTCCGGTAACCCTTGCCCGAGTCATGGCCCATTTGCAGACCTCCGCCAATTTAACCGCCGAGCAAAGCGAGCGAGTGCTTGCCGCCGTGCAAAAAAGTATGGTCGACAATCTCGCCAAGGCGATAGCCGCCCTCGGCCGCGACGATTATGAGATGCTTGGCCGAGCCGCCCACACCTTGAAAGGTACCCTGCTGCAGTGTGGTTTGAACGAGCTTGCGGCTAGGGCGGAGGAAATTCATCAGGAAAGCAAAAACACCGGCAGTAAACTCCATGTAAGTTGTCTAGAGCATCTGGGCCAGGAGTTGGCGGGATTGGTCGGCCGCAACCGGCAATCATGAAAACAGAGAGGGAATTGTCACCCCAGGCGATGACGGCGATGCAAACACCGCTGAACTGCTGGGCTTACCGGCGACAACGCAGCTGATCTATAAACAATTTTTAACTCTGGTCCATCCGGTGGACAAAGAGGGTTTCGGCCCCAGATGTTCGAGGCTTTTTCACCACCAAGAACAACGCGGGGGTGGGCATGGGCCTCGCTATCAGTAGGATGATTGTTGAGGCACACAACGGCAAGATAGGGTACAGTGAAAACGCCAACAGGGGGCTAACCCTATGGGTTCGCTTGCCAAACCATCTTTCCCGAACTGCGGAATACATTAACCATATTGGCCGGATGATGACACCATGTTCAAACCGTTGAAGAGCGCAAGCCAGTGGATTTTAAGTGCCATCAGTAAAACCATTGAGCAGGCACCGATGGATCCGGAGGAAAAGATCCGCTTGAGACATTATGCCGTCTTCGTTGTCTGGGGTGTCGCAACGATGAGCGGCTTTGCCATATATAATTTCATGGTCGGTAATCTTCTCGTCGGGGCGCTGGTATTTTTTACCGGCAGCAGTCTGGTTTTCGGCTGGCTGCTGATGTGCCACCTGCCTATGGGCCAGATCGTCTACCGCGTCAATGGTTTCCTGCTTGCCGGCCTTGTACTCTATTTGCTGCTGCACGGGGAGGAAGACACCTCAAAGAGCCTGTGGATGTTCACATTCCCGCTGGTACTTTTCTTCCTGACCGGGAAAAAAGAAGGAATGGTATGGTCTTTGGGCTTGTTGTTCTTTGCTCTGTTTCTCCTCTATTTCCCGATACCCGGCTTTAAGCCGCATCACTACACCCCTGCCTTCGTCATTCGCTTGGTCATCGTTTATCTCTTCATCACAACGGTTACCTTCTGGTTCGAATTCTTCCGTGAGCAATACCGTCGAGGACTTGCGGAGGAACACCAAAAACAGCAACACGCGACTCTTGGCACGCAGCAGAATGGCGATGTCTCGGTGCGCCAAGCCCACCGGCAATTGCTGACTATTTTTGACAGTGTCGATGCCCATGTCTATGTCGTCGATGTGGCAACCCACCAGATCCTGTACATGAACCAAAATATGAAAGAAGTTTTTGGTACTGACATGGAAGGGCAATTGTGCTGGCAAGCCTTTCGCAGATCATCTCTGCCCTGCGATGACTGCACCATATCCCGTCTCGTGAATACCGGCGGCGAATTAGAGGAAACAGTGGTCTGGGAGGGGTATAACCCGATCAGCAAGCGGTGGTACTCAAACATCGACCGCATGATAACCTGGCCTGACCAGCGATCTGTCAAGTTGCAAATTGCTTTTGACATCACCGAAAAAAAACAATGGGAAGCTAAGACCGATAAACGGGATACTTTATGATACTCCTTGCGGGGTATGTGTTCCATCATGGTGAAGAGGTTTTGCAGATTCTGCATCGGTTTGGCCATTAGGCGATGGATGTGCTATGATTATGGAATTAAGATCCCCTTTTTCTCTGAGCCTCTTGCAAAATGGTCTTTTCGCCCAAACTCGGCGTTATGCTCAAAATTTTATCCTCGGAATATTAATTATATGCCTGCGTTAAAATTTTTCGCATGCCTTGATTCTGAACGAAAATCCTCATTTTGCAAGAGGCTCCTCTGTATGGAATACTCAAGAACATATCGGAGTTGACCCTGTGATCAATGACAAAGCAACAGGAACCACCGTCCTTGTGGTGGACGATGAACCCTTTATTCAAGTTGTCGTGAGTATGATGATTGAAAGTCTTGGCTTTTCAGCACTTGTCGCCGCCGACGGCAGCGAAGGTTTGCAACTTGCAGAAAAGCACCGGCAAGAAATCTTTCTGATACTCTGCGATTTGAGCATGCCGGGGATGGATGGCTGGCAGACAATATCCGCCTTGCGCGCACTGACACCCGAGTTGCCGGTTGTATTGGCGAGTGGTTACGTAGTCGATGAGGCAATGTGCAGTACACATCTTGATCAACCTTGGGAGATTATGACTAAACCGTATGTGATCGGTGACTTAGATAACATTCTGCAACGCGCACAAAAGGAAAGGCAAAAATTTTCACAATAAACGTACAACGTTTTTGTAAGTGACGAAAAGTCAAATAATTCGCGAGGCAGATTATGTCGTTATCGACTCTTAATGCAGCTCCATTATCACTTCAGAATCCGGTAGTTATGGTCGTCGATGACGATTTGGCCGCCCGCCTGCAGATGCGGTTTAGTCTGGAAAATGAAGGTTTTACGGTGGTTGAAGCGGAAAGCGGCATGGAGGCGATTGCCTATTTCAATAAGGCCCAAGTCGATCTCATCCTCCTTGATGTCATTATGCCGGAAATCGACGGCTTCCTGACCTGTCGAGAAATTCGCGGGCTGCAGGGCGGCAGGCATACGCCCATAGTGATGATCACCGGCCTGGAAGATACAGAAACCATCACCCAGTCCTTCGATGCCGGGGCAACCGATTTTATCAGTAAGCCCATCAATCTGCTGATTCTTGGCTATCGGGCGCGATATTGGCTGCGCTCCTGGGCGATCTTGAGTGAACTGCAAATCAGCCGGAAACGTCTTTTTAAGGCCCAGGATATTGCCAAATTGGGTCACTGGGAAAAAGATCTCGACTCCGACGATTTTCAAGTTACCTGTCATACTCCACAATCAATCGGCCTCTTCGAGCCGTATGGCTATGACGCCTTATTTTCCCCCATCATCGCCGAGGATAAGGAGCGGGCGAGAAAATTGATTGATGATGCCTGCCGGGCGGAACTGGCCTTCAGTGTCCAGTATCGAATAATCCTCCAGGACGGCAGTGAAAGGATTATTCTCAACCAGGGTGAGGTGGTCCGTAGAGAAAATCCACAGCGCAGGTATGCAATAGGGATAATACAAGACATCACGGAACTGAAACAGGCCGAGGACAAGATCCGTTATCTTGCCTTTTATGACAACCTGACCGGGCTTGCCAATCGTGCGCTTTTTCGCGAACACTGGCTGAGGCTTTTGCCGCAGACCAAGCGTAACCGCAAGAAGGCGGCAATCTTTTTCATTGATCTTGACCACTTCAAACGAATCAACGATACCTTGGGCCATCCCTGCGGTGACAAGGCGCTCATTATCGTTGCCGAACGTCTGAAAACCATCCTCCGCCATTCCGATGTCATTTCCCGGCCTGGCGACGGTGAGCCAAATTCCATCATTTCCCGGGTCGGGGGTGACGAGTTCAATATCCTGGTCGCCGATATTTGTAACGCCGACCAATTGGCCAAGCTGGCAGAACGAATTATCGAGGCTTTGGCGACACCCTTACACATGGAAGGACAGCAGGTAATCCTCACCGCCAGTCTCGGAGTGAGTGTCTATCCCGATGACGGTGAAGATATCGATACCCTTTTGAAAAATGCCGATACCGCCATGTATGAGGCGAAAGAGAAGGGTCGCAACAATTATCAGTTTTTCCAAAGCGCCATGAACGAAGCCGCCCTGGCTCGTTTTCATATGAGCAACAGCCTCAAGAAGGCGCTGGACAACGATGAGTTTGTCCTCTATTATCAACCGCAATATGCCAATAGGAACGGCAGTAAACTGACTGGAGTTGAAGCCCTGATACGCTGGAATGATCCGGTTAAGGGACTTATACCACCAGATAAATTTCTTCCCTTTGCCGAGGAGAGCGGTTTTATTCACAGCATCAATGACTGGGTAATCCGCGAGGCATGCACGCAAGCGCAGAAGTGGGTTGAGGCGGGAATGTTTGTGGGATGCCGAATGGGTATTAATGTGTCCGGCAACAACATCAATTTCCGGCAACTGGTGGCAAAGATTATCAGCACTTTGCAGGAAACCGGTCTGAGGCCCGAATATCTCGAAGTAGAGCTGACGGAGCGGGTGATGATGACCAACACCGACGAGGCGCGTTTGATGCTGCTGCAGCTGCGTGACATGGGTGTCGCTATTGCCATAGATGATTTTGGCACCGGTTACTCAGCTCTCAGCCATCTGCAGTTGTTCCCCCTCTCAACCCTGAAGATTGATAAATCCTTTATACAAAACATTGCGAACTCCGATAATGGTTTGTCTCTGCTGCAATCAATCGTCGATATAGCCAAGAGTTTCAATCTGAAAGTGGTGGCTGAAGGAGTGGAAACCGAGGATCAGAAGGCTGCTCTGAGGTTGATGAAATGTGATGAACTCCAGGGATATTTGCTGAGCAGGCCGATACCCGCTCAAAAGCTGGAAGATCTGCTAAAGTCGGGAGTATAGCAATGCGCATTGAGCTTGCAGGGGCCATTCCAGGCATTAAGAGCCCGGTAATTCTGGTTGTCGACGACGATCTCGCCGCCCGATTGCAGATGCGTTTCAGCCTGGAAAACGAAGGGATGAGTGTTGTCGAGGCGGAAACCGGCCTTGAGGCCCTTGACTATTTCCGCAACAACCAGGTTGATCTGGTTTTGCTCGATGTCGTCATGCCGGGAATCGACGGGTTTATGACCTGCCGCGAAATCCGCAGCCTGCCGGACGGGGGGCATGTCCCGGTGGTTATGATTACCGGGCTTGAGGATGCCGAGACAATCAAAGAGTCCTTTGATGCCGGGGCTACCGATTTTGTTTGTAAACCCATGAACCTGCTGATTCTCGGTTATCGCGTGCGCTACTGGCTGCGTTCCGGAGCTGCCTTGCAGGCCTTGCAGATCAATCAGACGCGTCTTTTCAAGGCCCAGGAAATTGCCCGCCTCGGCCATTGGGAAAAAAACCTGGATAATGGCGATTTCCAGCTCACCTGTCATAAACCGGAGATGTTCGGCCTTTCGCACCCTTGCACCTATGAGGCCCTTTTTGCAGCGATCCTCGCCGAAGACGCAGCGGCGGCAAGAAAGATTATAGAAGATGCCTGTCGAGACGGCCTGGGGTTCAGTGTTCAGTATCGCATCAGCTTTGCCGACGGTGCTGTGCGGACTCTTGTCAACCAGGGGGGAATCATCCGAAAGGGCGCCTTGCAGACCAGTCATGCTGTTGGAATTATTCAAGATATAACCGATAGTCAGAGGGCCGCAGATTCACTTCGACACAGTGAGAAGAAATGGCGTGCGGTTTTTGAACGGTCTCCCGTGGGAATTGCCCTGTTCGACAATGAGTCGAATATTATCGACTGTAATGAGAATTTTACTGAAATATTTGGGGTTCCTCGCGAGCATTACATCGGCCTCAACCTCTTTGACAAATTGCCGCATGGCCGGATGCGAGAAACTTTGCAGCAGGCCTTGTCGTCCGAAGATGGTGTGCAGCGTTGGGAGGGCTTACATACCTCGTTTATGAGTGGCAAGGAGGTCTATCTCAATATTGTCAGTGAAAGAGTATCCCCGGATCTGCTCGTTGTGGTTTTGGCCGATTTTTCCGAACAGCGACTAGCGATGCTCGCCCAGGAAAAAATGCAGGCACAACTCACCCAGGCCCAAAAGATGGAAGCCATCGGCCGGTTGGCCGGTGGCGTGGCACATGACTTCAACAACATGCTGGGGGTGATTCTCGGGCGTGCTGACATGGTGTTGGAACAGTTGGAACCAAGCCACCCCAGTATCGATGATCTGCGGGAAATTTGTAGTGCTGCCACACGTTCCGCCGATCTGACCCGGCAGCTTCTGACTTTTGCCCGTAAACAGATCATAACCCCCAGGGTTCTGAGTCTCAACGACACTGTCGAAGGGATGTTGAAGATGTTGCAGCGGCTCATTGGCGAGAATATCGAACTGGTGTGGCGACCGGGGAAAGATCTTTGGCCGATCAAAATTGATCCCAGCCAGATTGATCAGATCCTCGCCAATCTGTGTGTTAATGCCCGTGATGCCATTGCCGGAGTCGGGACAATCACCGTTACCACAAAACATGCTTCTTTGGATGAGAAATTTTGCAGGCCTCAGGAAGAGGGCTGTGGCGGTGAGTATGTGCTTCTTACGGTAACCGATGACGGCTGCGGTATGGACGAGGAGATTCTCGAGAATCTGTTTGAGCCATTTTTTACTACCAAGGAAATGGGTAAAGGCACCGGTCTGGGACTTGCCACGATTTACGGCATTGTCAGACAAAACCACGGTTTTATCAATGTTTCCAGTCAGCCGAAGAGGGGGACGACATTCAGCATTTACCTGCCCCTGTATAAGGATACGGCGGTACCGAACCCCAAAAAAAGTCAGGCAGTGGTCGCCGAAGGCTGTGAAACGATTATGCTGGTTGAGGACGAACCGGCAATTCTCGCCATGATTACAAGAATGGTGGAGCGTCTTGGCTACAACGTGCTCGCCGCATCCAGCCCGACCGAGGCTCTCAGCATAGCCGCACAGCATAGCGGCAAGATCCATCTGCTCTTGACCGATGTGGTTATGCCGGAAATGAACGGTCGGGAGCTGGCGGAGCAGATACGCACTTTACGCCCGGAAATAGAAACACTCTTTATGTCCGGCTATACCGCCGACATTATCGCCAAACAAGGGGTGGTGGACGAAGGTCTGGCGTTTATCCAGAAACCATTCTCCAAAAAGGAATTGGCTGCAAAACTGCGGGAGATATTGGCATAGGAAGAGGCTGAAGGTGTTTGTGCAACGGGTGCTTCCTTTAACCAGCTTCCGAAAAGGCCAAGAAAGATAAAAAGGTTAAAAAATCCCCAAAAATCTGAGACTTCCGGTCGGAACTTCCCTTTACACCTCCTTGCTAAGAGACGTCGCCACCGCTGCCAAGACCTCCTCGAATTCACTGATGTTGTATGGTTTGGCAATAGCTCCGCGAAAACCGAAATTTCGGTAATTGGCCATGATCGGGTCATTGGAGTAGCCGCTTGATACAATGAGAGAGGCATCGGCCGATAAAGCCAGGAGGCTTTCCGCCGCCTGTTTTCCTCCGAGTCCGCCAGGAATAGTCAAATCCAAAATAACTGCCACATAGGGTGTTCCCGACTGCATGGACAGCCGGTAAAGTTCAAGTGCTTCTTCGCCGTTGGCACAGGTTGCAACCTGGTATCCCAGGTGACTGAGCATGGCGGCGGCAATATCTCTGATCATCTCTTCGTCATCCATAACCAGCACTGAGCCTCCACAGTGAACGTTGTGCTTTTGATGGGCAACAGGGGTACCTCCTTCAGAAGAGGTGCCGACTGATGGCAGGTAGATGGTGAAGGTCGTTCCCTTGCCGATTGTTGAGTTTACCCTGATGTGTCCGTTATGTCTGAGGAGGATTGAGTAGGTCGTGGCGAGGCCGAGGCCGGTCCCGGTTGACTTGGTCGAAAAGTAGGGGTCAAATATTTTCGCCAGGTTGTCCTGCGATATGCCGCAGCCCTCATCACTCAGCTGCATTTTGATGTAGGTTCCCGCAGCGAGTCCAAAACTGTTGTCTTCCGCCAGGAACGCATTGCCTGCGGTAATCGTCACAGTTCCACCGCCGGGCATTGCCTGCGAGGCATTAATAATAAGATTATTGAGTACCTGGCTTATTTGCCCTTCGTCGGCCCGAATTGAGTGCAGTGAGTCGGCCATGTTGACGACTGCCCGCACATTTGAACCCCGAAGCATGAGGGATACCGCATCGCGGGTAAGGCGCTGCAGATTTACCACTTTTTTATTCGGCGTACCGCCCCTGGCAAATGTAAGAAGTTGCTGCGCCAGTTCGGCTGCCCTCCGCGCGGCCTTCTCAGCTTCGGCAAGCGGTTTTCGCGCCGGATGTTCTCGTTCAATGAGGACTTGCAAAAACGAGATATTACCCATGATCCCCGTAAGAATATTGTTGAAATCATGCGCAATGCCGCCGGCGAGAACGCCCAGGGATTCAAGTTTTTCAATCCTTTGCTGTTCTTGTTCATGTTGCTTCAGTTCAGTAATATCCTCCAGGGTGGCGATGACATCGGTTGGCGATTGGCCGGGGTTCACCGGACTGAACAGACCCCGCAGGTAGGTGGTCTTGCCGCCGGTAATGGAGGTGTAGGAATCTTCGAAGGAGACCGTCTCTCCGGCCAGTGCCTTTTTAATGGTTTCCTGCATCTTTGGAGTGCTTTGTCTGGCAGTATTAAAGCCGAGAAGTTTTTCTCTGCTTGAACCCATCATTTCAATAAATTTTTCATTGAAATCAACAATCGTCCCTTCGCAGTCGAAGCTGATTATCGCCAAAGGAGATCTCTCAAAGATGATCCGATATCTCTGGGCATTTTCACGTAATGCTTCTTCCATTGTCTTTCGTTCGGTGATGTCGATGCTGTAGCCTGCCAGTAAAGATTTGCCGCCTTGCAGTATCGGGAATTTGATCGTCGAGTAGGTCCTCCCGTCCAGATAGTCCTCGGTTTGTAATGGGACGCCGCTTTTGATAACCTGCCAATCATCGGCGATTGTTTTAGCGGCAAATTCGCCTGGAAATATTTCAGTCATGGTTTTGCCGACCAATTCCGAACTGCTTGCGAAGGGCAATATTCTATAATTTTCACTCACCTTTACAATCCGACTTTCCCCGGCCTGTACCTCCTTGATATAGACATGTACTGGAGAATATTGGAGAAAAAGGGAAAAAATCTCATTGGCTTCGCGCATGTCATCGATCGCTTTCTTCCTGCTCAGGGCATCACCGATGTGCCTGGCAACGTACACCAGAAGATCCTTGTCTTTCTCGGTGTACACTTCTTCATGATAATTCTGAACAAGGACAACACCGGCAAGATGCTCGAGAAAAAAGGGTACACCGACCAATGAGTGGGCCTTTTTCCCCAGTGGCTGTATGCCGTTTATTTCGCAAAACGCATCAAAAGTTTCCGGACCTAACAAGACCGGCTTGCCGCTTTGCACCAAGAAGCCGGACATGCTAAATTTGGCTCGCGCGTCGATTTTAAACTCCATACCCTGCAAGTGGGAATCGAACTCGTCACAGTAGTAGGCGAATTTTATGTAGTGCTCGCCGTCTCGCTCTTGGCGCAGAGCAATAAAAAAATTCCTGGCATTGATAAGGCGACCGACGATTTTGTGCAAAGATTTGTAAAGATCTGCCTCGCAGGATACCAGGTGGGCCTGCTCGCTGATGTCGTAAAGTGCCTGTTGAAGTTGTTCAGAACCCTCGGAAATGGTGGTTGACTTTTTGCAGCGGGAAACTCTTTCCATGCTTGTCATTTGTGAACCGACCACCTGTGTCAGCGTCTGTATGCCCAGAAGATAGTTCTCGGGAAACGTCGGCAGCTCTTTGCTGCCGACATAGAGAATTGCCGTCAGGAGGTCGTTCCTGAAAATTGGAAAAAGGGCATGGCTTGTATTAGCGGTCACGGCAAGAAATGACGGATTGTCGTCTTTTGCAGTGAAAACCCGATACAGACGGTGAAGGTGAAAAGCTTCGAAAAGTTGACCCTTGACCGGGATACTGCGAGGGACACGAGAAGAGACACTCCGGTCGCCCAGAGGAGAGGCCGTGAGAGGATTAAAGCTCTCCCGGCCATCGTCAGAAAAGTAGATTTCGACAAAGACCCGGCCGAGGCCGGTGAAAATATGTTCGTGCAGGAAGGCGTTGAGATGTTCGGCAGTGGTCTCTGCAGCACCGCCCTGACACGATTTGCCAATGAGTTTGAGAAAATCAATCGATTCTTCAATCAAGGTCGAGGGATGGGCCAGGGTTTTCATAAAGGACTCAATTTCGGGATGAAATTAGTGGTAACGAGTAAAGGACATGTATGCCCTATACTATCAATGCATGCGCTCACAGTACAAGCTTGTTCTGCAGTTTGTGTGAAAGGTTTGACAATAAACAAACCGGCCTTCATAATAAGCATACCATTTTCTCTTGGAAAAGGGTTTTCCGCTGAAGAGAACAGCCAGCTTTCAATGATGGAACAAGTGAAAAAACCATGGAACACAATCCCTCACTGTGATCGGAGAGCTATTATTTTATGAGTTACAACTGTCGACGGAAGAGTTCCTTGAGCCCCCGGTTTTTTACCCTGCTGGTTTTGCTCTCCCTGGCTATACTCCAGACTTTCGCGTTGATGCCCCGCGTTGCAATTTCGGAAAAGGCATCTCTGCAAACCCTTCGAGTTGTGACTGATAATAATTATCCGCCCTACGTATTTCTCGGTAACGATGGCATTGTCCAGGGAATCCTGGTTGATCAGTGGCGACTCTGGCAGCAAAAGACCGGTGTCCAGGTCGAGATTCTGGCGATGGACTGGGGCATTGCCCAGAAACGCATGCAGGCCGGGGATTTTGATGTAATAGACACGACCTTTAAAACCGAAGATCGTTTGGCATGGCTGGATTTCGGCAAACCTTATGCGAGTATTGGAGTTTCTGCCTTTTTTAAAAATCAAATCAGCGGAATTACCGATATTGATTCCCTTAAGGGCTTTGTCGTAGGGGTCAAAGAAGGCGATGCGGCAATTGATCTTCTTAGGCGGCATGGTGTCGAAAATCTGGTATTTTTCAAGGGATATGAGGAAATTATCCTGGCAGCTAAAGAGCTCAAGGTCAACGTATTTGTCATCGACAGACCTCCGGCTCTGTATTTTCTCTATAAGTATGGAATTGAACAACAATTTAATGAATCTTTACCCTTTTCCGTCGGTGAGTTTCACCGGGCTGTAAAAAAGGGAGATTCGTTGCTGCTGCAACAGATTGAGGCGGGTTTTGCCCGGATATCACCCGATGAACTGCAGCAGATCGACAAAAAATGGTACGGCGCACCCATCATCAGTTCTCAGTCTACCGGGTATCTGCTGATCGGCTCGGGAATTCTCTGGCTGTTCCTCCTGCTCCTATTCTTCTGGAATCGCTCCCTCCGAGCGGCTGTGAGAAAGCATACACATGAGTTGGTGTCGAGCGGGGAGGAGTTGACCAAAACCAAGGACCTGCTCACCCAAACCAGCCGAATGGCCAGGGTTGGAGGCTGGGAAAAGTACCCGCTGACAGGTGCGGACAACTGGTCGGAGATAACTCGGGAGATTATGGAGGTCGACCCCGATTTTATCCCTACCATGGAAAATGGGTTGAATTTTTACCCGGAGGGTGTCAGCCGCGATACCATTATTGAAGTAGTCTCCAGGGCCATTCAAAGCGGGGCTCCTTTTGATGTTGAGGTGCAGATCGTTACTGCAAAAGGCAATAAGCGCTGGGTCAGGGGGATTGGTTGTGCGGAGTTCCAGGACGGGGTTTGCGTTCGTCTCTATGGCACACTTCAAGATATCGACGCACGGAAGACGGCTGAGACGGCACTCGTTGAAAGTGAGGAGCGGCTGCGATTTCTCGTGCAGAATTCTTCGGATAGCCTGGTCATTATTAATGCCGACGGCAGTCAAAGGTTCGTCAGTCCGGCGTCGGAGAGAATTACCGGTTTTCCTGTCGCCGAATTGCAGGGCCGAGCAATCGACGCCATCATCCATCCGGACGACCTGAAAGCGGTCAGAGCCGCCTGGAAGGAGGCCCTTGAACATCCTGAAAAAACCGTTACCGTCCAGTACCGACATATCCACAAAACCCGGGAATGGGTCTATTCCGAGGCCATCGCCCAGAGTTTCTTGTCCGAACCGGCAATCAACGGGGTTATCGCCAGTGTGCGGGATATCACCGCCCATAAAAAGGCGGAAGAAGACAATGAAAGGCTGCATGTGCAGTTAACTCAGGCGCAGAAAATGGAGACAGTGGGTCGTTTGGCGGGAGGGGTGGCCCATGATTTCAACAACATGCTGAGCGTCATTCTCGGTCACGCCGAATTGGCCCTAAACCGCATGGATACCAGCCAGCCGCTCTTTGCCAACCTCCAGGAGATCAGCAAGGCTGCCAAGCGTTCCGCCGATCTGACGCGGCAGCTCCTGGCCTTTGCCCGCAAACAGACGGTCGCCCCGAAGGTGATCGACCTCAACCTTATGGTTGAAGGGATGCTGAAAATGTTGCGCCGTTTAATCGGCGAAGACATCGACCTCAATTGGCTGCCGGGCGAGAATTTGGGGCCGATAAAGATCGATCCGTCGCAGGTCGACCAGATGTTGGCAAACCTGTGCGTCAACGCCCGGGACGCTATTGCCGATACCGGTAAGGTGACGATCAAGACGGATATCGTCGCCTTTGACGAGGCCTATTGCGCCACCCATAGAGATTTTCTGCCAGGTGAGTATATCCTGCTGGCCGTAAGTGACAACGGTAGTGGTATGGATGCGGAAACCCTTGAGCATCTCTTTGAGCCATTTTTCACCACCAAGGAGATGGGCAAGGGCACCGGCCTGGGACTGGCCACGGTTTACGGCATTGTTAAACAAAATTACGGGTTTATCAGCGTCACAAGCGTGCCTGGCCTGGGGACGACCTTCAGTATATACCTGCCGCGACATGCCGGAAAAAATGAACGGGTGATGAAGAGCGATGCGGTGAGCCTTGCGACATCCGGCCATGCAACTATCCTCCTGGTGGAAGACGAACAGATGATCCTCGACGTAACCAAAACCATGCTCAACCACCAGGGATACGATGTCCTGGCGGCGTTGACGCCGGGTGAGGCTATTCGTCTGGCAAAGGAGCATGGCGAGCACATCAGCCTGCTCATGACCGACGTGGTCATGCCGGAAATGAACGGCCGTGATCTGGCCAAGAATCTCCTGGCTCATTGCCCCAACCTCAAGCGTCTGTTCATGTCCGGCTATACGGCCGACGTTATAGCGCATCACGGTGTGCTCGATGAAGGCGTGTTTTTCATCCAAAAGCCGTTTACTATGCAGGAACTGGCTGCAAAAATCAGAGAGGTGTTGGGCTAAGGCGCCGGCCCCGGCATTATATTGGACGAAAGAAGGGGGGATAACCTGTTTTTGATGGATTAAGCTTTGTTGTTTATCCGTGACACCAGTATCTTGTCAACACGCCTGCCGTCCATGTCGACAATTTCAAATCGCATCCCTTTCCATAGGAAGTGGTCTGTTTCTCTTGGCACTGCGCCGATTTTTGCCATGGCAAAACCGCCCACCGTATTCATGCCGATATGCAGTTCTTCACTCAACTTTCTGATTTCCATAAAATCGAGAAAGTCATCAAGCGGCAGACTCCCGGCGACAAGCCACGAACCATCTTCGCGTTCGACTATTTCTCTTTTTCCGGAATTAGCATCCTCAATGTCTTCGAAGACCGAGCGTAAAATATCGCCATAGGTCACAAGACCGAGGACAAGACCGTATTCATCCACCACAAATGCAATGTGGGTTTCCGACCTTTTAAACAGCTCCAAAACTGTTACCGCTTGCGACGAGGCGGAAACAAAGACCGGTTTTCGGCAGAGTCTCTGGAGATCAAAGGTGTTCTCCTTGATAATCATGGAAAGTAAGTCTTTTCCCCAGACAACCCCGATAATATTGTCAAGGGCATGCTGTACCACTGGATAGGACGAGTGTTTAGACTCGGTAATGCGCCGCTTGGTTTCTTCCATGCTTTCATCGAGACTCAGCCGAATCATATCTATCCTGGGGGTCATCAAAACCGTTACCCGGCGGTCAGCCAGGCGGAAGACCCGGTCGATGGTATTTTGTTCAAACTGTTGAAAGGTTCCGGCCCGGGTTCCCTCGTTTATCATCAGTTTTATCTCTTCTTCCGTGACCGATGAATCGACTGCGGGCTTGAATCGGAAAATGCGCAGCAATACGTTGGTGGACCCACCCAGCAACAGGACTAAGGGATGTGCCAGACGGGAAAGTTGGGCAATCATCGGCGCCACCAGGCGGGCAATTTTTTCGGGATTATTGAGGGCCAGGCGTTTTGGTACCAGCTCTCCGATAATCAGAGACAAATAGGTGATGCAAACGACGACGAGAACCACTCCGATGGTTTTGCCATAGGGGGCAAGAGGGGGGAAGGTGGAAAGGTGTTCGGCAAGGAACTCGGCTATGGTTGCCCCGCCGAAGGCCCCTGATAAAATACCGACAAAGGTAATACCTATTTGAATTGTCGATAAAAAATTGTTTGGTGAATTGGCCAGCCGAAGTGCTACCCCGGCCTTCCTATCGCCTTCATTGGCTAACTGCTCCAGCCGCGCCTTTCTCGCCGAAACGAGAGCAAGCTCCGACAGGGACAGCAAGCCGTTGAGGAGAATGAGAAAAATAAGCAGCAGTGTTTCAATCGATAATGAGTGCATCAAAGGGGTCCATTATGCCGTTCAAGACATAGAAACGGATTTCTTGTTAGTGTACGTCGGCCTATCATATATCTAATGGTGACGAAGCAAACCTGCAATGGTAATATTTTCATGGGTGCTCTTCCATTACCCTAGAAACAACCGACCGGTGCGGAATATGCACCGCAACAAGGAAAGGACCGACATATGTTGAATTCCCTTATGGCGATCAGCTTCGGAGCAGCGGCAGGTGCGATATTACGCTGGCTGCTCGGGCTTTCCCTGAATTCGCTGTTTCCAACCATCCCGCTCGGCACCTTGACTGCCAATCTCGTCGGCGGCTATCTTGTCGGTGTGGCTGTAGCCCTCTTTGCCGGCCATCCCGATCTGGCGCCGGAGTGGCGTTTGCTGATCATTACCGGCTTTCTCGGCGGCTTGACCACCTTTTCCACTTTCTCGGCTGAGGTTACTTCATTATTGCAGGAAGGCCGATTGCTCTGGGCGGGGATGGCAATTTCCGCCCACGTCGTCGGTTCGCTGACTATGACCATCCTCGGTATTGCCAGTGTTGCTTTATGCAAACGCATCTGAAAAGGAAATCTGTCATGAACGGTTATCAATTATCGTTTTTTACCCAGCAGGATCGCAGGCATGGCAATCTTTCACTGGCCCAATGGCTGCTTGAAGAAGCGCGGAAAATCGGGGTCAGCGGCGCCACCCTGATTGCCGCTGTCGAGGGGTTCGGCCATGACCGAAAAATCCGCTCCACCCATTTCTTTGAATTATCGGATCAGCCCATTGAGGTGACCATGGCGGTCAGCAGCACGGATGCTGCGCGTTTGTTTGCCCGCTTGCAGGAAGAAAAGGTGAATATCTTTTATGTTAAGGCCCCGATCGAGTTCGGTATGACCGGCGAGATTTGAGGGATAATGCCCGGGATTCCTATGGTATCCTGAAGAGATAATCCTTCTCCTGGTCCATTACCTCGCAGACTTTGACGGCCAGTTCCGCAAAAGAAAATGGTTTTTGGATAAAATTGATCTTCTCGTCAAGCACTCCGTGATGCGCAATGGTATCGGCGGTGTACCCTGAAGTGAACAGGCATTTCAGTCCTGGGATGCCGCCGACGAGCCGGTTTGCCAGATCGCGGCCGTTCATCTCCGGCATGATGACGTCGGTTATGAGCAGTTCGATTTCCCCGGCGTGGGCCTGGGCCAGGCGCAGTGCCTCACTCGGTGTCGCTGCCGCCAACACCCTGTAGCCAAGCCGGGTAAGCATCGCCTGGCCGACTTTGAGAATCACCTCCTCGTCTTCAACGAGGAGCACCAGCTGGCTCTTGCCTTGGGGAATCTCGGTTTTCTCCTCGACCTTTTCGGCAACAACCGAGGCAGCGAATCGCGGCAGGTAGATCTTGAAGGTCGTGCCCTTGCCCGGCTCGCTGTACACATTGACAAAACCATGGTTCTGCTTGGCGATTCCGTACACTGTGGAAAGCCCCAGGCCGGTACCTTTTCCCACCTCCTTGGTGGTGAAAAACGGCTCGAAGATATGTTCAAGGATTTCTTTGTCCATCCCGAAGCCGTTGTCACTGACGCTGAGTTGCACATATTCTCCGGGTCTGATGGTCGGGTGCAGGGTGCAGTAGTCGGCATCAACGACGGTGTTTCTGGTGCCGATGGTGATCTTGCCCACCCCTGCAATGGCGTCCCGGGCATTGACGCAGAGATTGGCGAGAATCTGGTCAATCTGCGAAGGGTCAACCTTGATCGACCATATTTCAGTGTCCGGTTTCCAAACCAGATCGATATCCTCGCCGATCAACCGCACCAGCATTTTCAGTAAGCCGGCTACACGGTCATTGAGGTCGAAGATTTTCGGGGCCACCGTCTGCTTGCGGGCAAAGGCCAGTAATTGGCGGACCAGATCGGCGGAGCGCTGGGCGGCACTCTCAATGACCTTGAGATTGACATGGATTGCATCCTCTGGGGAGCAATTCAGCATAGCCAGTTCGGCATGGCCGAGGATGGCGGTAAGCATATTGTTGAAGTCATGGGCTACGCCGCCGGCCAGTCGGCCCACCGACTCCATCTTTTGCGCCTGCAGCAACTGATCTTGGAGTTTTTCCTTGGCCGTAGCAGCTTGTTTTTGTTCGGTAATGTCGGTCATGACAACGATGAAGAGATCGGGGCTGATCTTTTCACCGATAATTGCCAGGTAGACCTGCTTGCCGCTGAAGATGGAGATATGTGCATCCTCAAAGCGATGAATTTCTTCACCGGCCAAGGTAGCGATGAGATGGTCGCGCATGGGACCAAGCGGCAGATGGTCGAGCAGCTTGATGCCGAGATAGCGTTCGCGTGCCACCTCGAAGATAGCGGCGAAATGTTCGTTGCAGTCGAGGACTATCGACTGGCTGTCAAGGAGGATTATTCCCACCGGCGAACGTTCAAAAATGGCGCGCAACTTTTGTTCGCTTGCCTGCAGCGCCGCCTCGGCATTTTTGCGTACCGCCAGTTCACGTTTGGCTGCCTCGTAGCTCCGGGCATTGGCCAAGGCCAGAGAAACCTGATGGGCGAGGATTTCAAGGAAGCCGGCCCGGGACTCAAAGTCCCTGTCGGTCATCGAGGCAAGGCCAATGACCCCGATGATTTCCGGCCCGGCACGCAAAGGGAGCGAGGCGAAGGAGTGTATTCCGGCATCCTTGCATTCATCCCAGGTGCAGCGATGGTCATTGTGAATGTCCCGTGAATAGAGAGGCCTTTCTTCCCGCACTGTCAAACCGCACATACACTCACCCACCCGGTGTTCAGGTACCACATCCAGTCGCTGCCTGGCTTCCGGTGGCGATACTTCCTGGAGAAGCAACCTGTCGCCGTCACGGAGAAACAGATAGGCAAGATCCGGACAAACCGCATCCAACATACCCTGCATGGCAGCTTTGCACACCAGGTCAAGTGACAGGGAGGAACTCACCGCCAGGCTCAGAGCCTGCAATGCCGCAAGTTCCCCGGTGCGTTTTCCCGCCTCTGTCTCGGCCTGTTTGCGCTCGGTTATGTCACGGACGACACAGAGAATATTTCCATCGGTAAGCGTTCGTTGACTGATGTTCGCGTGGAACCGGCTGCCATCCTTGCGCAGCCAGTATTGTTCTCTGGTAATTATGCCGCCCTGCTGTAAAATAACTGTGATGGGTGGTTGTCGAGGAAGATCCTGGCGGTCGATTATCGTGGTGCAGTCAATGGACTGGAGGTCGTTAAGCGAATAGCCGGAGAGAGTCAGCCATTGCCGGTTCGCCGCCAGAAAGCGCCAGTGCCGGTCGGTAATGAACATGGCGTCAGCGGCATCCTCAAAAAAAGCTCGATACATGTCGACAGCAGTGTAATTCCATTTGTCAGCCATCTGCCGGTCAACTCCCCTTGCCGGATGAGACACGTTGCCGGGCATCCTGCAGGGATTTTTCATCCTGGTACTTTCCCGCTTTGTTGATGAAATAGGCCTTGGGGTCGTGTTGAAGATTTTCCAAGGTCTTGGCTAAGGAATCTTTTCTTTGCTGGATGCAGGAATTCTTGGCGGCATTTCTTGCGTGCTCGCGGCACCTTTTCAGGGCGATTTGATACTCTTCAACAAGCATGAGTCTTTCGATGGAGATTCTTTTGTCGAGGGGCAGATTGGTATCGCCCGCCCGGGCCGTACCGATAATACAGACAAGCAAAAAGATCGTCAGGGTGAAGAGCATTTTCATATGGCACCTCCGTTGTTTATCGATAAATACACTAACTTTATGGCGCGGTCAAGGGGAGGGCCGGGGAGGGTGGGAAGTATCTACCCGGTTCAGCTTGTGATGGATGGGTAGTTCTTACCTAGTTGGAGGTTGTTTTCGCTGACGGTTGCAGTTTACACGGAAAAATATATTATAATATCAATATGATGATTAATATATTTGAAGTTGGCACCGGACTTGCTTTAATTATGGCAAGGGCAGACGGTCTGCAGGTGCAGCTCGCTGCCGGATGAAACAGCGGCAAACACACTGTTCACATAAACAGATAACCCACACAAGGAGAAGCAAAATGAAAAAGCACATTGTAGCAATCGCACTTATAGCCGGACTGACCATGGCAACCGGCGCATCGGCAAATTGGGGGAGAGGAGGGCATGGCAATGGCGGTGACGGCTACTGCCCGCAGATGCGGGGGCAGATGATGCAGCAGCTGGACCCGGCAACCCAGGAAAAAGTCAGTAAATTCTTTAAAGACAACCAGGCACTGCATAAGCAGATTGCCATGAAACAAGCGGAAAAACGTGCCATTATGCAGAGCGAAAAGCCTGATCCGCAAGCTGCGGCGAAAGCTGCCGGCGAGCTCTTTGACCTGCGAACAACCATGCATGACAAGGCCGAGGCAGCCGGGGTTTCCCAGTATCTCGGGCCCATGGGCGGTGGTAAGGGGGGACGAGGTCCTGGTTCCGGAATGGGTGGTGGACCCGGTATGGGCATGAATAAGCCGCAGCAATAATCTGATCTTTGAGCCTCTTGCAAAATGGTCTTTTCGCCCAAACTCGGCGTTATGCTCAAAATTTTATCCTCGGAATATTAACTATATGCCTGCGGTAAAATTTTTCGCATGCCTTGATTTTGAATGAAAATCCTCATTTTGCAAGAGGCTCCTTTTTCTAAAAAATTTTCCTCCCGCCCCCGCCCCCGCCCCCGCCTCTTCGCTGACGCTGCTTGATCAACGAAAGCTGTGGGTGGGGTTTTTGTTTTTGCGGTCGGAACGTTCTGTGGTCCTGCGGCGCAATGAGCAGTATTTGGCCGGTTGAGCAGCCGAGGTCCTCAGAGGGAAGAAATCATCCCAAAAGGAGCAAAAGCATCGTTGACCTTCCCCTCATTATCGGCTAGATGTGTGCAAACCGGAAATCGTGAGTTCCGGCAAAATCTGCCTCATCTCTCCCTGGCCGAGACGGCTCCAAAGGGGAAAGAGCACACATCGATTTATTCTATTGGGAGGAATGAAGATGCAAAAACTCATAATGGCCGCGTTGCTGGGCACCTTTCTCAGTTTTCAAGTTCTTGCCGCCCACGGTGCGACCATTTCGGTCAGTCAGTTTGTCGAACACCCGGCACTTGACGCAGTTCTCCGTGGTATGCAGGACTATCTCAAGGAAAGGAAGGTTGAGGTCGGCTATACAATCCACAACGCCCAGGCCAATATGGGTACGGCGACCCAGATAGCCCAGCAGATGATCGGTGAAAAGGCCGATCTGCTGGTTGCCATCGCCACCCCCAGCGCCCAGACCTGTGTCCAGGCCCTGGCCAAGGCACCGGCCGACCTCAAACGACCCTTTCTCTTTACCGCAGTCACCGATCCGGTTGCCGCAGGCCTTGTGAAGGATCTGCAGAAACCCGATGCCGGGATCACCGGGGTATCCGATCTCCTGCCGGTTGAGGAACATCTGCGCATGGTCCTGGCTTATAAAAGCGATATAAAAAAGCTTGGCCTTCTTTATAATGCAGGCGAAGCCAATTCAAAGGCAACCATCGCCGCAATCAAGGAACTGAGCGTAAGGCTCGGCTTTCAGACGGTTGAGGCCACCGCCGGTAAGACCGCCGATGTGCATCAGGCCGCGAAGAGCCTGGTGGGCAGAGTTGATGCGGTGTTCATTCCCACCGACAATACCATCGTTTCCGCCCTTGAATCGGTGATCAAGGTGGGGGTGGAGAACAAACTGCCGATTTTTGCCGCCGACGTTGATTCGGTGAAAAGGGGCGCGGTGGCCGCCATGGGTTTTGATTATTACCAACACGGTCGACAGACCGGAGCCATGGCCGAGCGGGTCCTTGCGGGTGAGAAGCCGGAAACCATGCCCGTTGAATTCCAGAAGGAGCTGCAGCTCCATATCAATACCGGCTATTCCCGGCAGATGGGGCTCGAGCCGCCGGCAGCCATGCTGAAAAAAGCCACGCAAGTGTATCAATAAGCGGCGGAAGATATTATGACATTGTACGCAGCACTGGGAGCCGTCGAGCAGGGGATGGTCTATGGCATCATGGTCATAGGCGTTTATCTGACTTTTCGCATCCTCGATTTTCCCGATCTTACCGTTGACGGCAGCTTGCCGCTTGGGGCGGCCATCTCGGCGGTGGCCATTACCAGCGGGGTTAATCCTTACCTGTCCCTGCTGTTGGCCCTGGCCGGCGGCTTTGTCGCCGGGATGGTGACGGCGGTTCTCAACACCAAGTTTAAGATCCTGCACCTCTTGGCCTCTATTCTTACCATGATTGCCCTGTATTCCATTAACATCCGCATCATGGCCGGGCCGAATGTTGCATTGTTGGGCGTCAATACGGTTTTCGATGCGGTAACGCGACTGGGCATCCCGGCTCATTACGCCGGACTACTGATTTTCGGCACCTTCGCCGCTTTGGTTCTTGGTTTTATCATCTGGTTCATGGGCACCGAGATCGGGCAGACCATTCTTGCCACCGGCGATAATCCGCAGATGATCATCAGTCAGGGCGTCAATACCCACTGGGTCATCATCTTTGGAGTTGGTTTGTCCAACGGGCTGGTTGCCCTCAGCGGGGCGCTGGTCGCCCAGAACCAGGGTGCGGCCGATGTCGGCATGGGGCTTGGGACCATCGTTGCCGGTCTTGCCTCGGTCATAATCGGCGAGACGGTATTCGGCTGTCAGACCATGGCCAGGGCCTTTATCGCAGCACTCCTGGGGTCCATCGTTTACCGCCTGGCCATTGCCCTGGCCTTGGGGCTTGAGTTCGGCCATTTCCGGTTCAATCCCAGTGACCTCAATCTCATTACCGCCGTTCTGGTTATCGGTGCCCTCATTACCCCCAACCTCAAGAAGAGACTCATTGCCCGGTGATTAGACTCGAAAACATCATAAAGTATTTTCACAAGGGCAGCGTCAACGAGGTCTTCGCCCTGAACAACATCAATCTCAAGCTTGATGAGGGTGATTTTGTAACGGTGATTGGTTCGAACGGGGCAGGAAAATCGACCTTGCAGAACTGCATTGCCGGCGGCTTCTTCCCTGATTCCGGAAAAATTTCCATCGCCGGTCAAGATGTCACCGCTTGGCCAGAGTATAAAAGGGCTGCACTTATTTCGCGGGTGTTTCAGAATCCGCTGCTCGGCACCTGTCCGTCGGCGACCATCGAACAGAATATGGCCATAGCCGGCCTGCGCGGCAAGCGCCGCGGTCTGGCCCGCGGCGTTAAAATTCGCGACCGGGAACGCTTCCGCAGTGAATTGCAGCAGCTTGGCCTGGGCCTTGAAGATCGCCTCCTCGACAAGGTCGGGTTGCTTTCCGGCGGTCAGCGTCAGGCTCTGACCATGCTCATGGCGACGATGATCAAGCCGGAGGTGCTGCTCCTCGATGAGCACGTTGCCGCCCTTGATCCGAAAACCGCCGGTCAGATCCTCGGCCTCACCCAGGAGATAGTCAAGGGTCGAAAACTGACGACCCTGATGATCACCCATAATATGAAGCACGCCATCAGCTTCGGCAACCGATTGCTCATGCTGCATCAGGGCCGGGTGCTCCTTGACCTGCAGGGCAAAGATAAAGAAAACCTGACCGTCAAGGATTTGCTTGAACAGTTTTATAAGGCGCAGGGGGAAGAATTGGCAATGGATTCCCTGCTGTTGAGCTGAACTGATGGCCCTGCTGCAGGAATTGGAAGCTCAGGTTCTTGAAGAATATCGACTGCTCGATGTGGCGGTGGCCGCCTTTGCCAAGCGAAGCGGCCTCAGCTGTCCTCAGGGTTGCGGCCATTGCTGTATATCGGAGAAGGTCGAAGCGACGGTCCTTGAATGTCTTCCCCTGGCATTCTTGTTGTTCCGCACTACCCAAGCGGAGCCTATGTTGCGGGTTCTTGAGGAAAACGGTGACAACAAGCGCTGCGTCCTGTATCACCCAGATCTTACCAGGGCCGGAATCTGGGGTTGCAGTCAGTACGGGACGCGGACGGTGGTTTGCCGGCTCTTTGGTTTTGCCGGTAACCCTGACCGGGATGGGGTTGCCCGGCCGGCTTTATGCCGGGTCATGAAGGCGGCGGCAGGGCCGGATGAAGTGCAGATTATTGCCCATGATCCTCTTGCCCCGATGCCGCTTTTTGTCGATGCCGGTCTGCATATCACCACTATGCATCCGGGACTTGGCACCGCTCGACTGCCGATTAATGTCGCCCTGTGGCGGGCCCTCATGAAGGTTGGGATGGTCCTTGATCTTCAGGCGGAATCCTGAAGGAGCCTATGGGCAACACCACAGCGCGGTTTTCTCCATCCTGCCGATGAGTTTGGCTGTAGTCCCACCAGCCAGAATATACTCCTTCAATAAGCCCTTTTCCAAGCTGCCGTGCATGCCCAAGGCAACTGCGGCATAGCCACCTTTTTCACCTTCGCTCTGAATCGCTCCGGCGACGGAGACCCCCCAGGTGCTGCGACTGTTGATGCGCTCGTCGCCGATATTGTGGCTGTGAAGTATCGCCTCAGCCCTGGCGAAGATCTCGGTCGATTCGCGGGTTGCATTGTTGTTGACATGCATCAAGGTAACGCTGTGCTGATTTTCGCCGGCAAGGATAAAACCGACGTGGTCAACAGCCCGGTAGGCTTGGTCGGAGCCGTCAACACAGGCCAGGATGTTTTTCCTTCCCGGGGCCGATTCGGGGCAGATCCACAGCGGCACATCGCAGCAGCTATCGCGGATCATCGCCTGCGCCACTTCCTCCGCCGGCCTCTCGAACATCCACTGCAATGTATAAGATGCTCGCTTGCCGAGAACGATCGCGTCATAGCAGCCTTGTGAACCTTCTGTCAGTATGTCTTTGACTTTGCCGTATCGTTCTACGGCTGTTTTGGTGATTGTCCTATCAATGGAGAAGTTGCCCTGGCCAAGAAGTTCTTGAGCCCGATCGAGGGATCTTTTCAGTCCGCCGGTGAGTTGGCAAACATTTTTTTCTTCGGGGTCCTGCCACATTTCGGTCAAGGATTTGGTCATGTTATCACAGTCCAGTCGGCATATATGCAGAAGGGTGACCAGGTGTTCCGCCGTCTTGTTGAAGAAAGAATCGACAAACCGAACGCCGGAGAGATTGTCCGAATTACTGCTTATAGTTACCAGAAAGTGTTTTTGCATAAAGGTAAGAATCCTCGTGTGATGAAGGTATGTTACGGTTTTTTAGTACCTTACAGATTGGTTTCTTGTTTTTTTACAAGAAACCAATCTGTAAGGTACTTATCCCCTCTGCTGTGGGAGGGGATTATAGCCCTTGGGTTGCGGGTGTCAGCCCGCTTTAATGTTCGTCAATACGATAATACGCTTTACATCACAGGCAATGGTCCGGGGGACCATGACATTGAAGCGGGATGCAATACCCCGTTCTTGAAATGAGGGGAGGAAAGAATGATGGAAAGAGAGCTGGGATGAGACAAATGAAAAGGCGCAGAGAGATGTTTTATATGGGAATTTTCGTGTTTTTACTGGGTGGATGCGCGAGTCAGTATCAGGGGCCGGTAACGGATCATTTTGACGGAGGGAGATTTTATAATCCGGGCAACCCGATGGACAAAAATTTCGGTTCCTTTCTCAAATGGCGGATGACCTCCAAGCAGCAATATTGGCCGGAATACAGCGAACTCCCTGCATACGACCGGCCACCCGAGAGGGTTTATGGCGATCTGTTGCGTATTGCCTGGGTGGGTCATGCCACCGTTCTCATGCAAACCCAGGGGCTGAATATTCTCACCGATCCGGTCTGGTCGGACAGGGCGAGCCCGGTAGCCTGGGCAGGACCGCGACGCGTTCATCCCCCGGGTATTCATTTCGAGGATCTGCCACCCATCGATGTGGTGCTGGTCAGCCATAACCATTACGACCATCTTGATCTCGCAACTCTTGCAAGACTTTGGCAACGGCACCGGCCGCGAATTATCGTGCCCCTCGGCAATGATAAACTTCTAGAGGGCCATAACCCGGCCATTTTTGCCGAGGCCTATGATTGGGGTGCAAAAATAGATGTTTCCTCTGAGGTGGCTGTCCATCTTGAGCCCATGCATCATTGGTCGGCGCGGGGGATCTTTGACCGCAACAAGGCCCTGTGGGCGGCCTTTGTCATCACCACTCCGGGCGGCAATATCTCCTTTGTCGGCGACAGCGGTTACGGTAACGGCGACTTTTTTCGTGCGGCAAAAAACAAGTTTCACCAGTTTCGCCTGGCGATTCTGCCCATTGGCGACTACGACCCCCGCTGGTTTATGGCCTACGGGCATATGGCGCCGGAGGAAGGATTTTTGGCCTTTGAAGATCTCGGCCGCCCGTATGTCCTCCCCATCCACCATCGTACCTTCCCCCTTGCCGACACCGGCTATGCCCAGCCGTTGGTCGATCTGCAGCAGGTGATGGCCGGAAAGCCGGAAGCGGAAAAGCGGATTGTGCCTTTTGCACTCGGGGAAAGCAGGATGATTCCCCGTTGACATCTCCCCGGCAGCATATGTTCCAAGGTTAGCGCATGAGGAGTTCGTGCCAGGCCATGGCGACAAAGGTTTTATGGAGCATGTGGTCGTCTTCTTCCTTGTGAATTTCAAGGTTGGAAAAGGTTTGCTGCGCCAGAGGGAGGACTTTTGCCGGCGGAGTCACCGTATCTTTATTGCCGATCACCAAGAGGGTGGGGACCTCTATTTTAACCGGTGGCGGACTAAATTCCCCAAAATTTAAGGCCGGTGCAAGAAGAATAAGGCGAGCCACCTTCGCGGGAAAATCCCCGGCGTAACAGGTGGCCATCAGGCCGCCAAAGCTTGAACCGACCAAGGTTAAGTTTGTCAGGTTTTGACACAGGTCGGTCAATTGGTGTAGCCGGTTAGTTAGGGTTCCATGGAAATCCGGGCACTGGATATGGGGAAAATGCTCGGCGAAAAAGCGACCCTTGTTGCCTTGCCCGGAAGAATCGAGACCGTGCAAAAAAAGGATGCTGCTTGCCGACGATTGCCGGTATTCCTGCAGTTTGCAGAGAATTTCCAGGCCGTTCGGGGTAAAATGTTCCTTGTCCTTTAAGTAGAGTGCGTCGGTCACTGACATGAACACCCCGCCTGCTACTTCTGATGCCTGAAGGGTGAAAGGGCCATTGTGGCGGCAGGTAAAGATGCGTCCCCAAACCCGGTTGCCACCTCGGTCATAGTAATGGTCAAAGAGAAATTGCAGTGGCACATCATGCACCCCTAGTTCCTCGGCAAGTTCACGCACCGCCGAGTCTTCATACGATTCATCGGCCAGGACAACGCCACCGGCGGCGACATCCCAATAGCCCGGGTAGATATCCGTGGTTGCAGTTCTTTTCTGGAGAAATAATTCATTTTTATCGTTAAAAACCAGGATGTAGCTCGCCCGGGGGATCAACCTCTGTGCGAGCATGCGGGCGCGGGGTTGGTGGCCGATTTTTCTGTTGTGTCGATCAACTATCTGGACAATCTCGTCGTGTTTGCCTGCTCAGTATTGCGTGAGGGGTACTGGCTCGGAGAATATTCCGGCTATCATACAGAAATGGAGAGTATACGGCAAACAGTTTTGAGCCCCACCGCCATCATGGCAGCCGGCGATAAAATACATGAAACGGTTAATGGTTTCTTCCGAGCCTCTTGCAAAATGGTCTTTTCGCCCAAACTCGGCGTTATGCTCAAAATTTTATCCTCGGAATATTAACTATATGCCTGCGGTAAAATTTTTTGCATGCCTTGATTTTGAACGAAAATCCTCATTTTGCAAGAGGCTCTTCCTTTAGTGGTTTATCTCTTACTTAAAAATGGTAATATAGAAAAGTAAACAGTCATTAACGCAATATTACTATTTATTGGCCTTGAACGTTGGTAACGGCGGCTGGCCGAACCACAGGGACAAGGTATATGCAAGAGAAAACAACACCTTTTTTTCATTTACAATATTCCGAGGAGACAACTGCTGATCTGCGTGGCAGGCAGTCGGTACGGACGACCTTCAAGCTCTCGGAAAGATCGATCGATGCCCTGAGTATTCTCGCCGGCCAACTTGGGATAAAGCAAAAATCGCTTTTTGATCATCTTATTGAAGACACTCAGGCACTGCGTATGATTGCCAGCGAGTTTGCAAATGTTGGTCATGCCGCCCAGCGGGTTGCAAAAACCTATGTGATATCAAGGAAGACTCTGGAAAGCCTGGAAAGGGTCTCGGAGCAGTACAATACCCCGCGGGATGCCTTGGTTGAGTACTCCATTGAACGAATTCTTCCCCTGTTGGTTAGGGAGAAAGAAAAACACATCAAGCGCAAGATATTGGTGGAGGAACTCCAGGAATATCTGCATCGGGGCACGGCGCTCTTGACTCGGGCAGAAAATGATCTTGGCTCGGATGATCCGGTATTTCTTGAAATTCTCACCATGATACGGTCGGTGAATAGCTGCTGCCGTGAGCTTGATCAGTGTGTGACGCGAGGCGCCAAAATTGAAAAATTTTAAACCCTTAGAAAAGAGACTAAAGGGGCAGCCGGAACAGCTCGACCCGGTTTCGGCCACCCGCCTTGGCGAGGTAGAGAGCCTGGTCGGCACTTTTAATCAATTCTCCGGCATCACGGAAATCAGGGTGCCAGGTGGCGACGCCGATGCTGATGGTAAGTTGAATTGCCAGGTCTTCGGAAATACGGAATTTGTGGTTTTCCACGTTGCTGCGCAGCCGTTCGGCAAGCTGACAGGTGTCAACGGCGCTGCTCCTGGCGCTGATAACCAGGAATTCTTCGCCTCCCCATCGGCTGACCATGTCGTAACTTCGGGCCCTTTCCTCGAAAAGTCGGGTTATTTGCCTGAGCACCGAGTCGCCGCAATCATGTCCGTAAGCGTCATTGATCCGTTTAAAATGATCGATGTCGATCATCAGGCACGACAGAGGTTCGCCGTAACGTTGCACCTCGGCAACAAGGTTTTTTAGCCTTTGCAGAGCGCTTCGCCGATTAGGCAGTCCGGTGAGAAAGTCGGTCATTGCCATGTTCTGCAGTTTCTTGTTGGTGGAAGCGAGTTTGGCGGCATAACGGCGTATCACTTCACGGTCATTGGAGATGGTTTGCTGTGAGCGGATGAGCCGTTCTCCACTGGAGATTCTTGCCTGGAGCACCTTGGCGGTGAAGGGCTTTATGATATAATCGTCGGCTCCTGCATCAAAGGCCTGGACCAGTTCATCCTCCGATTCGTTGCTCGTCAAGATGATTATATACATATGCTGGGTAACGCTGGTTTTACGGAGGATCTTGCACAGGTCTATGCCGCTCAGCCCAGGCATCCGCCAGTCGGTAAGGAGCATATGCGGGCGATGTTTCAGCGCCAGTTTCAGCGCCTCCTCGCCGTCTTTGGCGAGGAGCACGATCCGTTGCTCGGCACTGAGCATCTTTTCCAGACAGAGAAGGGTTACCGGCTCGTCATCGGCGGCCAGGATGGTGAGGGCCTCCTGCTTGCCGGGGCCGGGCTCCAGGCTTACACCATCCATGGTTTTTATCTGGTGGTAATTCGGGCAGTGCAAGGTGGAAACCTCGAAGAACTCGCTGGTTGTCTGCCAGGAGGCCACGAGTTGATCGAAAAATGGTCCGAACTGTTCCACCGGAAGAGAAAGCACTTCCGCCTGTTGTTCAACCGCCAAAAAGGTGTCGGCAAGGGGCAGCTGGAACAGGCAGATTTTCGCAATATGGTTTGCCAAGGTTAGGATTTTACGGATTTTTGCGGCCGTTCGGCAAAGAGGTTGGTCGCTTGCTTGCAAGGGAGGGAGAGTGAGTGCCCGAATGAGTGGCTTCGGCATGTGCCAGCCGGCGAGCAGGTTGCAAGTGAGATCAGTTGTTGAGAGACCAAAAAGCTGCTTTTCCTTGCACTCGGCCTTGTCCGGGTGGAAATTTTTGAGCAGGAGATGGCCATACTCTTCTGGAAATGCGGTGGCCAAAGCCAAATCGCCTATGGCACTGAGAATGCCGTAAGTGAAGAATTGCTGCGGATCACTGTGCAGCTGCACCGCCAGCGCCCGCGCAGCTGCACCCCGTGCCAGGGATTTTTGCCAAAACCTTTGATAGTCGAAATGCGGACATTTACCGTAGCGGTATTGGCTGAGGAGAGAGAAGATTATCGCCAAATTGGCAACTGTTTCCGGGCCAAGGGCCGCCAGAGCCAGAGCCACCGATTCTCCCTTGGTGCTGCCATCGACAAGCGGGCTGTTTGCATAACGGAGGAGATTTGCAGCGAATTGGGGGTTGCCGGCAATGACTTGGGAACAGGTCTGTGGAGAAGCACGGTGATAACAATTGTCCGCGAGCTCCAAGGCAAATGCCGATGGAGTCGGCAGTGATTTCGTTCTGTGAATCAGATTAAACGCCTGGTTCGTTTCCATTTCTATTCATGTGGCGGGCTGGCAGAAGGGTCGGCGATACACAGCAATATCTCTATTTTTGCTTGAACTATAGCAGAAATCATCGATTTTTTGTTAAATAAATTTCCTTTCGCCGTCGCCCTCAAAATTATGCAAACCCTTATAAAATTGAGGTGAAAATGTGCGCGGTGGCACTTGCGAAGAGGCAGGGAAGGGCTGAACCGATTCCTTCGGCGATGCATCTGCAACCTTCAAATCCTCATGAGAGTATGGTATGATCGCCGACTTGGCTTCAACAGATGAATTGTTTTTGAGGAATCGGCATGGGTGTGCAGTTAGAATTAAGTCAATGGCTGGGGCAGGTTGCGGATATCTTGCCATTCGGATATGCCTTCGGAGCCGGGATGGTATCGGCGGTTAATCCCTGTGGATTTGCCCTGCTGCCGGTTTATCTGACGCTGTATCTCGGCGCCGACGATAGCCGGTTTCGCCATCAATCCCTGTTTTTCAGGCTGTTGAAAGCCTTCTGGATAGCCGTGGTAGTGACATCCGGCTTTGCCCTGCTTTTTGGTGTCTTTGGGACTATAGTTTCCGCCGGAGGTACTTTCCTCCTGGAGATAATGCCCTGGCTTACTATTGTCGTCGGTTTGGCCTTGATGCTGCTCGGGGCCTGGATATTTTTCGGCAACACCCTGTCGTTGCATTTTATGGTGAAGTTTGCCGGAAAAATTGGTGATCCGCGGCAAATCTCCGTTCTTGGATATTTTCTTTTCGGAGTAGCCTTCGGGGCAACCTCCCTTGGCTGTACCCTGCCGATTTTTCTCATGGTTGTCGGCAGTTCGGTGACAGCCGGAGATTTCACCACGGGCATTTTGCAATTTCTTGGCTATATACTCGGCATGGGAAGTGTTTTGCAGATCCTTACATTTGGCATTGCCGTGGTGAAAGAAGGCGTTGTCGTCGGGGCTCTGCGTAGGGTGCTGCCCTACGTTCAAAAAGCCTCAGCTCTGTTGCTGCTTGGCGCCGGGGGATATATCGTTTTCTTTTGGTTGTCCAGCGGCCTGCTCTTAGGCCGGTAAAAAATATTTGTAAGCGTGAGCCGCTGTAAAAAATAACATGGCCAAAGGAATTCCATGAACAACCTCCCTCGACGAAGGTTTGACGAGGCTATTGGTTCCCGGCCGGAGGATCGATGAAAAAATACAGTGGGGTGCTGGCTGCAGCCGGGGCCTATATCCTCTGGGGACTACTGCCGGCCTATTGGAAGCTTTTAAGCGGGGTGCCGGCCTACGAAATTCTTAGCCACCGAATGCTCTGGTCGCTTCTGTTGACCCTAGGCATCATTGTTCTGCTAGGGCGTAAGGAGATCTTTTTTCGGGCTGCCGGGGAGAGGAAGAACCTCATTACCTTTTCAACTACGGCCCTCCTCCTGGCCATCAACTGGTTGTTGTATATCTGGGCGGTCAACGCCGGATTTATTGTCGAGGCCAGTCTCGGTTATTTTATCAATCCGCTGATCAACGTGTTATTCGGCATGGTTTTCTTTCGCGAGAGACTGCGGGCCTTGCAATGGGTGGCAATTGCCTTTGCCGTCCTCGGGGTGCTGTATCTCACCTTCTATTACGGTCGATTTCCCTGGATAGCCATGGTGCTGGCTGTGACATTTGCAATTTATGGACTCCTCCATAAACAAAATCCCCTCGGCGCCCTTGATGGCCTGTGCCTGGAGACCGCGGTTTTCTTTGTCCCTTGCTTGGTCTTGCTTCTCGGTCTTGAATATGTGCAGGTGCAGGGCGGATCATTCGGCCATATCGGCCTTTACGGCTCCCTGCTCCTGGCCGGTGCCGGGATTATTACTACCATACCCTTACTGCTCTTCGGTTATGCCGCACATAAAATCCCTCTTTCGACTCTAGGGCTCCTGCAATATATGGCCCCTTCGATCAACCTCATTCTCGGAGTATTTGTTTACGGCGAAGATTTCAGTCGGCAGAGAATGTTCGGCTTTCTCTTGATTTGGGTGGGGCTTGCGCTGTATCTCGCGGAAAATATGCTTTGTCGCCTCAGGGCGCAAAGAAGCACATTGTAGGTTATGTGCCTTTGCGCATTGATAGGGCAATTCGGTTTCTCTGCTGATCGATTTCCATAACCCGAACCTCCACTTTTTGGCCGACTTTCACTACCTCGCTCGGATCTTTGACAAAACGGTCGGCCAATTGACTGATATGAATGAGGCCGTTCTGCTTGATACCGATATCGGCAAAGGCGCCAAATTGAGTGACATTGGTGATTATCGCCGGTAAACGCATTCCTTCATGGAGATCGCTCATGCTCTGCAGTCCTTCGGCGAAGTGAAATTGCTCGAAGGATTGTCGTGGATCCCTGCCTGGTTTAGCGAGTTCGGCCATGATATCGACCAGGGTCGGCATGCCGACCGAATCATCAAGGTAGCGCTTGAGGTCTATGCTTTGCCGTATCTCTTCCGACTGGAGGAGGTCTTCCACCCGAACTCCCGCGTCATTAGCCATTTTCTTCACCAGTGCATACCGTTCCGGGTGGACGGCGCTGGCATCAAGGATATTATTGCCGTTCATGATACGCAGAAAACCGGCGCATTGTTCAAAGGCTTTCGGACCAAGGCGAGGGACCTTGAGCAGTTCCCGACGGTTGATAAAGGGGCCGTTACTGTTTCGATGGGCAATGATGTTGCCGGCGAGTGTCGGGCCGAGGCCGGAAACATAGGTGAGTAATTGGTTGCTGGCGCTGTTGAGTTCAACGCCGACACTGTTGACACAACTCTCAACCACTTCCTGCAGACCTTCCTTCAGTTCTCCTTGGTTCACATCGTGCTGGTATTGGCCGACGCCGATTGATTTCGGGTCGATCTTCACCAGCTCGGCCAGGGGATCCTGCAAGCGTCTGCCGATGGAAATGGCCCCGCGTACGGTAATATCATAATCGGGGAACTCAGACCGAGCAATTTCCGAGGCGGAATAGATCGACGCCCCGTCTTCATTTACCAAGGTGATAATTATACGGGCGTCGAGACCCAGAGTGCGGATGAATTCCTCGGTCTCCCTGCCGGCGGTTCCGTTGCCGATACAGATAGCTTCTATCTCATGCTTTTTAACCAACTGGGTGATGATTTGCCTTGCCTCGGTGCGTTTTTGGCCACCGTGCGTTGGAAAGATGGTGCTTGTGTCGAGAAGTTTGCCCTGGCCGTCGAGACAGACGGTCTTGGCTCCGGTTCTATAGCCGGGATCAAGGGCTAGCACCCGTTTTTGACCAAGAGGCGGGGCCAACAGCAGTTGGCGGAGATTGTCGGCAAAGACGCCGATGGCTTCTCCGTCGGCACGGATTTTAAGATCACTCGTCAGCTCATTTTCAAGGGAAGGGGCTAGAAGCCGCTGATAGCAGTCCTCAAGGGCTCTAGCCACTTCATCTTGCCATGGTCCTGTTTGCAGATGTCTTTTTTTAAGAAGACGCAGAGCGCTTTCTTCCGGCGGTCGGATGGAGAGGGTGAGGATCTTCTCATGGGTCCCGCGGAACATGGCCAGCAATCGGTGGCCCGGCGCCTTGGCAGCCGGTTCCCGCCAGTCAAAATAGTCCGTATATTTTTGGCCGAGAGCCATATTTTTTTTCACGACCTTCGATTCGATTGTCGCCTGTTCGTGGAAGAGGCGGCGGAGTTCGACTCTGGTCGGCTGGCTTTCGCTAATATTTTCGGCAATGATATCTCGCGCTCCGGCCAGGGCATCGGCGTCGGTTGCGACACCTTTTTCCGGATCATGGAAAAGGTGCAGATGCAGCGGGCGGATGCCTTTTACAAGCAGGTCGGCAAGGGGTTCAAGACCTCTTTCTCTAGCGATCAGGCCACGGGTCTTGCGTTTCGGGCGAAATGGCAGGTAGATGTCTTCGAGTTCGGTGAGGGTAGCAGCCTTATGCAGCTGTTTTTGGAGTGTTTCATCCAGCAGGCCGATTCTGCCAAGAGTGTCGAGAATGGTTTGGCGACGCTTATCAACTTCGACCAGTTTTTGGTGCAGCTCACGAATGGCGGCGACTGCCACTTCATCGAGCGACCCTGTGATCTCTTTACGGTAGCGGGCGATAAAGGGTACGGTACCGCCCTCGCTCAACAGATCAAGAGTGTTGCTGACCTGTTGCACCCGGAGATTGAGGTGTTCGGCTATCTGGTGAGCATATGTTGCTGATTCGCTTATTCCGGTCATCATAGTCGTTAAAAGACCTGTCGCTTTTATAGGGGAAAGAATTGAGGCTGGCAGCTGGCGTAAAAATTTGCTCGATATTAGTCCGATGGCCAGAAGAATGCAAGAGGCCGGCTGGTGTGAGAAACAGTTTGATATTCGGCGGCGGAGAAGATATGTTTGAAACTTTTATCAGCGGGGTTCACAAAAGACCATTCCAGATGACCATTCACCCAGGCAAAGTGTATGAACCATAAGTTAGAAATTTTAACCGAGATCCTCCCCAAGGCAATACTGCAGGCCCTTACTCCTGAAGCCCTTGAAGCCGTCCCCTCTCACTTTTTGCGAGGCGATAAGATTGCCCTGTATGCATTCCCTTTTAAAATCGGCAGGGAGTCAAGGGTTATTAATGTCAACGGCAAACTGGAAAGGATGGAGCGTCCGAAAAAGGACGATAGTCAACCCAGCAACGATCTTTATCTCATTGATCGCGGCCATCGCCTGAATATTTCCAGGGAACATTTCGAGATTGTCAAAAGCGATGCAGGCTATGCTCTGGTGGACAGGGGCAGCGCTTGTGGGACCAAGATCGAAGGGCAAAATGTCGGCGGCGATGATAAGGGTGGTTCAGCGAAACTGCAGGATGGTGACGAGATTGCCGTGGGTGCTGTCGGCACCCCCTATATCTTCCGCTTTATATCTTTTGATGAGTATTGCGTGGTTCGAAAGACAGAGTGATCGGTCGGGAGACTTTTATAATCGGAGGCTTGCTCTGCCGATCCCTCAGGCAGCGCCGGTAATGGCGGCGGCGACCAGAAGTGCCTGTCGGGTTGCGGCAACATTGTGAACCCTGATTATTGAGATGTTTTTGTCGACGCAGAGCGCTGATGCAACGGCAGTAGCCAGATCTCTTGCAGCTTCCAGCGGAATTCCAGCGATTTCCCCGAGAAACCGTTTGCGGCTGTGGCCGAGAAGTACCGGTAAACCGAGTGATGCCAGTTCATCCAAGTGCTTTAAAATGGAAAGATTGTGCTGCAGGGTCTTGCCAAATCCTATGCCGGGGTCAATGATCAGTCGGCTTCGGTCGATGCCGTTTTCCATTAGCCAAGCCACACGTTTGGAGAGGAAGTCGATAATTTCCTCGGTGACATTGGCGTAAACGGGTTTCATCTGCATATCGGCAGGGGTTCCCTGCATGTGCATGATGATTACCGGCACACTGGTCTTCCGAACAAGTGTCAACATTTCCGGATCGTTACGCAGCGCTGATACATCATTAATGATGTTTGCTCCGGCATTCAGTGCTTGGTCGGCAACCCTTGCTTTGGTTGTGTCGATGGAAATCGGGATGCTATGCTTTTTGCGGATTGATTGAATCACCGGAATGACCCTTCGCAGTTCTTCTTCCGGGTCAACCGGTGCGGCGAAGGGGCGAGTGGACTCGCCGCCGACGTCAAGAATATCAGCGCCGTCGCTGATCAATTGGTCGGCTTGGGCAATGGCCGCTGCATGCGAGGCGAAGTTGCCGCCGTCGGAGAAGGAGTCGGGCGTCACATTAATGATGCCCATTATCTTCATTTGTCAGCCTGCCATTTCGGCTCCTGCGGCTTTTCCGGCTGGTCAAGGGTCGGCTCTTGGGGGGTGTCGGCTTCGGGGATTGTTACTGCCGGGGTTTCAGATGTGGTTTTCTCCTCGGTAGCCGGCGGAACAACGTCTTTTTCCTTCTTTGCTGCCGCCTGCTTTCTTCCTGCTTTTACCTTGGCAATTTGCGCGGTGTATTGACCCGGACGCAACTCTTCAATAATGCGCTCGATATCGGTAAGGACAATGGTTTCTTTTTCCAGAAGCTCCTCGCTCATGCGGACAAGAATATCCTTATGTCCCTCCAGCAGGGTTGATACCGTAGCCATACCATTGTCGATGATTTTTTTCACTGCCACATCAATGAGTCTTGCGGTATCCTCGCTGAAATCACGGTTATGGCCAATCTCCCGGCCGAGGAAGATCTGTTCTTCCTTTTTGCCGTAGGTGAGGGCGCCGAGTTCTTCGCTCATCCCCCATTCGCAGACCATTTTCCGTGCCAGTGCCGAGGCCCTTTCAATGTCGTTGCCGGCGCCTGTGGTGATTTCATTGAAGATTATTTTTTCCGCCAGTCGCCCGCCATAAAGAATGCAGATGGTGTTTTCCAAGTAGGTTTTGGAATGGGTGTATTTGTCGTCGGTCGGCAGTTGCATGGTCAAACCAAGGGCCCGACCGCGTGGAATGATGGTAACCTTGTGGATAGGATCGGTGTCGGCTAACAGCCAGGCCACCAAGGCGTGACCGGCCTCATGGTAGGCGGTGATGGCCTTTTCCTTTTCACTGATGATCATCGAACGCCTCTCGGCGCCCATCATGATCTTATCCTTGGCCTTATCGAGCAAATCGAGGTTGATCTCTTTGGCCCCGGTGCGGGCAGCCATAAGGGCAGCCTCGTTGACCAGGTTTTCAAGGTCGGCGCCGGTGAAACCGGGAGTACCGCGGGCAAGTATCTCCAAATCGATATTGGCTGCCATTTTGGTTTTTTTGGCATAGATTTCAAGAATTTGTTGTCGTCCGCGGACGTCTGGAACCGGGACGATAACCTGACGATCAAAGCGTCCCGGCCGCAGGAGGGCCGGATCGAGAACGTCGGGGCGGTTGGTGGCCGCGACGATAATAACGCCGTCATTGCTTTCAAACCCGTCCATCTCAACAAGCAACTGGTTGAGGGTCTGTTCCCTTTCGTCATGTCCACCGCCAAGTCCGGCACCGCGATGCCGACCGACGGCGTCAATTTCGTCGATAAAGATAATGCAGGGCGCATTTTTTTTGCCCTGGGCGAACATATCGCGAACCCTGGAAGCGCCAACACCAACAAACATCTCGACAAAATCGGAGCCTGAGATGCTGAAAAACGGTACATCCGCCTCGCCGGCGATGGCCTTGGCCAACAGGGTTTTACCGGTACCCGGTGCTCCGGCGAGGAGAACGCCGGTGGGAATTCTGCCGCCAAGTGCAGTAAATTTTCCCGGGTCTTTGAGAAAATCAACTATCTCTTCGAGTTCTTCCTTTGCCTCATCAATACCTGCCACATCGGCAAAGGTAACTTTATTATTACTCTGTTCGGTCAACCGTGCCCGGTTTTTGCCGAAGGATAATGCACCGCCCTTGCCCCCGCCCTGCATCTGCCGCATGAAAAACACCCATACGCCTATAAGCAGCAACATGGGGAACCAGGAAACAAAGATCGTCATAATAAAAGAATCCTTCTGGACTTCCTTGACGTTTATGTCAACTCCGGTCTTTCTGAGAATAGAAATAAGCTCGGTGTCGGCCATCGGATAGATGGTCTGAAACGGTTTACCGTCTTGGAGGGTGCCGGAAAGTACATCACCACTGATGGTAACACGGGTGATTGCCTTGCTTTCAATGCTCGACATGAACTCGCTATAGGTAAGCGAGGTCTGATTGGTTTGCGGCTTATTAAAAAGATTAAAAAGAAGGATCATGGTCAAGCCAATCACCAACCACATGCTCAGGTTTTTATAAAAAGTATTCAACGAAGTCTCCGGTAGCTCCTGGTTATCTGTAATGCTTCATTTGTTTTAGGGGCCGTTAAGAAATAACTCATACTATTTTCACCATTTCTTTACGGCCCCTTATGCCGTTTATGACATTGAAACGGATTACCTATTGTTGAACGACGGTTTGGCTGATTGCACAGCATGGACCTCTTTCTGCAAACCTGTGCACGCACTTAAGGTAAATCGAAAAATTCGAATGTCGAGAAATAAGTGAATTATTCTTAACCTCTCATCTGGGGCGAGTAAAATACTGGACCGGTTGAACCCCCGGTTGTTTCTTTTGCATTTCCCGCATTCCCTTCACCAAGGCCGCGGCCCCGCTGGCGGTAGTGTTATAAGGGATGTGGTAGTCAAGGGCGGCCCGGCGTATGCTGTAGGAGTCCTCGGTGGTCCTTTTTCCAAGTGAAGTGTTGACGATCCAAGAGATTTCTCCATCCCGTATCTTGTCGAGGATATGTGGCCGCCCCTGGGAAATTTTGTTGACCAGCTGACAGGGAACACCAGCGTCCCGCAGGCACGCGGCGGTGCCGGTGGTCGCAAAAATAGTGAAATTCAGTTCGGCCAGCTCTTTTGCGACGAGAACCATGGCTGGTTTGTCGCCATCTCGGACACTGATAAAGACATTGCCGGACAGGGGTACCTTGGAGCCGGCCGCCAGCTGCGATTTGGCGATGGCCAGGCCGAGATTGTCGTCGATGCCCATTACTTCGCCGGTGGATTTCATCTCCGGGCCGAGCAGGGTATCAACTTTTTCAAAGCGGTCAAAAGGAAAAACCGCTTCTTTCACTGCCCAGTGTTTTATAGTAACCTCGGTCGTCAGCCCCAGTTCTGTAAGCGTTGCACCCATCATCACCTTGGTGGCGAGTTTGGCAAGGGGCACCCCTGTTGCCTTACTGACAAAGGGGACGGTGCGTGAAGCGCGGGGATTCACTTCAAGGACGTAGAGGTCGTTATCTTTTATGGCGAACTGGACATTCATCAGACCGATGACCCCGAGTTCTTCGGCCATCGCCTTGGTGGCCCGCTTGATTTCATCAATAGCAGCGGTACTGAGAGTATGGGGCGGCAGGACGCAACACGAATCTCCGGAGTGGATGCCGGCTTCTTCCACGTGTTCCATGATGCCGCCGATGATGGTACGTTGACCGTCGCAGATGGCGTCGACGTCGATTTCAATGGCGTCTTTCAAGAATTTGTCAATGAGTATAGGGTGTTCGAGGACCGTGCCGCCGATGGCGATCATGAAATCCCTGATGCCCTGGTGGTTGTAAACGATGCGCATATCCCGGCCGCCAAGGACATAGGATGGCCGGACGACAACCGGATAGCCGATTCGATCCGCAGCTTCCAGGGCCTCGTCGAGGGTTCGGACCGTATCGTTGTCGGGCTGACGGAGGCCGAGCTTTTGCAAAAACTGTTGGAAGCGCTTGCGATCCTCGGCCCGGTCGATGGCGTCCGGCTGGGTGCCGACTATCTTCACCCCCATCTCGGCCAAGGGAACGGCGAGATTCAGCGGCGTCTGGCCGCCGAACTGGACGATGACACCGTCGGGTTTTTCCTGGTCGATGATGTTCAGAACATCTTCCCTGGTCAGCGGTTCAAAAAACAGTTTGTCGGAGGTGTCGTAGTCGGTCGACACCGTCTCGGGGTTGGAGTTGATCATGATCGATTCGATGCCGATCTCGCGGAGGGCAAAGGCGGCATGGACGCAGCAGTAATCAAACTCGATACCCTGACCGATGCGGTTTGGGCCGCCGCCGAGGATAACGATTTTTTTGCCGGTGGTAATCTTGGCCTCGTTCTCTTCTTCGTAGGTCGAGTAGTAGTAGGGTGTATAGGATTCAAATTCGGCGGCGCAGGTGTCGACCAGTTTGTAGACCGGCAGTATCGCCAGTTCTTTACGGAGCTGGCGAATGTCATTTTCGCTGCTGCCGGTGAGAAAGGCCAGTTGATAATCGGAAAAACCGCGCTCTTTGCAGTGCTTGAGAAAGTCGCTGTCAAGTCCCTGCAGACCACGTGCCGAGATTTCTCCTTCCGTCTCGACGATCTGGCGGAAGTTATAGAGAAACCACGGATCGATTTTGGTCAGGTCATTGATTGCTTCAAGGGTCATGCCGCGCTTCAGCGCCTCGTAGATATGGGCTATGCGGCGCGAGTTGGGGACTCGCAGACCATGTTCCAATTCGTCATGGTCAAGGTGGGTAAGCGTCTGTTTGCCGTCACCGCCAAAACCGAATCTGCCGGTTTCAAGCGAGCGCATGGCCTTTTGGAAGGCCTCTTTGAAGGTTCTGCCGATGGACATGGTTTCACCCACCGATTTCATTGATGTGGTGAGGAGATCGTCGGCTTCCGGGAATTTTTCAAAGGTCCAGCGGGGGATTTTCACCACGCAGTAATCGATGGACGGTTCAAATGCCGCGAGCGTCTCACGGGTGATATCGTTTTTTAATTCGTCAAGGGTATAACCGACCGCCAATTTGGCGGCGATCTTGGCAATGGGAAAACCGGTGGCCTTTGAGGCAAGCGCCGAACTGCGCGACACCCGCGGGTTCATCTCGATGACCATCATCTCGCCGTCTTGCGGGTTGACGGCAAACTGGACGTTTGAGCCGCCGGTCTCAACGCCGATCTCGCGGATGATGGCGATGGCCGCATCGCGCATCTCCTGATATTCACGGTCGGAAAGGGTCTGGATGGGGGCGACGGTGATCGAGTCGCCGGTGTGCACACCCATAGCGTCGATATTTTCAATGGAGCAGATGATGACCACATTGTCGTTGCGGTCGCGCATCACTTCCAGTTCGTACTCTTTCCAGCCCAAGAGACTGCGTTCGAGCATGATCTCGCTGGTCATCGACAGGTCAAGACCTGCGGTACAGAAGGTTTCCAGCTCCTGGCGATTGTAGGCGACGCCGCCACCGGTTCCACCAAGGGTGAAACTCGGCCTGACGATGAGTGGAAAACCGAGGGTATCGCCGGCCGCTATGGCAGCGCTCAGGTCATTGACGATTATCGATTCGGGCACCTTGAGGCCAATACGCCGCATGGCGTCGCGGAACTCTTCCCGGCCTTCGGCCTTTTTGATAACGGCGATGTTGGCAGCCAGGAGTTCGACATTGTATTTGTCGAGAATGCCCATCTCCGCCAGTTTGATGGCGGTATTCAGAGCGGTCTGGCCGCCGAGGGTCGGGAGCAGGGCGTCGGGCCTTTCCTTCTCGATGACCTTGGCGACGAATTCCGGGGTGATCGGTTCGATATAGGTACTGTCGGCCAGCTCCGGATCGGTCATAATGGTCGCCGGATTCGAGTTAATGAGTACCACCTCATATCCTTCCTCTTTCAGGGCCTTGACCGCCTGGGCGCCGGAGTAGTCGAATTCGCAGGCCTGGCTGATAATGATGGGGCCGGAGCCAATGATAAGGATTTTCTTGATGTCTGTTCTTTTCGGCATGATCTGTCCGTGGTTGCTGTCGTTAGGGGTTGTCCCGTGCCGGGTCTTAGGTGTACCGTTATCGTTGTGCGATCTCTATCTTTTCTGCATCATGTCGATAAAGCGATCAAAAAGGTAGACGGCATCGTGCGGTCCCGGCGCATGTTCCGGATGATACTGGACGGAAAAGGCCGGATACTTGGTGTGGCGCATGCCTTCCAGGCTGTTGTCGTTGAGGTTGATATGGGTTACCTCTACCTCGCCCGGTGGCAGGCTGTCGATGTCGATGCAGAAGCCATGGTTTTGCGAGGTGATCTCAACATGGCCGGTGGTAAGATCCTTGACCGGCTGGTTGCCGCCGCGATGACCGAATTTCAGTTTGTAGGCAGTGCCGCCGTAGGCGAGACCCAGCATCTGGTGGCCAAGACAGATGCCGAAGATCGGCTTTTTGCCGAGCAGTGCTCTGATGGTCTCAACGACACCCTCAACTCCGGCCGGGTCGCCGGGGCCGTTGGAAAGGAAAATTCCGTCCGGCTGCATGGCCAGAACGGCTTCGGCACTGGTGTGTGCCGGTACCACCTGAACCCGACAACCTTTTTCGGTTAGTATCCGCAACTGGTTGAACTTTATTCCGAAATCAAAGGCGACAACCTTGAAGGCTCCTGTCGGGCCGGCCTCGGCGGTGGTGAAATTGCTGCCCGGTACCGGACGATTGTCGGCCCAACCGTAGGGCTCTTTGCAGGTGATATCCTTGACCAGATCCTGGCCGATAAAACCCGGCCACTGCTTGGCTTGGGTAACCAATGACTCCTTGTCAAGATCCAGGGTCGAAACAAAACCTTTCATCGCGCCCTTTGAGCGGATATGCCTGACCAGAGCGCGGGTATCGAAACCTTCAATCCCAAGAACCCCGAATTCTTTGAGGAACTCGGCGAGAGGGCGGGTTGAGCGATAATTCGACGGATAAGCATTGTATTCTTTGATGAGAAAGGCTCTCGGATGAATCCCCGCCGATTCCATATCTTCCGGATTAGTCCCGTAATTGCCGATCAGCGGGTAGGTCATGGTGACGATCTGCCCGGTATAGGAAGGATCGGTGAGAATTTCCTGGTATCCACTAAGGGAGGTGTTGAAGACAATTTCCCCTACAGCCTCACCGTGACCGGTAAATGATTGCCCGGCAAAGGTAGTTCCATCTTCCAGGGCGATAAGTGCTTTCATGGCAGTTTTCCTTTATTTGAGCCGGACATTATTGCAAGTGAGCGGAGGGCAGTGTTTTTTGTCCCTCTTGGATCTGCAGACAAAACCCCAATATATAACTTGATAGGGCTACTTTCGTCAACCTTAAACGGTTGAAAGTCCTGCCTGCCGGTGCATCGGAAATAATGTTGCAGAGGAACGATACATTTCATCACAGGTTTCGAAGGCGGTAAATGTTGCTGAGTGTAAATATTATTGATTGATTTGTCGAGCGCAGCTGATTAAAATCAATCGGTTTACCTTCGGTCGGGAGCGGATGATTCGCCAGCATTTGAAAAGAATGGGTCCGGGATCCTCCCGGCTAGTACTCTTAAAAAGTTACGGAAGATTCCGGACTCAACCGGACAAGGAGCTGCATTGAAAAAGAAAATTCTCGTTGCCAATCGCGGGGAAATCGCCATCCGCCTCACCAGGGCTATCCAAGAGCTTGACTATGAGGCCATCGCCGTATACGAAACCCCGGATGAAATGTCACGACATATCCGAATTGCCGATGAGGCGGTCCTTCTCGGCGATGGCCCGCGCTGTGACTATCTCAATATCGAAAAGATCATCAGAGCAGCAAAAAAATCCGGCGCTTGTGCTATTCATCCGGGTTACGGGTTTCTTGCCGAAAATCCGTTTTTTGCCAAGGCCTGCGAGAATAATGGGATAATCTTCATTGGTCCGACTGCCGATATCATTCTCAATCTCGGCAACAAGGTTATTGCCCGCAATATCATGGCCGACGCGGGGATTCCCATGGTGCCGGGCACGCAAAATCTGAAACAGGGCAGGGAGGGCGTTGCCGAGGCCCTTTCGTTTGCAGCAAAGTATGGCTACCCGATAATGCTTAAGGCCACTTCCGGCGGCGGCGGCCGGGGGATCAGGCGGATTGAATCGGATACCGAGATGAAGGAAATGATCCCGGTGGCCCGCGCCGAGGCCCTGGCTGCTTTTAATGACGACTCCGTGTTTCTTGAGAAGGTGGTAATTAATCCGAAACACGTCGAGGTGCAGATTCTCGCCGATAGCCACGGCCACACGGTACACCTCGGTACCAGGGACTGTTCGATCCAGCGCCGAAATCAGAAACTCATTGAGATCGCCCCGTCGATGATAAAAAACCGCGCGTTGCTCGACGAGATCTGCGATACCGCGGTCAGGGCCGCTAAGGCGGCCAAGTATCTCAATGCCGGGACGGTTGAATTCCTCATCGATAAAGATCAGAATTACTATTTTATGGAGATCAATACCCGGGTTCAGGTCGAACACACGGTGACTGAAATGATCACCGGTATCGATATTGTCAGAAACCAGATTAATATTGCCTTTGGTAAACCTCTTTCCTTCACTCAGCAGGATGTGCAGATCCGCGGCCATGCCATCGAGGTGCGGATCAATGCCGAGGATCCGAAAAACGATTTCATGCCGGAGGGAGGAAAAAAGGTTACCGTCTACCGATCGACCGGTGGTTTCGGGGTGCGTCTCGATGGTTTTGTCTATCAGGGCTATGTCATTCCCGAGGTGTATGATTCCTTGTTGGTTAAACTGACGGTGCATGGTTTTACCTGGGAAGAAACGGTTGGACGGCTGAAAAGGTGTCTGCACAACTTTGCCATTCGCGGGCCGAAAACGACCATCCCCTTTTACATAAACATTGCTAATGAAAAAGATTTCGTAAGCGGCAATTTCGATACTTCCTATATCGAAACCCACCCGCATATTTTCTATTATGACGAAGATGCCAGTGAGGCCGGTAAATTGGCGAGATTTATCTCCCAGATTCATTACTCCCGAGAAAACCCATTTGCCAAGTAAATGTGTCCAAAACATAGGCAACCAAAGGCTTGAGAGTGTTTTTAAAAAAAAGGAACACATAATGACACGCATTATTCAGGGAAGTCCCGTTAAAGATATCATTAACACATTGCGCCAGGCCAAAGGCTATTATATTACCAACACCGCCCGCGACCAGTCCCAGTCCGACTTCAAAAACCGGATCCTCCTGCATACCGACCTCATGGCCGCTGAACATCGTGATAGGGCGGGATATTTTTCCCTGGAAATTACCGGCGGCGCCTCGATACATGTGGATATTCTACGAAAACAGGTCGATCCCTTTCTGAAGCTGAAAAAGCTTCGGGAAAAAATGCCGAACACCATGTTTCAGACACTCTGCCGGGGGGTGAATCTTTTCGGCTATCGCCCCTATCCGCAGAATGTCATTCGTTTTACCGTACGTGAGTTTGCAAAATACGTCGATGTCTGGCGTACCTTCGATTTCCTTAATTATGTTCCCAATATGCATGCGGTTTTTGAGGAAGTGGGCAAGGCCGGAAAACTCAATGAACCGTGTATCTGTTTTTCAACAGGACCGGAGCACAGCAACGACTACTACGTCGCCAAGGCCGGCGAGATCATCGCGGTCACCGGCCGGGACATCACCTTGTGCATCAAGAACCACGGAGGCCTGGGAACACCGAAAAGAATCGGCGAATTGGTCGATGCCCTGAAACAGAGATATGCCGATATTCCCATCCATTATCACGGCCACAATACCGATGGCAATGATGTCGGCAGGATTGTCGAAGCGGTGCGCAACGGGGCGACGATTGTCGACGCTGCCGATTCCGCTTTCAGCGGTTTTTACGGGCCGCCGCCGGCGTTGACGATCGTTCAAACCTTAAAAGAATATGGCTATGCCCCGGTGGGCCTGGATGAGGAGGCGGTTATCGCTACCTCCGAGGTTATCCGCGATCAACGTAAGTATTATGATCAATTTGAATCGCAGATTAAGGGCTTCCAGCCCACCGTACAGATCCACAAGCTGCCGGGCGGGGCAATGGGGTCGAGCCTGGAACAGGCCGCCAAGGGCGGATTTCTCGACCGGATGCCGGATATCCTGCACAAGGAATTGCCCCGCGTGCAAAAGGAGCTCGGCAACTACTGGTCGGTGACACCCGGGTCGCAGATTCTTTGGACTACCGCCGTCGCCAATGTTCTTGGCGGAGAGCGTTATGGCAACCCGTCCGGTGATTTGCGTAATCTTCTGCTCGGCAAATACGGGCCATTTCCCTTCCATCGTCCGGAAGAATGGATATACCAAAAGGTGCTTGGAGATGACTGGCAGGATGTCTTAGAGAAAGAGGGCGGAGTTGACGCCATTGCCGATATGGATCTGGCCCACGAGCGCTATGCTTTAGCCGAGTTGCTTGGAGTTGAACCCACCGACGAGCAACTTGTATTGTATCTGCAGTACCCGAATGACGCGGTGGAATTCTTTAAATTTTCGGAAAAATACGGCCAGGTTTACGTTCTGTCACCATCGATATTCTTTCGACAGGGTGGTTATGCAGTAGGGGAAAAGATCACTTTCAGGGATCACCACGGCAAGGAACATATGATCGAGGTTGGACACTCGCCGGTCAACGATTCCGGTGAAACCAGTGTCTATTTCAATGTAGACCATCATCCGTCAATATTTAATTTCCAGGCGAAAGCGGCGCCAGGCACACAGGGTGCGGCAGCGATTCTCAGTAAAGAAGAGATCCTCGACCTCGCCAAGGCGGGGGATGTCCGGTCGCCGTTTTCCGGTACGATTGTCGAAATTACCGTGGCTGAAGGCCAGGAAGTTCTGGTTGGCGACAGGGTGGCAATCATGGAGGCCATGAAGATGCAGACCCCCATTCTTGCGGAGATGGGCGGGATTGTAACGACCATCAATTCCAAGAAAGGCGATAGCCTCAAACCGGGCGGCAAGATACTGAAAATCGACCCCAACGAGTAGGATTGATCTTTTATCGGAGGATGACACACTGCCTCCGATAAAATGACGGGCGATCTGCAATCACCCGCAAGACTGGCTTTCATTGGTTCAACCGTCGAACAGGAGAAAGAGAATCCCGTTCAAACACGACCAGGCGAGAATCAGACAGGTGCCGATGATACACCCCACAGCCATGACTTTATGGCTGTAGGTCTCCTGCTTTTTCTCGCGATAACCAAGCAGGTAGGCAAGAAGGGCGCCGACAACCATGCCGCCGCCGTGCCCCCAGTTGTTGATCCCCGGCACTAAAAAGCCGAAGAGAGCGATGCCGAGGGCCCAGCCACCTATCTGGCTGAAGACATTCTTGCCGTACACTCCTCCTCGACTCCTGCCGTAATACAGGAGAGCGCCGATCAGGCTGCAAATCGCCGCCGAGGCACCGATGGTAAAGGATACCCCGGCCAGACTGGAGATGAAAAAACCACCAATGCTGCCCAAGGTGTAAAGGATAATTGTTCTGTTTGCACCGAATTCAAGGATCATCAGCGGTGCTATTTGCCGCAGGGCCAGCATATTAAAGACCAGATGTAAGAGGCCGCCATGCAAAAAACCGGCGGCCACCAGGGACCACCAACGCTGCAATTGAAATAGGGGCAGAGAGCCCGTCGAGCCGAGAACCAAGAGGCTTTGGTTGGATGGGGCGAGGAACTGAAAGGGATTAAAGCCTGTGAGTCGTGGATCGATAGCTATGGAAAGGATAAACAGGATGACATTGGCGGTGATGAGGGCCGTCACCAGTCGGTTAGCGTCGGTTGCGCCCCTGGATAAGAAGGTGTTTTTCCATCGCGACCCAGGGTTTTTCATCCCGCAGTAGGGACAGTGGTCGACTGAACGGTTGATGAGCTTTCGACAGCCGGGACAAAGCTGCGATCCTGATGTGGTGTTTGCTGTCATTTGCTGAACAAGAAAAACAAGGGGTGGCGAGAGGCCACCCCGAAGAATGGATACCGGTCACTTGCTGGTAAAGGAATCCTCGAAAAGCTTGTCTATAGCTTCTCGCCCAGCATCGCTGAGATATCGGGTGCCGCTGCCGACAAAGGTATCATATTCAATACGCGGCGTATCTTCCTGCCAGCCGTTTTTCCAAGTGAACCATTTCTTCTGCGGTTGATCGAAAACATGCAAGGGCCGGTTAAACATCTTGGCCAGTTCAACCGCCCAGCCCGTGCCGCCTTTGACCGAGTCGTCCTCTTGGATGGCGCCGATCACAAAAACCTGGTGGCCGCTGTTCACCATGTGGAAGATGGTCTGTAACACCTTGCGGATTTTCTCCGTCTCGTAGTAGGTGCGGTTGAGCATACGTGAGGCCAGTTCCATACTGATATCCCCTCGCTCAAGCTGTTCCTTGCCGAGAATGCTGACATTTTTCTCGCGGCTCAGTTTATGCCCTTCAAATGAGTAGACCACCTCGTTAATCCCGATTTTTTCCGCTGCTTCGCCGAACGTCGCCTCGGCACCTTTGAGACCGCTACTGTAGAGGGTGTATTTTTTTAAATCCATTCTAGGCTCCTTGGTATATAGAGAAAAAACAAACGTTGTTCCAGTGTAACCATAGTTATCGGGAATGGCAACATTCGGCACCATTAATAATGGTGACCCTTCATGCTTTTTTCCGTCCTTTAACAAATATGCGCCAGGGTGCCGGATAGCCTTCGACGGTCATGGCCGGGTTGTCCGGGGTGATGAAATCGTCATAGGACTCAAAGGTCATCCACTCGGTTCGTCGTTGCTCGGCCCCTGACATGGGGTGGCGGCAGAAAATCTCGATCTCGGCAAAGCCGGCTTTTTTCATCCAGTTACAGAGGCAGGCCCCGGTCGGAACAAAGTAAGTACCGGGGACCTTGGCATAGGTGTCGGTCGGGAAAAGTGCCATCGGCCCGTCACCCGGGATGGCCTGGGATTCGACAATAAGGGTTCCTCCGGGTTTCAGGGCGGTATGGATATCCCGCAGGGTATCGACGGGAGACGGACGATGATAGATTATTCCCATGAGAAATACCACATCAAAGCATGAGTCGAAAAGAGGCAGATGTTCGACCCCGAGGAGATCGATGTCAAGGCCCGGGCAGCCAGCCATGCCCTGAAGGGCCTTAAAACAGTAATAGTGTTGCACCGAAGGCTCGAAACCGAGAACCAGTTTCGGTCGGGCCGGGGTCATGCGAAACATGTAGTAGCCGTTATTGCAACCGATATCGGCAACGATTTTGCCGGAGAGATCGGGCAGAGCCGGCATTACCCTTTGCCATTTTTTTTCGCTTCGCCATTCAGCATCGATATCGATACCGAATACCGAAAATGGTCCTTTGCGCCAAGGCATGAAGGCCTTGAGGTGGTCGGAGATGATCCGCTGATCATGTACCTTCAATTCCTTTGCATCGCCGATGATCACCGTGTCCCCCCTGCAGTCGACACGGGCGGCATGATACTGGGCGAGTTGCAACGCCGGCGTACGATAGCGGAGAAATCCTTTTTTGTCCTGGTTGATCCAGGTCAGGCGTTTACTGTGCTCCTTGATAATGGCATCGATATTTACCGAAGCAGGCAGGAGAGGGAGATAATCCATGGTCGGGCAAGAAGGTCAGGCGGGTTTTACCGCCACGAGGGAGGCAAAGTTGAACCAGCGAAAATAGGTTTCGACTGAGGTAAATCCGGCTTTGTTGAGCATGGCCCGGTTTTCTTCGACCGAGAAGGGAATAAGGACGTTTTCCAGGGCCTCGCGTTTTTTGGAAATCTCCAGTTCCGAGTATCCTCGGGATTTTTTATATCGGTGATATTTGTCTATGAATTGACGATTCAAGCGGCGGTCGTGGCTGATTACCTTCTCGCTGATTAAAAGAACCCCGCCGGGGCGCAGGTTGTCGAAAAGCCGGGCAAGAAAGACTTGCCGTTGCAGGGGCCTAATGAACTGCAGGGTATAGTGCAGGATTATCCCGCCCGCTCCCGGATGGTCGAAGGTGATTATGTCTTCAAGGGCAAAGGAGATGCTGTCCTGTTTGTTGTACAGTTCCGACTTCAGGCGGGCTTTGTCGAGCATCGGAGCTGAGGTGTCGAGGCCGACGAAGTGCAGCTTCTTATGGTTCAGCAGGCGACTGAAGAGCAGTAGGCTGGTGCCGGTGGCGCAACCTAAATCATATACGGTGTCGCCGGTTGTAAGAAAGGCGTCCAACAGCTGAGCGGATGCCTTTATCACCTCTTGGTAGAAGGGGATAGACCGATCGACCATATCGTCGAAAACTTCGACGACCCGTTCGTTAAAAACGAAGTCCTCCGGCACGTAATCGATATTAAAAAGGGTATCTTTAGGAAAATCTGCCATTGTTGGGGGATTACGCATGCAAGGTTTTTGTTACGGAAGAAGTGATTTTTGTTCGTGAAGAGACGACACTATACCATCAATAAAGGGGAGGTAAAACATAAAACGGAGATTGGCCGGGTGGGTGCCCGTCGTAGAATGGCTTGGCGAAAGGGGCGCCAAAGCAGAAGCAGCTTTTGCCGACATACCCACGATTGCAAGGTTTAATGTTATCTTTGCAAGGCGTCGCCGGGAAAATTGGACTTGCCTTGCTTCGCACCAGCCGGTATAAACGAAGTGGCTGCGAATTGCAGCGTTATGCTCATGGTCTTCAGGATCCGCAAAATTATTGCAGGTCCATTCAAATAAAAGGTTTATCAGGTTGTTTGTATGTCTAACGAACTGGATTTTGATGAATTGCTCAGTAAATACAAGTCCGATCCCTTTGCCTATGTGGATATTTTTTCGGTTCATACCGGTAGGGTATCATTTAAAGCGGGTGTGGACCAGGAAGTAGCTTCTGCTAGTGGTGAATGGCAGCAGATTCCGGGTACGGCCCTGTATGAGATCAATCGAGAGAGGAATCCGCGGATCGTTAACGCTCAGGTTAATGGGATTGTCGCAAACATTAATGCTGAGCTTGAAGGTCAATTCGTCGAGGCAGGGGTGCAGCTCATGACTATCAAACACCCGCTGAAAAAAAAGGAAATCATCGAGATCATACTCAAGGATGTTCTATTTCTCTTCCCGGCGCCGGAATCGGCAAAATACTTCTTTGCCATGGATATTCAGTCGCGGATTGATAAAAAAGGGGCACGGGCGGTGACCATTGAACCGGGTGAAGAGATTCTCACCATGTCTTTGATGAAACGAGACACTCCGGTATATTACAAAGGGGACCGCGGAGTAATTCATTCGGTCTATTTCAAGCCGGGACTATCCGTCGGCCAAGGTGAGCCCCTTTTAGGAGTGTGTGCTCCGGAAAAGCTGCCCTTGATCCAGAAGATTATCACCCGGGTCAAGGCCGAATGGGACACTGAGCACTGAGCCCTTTTTGGTGCCCTGGTCCTACAAATAATGACTGAAAACAACCCCACTTCCCAGGCAGTGCTGCAGCAATTGCGCCGTGAGCTCCTGCTGCAAGATACTCCGGTTCTGCATAACAATGAGGAAGTGGTTCGATACGGCTCCTTTGTCGGCTCGGTTATAGAATGCCACGGACAGTTACCACGGGCCATGGATTATGCCCGCGGTCAAATTGATATATGTGCCGGAAACGGACGGGCAATGGCCAGCGGCAGCGTTTTCCTGGCCGATGAAATGAGCCGATGCCGGGGCCGATTTAAACGTTCATGGCACGCACCCCGCGGCGGTGTGTGGGGATGTATGGTGTTTGCCAATACGCTCTTGCCGCAGTGGCGCAGTTTTATTTCGCTGACTGCTGGGGTCGCCTGCTGCGAGGCAGTGCGGGAGATATGCGAGGTGCCGAGCCATTTGCGGTGGGTCAACGATGTCTTGGTCGGGGGCCGAAAACTTGCCGGTTTTTTGGTGGAGAGCTACACCGAGCCGCGGCACGGTGAAGAATTCGCCCTGGTCGGTTTCGGTATCAACATCAATAACAGTTTTTTTCCGGCAGAACTTGAGGGGACGGCCACAAGCCTTGCTCAGATTCTTGGTCGAAATATAAATCTCACCGAATTTACGACAATCTTTCTTGCGAAGCTGGCTTTCAACTTTGGCATTCTCCTCCATGAAGAAGCTCGGGATCTGCGAGGGGATGGGTTTTCCGGCAGCCAGGGCCGGCATCTTCTTCTCGACCGATGGTTGAATCTCTCCGACACCCTCGGCAAGCGGGTACTTTACGGCTTTGATGTTATGACCGCGCCGCAATACCAGGCGGAGGTAATGGGTTTCGACCCAAGTGGCGGCCTTGTCCTTCGTCTTGTCGATGGCTCAATGAAAACCGAGTACAGCGGAGAAATTCGTTATCTCGACTAGGGACTGAGGAAAAAGCATTCTCAAAAAAAACAATTGAATCTCAGTGGCGCTAAAGGGCAATACGCAGGATTGCTCCGAGAAAAACCGTGTCGGTATCGATGTTGGTTTCTTTGCCTTGCAGCTCAACTGACTCATTGAAGCGGTAGTTACCATAAATATCGGCATACAAACCTGGCAGCAGTTCCAGATTGAAGCCGGCCCGCAGGGCGAAAAAAGGTTCTTCAGCAAAATTCCCATCGCTATCTATGATGCCTATACCCACGCCGCAATAGACACTGCGGCCAAGCAGAATATAAGCCTCTGGCGCTAACGCGCTTTCTCCGAACCGATCCGGCAGGAATTCAAGGTCGAGTTCCAAGCCGAGCAGGCCCGGCCAGTACTGGTAAGAGGCCAGATACGCTACGCCGTTTTTATCGAATTTTTTACTGTCAAACTCGATATCCTCAAGAGTCACCCAGTAATTGATGCCGCCGCCGATGCGGTGGTCGGCCGCGGGACTGTGGTTGGCCATGAGCGCCACGGACAGTAGCAATAGTAAAAACAGCCCTTGCTTCATCCTCATTCCTCCTCTGTGTTTTCTAGTGTTTAGGTTGTGTTCTTTGCCGGAGTGCTGTGGGACCAGCATCTATGTCTTTGTCAGGCGTTACCATACGGCTGCAGGATTCTCCATGACACGATATCCCTTTGAAACAAATACCTGCCATAAGCATGAAGGATCTTCAGAGCTTCCAGGCGGATAGTCCCGGAGATCTTCAGGCGGTGCAATCGTTCTAGGGGCAGATCTTGAGCTGAGCGGAGAATTTTTATTGTTCCGTGTGAAATGGCGATGCCTCGCGCTGAACCTCCGGCGCATCCGGAACAGATGATTCTGCCGCCGCTTGGCTCGAAGTTGTACCTTGTCCCGGGCATAACGTGGTTGGAACATCTGCCGCATGTCTCAAAATCGGGTCGGTAGCCTATATACTCAAAGAAGCGGATGAGAAAGAGGATGAGAATGGCTCTCGGTTGCTGGGAGAGATCAAGATTGTGCAAAGACCAGAGGCTGAGGCGAAAGATCCTTTCATCCGGTTCGTCTTCTCGTATGCCGATGAGCAGGAACTCGCGAATTATTGATGCAATGGTGTAGAGTTCCAGATTCTTGCGGATATTGAGAAAACTTGTATGAAGATCAGCCTCCGCGAGAAAAGCTAGGCTTCGGCCTGTTTTTCGCGTACAGACGATATGGAGAAAGCTGAAGAGTTCGAGCTTGTTGACAAAGCGCCGCAGACTCTTCTTCGCCCCTTTAGCGATGGCGGTGACTCGGCCTTCCGTCTGGCTAAAGAGGGTGACAATCACATCCGACTCACCATGATCGGTACAGTCGAGGACGATGGCATCTGTTTCCACGGTGCCGGCGGACTGGTTATCTCAAAAGATATTCGGGAATAGCCAAAGTGATGCAATCGCCATCGGGTTTGGGCAGTTCGAGCGGGATTTCGTTTAAGAAAATCTTCACACTGGATTTGACCGGAAGGGTGATTACAAGCTTTTCCACGGCACGCCAGCTTACCTGTTCACCGCCCTTAAAGGTCATAGTGCGCTGGGGGTTTTTATCAAGGGTCAGGGCTATCTTTGTATCTTCCTGGAAAACCGCGTTAACGTGGTATTTAGTCGTTTCCGTTGTGGTGAGGTTATCACGACGCTCATCCGGTTGATTGGTTGCAGCAGTTGCGATGGAGGGACTTGAAAGATCCAGCAGGTTGGGCTTTGCCGGTGTGGTATTTCGCGCCTGACTTGCGGCAAAAACCGATTGCGGAGCTTTTGTTTGGTTTACGTCGTTCTTCGTTTGAATAACCTGCTGGGCCTCATCAAGACTGCGCAATTTGAAGCTGAGGTAGGAGGCCGGATTCCAAGAAAAATACCAGCAGAGAAAAGCACCAAACAGGAGAAGCAGTAAGAGCGAAAAACCAAAATAGGCAAAGGGTAAAGAACTCGGGGGAGCAGCCAAATTTTTCATGTTCTGCGCCAGTCTGTTGGGCGGTGGGGTTTTGTGCTGGCTTTCCTTGGGGAGGTTTTTCCGCTCCTGCCCATACATCTCGAGTATTTTGGCTGGATCGAGAGAAAGGGTTTTGGCATAAATGGTATAGAAGCCACGGGTAAACACCTCCGCCGGCAACGCGGCAAAGTTGCTCTCCTCTATGGCCAAAAGATTTTTCGGGGAGATCCGTGTTTCTTCGGCAATGGCCTCAAGGTCAAGACCCAGTTTGATGCGTGTTTCGCGGAGGAGTTCTCCGAGGAGCATGTTATCCATGTCAGTTGCAGGGAGTGGCATAATATTTTTATAAATAATAAACGATTAAGGTTACAGCTTTTGGATGTAAGCGCTCTCTTTGAGCTTTTTGACCCATTCGGCATAGGCCGTTTTCAGCTTTTCTTCGTAGAGCTTCTCCCTGATCTCCTCTTTTACCTTTTCATAAGAAGAGGATGCTGAGGCAGCTTCGTCTTTTGCCGAATGCAGTTTGAAGAATTGGTAACTGTCGGATGCCTCAATTATTTTACTTATTTCTCCCGGTTGCAAAGGGGCAATAGCCGTTCGCATGGCCGGCGCCATATCATCGAGATGGAGAATGCCGAGGTCGCCGCCTTCGCCGGCCGAAGGTAAATCGGAGAATTTTTTGGCGATGTCCTTGAAGTCCTGGCCTTTGTTGACTAGATCATGTGTACGTTCAGCCCGTTTTCTGGTCTCTGCCTTTTCTTCTTGTTTTTTTTTCGGATCACTGATTTCCGGGTTCCATTGGAACCCCATCTGCAGAAGATAAAAGCTTCCCTTTTCGGCTTTGGCGGTATAACGTTGATTATAGTAGTCGTGAATCATTTCATCGGTGATGACTATTTTGGAGCGGACATCATAGCTGATAAGCTTGCTTTGCAGGACTTGATCGCGAAGCTGTTTTTTCAGGGTTTCTTCGGTCATGCCGGAACGCTCAAGTTTTTTTCTGAACTCAGCCGGGTCGAGAGCCATGCGGCTACGGGTACTGTCGTAGGCCGTGGCAAGTTCTTCGTCGGTGACAGTAGTGTTGGTCAGTTTCGCCCGCTGGTTGATCAGTCGGCGATCAATCAGTCCGTTAAGGGCGGCTTCCCGAGCCTCAGCCATGACGTTTGTCAATGTCTGTCCCACTGATTCTTTGCCCAAGGCCTGATATATTCTTGTGGCTTCTTCTTCAACCTCAGAGAGAGTGATCACTTCATCGTTGACGACAGCCAACACTTTGTCGACGAGTTCTGCTCTCCCTGCAGAAGGAAGACAGAGAGCCAAAAGGAAAAGTGTCAGAATCTTAGCAAGGTGCTTCCGGGTGTGATGAATGATAAGAAAATGTTTCATTGATATCCTAAAAATATTAATCTTATTGCCCTTCACAGTACGTAGCAAAACCATTTACCCAGAGTACCAATAAAAAGCTATTACTAATGGGGGATCGAGCAATTTTGCGACAGCACCGGAACTGGAATCCCACTCAGCTCTCTTGCCCGTTGTTGACTTTCAAGGAATATGGAATAAATTATCGGCAATGTATGCCATCATAGTATATCATAGAAGAACCAATAATGAAATCTTCCTGGGAGCAGAATAATGAAAAATCAGCGAAAATGTATCTTTGCCATCCTGGCTCTGCTTATTATATCAGGTGGCTTGATCTTACCTGGGAAAATCTTTGCTGCTACGCAAATGCCGACATTTGCTCTTGAGAATGTCCGCGATGGGAAGCTTGTCAACTCAAGCACTTTTAAAGGCAAAGTCCTTCTATTGACATTTTTTGCGACCTGGTGTGGACCCTGTGTGGAGGAAGTTCCTGTGTTGGTCAAATTGCATACGGATATGGTCGATGCCGGATTTTCGGTAATTGGTATGTCCGTAGATCAACAGGGTCCGGCTATGGTGGCAAAATTTATTGAGAAAAAGGCAATTAATTATCCGGTTCTCATCGCCGAGTCAAAGACCTCCAGTGATTTTGGCGGCATTTACGGCATTCCCGTGGCATTTCTTGTTAACAAAACCGGCAATGTGGTGAAAAAATATACCGGGTATGTTAACCATACCGTCCTGGAAAAAGATATTCGCAGTCTGCTTAACTGATTTGATTTCATGGTAATGGATATACGAACGCTGCCCGAGCCTGAACGACAGATATACAATCGGATCAAGGCCAAATATAAGCTGACCTTTGACCGATTTGAGGTTGGTGATAAACGACTTCGGCTCCTAAAAATTGCCGATCTTGAGGAATTCCTCGACGGCAAGGATCCCTTTGCCAACGTGTCGGAGTTTCCATTTTGGATAAGGCTCTGGGATGCCGCTATGGTATTGGCATATGTCCTTGGCTCTCAGCGGAACACCGAAGGCAAACAACTCCTTGAGCTCGGTGCCGGACTCGGTGCTCCTGGGCTTGCTGCAGCCGCTGCCGGCTTTACGGTGACCCTCAGCGACTACGAAGATATTATCATGGATTTTCAGAAGGTGAGTGCCGCGGCGTCAGGTTTGCAGGGGATTAGGTTCGTTCACCTTGATTGGCTGGAAACCCAAACGCTCGAACCCTTTGATATCTTAGCCGGGGCAGAAATCCTCTTTCGGGACGATTTTTTTCAACCCTTGCTGAATATTTTTTCAACCCTCCTCAAGCCGGGCGGGATGATTTTTTTGGCCCATGATGCGACCCGGCAGAGCCTGCCGAAATTTCTCAAGCTTGCCGATAAGGATTTCGAAATTGCCTTGAAAAAACAGATCATCAAACGGGATGGCAAAGAAAAAACCATTATAGTCAATCGCTTGCGTCACAAACAATAGTTCTGAAGTATATATGCCCTTTTATCCAGTCAATCTGCGAATAAATAACCGACTCTGTGTGGTAGTCGGGGGTGGTGCAGTCGCTTTGCGCAAGGTCAGGGGGCTGTTGAAAGCCGAGGCACGGATCCGGGTCATCAGTCCAAGTGTTGAGACGGAGCTGCATATTCTGTCCGATGCTGGGAAAATTGAGTGGTTGAGAAGGGGCTATGTCGAAGGGGATTTGCATTGGGCGTTTCTGGTGTTTGCGGCAACCAATGATCCTCAGGTTCAAAGTCGGATACAAAGTGAGGCGGCAAGGCTGGGCTGTTTTCTCAATAGTGCCGACGACCCGGGCGGCAGTGATTTCCATGTCCCTGCTCATTTTCGCCGTGGCAAGATGCTGATAGCCATTTCCACCGGAGGAGGCAGCCCTGCCTTGGCGAAGAAGATTCGGGAGCAGCTGGAAGAAGCAATCGGGCCGGAATACGAAGCTGTTGTTGATCTTCTTGCCTTGATAAGAGAAAAGCTTCTTGAACGGCCGGGCGAGGCGGCGATGCACACTGAATTGTTCCGCAGATTGCTGCATATCGGGATAGTGGACCTGCTGTTTGAGGCAAATTGGTTTGAGTTGCAAATGGTGCTCCTGCGAGAGCTCCCTCAGGAAATCGATGCAATTGCTTTGGTTCGGCAGTTTCTTGATAAGCATGATACGTCAAAATTATGAAATTGTGCGCGCCGACGAAATTTACCGACTGGCCAGACACTTTATTTTGCTGGGATATCCATGAAAGAACTCACCTTCCTCCTTTTTCAGGCAATTCTAGGCACCACTTTTATTGCCACCGCTACCTATCTTGTTTATTTCGTAAATCAAAATAACCAGATACGCAAAATTGCCCGGATAATCATGGTGGTCTCGGGCATTTCGCAGACACTGTATATCCTTTTACGCTTTGTTCTTGCCGGCCATACGCCAATTACCTCTCAGCACGAAGCGGTGGTTTTTTTCGCCTGGGCCACGACTTGGGCGTATCTATCTTTCAGGTGGCGGTATTCCGTAAAGAACTTCGGTACCTTTGTTTCCGTGCTTATTTTTTGCCTTATGGTTATTTCGTCGTTTTCTGAGAAAAATATCGACACTCTACTGCCCGCTTTGCAGAGTGTCTGGTTGCCCATTCATGGCGGGGTTTCGCTTATTGCCTATGGCTTTTTATCTCTCGCGTTCTGTGGCGGTCTGATGTATCTGCTCCTGGAAAGAGAAATTAAGAGCAAGAAATTCGGTTACTTTTTTTCCCGATTGCCCTCGCTTGATTCTCTCGATCAACTGAATAATCACTGTCTCAGTGCCGGGTTTACCTTCCTGACAATCGGCATCGTCACCGGTTCCATCTGGGCGCGGCAGGCCTGGGGAACATACTGGCAGTGGGATCCCAAAGAGACCTGGTCATTGATAACCTGGTTCATATACCTGGTCCAACTCCACCAACGGTTTACCGCCGGCTGGCGTGGTAAACGGGCCGCTGTCATGGCGGTGATCGGTTTTGCTGCAGTTATTTTTACCCTCTGGGGCGTAACATATCTGCTTGGGGGAGTGCATAGTTATGCCAGGTGAAGTCATCATCCTGCTCGGGGTAAACCACAAAAATACCCCGGTGGAAATACGCGAGAAAATTGCTGTATCCGGTGGCTACGAAGAGCCGCTTACTGCATTGAAGCACCTGGTCGGCCTGCGTGAATACTACCTTCTTTCCACCTGCAACCGCGTCGAGCTGCTGTTGGTTGCTGATCAGGGGTCCGATATCGAAGACAAGGTCATTAACTTTCTCTTTGGCGATCGAATCCCCCCGACAGAGGCAAACCGCTACCTTTATATTCTCTATGGCCAGGAGGCGGTACATCATCTCTTCATGGTTGCCGCCAGTCTTGATTCCATGGTGGTGGGAGAAGCTCAGATACTCGGGCAGTTGAAAGAAGCTTATCGGCATGCCGCCCATTTCGGTTGTACCGGACCGCTGCTCAATAAACTGCTTCACAAATCCTTTTCCGTCGCCAAGAGAGTGCGTACTGAAACGGCTATCGGCTCCTCTGCCGTTTCCATTAGTTATGCAGCGGTCCAGCTTGCCAAAAAAATCTTCGGTAATCTCAAGGATAAAAAGGTGCTCCTTATCGGCGCCGGGGAAATGGCTGAACTTGCCGCCGAACATCTGGTAGGACAGGGCGTGGGCGAGGTCATCGTCGCCAACCGAACCCTGGCCAGGGCGGTGGATTTAGCAAAACGGTTTCGCGGAAAGGCGGTTTCCATGGGTGAGCTGGTGACACAGCTCGAGTATGTTGATATTATAATAAGTTCAACCGGTGCGACAGAAATTATCATCCATAAGGACGAGGTCAAATCGGTAATGCGAGCGCGCATGAACAGCCCGCTTTTTTTTATTGATATTGCCGTACCCCGTGACCTTGATCCGCGACTGAGTGAAATTGACAATGTGTATCTTTACGACATAGATGATCTGAGCAATGCCGTTGAAATTAACAAATCAGAACGAGACAAGGAGGCGGTCATGGCCGGCCGAATTGTCGATGAGGAAACGCTCAAGTTTCAACGTTGGTATCAGGGGGTGGCAGTAACCCCGACCATTCAAGCGTTGAAGAAAAAAATGGACGATATCGTTCTTGGTGAACTGGAACGAACTCTAGCCAGGATGCCTCAAGTGGATGATGCTGATCGCAAGACCTTGACGAAAATGGTGGAGGCCATGGCTGCGAAAATTCTTCACGACCCTTTGATGTACATAAAGAGTGAGTCGTGTGCCGGGCGCGACAACAGTGATCTGAAGGTAACCATAGTTCGCGAATTGTTTGGTCTGACCAAAGATGAAGATGGGAAGTAAGCCGTCGTTCAACAATAAGTAATCCGTTTCAATATCATGAACGGCATAAGGGGCCGTAAAGAAATGGTGAAAAATAGTATGAGTTATTTCTTAACGGCCCCTAACCTCAATGAAATCCTCGAAGACGAGTGGTACTTGGTTCGAAACTCAGGGGAAACCCCTGAAATTGCATTGCATTCTGCGATCTATTTTGTCACGCGGGCAAAAAATGGACCACGGGCAACTCTTACTGATGAGCAGTTCCATAGGTTGCGAGAGGCTGCGGTGCAAAGATTTTCGGAAATTGTTCTGCGGGACTTACAGCACGCCAATAGCAGTACTCAGGAATATCGGGGAATCCGCCGATCGATTATTAACTTTAAGCGATTCGGTACCTTCTGCGAGCGGCAGAGGGTCGATCCATGCGAAGTGCGAAGACAAGCAGCGAATGCTCTTCAAGTTTTCCTGGCAACAGAGCTTTCTGAAATAAACTGCGGAAAACGGCCATCAATAATTAACTGCAGCTATACCGAGTTACAGCTTTTTGCGGCAGAACTGAATGTCGATTTGCCTGACAAATTTGCTGGATTTGAGGCCTTCTTCCTGCCTGCCGATTGATTGTCAGGGCTCACGGTAGCACCCTCTCGTTCAAGCGCTTCAGTACCTTGAGACAGATTGATTTCGTTTTTTTTACAAGAAATCAATCTGTAAGGTGCTTATACCCCTCAAGGGGGTACTAAAAAGAGTCCCTCTGTTGTGGGAGGGGGTTATAGCCTTTGGGTTGCGGGCGTCAGCCCGCTTTAGATAAATAGATCCTCCCTGTTGCCGCCAGCGAGATGCATCACCTATCTATTTGGAGGTGCATGATGAGTTTCTTTCAGTGACCGGCAAGATGTCTTTATTTTTTTCATTAACATGTCTTTGTCATGGTATTTGTTTGACTGTTCTGTTATCACTTGTCGGATAAATATGGACTGTTGTTGGCTGCCGAACCCCCTCTATTAAGAATTATGAAAATAACACGCAATTTACTGGTTTTTCACCTGTTGCTCTGTTTCCTGTCCCTTTCTGCGGTATCCGACGCTGCGCCCGGTGACGTTGGGAAAGTCGACCAAAAACGAAACAGATTTATCGGCTATCTGCTTAGCAAGCAATTACCGGCCCTTCATTTCAGCGATAAAGTGGTCAATGACGAATTGGCACAGGCCGCTTTTCACCTCTACATAAAACAGTTAGATTATCAAAAACGATTTCTTCTTAAAAGGGATGTTGAGCAGCTTCGTGCCTTCGCCCCTTATATCGATGATACTTTGGCCAACGGTCGAATCACTCTGCCGGATACCGGATACGATATTTTTAACGAGAAAATTGACATGGTGCAGAAGGCGGCTGAAGCCATGCTGGCCAACAAAACAGTGAAAATATCTCCAGGTACCGGGGACTTGTATGTCGGAAATTTTGATGTCCGGAAAAAGGAATCCTACGAAACTGACCCTGAGAAAACTGATTTTGCAGAGAATATGCCGGAATTACAGGAGCGATGGCGGAAGTTGCTTAAAGCTCAAGTTATTTCCCAATTTCTCGACCTTGAAGAGGAGCAGGCCAAGCCCAAGGATAAGGACAAGGTAGGCAAGAAGAGCGAAGAGGAATTATGGCAGGAAGCTCTCATCAAAGTCAGTAAACGCAACAAGACCTTTTTCCAACGTCTTCATCAAGAAAACCTACAGGATCATTATGATAGGTTTTTTAACTGCGTAGCCAGGGCCTTCGATCCGCACACCAATTATATCCCGCCCGCCGGCAAGGAACAGTTTGATATAAGCATGCGAGGCAGCCTTGAAGGCATTGGTGCGCTTCTTCGAGAGGATGATGGTTTTATCAAAGTAATTCGAATTATTCCCGGCAGCGCCTCGGCCAAGCAAGGTACACTTAAGGCCGAAGATATTATTTTGCAGGTGACACAGGAAGGGGAAGAGCCTGTCGATATAACTGATATGCGATTGCGCGACGCTGTTCGGCTCATTCGTGGACCGAAAGGGAAAGCGGTTTCCTTGACAGTTAAAAAGATTGATGGCAGCTCTCAGATTATTAGAATTATAAGAGATGTCGTACAAATAGAGGAAACTTTCGTCAAAAGCACAATTATCGAATCGGCCGGTGGACGAAAAACAGGGTATATTTATATTCCGACTTTCTATCGTGATTTTGAGGGGACTCGCAATGGCTCCAAGGGGAGAAATTCCACGGATGACACTCTCAAGGAGCTCGTTCAACTGAAGAAAGAAAATGTTGATGGCATTGTTCTTGATTTGCGGGATGATGGCGGTGGGGCCTTGGTTGATGCTGTTGATATAGCTGGGCTTTTTATCGAATCGGGGCCGGTAGTGCAAGTCAAGAACAGCTTTGGTGATAAAAAAATTCTCAGTGATACCGATGAAAAAGAGTATTACAGCGGTCCCTTGGTGGTGCTCGTCAACAAGTTTTCGGCATCGGCATCCGAGATCGTCGCAGCCGCACTGCAGGATTACCGCCGAGCGGTTATTGTCGGTGGTAAACACACCCACGGCAAAGGCACTGTGCAAACGATCATCGATCTCAATGAAAATATACCTCTGCTCCATATGAGCAAATATGATGATCTTGGGGCACTGAAGGTGATGATCCAGAAATTCTACCGAGTGAACGGCAGCTCGACCCAATACAAAGGGGTCGAGCCCGACATTTTTCTGCCGAATCTCTTCGAACATATTAAGTCTGGGGAGCGCTACCTCGATTATTCTTTGCCTTGGGATTCCATTGAACCGGTTAAATTCACTCCCTGGAGTGAAAAACCTTTTGATTTTCAAGCCCTGCAAAAGCTGAGCCGCGAACGTGTCGAGAAGGATGAGGGCATGCAAACCATAACCGAGGAGGCTGTGAAAGCTGCTGACCGCAACGAGCATAGTGTTATGCCTATCGATCTTGACGACATGCGCAGTCAACGACAAGAATCACGGTCCGTGCGTGAAAAAATTGGTGCCCATTACCGCAAATATCGGGAGGAGCAAGGGGAGGGCGGTGACTTTGAGGAATCGGAAGATGAAAAGGGTGACCCGAAAGAGATCTGGCTGAAGAATGTCAAAGAAGACCCTTACATTCGGGAAGCTGTAAATATTGTTGGTGATATCAATCGCCTTCCAAGATCGTGAAATGGTCCCGGAGCCCTTCTCTTTATTGCCTTTTGAGTGTGTTGAGCAGGACAAAAATATTCTTGAAAAAGAGGGGAAAAGATGCTAGAGATGTCATTTTGTGAATGGTCATTCATTCGTCTTTCTCGCACTTGTCGACCCTTTAGCCAAGTATAACTCATTAATTACAGGTTGCATTTGTATGGATCTTGCTGAAGGTTTCCGGAACCACAGAGAAAAAATACTCAATAAATGGGTGGAATATGCACTTTCAACCTATATTTCGTCAGGATTTTTCATTAAGGAACGGGATCAATTTGCCAATCCTGTCGGTGGTAATATTCGTGAGGCTTTGAACAGACTTTTGCCACTGCTGATTGGCGGGAGCGATTCTCAGGAATTCATAGCTCCTCTTGAGCAAATTATGAGCATCCGGTCGGTACAGGAGTTTTCGCCATCGCAAGCGGTTGCACCTTTGAATGCCGTAAAACATATCGCCCGAGAGGTCTTTGCAGCTGACAAGGAGCGCAGACATCTGGTGCATGAGCTGTATGATTTCGAGTTCGCCGTCGATCTGGCTGTGCTGGCGGCATTTGATATATATATGCAATACCGGGAGCGGTTGTATAAGGTTCGTATTGCCGAAATTAAATCGGGGAGTCACATATTAACAGATAGCAGGTGTCCCTCAAAACTGCTGCCTGAAGATAATATCGGAATTTTAACAAAGTCTAACGGTAATTAACTGGTTTCCATGCCGGGAGCAGCCGGCTCTGTTCCATCGCATGGTTTCCACAACAGTTCAATTGAAGCGAGGTAAGAAATGAAGTACGCCTTCTCATTCCTGGCAGTCATTGCATTAATACTGATTGCTTGGCTCGGATCTCAGATTCCGGGGATGCCCTATTTGTTTGGTGTCGCCCTGCCGTATCTGGCCATGATGATCTTCCTGGGCGGCTGTGTCTATAAGGTGGTGCAATGGGCGAAATCCCCCGTACCATTTGCGATACAGACTACTTGCGGGCAAGGAAAATCACTGGACTTTATCAAGCATAACAGGCTTGAAGCCCCGTCCACCAACGCCGAAGTATTGGCAAGAATGTTTTTAGAAGTAGTGACATTTCGGTCTCTTTTCAGAAACACCAAGTCGGAAATTTATGACGGACCACAGATAACCTATGAATCATCCAAGTGGCTGTGGGTATTTGCCTTGATTTTTCACTATTCTTTCCTGTCCATCGTCGTTCGCCATATGCGTCTTTTCCTCGATCCGGTGCCTGCCTGGATCGGTTGGTGGGAATTCATTGACGGTATCTTCGAGGTTGGTGCACCGACTTGGTATATGAGCGATGTCGGTTTGGTTGCCGGGTGTCTTCTGCTGTTCGGAAGAAGGCTGATAACCCGCCATGTTCGCTATATTTCGTTGATGAACGATTACTTCCCTCTGGTTCTGATATTTGCCATTGCCATAACCGGTATTCTCATGCGTTTCTTCTTGCGAACAGACATTGATATTGTCAATATCAAACAACTGACAGTCGGCTTGGTATCTCTGGCGCCGACCATAGGGGCTAAGATCGGATCCATCTTCTATATTCATGTGTTCCTGGTATGCATACTGCTAGCCTACATCCCCTTCAGTAAGCTCATGCACTTCGCCGGAGTGTTTCTCAGTCCAACCAGGAATCTGAAGAACAATAGCCGAGCAGTACGTCATGAGAATCCCTGGAACCCAAGGATTCTTCCCCACTCCTACGCCGGCTATGAGGATGAATTCCGCGAGTTCATGGTGGATGCGGGAATCCCGGTAGAAAAGGAGCTTTCCCCGGCAAAGGATGAATAATACGGTTATTGACCCAATACTAGCTTAAGAGGAAGAGTCACGATGGCAGTTCCAAAATTACAACAATTATCGAAAAGCGTAGTGCAGGGACCATCCTTGGCGACAGGAGCGATACCTACCAGGGACTGGATGGACATCCCGGTGGTTTTTAAATCCGGGAATTACGCCTACCCTGCTAAAAAAGAAAAGGTGGAATACCTCAACAAGCAGTCTGGACTGCATTTTCCGAATGCCCGGGAGTGGTCTCCCGAGGATGAAGACTGGAAATTGCCGGAAGGCTGGCAGGATATTATTCTCAAAGGCCTCAAGGAGCGGCTTGAGAAATTCCGTTCTTTGAAAATATTTATGGATTGCTGTGTGCGTTGTGGAGCATGCGCTGATAAGTGTCACTTCTTTCTTGGCACAGGTGATCCGAAAAATATGCCGGTACTCCGAGCTGAACTGTTGCGGTCGGTTTATCGCAACGATTTCACCTTGGCCGGTAAAATTCTTGGCAAGATGGCCGGAGCGAGGGAGATGACCGTAGCCGTTCTGAAGGAATGGTTTATGTACTCCTATCAATGCACTGAGTGCAGACGTTGCTCAGTATTCTGTCCCTACGGCATAGACACCGCCGAGGTGACCATGATGCTGCGCGAATTGCTGCATCTGGTCGGGGTAGGTATCAACTGGATTCTTGAGCCGGCATCCAATTCCAACAAAACTGGAAACCATATGGGGTTGCAACCCCATACCTTCAAGGACAACGTCGAGTTCCTCGTCGATGATGTTGAAAATCTTACCGGGATTAGACCGAATATCTCCTTCAATAGAAAGGGTGCTGAGATTCTTTTTATCACCCCCTCTGCAGATGTCTTTGCTGAACCAGGGTTGTTTACCGCTATGGGGTATATGATTCTCTTTGAGGCAATCGGGCTTGACTACACGTGGTCAACCTATGCCTCCGAGGGCGGCAACTTCGGTCTTTTTACCAACAATGAGACTATGAAGAAGCTCAACGCCAAGATGTATGCGGAGGCCAAACGCCTCGGTGTGAAATACATCATCGGTGGAGAGTGTGGGCATATGTGGCGTGTCGTGCATCAGTACATGGATACCATGAACGGCCCTGCCGATTTCCTGGAAATCCCGAAATCTCCGATCACCGGAACAGTCTTTGATAATGCTGCATCGACGAAAATGGTGCATATCAGTGAGTTCACAGCCGATTTGATCAAAAACGGCAAATTAAAGCTCGATAAGAGCCGGAACAGTCATGTCAAGGCGACGTATCATGATTCCTGTAATACTTCCCGGGCCATGGGGCTTCTTGAAGAACCACGCTATATTCTCGATCAGGTCGTTGATTGGGTTGAGATGCCGGAGAATACCATTCGCGAACAAACTTTCTGTTGCGGTTCCGGGACCGGTCTCAATACCGACGAAATTATGGAACTGAGAATGCGCGCAGGATTGCCACGTGCCAATGCAGTGAAATATGTTCATGAGAAACACGGTGTGAACATGCTGTCCTGTGTATGTGCAATCGATCGAGCAACTCTCACCTCCCTCATGAACTACTGGGTTCCCGGTGTCGGGGTATGTGGGCTGAGTGAGTTGGTTGCCAACGCGATTGTTCAAGAGGGTGAAACACGCGGTGAGCTTGAGGAAGGCCTCCGTACCATGCTTTAGACAATCCTGAACAGAACATAGGAGTAATGGTAATGTACAATAAAGGAACAATAATACCGGGACTTATCATCTTTGTCCTGTTGATAACTTTTCCGCTCTGGTTCAATGCGTTCTCGACGGCAAGCACGGTACCCAAAGTCGAGTTGCCAACGGGGGGACAAAAGGAGTGTGTCGCACCTGCGGTTGAAATGCGCGCCAATCATATGGTATTGCTGAATACATGGCGAGATGAAGTGCTTCGTGACGGCAATCGTGTTGCGGTGAAGGTAGGTGGAAAGGAATATCGCAAGGGTTTACAGACGGCGTGTATGGCCTGCCATACCAACAAGGAGAAATTTTGTGACTCCTGCCATATTTACACATCTGTTGCACCTTTTTGCTGGGATTGTCATTTGACCCCGAGTGTAGCGGCGGCAAAGAAGGAGACAAACTAATGGATAAGCAAAGAAGAAATTTTTTAAAAATTGCCGGAGTCACGGCTTTGGCCGGCCTCAGTGCTCCGGTTGTTGTCAACCTGACGACAGCGCAAGCCTTGGCCTCCACAAGTAAAGGACAAACTGCTGCCGGTGCGCCCGCTGCAGCGCATGGAGGTGAAGCGGCCGCGCAGGGAGTTCGCCTTGGCATGCTCATCGACATGCGCAAACTTTACGGTCGGCCCGAGCTACTTGACAAGGTCATGGCGGTGTGCAATAAAGTGCACAATATTCCAAAGATTGAAGGTAAAAAAAGTGAGATAAAATGGATATGGAAAACACCATACGCCAACGCTTTTATCGATCAATCTACTTACCATGCTTCAAAAACCGCCAAGGAGAACGACTTTCTGGTTCTCTGTAACCATTGTGATCAGCCGCCTTGCGTTCGGGTTTGCCCGACAAAGGCAACGTTTATTGATAAAAAGACCGGCATTGTTGCAATGGATTATCACCGCTGCATCGGCTGCCGTTTTTGTATGATGGGTTGTCCATATGGAGCGAGAAGCTTCAACTGGATGGATCCGCAGCCTTTCATCAAGCAATTGAATCCGGATTTCCCCGCAAGAATGCGGGGTGTCGTTGAGAAATGCAACTTCTGCGGGGAACGTCTTGCACTCGGCAAAGAACCTGCCTGTGTGGAGGCCGTCAAAGAAGTTGGAGCAATAGTTTTTGGTGATCTGAATGATCCTCAATCAGAGATTCGCCGGATTCTTGACAAGGAGCATACCATCCAACGGTCAACAGCCCTTGGAACCAAACCGTCTGTCTTTTACATAGTGTGAGGGTGTCATGATAGAAAAAGCGTTAAAAGGAAACTCTAACTACTGGATGTGGCTAGCATTTTTAAGCGCATTCATCGCGGTGGGAGGGATCTGCTATCTCAGGCAGTTTCTCTATGGTATGCATTTGACAGGTATGGGACGAGACTTGTCCTGGGGGCTCTATATTTCCCAGTTCACCTTTCTGGTCGGTGTTGCGGCTGGAGGGTTGATGTTGGTTCTTCCCTATTATATACATAACTATAAGGCATTTGGAAGGATTACCATCCTTGGTGAGTTTCTCGCGATAGCCTCTATCGTTATGTGCCTTATGTTTATTATGGCTGATATCGGACAACCGCTGCGCGGACTCAATATGATGCTGTTCCCGACCCCGAATTCCATGCTCTTTTGGGATATGGTGGTTTTGCTCGGGTATCTCGGCCTGAACGTGATCTGCGGATGGGTTATCCTCACCGCCGAACGAAAGCAGGTCAAGCCTCCAAAATGGATCTATTTTTTCGTCTATCTTTCTCTGCCGTTTGCAGTCTCGATTCATACCGTAACCGCAATGCTTTATTGTGGTCTGCCGGGTCGTCATTTCTGGCTGTCGGCAATCACCGCCCCGAGATTCCTTGCCTCGGCCTTCGCTGCCGGTCCGGCATTGATTGTTATTGCCTGTCTGGTTATGAAACGGATAGCTCATTTTGATGCCGGCACGGAAGCGATCAAAAAGCTGACAACAATTATCATGTATGCGGCGCTCATCAATGCCTTCTTTGTCGGTTTGGAATTTTTTGTCGGTTGGTATTCCAATATTCCCGGACACAAACATTCTCTTGAGTACCTCTTTTTTGGCCTTGAGCATCATGGTCACGTGTACAACAACCTGGTACCTTTCATGTGGACTTCGGTTTTCCTCTGTTTTGGTGGACTCGCCCTTTTTGGCTACATGAAAATCAAAGATGCCTTTAATGACTTATGGGTTGGCATGGGTTGTCTCATGATTTTTGTAGCCCTCTGGCTCGACAAAGGGCTCGGATTTGTCATGGGTGGCCTGGTTGTTAATCCGCTTGATGAGATTGTCGAGTATTATCCAACCGCCAATGAGATTGGAATTACCCTGGGGATTTGGGCTACCGGGTTTCTCCTCGTAACCATTCTCTATAAAATTGCTGTAAAAGTCGAACATGAGGTGGAAGGATAGAGTTACACCTGCATATCAAAACTTTGATTCTAGGCCTCCGACTTGTCGGAGGCCTTTTTTTTTGTTAAAAGGGAAATGAACTAAAAAAGGAGTCGGCAGGGAAAACCATGTCAAAAAACTGAGGATAAATTTTGCCTAAAAAACGTGTACTCGTAGTTTATTACTCCTATACTCAACAAACCAAGATGCAGTTAAAGAAATTCATCTCAGGTTTAGAAAATGCAGGCGTTGAGGTACGCCAGGAACGATTGGAGCCGATTACCCCCTATGAGTTTCCCTTCAGGACCAATATGCGTCTGGCACAGGCAATGGTATTGACATTTTTCCAAAGACGCATGGCCATCAAACCTGTGTCTGATATATGTTTTCAACCCTGGGATTGTATCGTCCTGGCTGGACCGACATGGTCATATTTTCCCAGCGGGCCGGTACTCGATTTCCTTGATCGTCATGGCAAGGAAGTGTGCGGCGGACACATTGTCATACCGTTTATCTCGTGCAGATCGTATTGGCGGTTACATTATTGGACACTGAAAAGACGTCTTGGCGCATGCGGCAGTAAAGTTCAAAAACCGATAGTCTTCATGCATCCGCAAACTGAGCCTTGGCGCTTTATCGGGCTTATTCTTCAATTACGGGGTAAAATTATGCGACGTGAGAACTCTTGGTTCAGGAAGCGTTATCCAGGTTATGGTCATAGCAAGGAACAAGGAGGGGAAGCCGAAGAGGCAGGCAGAATACTCGCTGATACATTACTTGACGACAATTGTTGGTAAAGAAAGGTATTTTGATAATTCGCCATTTCGGTGGATGTTGTATAGAATCCGTTAATGGTCATGGCCACTGGCCGTTGAGGTAGAGAGTAAAATAATGGTATATGTTTTCAGAAAAGAAAATATACGCCAAGGCCGCCAAGGAAAGAAAAGGGCCGAAGGGGATACGGGTTTGCCCTCCTTTTTTTTGGCTACGCATGGCAAGAAGTCCAACGATTGAGCCAGTTGTTGAACTCATTAAGATGACGAAGGGCAGAGATTGCCAGCCCAGCCAGGCACCAATCATAGCGAGAAGTTTGATGTCCCCTCCACCCATTCCGTCCATTTTTCTGAGAAGTGTATAAAATAAGGCTATTGTATAAAGAACGCCGCCTCCTAGCAAGATGCCGATAAGTGAACTCTGCCAGGTTACAGTGTCGCTGACTAGAGAGAAAAGAAAGCCCAGGACTATACCCGGCAGACTTATCACATCGGGAATGAGCTGGAGTCGGATATCAATAAAGATAATAACCAAGAGTGCGGCAGAGAAAATAAAATAGCCGGCAGTAGAAATAGAAAGTTGAAACTGATGGACAAGGGCCACCGTGATAAGAGCCATGAGTAATTCAACAATAGGATATTGTAAGGAAATATGGCAACGGCAATGGCCACATCGGCCACGCAAGAAGAGGTAGCTGAGGATCGGAATGTTTTCATACCAGCCTAAAGGAGTGCTGCACTGGGGACAGTGCGACGCTGGAAAGGCAATTGATTTCCCTGGTTCGGGAAGCCTCAGTATGACGACATTAAGAAAACTGCCGACGACGGAGCCAAAGAGGGCGGAAAAGATAAGAACATAGCTTTCAGTAATCATGCGTGAGAAATTTTGGCTGACCTCCAGTGAGAAAGTCGATAAGTAAAATATTGCCGCCGTCAAAAGCATAAGATTCTCGGTGGCAAATCTGGATACATAATAACAAAACTGTATAGGTCTATATGACACAATACCAGGAAAAAGCAACTGTTGCTCGAATCGAACGGTTCGCCAACAACAACTTTCGGCTTACCCTCGATTGTCCGCAGATTGCTGCCAGTGCCACACCAGGGCAATTTGTCATGATCCGAACGGGCTTAGGCAAAGATCCTCTGTTGCGCCGGCCATTTTCGATCCATCAGACGAGTTTGGGAGGCAGAATACAAATCTACTTCAAGGTGGTCGGCAGGGGGACGGAAATTCTCGCCCAAGTTAAAAAAGATCAGGAGATTTCGGTATTAGGCCCTTTGGGTCGGGGTTTTCGGCTCAACCTCAGTGCACCGGTAATTTTTGTCGGAGGCGGCCTAGGTATTGCGCCGATGCTTTTTCTGGCAAAAGAAAGCTGTCGGCTGAAACGGAGTTGTGCCTCGGATCTGGTGCTTCTTGGGGCTCGGGAGAAGAATGAACTGGAGCACCTCCTTGACGACTTCAAATGTTTAGGGATCAGGCTTTTGACCGCAACCGATGACGGGTCGCTGGGACATCATGGGCTCGTGACTGAGATCATGCAGTCCGTTACCTTGCCTGTCGGTAGCACAGTCTATGCCTGCGGACCTGAGCCTATGATGGCGGGGGTAAACAAGATTTGTCGGTCACTAGGGATTCCCTGTCAAGTTTCTGTGGAAAGCGTCATGGCCTGTGGGATGGGAGCCTGTCTTGGCTGCAGTCGACCGGCAAAAGATGGTGGTTATACCCATGTCTGTCTGAACGGGCCCGTCTATGATGCGGAGGAATTGTTATGGAGTTTGTGATTCCAAGAGATGTAAATCTGCCGGACCTGCGGGTGAATATCGGCTCCCTGGAGCTAGCTAATCCGGTTATGACTGCCTCTGGCACCTTTGGTTATGCCAGGGAATTCGAGGGATTGATGAATTTGCATCGTCTTGGGGCAGTCATTGTCAAGGGTATATCCCTGTATCCACGGGCCGGCAATCCTCCGCCGCGAATCGTCGAAACTGCCTGTGGCATGCTGAATGCCATCGGTCTGCAAAATGTTGGAGTGGATCGGTTTATATCCGAGAAGATGCCGTATCTTCACGGATTGAATATTCCGGTCATCGTCAATATTCTTGGGGATTCTCTGGCTGAATATGAAGAGATCACGGCACGATTGGCCGGTGTACCCGGAGTTGCCGGCATTGAAGTGAACATCTCATGTCCGAACGTCAAAAAGGGTGGAGTGGCCTTTGGTACGGATCCGGCAATGGCGGCAGCAGTTACTTCCTCTGTCAAGAAAAAGGCCGAGGTGCCGGTAATGGTAAAGCTTTCTCCTAATGTGTCGGATATTACGGTCATAGCCAGGGCTGTTGAGGAAGCCGGCGCGGATGCAATTTCCTTAATCAATACTTTGATAGGTATGGCCATTCATTTGCCGACCCGACGGCCAGCGTTGGCTAATATTATCGGAGGCTTGTCAGGCCCAGCTATTAAGCCGGTGGCTTTACGCATGGTGTATCAGGTTGCCAGGGTTGTATCTATCCCGGTTGTCGGTATCGGCGGCATCGAGTCGGCTGAAGATGCTCTGGAATTCATGTTGGCCGGGGCGACCGCGGTGCAGATTGGTACGGCTAACTTTGTCAATCCCAGAGCCAGCGAAGATGTGCTTGAAGGAATCGGTGCCTATGCTAGAGCTGAAAAATTAGATTCCATTCGTTCAATAATTGGTGGATTGCGGCTTGATTGAGGCCCCATAGCTGAGAGAGAAACAACAGACGTACCCTTTCCTCAATTTGAACAAGTTCCGGATACGAGAAACCTATGATAGAAATACAACCTGTTGCAAAAGTGGATGCTGCCCTAGAGGTGCCCGGCTCCAAAAGCCTTACGCAGCGAGCGCTCATAGCAGCTGCTTTGGCCCAAGGAGAAAGCAAGCTTGTTGGGCCGTTGGCAAGTGAAGATACCGCATATTCAGCCCAAGCCTTAGCGCAGATGGGAGTATTTATAGAGAAAGACAAGGATTGGCGGATCTGCGGTAATGGCGGTCTGATAAAACCCTCCATCGAGCCGATTTATTTAGGGAATAATGGAACTGCCACGCGTTTTCTCACTTCTGTCGCAGCCCTTGGCACTACACAATATACCATCGACGGCGATTCTCGTATGCACCAGAGACCTATTGGGCCGTTGATGACTGCTTTGCAGGGATGGGGGGTAGACATACGGTCGAAGATGGGAACCGATTGCCCACCCCTGTACATAAATGGCCGAGGCTTGATTGGTGGGGCGACGGTTTTACCGGAAGGAAAAAGCAGTCAGTATCTTTCCTCTCTCCTGCTGGTTGCGCCCTACGCCCAAAGACCGGCTGTCTTGAAGGTTGAGGGGAAAATATTTTCCAAACCCTATATAGTCATGACTCTCGCCGTTATGGCTGATTTCGGCATTTTCGTTGAATATGCCCGTGATTTCAGCACATTTTCCGTGCCGCAGGGATGTTATCAGGGAAGGGAATACCAAATCGAGGGAGATGCTTCAAATGCTTCGTATTTCTGGGCGGCTGCGGCGGTCACCGGTGGTCGGGTGACAGTGACTAATGTACCTGTTCCGTCGTTACAGGGCGATGCCATGCTGGTGCCGTTGCTTGGCCGTATGGGTTGTCATGTGGAGAAAACCGGTGGAGGCATAACCCTGCAGGGTGTTGAGCGGTTGGAGGGAATACAAGTGGATATGGGCGATATGCCGGATGTGGTTCCAACCTTGGCGGTTGTCGCAGCCTTTGCCCACGGAACGACGGTGATCGAAAATATTGCCCACCTGCGTATTAAGGAGTGTGATCGTCTTTCTGCAGTAGTCACTGAGTTACGCAAATTAGGGGCAAAGGTCGAAGAACGTGAATCGTCCATGATTATTCATGGCGACGGCGGGGTTAACCTTACAGGCGCCGAGATTCACACCTATGCCGATCACAGAATGGCCATGTGTTTTGCTGTGGCCGGCCTCAGAATCCCCGGAGTGAAGATCTCCGGAGAAGAGTGCGTCGGGAAATCATTTCCCGATTTCTGGCAGCGGTTCGCACTTCTGAATGGGAAATAAAACGTGGCGCCCGCTTCGAACACAATCAGAAACCTCTTCAGTCCCCACCGATGCGCCCGTCAAGTGTGTAGAGCAACTCATTGAGAGGAGACTGAAGAAAGTCATGCTCTTGGTGGTTATGGTTTTATTTTCTTCGAAGCGTCAGTGGTCCCCCCCTGGACTCCAAGGCCGCCGCCGGTACCAAGCCCCCCTTTCACGGTCTGCGCCTTGTAATTGCGAAGGGCCCGGACCATCTGATTATAGGAATCGGCGAAGGCAGCTGTGATAATCTTGCCCTCGGGGGTATTGGAAAAACCTCCCCCGGCCGTTCCACCTAGGCCGCCGAACATGCCGCCAAACACGTTGAAATCAAAATTTTTGGCACTTCCCACCGATGAGGAGACTTGCACACCGGATCGATTATCGATCAGCAGCAGTGTTGTTGAGGATTCGTTGGACGACACCCCGCCGGCAACTGCGCCAGCCACCAAACCGCCGATGCCGGGGACAAGGCCACCGATGGCACCGCCCATTCCACCGGTTCCCTTTTGGGAAAATGTGATGCTGGGATCCATGGTATAATCGGCGGCTACCATCTGGCCTTTACCGAAGTTACTCCCCTTGCGCATCTCACCTGAATCCATCAGTTGCCTTTCTTGTTTCATGTTTGCCATGGAACGGCCCCGCTCGACCACGACGAAACAATTGGATTGTTGAATCATCATCCGTAGGACCGGTACTGTACTCCCCAATTGCGGATAATGGCTGCGGTAATAATGCCACCAATCGGCGGCTTGATCTTCATGCACCGCCAATGTTCCCAAGGTTTCATTGCAATGTTCAAGTTGACTGTTGGCATTTTGGGAAGTTTCTCCACCGGCGGCGCCCGTTACGGTCATCCCCGAGGAACCTCCCAATTGGGGGGTGGTTCCCCCACAACCAGCAAGCATCAGCAGCGCGGAAGTCATCGCAATTGTTTTCAATGTCTTTTCCATTTTCATGCTCCTTACGAGAGGATAAGTAAATGACCCGGTGCTCGGATCAGCTGTAGCCAATGTATACCCACCTGGTTGGCTATATTGGATAGAAGTTCTGCGAATCTTAGTTTTTCAGCCTTCTGTGAATTATTAATAAGTGTAGCCAATAACCGGAAAATATCAAATTTTTCTTTTGCAGAATGAAAATCGCTTATAGTTGTTGAGGTGTTTCCGGAGTTTTTTTTATCAGGAAATAGAGCTTACCGTCCTCCTTCATAAAGTTGGCGGCAATTTCGGCATCTGTTCCTCCCCCGAAAAAAATATCAACTCGTCCGGTGCCTTTAATGGCGGCTCCGGAATCCTGGGGAAAGACAAATCTGGTCAATGGTCTCCACCCGGCTATCTGTCCGTCACCCCCAACTCTCGGAGTCCGCGACACCAGGTACCCAATGGCGCCGTCCGGCAGGGCCGCGCCATCAATAGCAATAGAGCGACCAGGAGTGAGGACTTCGCCACTACTGCCAACAGGCCCAAGGTCGTCACCCCAGTTAAAAAAAATGAAGCGGGGGTTGTGGTGCAGGATGCGCTGCTGTTGATCCGGGTGCTGTTGCAGATATGTTCTGATGGCGGGGATGGTGACGGTTTCAAGTGTCATTGCTTTTTCATCCACCAGTAATTTCCCGATGCTTTTGTACTCATGACCGTTGGTGGCAGCGAAGCGGACTGCCCGTATCGATTGATCCGGGAATTGAATTTTTCCAGATCCTTGAACATGGAGAAGGAAGGCATCAAAAGGGTCTTTAAGAAATGCCAGCTCGTTGCCTAGCAACAATGAAAAAGTCGTTTCGATTTCTTTGCGACTCCAATAGGCCACAAGCTGGTTGTCAGGGTTGTAGCGGCCTACCTGGGGTTCGCCTTTATCTCCGGGCAGGGTGATGAGAGAGGGCGGGGGAGAAAAAATGGGGGTGAGAAAGGGTGAGCGTTGGGTGAGACTGCCTTGGAAGATCGGTTCGTAATAGCCGGTTACCAACATGCGTCGCCTACCATGGTCTTTGCGACCGCCGGCTTGGAACACAAGGTAGTTGTCTATTAGGAAGCGCTTGAGCTCTTCTTGCAAGGGGTTTTGTTCCAGTTTTTCAAGGAACATTTCAAGAGAATGGAGAAGCCAGTTGTTGCTGTATACCTCTGTGCCTATGTACAACCCCTTCTCTGCCCCTCGTTTTTTCAAGAAGGAGAGCTGGTGGCGGGTGCACTCGATCAAGGAGGCACGGTCCATATCGTCGGTAAAGGCGGGCAATTCACTGTGCCGCAAACGGTAGAGTGGTTGGTAACTCTCTTGTAGAAAAAAAAGGTAGACGAGGAGGCAGCCTACAGCGGCAAAAAAACAGAACAATGCAGTAAAGTTGGGGCGCACCTTTTGAGCCATAGGCAACTATGAGTTAGTCTTTAAAGGCTTCCGCCATTTCAGCGACCGCCATGGCATACTTACTACTGTGATTATACTCATTTATTGCTTGTATATTGGGATATCCGGCAAGGAAACGCATTCCTCCCCCTCCCTGCGGTGCCTGTTCGACTCCGATGATAGAAAGCGAGCCATCTTTTGGCGGTCGAACGAGGGTGATATTCTGAAGTGTCATCAATTGGCGCCAATCGACCCGGCCTTTTCTTCCATCATTATAAGCTTGAGTGAGTATTTCAGAACGTAGTTCACGGCCAATCTCAGCATAGAGAGGTGTCCTGATTACCCATCCGAACTTTCTAAGATAATTGGCGATTGAGGCAAAAATGTCGGGGAGTGAATGGATAAGATCAGGGTGTGTATCACCATCAAAATCCACTGCATATTTATTGAAGCTGGAAGGCATAAATTGAGCCTGACCAAAGGCGCCGGCATAGGAACCCCTGATGCTTAAGGGATCAAGACCATTGTCTCGGCAGAGGGTAAGGAAATTGATAAGTTCAGTGCGATAGAATGGAGATCTTCGTGGGTAGGCGGCAAAAAGGGTGTTGAGGGTTTGAAACAGGTTGAATCCCCCTTGGTTGACACCGAACCTGGATTCGATTGCCCATATCGCCACAATGACCTCCCTGTCGACCTGGAATTCGGCTTCAATGCGATCGAAAAGGAGCCGATATGTGACAAGATGCCGTTTACCGGTGGCTATTGACAGGGGAGTAATAAAAAGAGATCGATATTGGTAGTAGGGTTTCGCCTCTCCCTGGCGATCCATAAGCTGGAGTACCTTGCGATCAATGCGCTGGTTGGCAAAGAGTAACTGAAGCTCTGGTTTGGTAAAATGATATTGTTCTTGTAGTTCGCGGAAGAGATCTCGGTATTGTATGTCGGAAATATCGATAGGTTGGCCATCGGTAACAAGGTCAGCGGCGAGTGGGGTGGATTCAGAACAATAAACAGCACAAGGAAAAGAAATCATAAAGATCGAGGCAACAAGGAGCCAAGATAACAAAGATTGTCGGCTGCGGCCGAAAAAGAAAACGTGTCTATCCCTGCGGATAATGCAATAAGGGATCATTGTCGGGAGTAAAACGAGTGAAACATTTTGAGAAACAAATCGAGACTCTCCTTTTGCAAGCTGTTGATTCCAGCGGCAGCTGAACGACCTCCACCAGTTGGGTAGAGTTTACAGAGGGTATCTGCATTCCTCCGGTCTTCAAGAGGGGCACGGACACTGATCCGTAGAGTGCCATTTTGGTTGTCGGTGATAATGGCGTGAGCCGCATCCGTTCGCTCTCTTGCCTTAATATTGGAGAAAACGCCAACAACCCGGTGAGCCCATGGGGTATCGGGTAGATAGTAGACCCTGTTTTTGCCTGGTGTTTCCATTTCCTTTTCTTGCATTGCCAAAGTAATGTCAGCCTGGTATGTGGCTTGTAAAACCTCTATTTGCGGAGAATTCTTCAGATACTCGAAAGGATTGGTGTAGGGTTTGATCGCCTCGTAAAGTTCCCGGGGATGGAAATGGAGATCCTTAAGGGTTGAACCGTAGCCATTGTAATTGAACAGTTCACCCAACTGACGCAACGAGTTGATTTGTGTTGTACTGAGATGGAAAATTCTTGCCAGCTCCAGTGCCGGTTCGTGGAGATTGTCCCCAAAGGCCCCGCAGATGGCCCAAAGACCATGGTGGTTATTGAGAACCCTGTTGACAATGAGAGAGGTACATATTGTCGGGTTGGTGTCAATGTAAGTCTGTAATGCCGGGCTAACTATCCTTGTACCGGCAAAATGGTGGTCAAAGTAGGTAACCTTATTGTCTTGGTTTAATATTTTAAGCAGTGAGGCGCGGTTGCTGTCGAGGGGGAGGTCGAATACAGTCAGAGAACATTGGTGGCTATCTTCAAGCTGTGAGAGTAAACAAATATCCCTTTTGACACCGGTAAGTAAAAATGAATTGGACAATGGTTCATGCAGGCGATACTGATGGAGTGAGAAAATCCCATCGGCATCGCCGTTAAAGATATCAATATTGGCCATGTTGGTATGTTACAATGGCTTAATTGAGAGGAACTCCAAACGGGGTCCCGATGTTTGCCAGATTGAATAACACAACAAAAGCGGTGTCTGCCGGTGTATACTTGGTTTCGAAGGTCACCGACCAGCAATTTGCCATATAGGTGAGGGAGCCGTTGGCTTTAATCGTTTCGTCCTGTGACAAGGAATGCTCAATCGCAGCACCGGCAATCCAACTGCTCATGAATGGTAAAGGTGAATGGAAATTTGCGTTAATTTGTTGTATTTCTTGGGTTAACCCGAATGAATCAAGGTCACTGAGATCCGTGTAACCTATTTCCTTGAAACTGTAATCGAGCCCGAATTGGTCTCCGCGGCTGTTGCGGTATTCGCCGCCGAAGGTATGGCTGGTGAAGTTGTTGTCATAGACATTATATGAGGGTTTGTAGAGAACCCTGGCAAATGGAACCGGAGCCCAGCCGAATTTTGCAAAGATTGCCGAGAGCGGTTCGTCCGATGGGTTTTTGTGGAGATTCCAAGCTTGTTCCACGCGTAGACTGGCGTTATCCCATGCCGTGGCCTGATTCAGGCCTGGAGAGGTTAAGGCGTTGAAGGAATTATCCATGCCATAGGTAATGGCATTCCTAGATCTGATGAGGTCAACATCGTCCCATTGCGGTAAATTTTTCTGATCGAGGCTTGGTATATGGTCATACTTAACGAATGGCCGAACCTGATGGGTAAAACCATCCAAAGCACCGTCTCCCGTTAAAAAATCCCGTTCGAGTGTGGTTGCTACTTCGAGCTTGTATTCCGGTAGAAATCTATTTTGGACCTCATCCTCGCTCCATACAGCATCGCCATAGGTTTGGACATAATAGAAGGTGTCACGCAGGGCAACCGTTGCCAAAGTTTCCAGGTATGGGCTGACAGGAATCGGCGAGGATATTGCTGGTTTAAGATCGATTCGTTGGCCTCCGGTACCGTCCTTTCGCCAGTAGTTGACATAGGTGCTACTCCAATCGAAATAGGAAGTTGTTTCACCTATCGGTAATGCACCGGAAAAACCGACTCCGGGTAATTTCCAAAGGGGGGTATAGGAGTCACTGGAATTGGTGTTTGCATCATTGATTGCCAGCAGGTTTGCTTCAAGGGACATACCTTTGAAACTGCGGAGGGTCTTTAAGGAATTCTGCCGATTGGTATCAGTTTGGTTTTGAAAGCCGCGGCCAAAGGTCTCAAGATAACGATCATATGTGCTTTTGAAACCGGTAACACTGGAATTAAACTCGTTGAGATAATCCTGGTCGGAAACGATATCCAGATCAAGACGGGTTTGCCAGCTATCACCAAAGGTATGGTTGGCTTTGCCGCGAATCCAATATCGGTCGCTGTTGTCGTGGGTATATCCGGTATCATTATAATAATCAGTCTCCGAGGGATCGGAGAGTTCGTCCTTGAGAAAACTTGCAGTGAACATGCCCTTGTTGGTGACGCTTGATACATAGCGAAATTCAGCCCCAGGCATGAAACCGCGGTTTGAATAGTATTCGGGAAAAAATGTGGCATCTGCCGAGTCAGAAATATTTAGAAAAAACGGAATATTGAGACCTATTCCACTAATTTTTGAAGTAGAAAAATAAGGGAAAAGGAGGCCGCTCTGTCGGGTGTTTTTTGCCGGCAAAATCATATATGGTGAGTAGAAGATGGGCACATCCTTGATGTTGAATCGAGCATGTTTCAGTAGCGCGTAGCCACCTTGAGTGATTTCGGTATTGGCACTGGAAAAGCTCCAGGGAGGTGTCTCGCCTTCGGCCAGTTTACAGGTGATAACCCAGCCATCATCAATGCGATAGGTGTCGAAACCGGTTTTTTCAATTGATTTCCCCTCAAGGTGCAAAGACAGTTCATTGCGGAGAATAGTTGCATCGGTAAACTTGCCGGTTTCTTTGGTGAGATTGAGTGTTACTTCTTTGGCGAAAAGCTGTTCCTCTTTATTTGTTATCTGTACATTGCCTTTGGCCTTTATGGATTCAAGCTCTACATCATATACTATCCAGTCGGCTTTTATAGTTACTGTTGTATGATATTCTGGAGTTTTGGTTTTTTCGATTTGGTCGGCCCGGACCGGCGGTGTTTTGCCTTTCTCTTCGAGAAGCTCTGACCAGGCAGTGGTTTTCAGTTCGTTTTGGGGCCTAGGGGTGAAAATTTCATTTTTCTCAAGAATAACATTGCCTTGGGCAACGATACTGTTGGGGTTTTCATAGCGGTTTACTTTGTCGGCGGAAATGTTCCATTTATCGGTGGCCACCTTTTCACCAAAAACGTCTTGGGGGACGCTGTTTGCCAGTTGAAAAGAGAGCAGGACAAGCATCAGGCGCAGACCGGATATTCGAGGCAGACGGAGGGACACGATAGACTCCTTTCGAGAGATTATTGTGGCGATGGTTAAGATCTTGCAGATTATTACCATAGGGTGCAACAACATAACAGATCCTGGTGAAAATTCATGATGCATGAAGCCTGAAAGTGAAGGCAAAGCGAGATGCCGGTCATTGAAAGGCGGTAAAGATCGAAATGTACGGTTCTCAGTGAACACTGTCAAGTTTAAAGTCATTGGGAGGATCTATGAAATATTTAATATCTTTCCCATATAACAAAAAAAAGCAAAATCGTCGGGGAAGGTAAAATAATCATTATGAACGGGGTGGAGGATATAAAGAAAAAACCTCAGCATGTTTCTGAAAATAAATAGTATTTGTGTTTCACTGCAATTGACGGTACTAATGTCTGGGGGCAAAGGATAGAGCCCCACTGGGATAGAATCCAGATGGTCGGGAAATCTAGGATAGTTTTCCCCGATTTGTGAAAAAACGTGGCTGTTCCTACAGTCAAAATGGAGGTATGTGTTTAGCAAGTTTGCGCATTTTCAGCATGTAACACCTTGCATGAATTGTGGTCTGCAGTTTTATCTTTGCAGCCATTTGCTGAAATTGACCTTGCGGAATGCGTGCCGGCAGAATTGGAAAACAAAAAACGGTGATTGTAGCATTGTTTGGCTGATCGATTCGCCTGCAGTGTAGATGATTACAATAAAAATGTAAATATTCCGGATATCTGCATGCAAATACAGATAGTCGGAGAAGAGGTGAATATGACTGAAAATAAAGAAAATACTACCGAAAAAAAGATCGTTCAGATAAAAGCAACAACCGGTGCGTGGTGGAAAAGTACTGCATCATCTGAGGCGGCTTCCGTGGTCGTGGAAACACCCGAGCCGAAAAAAAAGCCAGCCAGGAAAAGATCACCGCGCCCGAAAGTTTCCCTTTTGAAACAGACAGAGGCAAATGAGCCGGTTGTACCTGCGTACGCTGATAAAGAAGTGTCGGAGAACGACCAAACGAGTCGGCAGGAACCGGTGACAGGGGCATTGGCGAAAAAACCGGCCAGGAAAAGATCGCCCAGAAAACGTCAGGCGGCCAAAAATTTCAAGCCCGAGGAGAGGGTCGCTCGCCCCAGTGAGGAAGGTTTTGATGCAGGAAGCGGGGAAGATGTTGAGATAGTCGACTCTGCGACCAAAGAGGAGGAAGAAAGTGGCGCGCGAGACCGGCGAAAACCAAAGAGTGGTCGCGGAAGGAGAGGTAGAAGAGGTGGCAAAAAGCCGATTTTGCCTGAGGCGCCAAGCCTTGAAACAGCGGATAACAGCCCCGAGGGGGTGGGTACTGACGGTCATATCGCCTCAGACAGACAACACGGCAAGACTTACGAAGCGCATGGCGACCAACAGTACGATGAAGATGACTTGATGGACGAGTCGGAAGAAGACGAGCCGGTGGATGAAACGCCCCATGAAGAAGTGAAGAGAGTTTGCAAGCTTTTGATTAATGCCGAAGAACCGGAGGAGTGTCGATTGGCACTCCTCGAAGATGGAAGACTGGAATCCATCCATGTCTCGACTATTTCCAGAACCCAGACCAAGACTAATATCTATAAGGCCAGAATAGTGGCAATAGAGCCCAGTCTGCAGGCAGCGTTTGTTGACTATGGCACTGAGAAGAACGGGTTTCTGCCATTCAGCGAAATTCATCCCGAATACTATAAGCAGGAACTCAGTAGCGAGATGCTTCATCTGGTGGAGACGCATCAGTGGAAAAAGCTCAGCATTCTCGATGTTATTGAAAAGGGGCAAGAGATTCTGGCCCAGGTGGTAAAAGAAGAGGTGGGGAAAAAAGGGGCCAATATGACCACCTATCTTTCCATCCCCGGGCGCTGTGTTGTTTTGATGCCGGGATCCGATTCCTCGGGAATCTCAAGGAGAATTTCCGGTGAGGAGAAAAGGTCTCAGCTGCGGGGAGCGATGAACTCCATTGATTTGCCCGAGGGAATCGGTTGGATTGTCCGCACCGCCAGTGTTGATATCAATGAGGAAGCTCTGTCCCGTGATGTCAAATATCTGATGACCCTTTGGGATGAAATCAAAAGAAAGGGCCAGGAATTGAAAGGGGTCGGTCTGGTATATGAAGACCAGGAGAGCGTACTCAGGTTTCTTCGAGAGCATTTCGACCCGTCTATCGAGGAAATTCTCGTTGATGACCGAACCGCCCTTGAACAGGTAAAAACATTTGTTGAGATGCTGCCGGAAAAGCAGCGAAATGTTAAGGTTCGACTGCATCAAGGGGCTCGGCCGATCTTTAATCAGTACAGCGTTGAAGATCAGATAGAATCGATTTACCAGCCTCAGGTAAGTCTGCCTTCCGGCGGCTCAATTGTTATTAATCCGACGGAGGCCTTGGTGGCTATAGACGTCAACTCCGGGTCCACCTCCAAGGGTAAGAATTTTGAGGCCTCTATTTTTCAGGCGAACATGGAGGCGGCCGCAGAACTCACCAGGCAACTCCGGCTCAGGGATCTTGGCGGCTTGATCGTTATTGATTTCATCGATATGCGTAATCGCAAACATATTATGGCCGTGGAAAAAATGGTCAAGGATTCGATGAAGAAAGACAAGGCAAAGGTCGATTTCAGCCGAATCTCCAAATTTGGCTTGATGCAGATTTCCAGGCAGAAACTAGGTGCACCCATCGAGGCAGGAAATTACCGGCGCTGCGAACATTGTAAAGGGCGAGGTACAGTCAGATCGGTTGAAACTCTCTCCCTTTATTACTTGAGGCGTATCCAGACCGGCGCGAGCCGAAAGGGCGTTGGACAAATTGAATGTCATTTCCCGATTGATGTGGCGTCATACCTTCTCAATAATAAAAGGTCTGAGCTGCATGAAATGGAAAAAAGATACGAAGTTGAAATTGTTATAACTGCTCGGCCGGATATGACTCCGATGGACAATGAGCTTCTTTTTCATAAGGCGGAAAAAGAGGTAAAAGAAAAAAAACAGGCTTGAGTTAGCAATCAATGTGGGTTATATAGCAAGTCGTCAAAGCACCAGTAGCTCAGCTGGATAGAGTATCTGACTACGAATCAGGGGGTCGGCGGTTCGAATCCGTCCTGGTGTACCAAGAATTTCAAGGGGTTAAGCTGTTTCTGCTTAACCCCTTTTTTATTGATGCTTTGCCCCTCTTTTCGCGCATGAGAGGGGTTAAATGGAGAACAGTCGGGTGAGAGCCCACAAAAAGTATAAAAAATTATATTTTTGTCAAAATGTTTTCTATGAAAATGTGTTTTTTCGAGTTATGATTCGTAAACATAGCGCTAAGGCATACTTCGTGTATGCAGGTAATGTATTAACATCATCTATCATCTAAAACGATGAGGAGGGGGAGAATTGAAACAAAAATTATTTTCATTTTTCATCATGGCATTGTTGCTTGTTTCTGTGAGTGTTGCAAACGCAGCCACCACTCTAACGGAAATTGGTAGGAGTCCTTTTCATCAGCCGCCGCTGAAAACCAAGGAAGATCTTCTCAACATGCTCAAAGCAAACAATCCTGAAGTTGCCAAAGGCTTTGCCCTTGCCGGTCGGAGTGACCTGTATGAGCCCTTCATGGATCAAGTGACCAAAACGAAGATTGATCTCGTTCAGTTTCCCAAAGGTTCTAAGTTGGTATGGATGTTTTACAAGAAAAAAGGCAAAGGTACCGTCCGCATTGCTAAGGACGTAACTTGGGCCAATGACAAACCATTCTCAGGCTTTAAGCTTTCTATCGATAAGGCAGGGATTCGGTATGTTTTTGTCATCCCCCTTGGCTGCGGCAATGTGGCCTTGATGGGAGAGAGCAAGATTTCAGAGGATGTAGCAGCAGCACCGCTGCCACCGAACAAACCGCCGCAGTGTGGAATGACTGTCACTCCAGCCAAGACCTACTGTGGGGACAATGTCACTGTTGATGCCCGTACTTCGACTGATCCAGATGGTGAAATTGCCAAAATGACCATCGCTTTTGTTGATGGAAGCGGCAAAACTGTCAGCCAGAAAGTGGTTGAGGGCAAAACCCTTATGAGTGAGGTTGCTGTACCCTGTGGGACTAATACCCTTAAAGTAACCGTTGCCGACAATAAAGGACTCGAAGCCAGTTCTCCGGCATGTGCCGTCCAAGTTACGGGAATCAACAGAATTCGATTTATTGGCGATCTCGGTTACTACCGTCAATTTGATCCGGCGAACTATGTATTCGGCCGGGTGGGCATGGAATACAAATTCAATGATCGATTCGCCGTGCTTGGGCTGATTGGTGGAGCTCCGCAAGTTGATGGAGACGGTGCTTCGGCATTTCTCGCTGATGTGCTCGCCGAATACACTTTTGCTTCCAGGTTCTTTATTGACCTCGGGCTCGGGGCATGGATTACCAATGGCGATAGCGATATTCCCGAGGAAAACAGTCAGCTGGATATGGTTGCCGGGTTTGGCGCGAGGGTATATGGCGAACCGGATCAATTCAATGCCTCTTTGTTCGTAGAGGCCCGCTCGGCTTTTGATGAAATGGATGAATTGTATAAATATGGCCGCTTCGGTGTTGGAGTACGCTTCCGTTTCTAATCCGTAGCTGCTGATCTGTTCGCTGTTCAACCGGCGATGCAGATTTTGAGTGATGTCAATGCGAATATACCGACAACGATTTGTTGGTATATTCGCATTTTTTTTGTCAACTCACTTTATTTATATTAAGCCGTAGCAATGTGTATTGTTTTCACCAATGGTGATCGATTTTCCCATCGGTGGCGCATTATGTCGTCAGGGGGGTAGATTCTCCCGGCATGAGTTCTGAGAGATTTAATATAGACAGAGTCCAAATGAGAACAGTAACTTCCCGCCGATTAAGCGTTTTTATTTTGGGTATACCCGGCCAGTTCAGCTTTACATTCCCACCCGGTCGAAGTAAATGGAGTAAGTGGTTAAAACAAAAAATCATTTTACTACTGGAGGAAGTATGGAAACGGGAGCACAAAGCGTATGTATGCATGTCGTAGAAGAAAAGGATCTGGCAAGTCAAGTGGCATTAAGCTCTGAGGATGATTTTCCCGCTGTTCTTGCAACCTCAAGGGTAATTGCTCTTATGGAGATTTCTGCAGCACGGCTTATGAAACCGTTGTTGCAAGCAGGACAGCTCTCGGTCGGGGTGAGTGTGGAGATTAAACATTTCGCACCGACACCGGTTGATGAAGAGGTCAAGGCGGTGGCCACATTTTTGGCTCTTGAGGGCAAGATATACCAATTTGAGGTGGAGGTGTTTGATAGGGCAGGAAAGGTTGCAAGTGGCAAACATACCCGTGCCATTGTCGAGGCATTAGGCCTGGTAGAAGGTGCCCGCTCAAGAATTGCAAAGGCCGGCAAATAAGCTGCAATCTGTAAGAGTTAAGTTGCTATGATTCTCTTGGCGGGTTGGCACCGACTCTAGGCCGATGGCGCCAACGCCGCTCGATCCCTGGCAAACATTTGTGGCTCTCAACGCTTTTGGATTCAATGGTGCCGCACACATTTTTATGACTTCACGCATATCCTCGTGCTTGGTAGGTACATACGTTGTGTGTATTTGCAATATTTCTCGTTAAAAGTAATCATCCCGTGGATACTCTCACTTCCACTAATTATGTTAAAAACCACCATATGTTGTAGATTGATCTTGAGCAAGCCATAAATGTGGGGTATAAACACCCTGAGCGCAATACTCAATTGCTGAGTAAGAGGATAATCTGGTGAAGGATTTTCTTCGCGGTATCCCTCGCGCGCATCCAGTGCGAAATCTACCAATTTTTATTCCACTTCACAAGAGGTTCTGCATGACACCGGACTTGACCAAACAGGTCTTGACTACTACCGCGGAAACGGTTCTGGCAAGAAGATACTATCTAAAAGATGCCGCAGGGAATGTAACTGAATCGTGGGAAACATTAGCTCGTCGGGTGGCGAATGCCGTTGCCGATGTCGATAGTGATAAAAAGCAGCACAAGCAACTTCGCGAAGATTTCTTTGATTTGATTTATAGACTTGATTTCTTGCCTAATTCACCCTGTCTTATGAACGCCGGCACCGATCTTGGGCAACTTTCCGCATGCTTTGTCCTGCCGATTGATGATTCCATGGATGGTATCTTCTCGGCGATTCGCAACGGTGCCTTGGTGCATAAGACCGGTGGTGGCACCGGCTACTCTTTTTCCCGTCTTCGTTCAAAAAATGCTTCAGTGCGCTCGACCCAGGGTGTAGCATCCGGACCTCTTTCCTTTGCTGCGGTTTTTGACGCAGCAACTGAAACCATAAAGCAGGGTGGTAAAAGGCGTGGGGCGAATATGGGCGTCTTGCGCATTGACCATCCGGACATTATGGAATTTATCGTCGCCAAGGCCGATCAAACCCGGTTCAACAACTTTAATTTCAGTGTCGGTATCACGGATCTTTTCATGCAAGCGGTGGACGAGGATGCCGATTACGACTTGATCGAACCTTCTACACAAGAGGTAATCAAACGCCTGAGCGCCAGGATGGTTTTCGACAAGATAGTTGATTTAGCCTGGCACAATGGTGAGCCCGGTGTCCTCTTTATCGACACAGCAAATCGTGACAATATGACACCACAGTTGGGCGACTTCGAAGCGACCAATCCCTGTGGTGAACAGTGGTTACTGCCCTATGAAAGTTGTAATCTCGGATCGGTAAATCTCGCGAACTTCGTCAGTAAGGGGAAGGTAGACTTTGAGAGGTTGAAAAAAGTCGTGCGTACTGCCACGGTTTTCCTAGATAACGTCATTGACTGCAATCGTTTCCCCATTCCCGAGATCGAGGAAATGACCCTGAAAACCCGGAAAATAGGGATGGGCATCATGGGCTTGCACGATATGCTTATTCAGCTGGAGATCCCCTATTCTGACGCAGAAGGTCGGACTCTGGCTGGAGATGTAATGCGCTTTATTCGAGATACCGCAGAGGAACGATCTTTTGAGTTGGCCACGGAAAAAGGACCTTTTCCAGCATACGATCCACAGATCAACACCTATCGCCCACGCCGTAATGCCGCACTCACTTCGATTCAGCCAACCGGAACGGTGTCAATGATTGCCGATTGCGCTTCCGGCTGTGAACCCTATTTTTCCATAGTTATGGTGAAAAATGTCATGGATGGGGATCGGCTGATTCTGGTCAATAAATATTTCGAGAAAGTGGCAAGGGAAGAGGGATTTTATTCCGCTGAGGTGATGAGTAAGGTGGCGGAAAGCGGTACGGTCATGGGGCACGAAGAGATACCTTTGCATTGGCAGGCAATATTTCGAACCGCACAGGATATTACACCGGAAGATCATATCAAGATGCAAGGGTGTTTGCAGCAAAACGGCGTCGACAGCTCAATCTCAAAAACCATCAACCTGCCAACCAATGCCACTCGCGAGGAGGTGAAACGCTCCTATATTAGCGGTTATAAGCTTGGCTGCAAAGGCTTAACCGTTTACCGTGACGGCTCAAGGGATAATCAGGTGCTGAACATCTCTGATACCGGGAGCAAGGACAAAACAGCGATTGTTTCAGAACGAGGACCGGTCAAACAGATCCTGCCTGACACTCTTAATGCTAAACGCTATCGCGTTAAGGATCAGTATCAGAAATCAGTGTACATCATTGTCTGTTTCGATGAAAACGAAAAACCTATGGAAGTGTTTGCCAAATTTCCCTTTGATAATCGTGTCGATCTCAAGGATAAGTCGACGATGTGGACAACCACCTGTCGCCTTGTTTCGCTGGCTTTGCGCTTCAATGTGCCGATGGATGAAATTATCAAACAACTTGACAGGTCAAGCGGCCATATGCTAGATCTTCCGGCGCAGTTAGGTAAACTGTTCAAGTCTTTTTTGGCTGGAACCCAGAAAGGGTTCTCCGCCACTTGTCCTGAGTGTTCGGGTAGGCTTCGCTTTGAAGAAGGCTGTGAAACCTGTTATGAATGCGGATATAGTAAGTGCTCATAGGAAATATTTTTTAGGAAAGGGGTGCGACTCATGGCAAAGATCGGCAGAAATGACATATGTCCTTGCCGAAGCGGCAAAAAGTACAAACATTGCTGTGCACAGAAAGATCAAAAACCTGTGCAACAACAGCCGGTAAGCGTGACCCTGATGAGTGGGGTCAAGGCAATCCAGGCCGATGCCGAAAGCAAAAGAAGCGTATGCCGGGAACTGGGTGTGTTTTTCTTCTATTCAACAGCTGCAGGTGATGCCTGGCTTTTGGAAATGACCGAATGTGATTGCGTTCAAATTGCCCGGGATGGAGTGGCCTTAGAACCGCCTATTGATGAAAACTCTGAAGTCATTGAGATCAATTACAGCCATACCTTTGCCATAGATAATAAGCAGCTGGCAATCACCGCCTATGCTGATAAGACCACCAAAATTCTGTCTGATGCACCGACGCGTGAGCTGAGCGCGGCAATACGGCGTATCAGGAAAAAATTTTCCGGTGACCAGCTGCAAAAAGTTCATCTCCCGAACCCGCAAGCCCTCGCCACACCATGAGCAGGAAACTGCTTTTCGGATTACGAACAGTTCCCATGATTATGGTCATGGGAATAATTTTCATATTCTCTGCTCAACCCGGGGATAGCTTGCACCTCCCGCCGTTGCCCGGCATTGATAAAGTGGCCCATACGGCGGTCTATGGGGCTTTGGCTGCCTCGACCATCTTTGCTTTCAATGCCCGGTACAAAGAAGAAAAATCTCGAGTGGTCATGGTCGCCACCGGGCTTCTCTGTTTTTGCTATGCTCTTTCCGACGAATTTCATCAGTCCTTTGTGCCGGGTCGATCGCCAAGTGGCTTGGATGTTCTCGCCGACGTATGTGGAGCTCTGCTTATCTGTTTGTTATGGGCAAGGACGTGGAAAAATCGGCAAAAGCCAGTCCTAAGCCTTTAACGGACTAACGGTTTCGCAAGATTTTCGCCATATCCTTGGCAAAGTAGGTAATGATAATATCTGCACCTGCCCGTTTTATCGACAGTAACGTTTCTTCCATAACCCGGTCTCCATCGATCCAGCCTTTTTCCGCTGCCGCCTTGATCATCGCATATTCGCCGCTGACGTGGTAGGCGGCAATTGGCAGATCGAACTCATCTCGCAAACGAGAGACAATATCCAGGTAAGCAACAGCCGGTTTGACGATGAGGATGTCGGCACCTTCCTCGACATCGAGGGTCGCCTCGCGCAAGGCCTCCCGGCTGTTGGCCGGATCCATCTGATAACTTTTGCGATCGCCGAACTGCGGGGCGCAGTCGGCAGCATCCCGGAAAGGGCCGTAAAAGGCCGAGGCGTATTTGACCGCGTAGGACATGATCGGCAGCGACGCATGATTGTTTTCATCAAGAGCTGCCCTGATTTCCGCCACTCTGCCATCCATCATGTCTGAGGGGGCAACCATATCGGCACCGGCCTCGGCGTGCGACAGGGCCGTCTTGGCCAGGATTTCAAGTGTGGCATCGTTATCAACAATATTATTTATCAGGCAACCGCAATGGCCGTGATCGGTATATTCGCAGAGACAGACATCGGTAATAACCAAGAGTTCCGGCACCTTGTTCTTTAATTCCTTGATTGCCGTCTGAATTATGCCGTTCCTGGCATGAGCCCCCGACCCGACCCCGTCCTTTTTCTCCGGCAGACCAAAAAGGATGACGGAACGCACGCCAAGTTGCAAACATTCCCTGGCCTCATTAGCCAACTGGTCAACGGTGAGTCGGAAAACCCCCGGCATGGAGGAAATTTCCTGGCGTTTGTTCTTTCCCGGCATGATAAACAAGGGGTAGACGAATTGACTGGGGCTGAGGTGTGTTTCGCGGATAAGTGCTCTAAAGGCACTGTTTTTGCGTAGTCTTCTTGGGCGGTATTCCGGAAAAACCATATTTACTCCTGTTCTCTAAAGGGTTTGCATCGTCTTGAGGATATCATCTGGAGACTTAAAGAAATCCATTACTGAATGATATCATATGATTTAAGCTTTTTGTGAAGATGGCTCCGTTCCAGGCCAACCTGTTCCGCTGTTTTCGAAATATTGTTATCGTTCTGCTGGAGTTTATTCTGCAGATATTCTCTTTCAAAGGATCTTTTGGCGGTTTTGTAGTCAGCGTCTAATAAGCAATTCAGGTGCGCGCCGTTGTCATGTGGCACGGCAGCTTGGCCTGGATTGAGAAAAAGTCGGATATGGCCGGCAGTGATGGCCGGTTCTTGGCACATGATTACCAGCCGTTCGACGAAATTGCGGAGTTCTCGAACATTCCCCGGCCAGTGATGTTGCATCATCGCCTGATAGGCATCTGGAGTAAAAATTCTGTTTTTAAAACCCTTGTCGACCTGGTTTTTCAGAAGGGCTGTAACGAGTAAAGGGATATCCTCCAATCGATCTTTGAGTTGAGGCACGTGGATCGGTACGACGTTGAGGCGCCAAAAGAGATCGGCTCGAAACTTGCCGGTCTCAATGTCCTCTTCCAGGTTTTTATTGGTGGCGGCCAGCACCCTGACATTGACTTTGATGGTTTTATTGCCGCCGACACGTTCAAATTTCTGTTCTTGGAGAATTCGCAGGATTTTAGCCTGGGTGTTGAGGCTCATATCGCCGATCTCGTCGAGGAAGAGGATGCCGCCGTCGGCTTGGTCGAATTTTCCCCTTTTGCTGGTATGGGCGCCGGTAAAAGAACCCTTTTCATGGCCAAAAAGTTCTGATTCAATCAGCTCTTCAGGGATGGCTGCGCAGTTCACCTCGATCATCGGCTGGTCGCTGGACTTGGAGGCACGGTGAATGGATTGGGCGACGAGCTCCTTGCCGGTGCCATGGTCGCCTCTGATCAAAACCCAGGCATCGGTCGGGGCAACCATTTCGATTTGTCTTTTGAGAGCCCGGATCGCCATAGATTCCCCGGTCAGAACAGGTTTTACCGGGGAACCCTGTCGCAGCAAAAGGTTTTCCTGTTCAAGCATGGCAAGGCGCAGGCCGTTGGTGATGGCCAGGATGATTTTGTCATAGGAAAGAGGTTTTTCAATAAAATCGAAGGCACCTTTGCGCGTTGCCTGCACAGCGGTTTCGATGGTTCCATGGCCGGAGATCATTATCACCGGCATGTTGTAACGCTCACGGATCTTTTCGAGCGCGGTCATGCCGTCCATGCCATCTCCCAGCCAGATGTCGAGGAGCACCAGATCAATGTTCATCGACTCTAAAAGGTCGAGCCCTTCTTCGGCGGAAGAGGCGGCGATTGGCGCGAAACCTTCGTCGTCGAGAACCCCGGCGAGTGTCTCGCGGATGCTTATTTCATCATCAATTATAAGGATTCGTTTATTCATTCCTGTCAGAGAGTCAGGCTTGTTTCAGGAGTGGTAGCTCGATGATGAAAACCGACCCGGTTGGCTCATTGTCCTGCACCCGGATATAGCCATTATGGTCGGCTATAATAGTTGAAACGATAGCCAGTCCCAGGCCGGTTCCGGTCTTTTTAGTAGAAAAATAGGGCTCAAAAAGTTTCAGTTTGTTTTCCTTGGAAATGCCCGGACCATTGTCATACACCTTGAGATACACGTTGTCTTTATCCTGGTTGAGCGAAAGTTCGATATCTATATTACCGCCATTCGGCAAAACCGCAACAGCATTGTCCAGGAGGTTGATGAGAGAGCGTTTGATCTGTTCGGCATCAAAACTGAAAATTGGAATGGGTTCCTTTTCCTTGCAGGTGAAGGTGATATTCTTGTGGCCCTCCTGGTAGAGAAAGAGGGTGCTCTTCGCAAGCTTTAAAAGATCGTCGGGCGATTTCTGCACCTTGGGCATACGGGCGAACTGCGAAAATTCGCTGACCAGCCGTTTAAGTTCATCCACCTGGGTGATAATAGTGTTGGTACACTGGTCGAAGATGCTGTTCTCTTCGTTCAGGATCTCGGGATAGCGACGGCGTAAACGTTGAGCGGAAAGTTGGATGGGGGTGAGTGGGTTTTTGATTTCATGGGCAATTCTTCGTGCCACTTCCCGCCAGGCCGCCATGCGCTGCATTTTTTCAAGTTTAGTCAGGTTGTCGAACACCAGGACAAAGCCGACGGGTTGGCCACCTTCATCTTCCAGTCGTGTAAAATTGATCAGGAGGGAATAGGTTTTTCCCAGCACATTGAGCTTGAGGTGCTGTTCAACGGTGCTTTTACCGGTAACCAGCAGCTCCTCAATAAAACCGTCAACGATGGAGGACTGGTAAGGGGGGAGGACGTCACGATAGTAAAGTCCGAGGAAAAGAAGCTTGTCAATATTCAGCAGCTTTTCGGCAAAACGATTGATGGTCGTGATTTGACCGCTTTCATCAAGGGATATCACCCCGGCCGACACGTTTTGTAGAATGATTTCCGTATAGCGCCGCCGCTGCTCCGATTCCTGGGAACTCTGCTGCAGGGCGGTATGGGCTTCGCCGAGCTTTTTGTTGCTGGAGTTCAGGTTAATGGTCATCTGGTTGAACGAGTCAACAAGAAGGCCCATTTCATCGTCGGAATCTCGTTCCATAACAAATTCAAGGTCGCCGTCAGCCACCCGTCGGGTGGCGCGAACGAGTTTTTCCAATGGTTCGGTGATTCCCCTGGAAATATACAGGCCAAACCAGATGGCGGCAAAGATAACCAGGAGAGTAACGATAAGAAGGATGATCAGGAGCCAGAATTTAAAGGGATCCTTGAAGTGCTTTAATTGCCGATAGCCGGCAATTCCCTGGGAAATGTTGGTCATACGGGCCAGTTGTTCGCTTTTTACCAGGAGAGAGGTGACAAGGATTGCCTTGCCGAGCCCACCACTGCCGAGTTGAATCTCGGCGATGCAACTGACCAGATCGCCTGGTTTCAGTTCCTGGATAAGGGTTTCTCGGACATGTTCGGCGCGCACCCGTTCGAGGACTTCAATCGGCACCTTGGGGAGAATGGTGCTGCGCAATTGAGGGCCCCTAACAACAATTTCGAGGTTCTTATCGTTGGTAATAAGGCTGAGACTGTCCGGTCCGTTAATCGGGTTGAAGGAGAGGATGTTGTCGAGCGCCTGGCTGATTGCCTCCGGTGTATATGCGCTGATGTCCAGGTCCTTCAGTCGCTCATCAATGCCCTTGCTCATCAGGGTCACCTGGTCTTCTTTTTCACGCAACAACGATTGGGCGAGTTTGAGGGATTCGGTCAAGGAATTTTCTATACTCTCGTTGAACCAGTAATCCATGCTGGTTGAAACAAATTGCAGGGCAACGAAAAACAAAAGGATGGTTGGGATAAGTGTCAGGGAGAGGAAAGAGACTATCAGCTTGGTTTTGAGTTTGTTGCCGAGTCGGTTCACCCGTCGTTCAAAAAGAAGTTCCGCCAAGTTGCGGAGTACGAGAAACAGGACGAACAACACCAGGAGGACGTTGATATTAATGAGGGCGAAGATGAGGATGTTGTTTGACGGGATGTCGGACTCGCCTTTCAATAAGCGGCTTTGCAGCCAAATAAAAAAGGGGATGAGAAGCAGGCAGAAGATAATTATGCGACGGATGAGCTTCCGGCGGATTTGTCGAGCATCGAACGCCCGCTTGTCTTCGGGACTCTTTTCCTGAGGTGAGGTCTTCATTTCAGCTATCAGTATTTAAACTCGATGGAATGCCAGTCAGTCGCCACGTCCCACCAGGAGAGAAAGGGCAGCACATTGTGGAGCCTGAGGGGCAGTGTTTTCTGATACAGTTCAGAGCGAATCTTGATTTTGTAACGATTGTTGGGAATGAGCTGTTTTAAAGTGACAACCCTGACGCCGTTCAGTTCGTTGAGCACCTTTTGGGCTTCGTTCAAGGATTTGCATGACAACACCATATTGTTGTCTTCTTCGAGGGTGATTCGATAGTTTTCTTTCAGCGTGTCATAGCTCATGATGTGCTGAAAAGTGAGGGTGACAACCTGCTCTTCCGGCCAGTTTTCGGTAATTTTGTAGAGTTCGATAAAAAAGGAGAATTTGAGAGCTATGCCGCTGTTCAGTATCGATGTCATCTCGGGGGTGAAGCTGTTGTCCAGGGTGGCAAAAAACAGGAGATGCGTTTCTGATGTGGTTGCCGCCATTTCCTTGAAAGTGGCCTTCTGCTTTGCTTCCGCCGCCGATCCGGGACCCGCGGCAAGCAAACAGAAGAGCCAGGGGATGATAAAATAATTTAGTAGTTTCAGTGACATGGTTTGTCGCAATATGGTCAACGGAAAAGCCGTCAGGTAGTGTTGGGTAGAGGGCAATTGGTGCATCGACAGGTGTCGCAGGGTGGGGCTGAGGTACGCTTGCCGGACGGGGCTTTTCTTTATGGCTGTGCCGATGCGCTGCGGCAGCCTGCAAAGTCCGGTCAGCGGGTAATTTACCTGATCTTTGCCTGGTTGTCTATGGCTTGTTCCGAACCTTTTACTGCCATGGCAGGCGTTGTTTTTGAAGATTCGGCATTTGCTCGCTTGACAATTGGCAGGAAAAAAACTATCGTGCAAATGCACATTATAGTGTGCCCTGCAAATCACCAAATGATGACAATGCAACATAATCACCTGTGAACAAGGAGTAAGTCAATGCGTGTAGCTATTCCGACCAACAATCCCGGAGGTCTTCTTGCAGAACGTTCCGACCATTTCGGCCACTGTGACCTTTTTACCGTCGTTGAGCTCGACGAGCAAAAGAGAGTGAAAGAGGTGACAACCATTGCCAATGGCGGGCATGAGGCCGGGGGGTGTTTGGTTCCCGTGCAGCTTCTGCATGCTGCTGCCGTTGAGGCGATAATCGTCGGTGGTATGGGCGCGAGACCGCTGCGCGGCTTTGCCGACGTGGGAATCACTGTCTATTTTGCCGATCGCGACACGATGAAAAGTGTCGGGGATGTGGTCGACGGTTTTGCCGCCAATCGTCTGCCTGTTATGCACGTTGATCAGGTCTGCAAAGGATCGGGGAATTGTCAGCATTGATGGATTGAATGTTCCCGATCGGGAGCGTTTTCTCATGTGTTTTCTGTAGAGCCCCGGAGAGATGTATGTCGCCAAGACCCAAAAAAATCAGAAAGTGTCAGGGCCAGTTTTGTGGCAAATCCTTTAAACCGACCGGAACAGCCCTTGTCTATCTCAAACAGATTCCTCTGCATCATGATGAACTGGAGGCCTTGCGGCTCTGCGATAAAGAGGGGCTGACCCAGGAGGAGGCCGGCAAAAGCATGGGGGTCTCCCGCGGTACTATTCAGCGCATCATTACCATAGCCAGGCAAAAAACGGCAGAGGCGTTAACCGGTGGGCACGCCCTGGTGTTTGTCGATGAGGTGGAATAGGTTTAGGAGCCGTTACAAAATATGGCCATTTCAACCTATTTTGTTACGGCTCCTGATGCCGTTCCGGGCATTGCTTTGGCCATGTTGTTTTTTTACAACGGCCTAGCACGCCGAGCCTACAAGGATCGGCGGTAATGGTTCTTGATTGTCCTTAGATATTTTCGCGGGTTTTATTGAAGGTAATCCCCGGCCACTTCTCCATGAAATATCTCAACATCCATTCACTTTGCGCGAGATAGGTGAGAAAGCCTTCCGTGTCACGGGCTAAAGCCCCTTGGTTTTTCCTCTCAAACTCCTCGAAGGCCTTCTTGTCGTCACAATGCACCCAGCGTGCAGCCTGGTAATCCACCGGTTCGTAGATTGCCTTGACGCTGTATTCGTTCTGTAACCTGGCCATGGTTACCTCAAACTGCAGCACACCTACCGCCCCCATGATATAGTCTGAGCCGATAAGGGGGCGAAAGACCTGGATGGCGCCTTCTTCTGCGAGTTGCATAAGACCCTTTTGCAAGGCTTTCATTTTTAGCGGATCTCTGAGCAGCACCCGGCGGAAATGTTCGGGGGCGAAATTGGGAATACCAGTAAATTTCAACGGCTCTTTGGGTGAAAAGGTGTCGCCGATTTTGATTGTTCCATGGTTATGCAGGCCGATGATATCTCCGGGCCAGGCCTCCTCGACGTTGGAGCGTTCCTGGGCCATAAAGATGGTGGCATTGGCGAGGGTGATATCCTTGCCCAAGCGATGGTGTCTGACCTTCATTCCCTTGGTGAATTTGCCGGAACAGATGCGGAAAAAGGCAATGCGGTCGCGGTGCGCCGGGTTCATGTTAGCCTGAATTTTAAAAACGAAACCGGAAAAATCCTCTTCTTCCGGATGGACTTGGCGGCTCACCGCTTGGCGTGGACCTGGTGGTGGAGCCATTTCGACAAAACAATCAAGCATCTCCCGAATACCGAAATTATTAATGGCGCTACCGAAAAAAACCGGGGTTTGGCCGGCTTTCAGATACTCGTCGTATTCGAAGGGGTTGGCTGCGCCGGCGAGGAGTTCGAGGTCTTGCCGCAGGTTATCAGCCTGGCGGCCAAGCAGTTCATCAACCTGCGGATCGCTGAGGTCCTCAATGAAAACACTCTGGATATCCCGGGTATTCTGTCCCGCAGTGAAGAGATGGAGGGCCTTGTGGTAAATGCTGTAAACCCCTTTGAAAGTCTTGCCCATACCAATCGGCCAGGACAGGGGCGTACATTCAATCTGCAGCTTTTCTTCGATCTCGGCCATAAGGTCAAGCGGTGATCTGCCTTCGCGATCGAGTTTGTTGATGAAGGTCATGATCGGGGTGTTGCGCATCCGGCACACCTCCATCAATTTTTCCGTCTGTGCCTCAACGCCCTTGCCGCTGTCGATGACCATTACCGCTGAATCGACGGCGGTCAGAACCCGGTAGGTATCCTCCGAGAAATCCTGGTGGCCGGGTGTGTCGAGAAGATTTATTTCAAAATCACGATAGGTGAATTTCATCACCGAGGTGGTCACGGAAATGCCGCGTTCCTGTTCGATGGCCATCCAGTCACTGGTGGCGTGCCTATCTACCTTTCGCGACTTGACTGCCCCGGCCAGATTGATGGCGCCGCCGAAGAGGAGCAGCTTCTCGGTGAGTGTCGTCTTCCCGGCATCGGGATGGCTGATAATGCCGAAGGTCCGTCTCCTGGCAATTTCTTGATTCTGTTGTTTACTCATGGCTGATGAAAATATGACTTTGATTTATGGAATGAACTTATTATAAGAACAGGCAGAAAAAAAGTGAGTAGGATATGTTCTTTTTCCGATAATGCAAATAGAAAAATGACCTATGAAAAATAAACGTACGATACTGGTAACCGGTGGTTGCGGTTTTATCGGCGCCAATTTTGTCCGGCTGTTGCACAACAGGTACCATCATTGGCGGGTCGTTAATCTCGATAAACTGACCTATGCCGGGAACTTGAAAAATCTTGAGGGGATAGAAGAAGGAGATGGGTATCGCTTCGTCAAGGGCGATATCTGCGATATTGGGTTGATCTCCCGGCTTTTTTCCGAGGAAGATTTTAACACCGTGGTGCACTTTGCCGCCGAATCCCATGTTGATCGTTCGATCACCGGACCGGGGGCATTTATTCGCACCAATATCGAAGGCACCTTTACCCTCCTTGAAGCGGCGCGCAAGGCTGGACTTGCTGACAACCCACAAGGGGCGCAGCCTTGTTTTCTCCATATCAGCACCGATGAGGTATATGGTTCCCTGGGGCAGACGGGTTTCTTCACCGAGACTACGGCATACGACCCGCGTTCTCCCTATTCCGCCTCAAAGGCCTCCTCCGACCACCTGGCCAGTGCTTATTTCCATACCTATGGCCTGCCGGTGCGCATCACCAACTGTTCAAACAACTATGGGCCCTACCAATTTCCGGAAAAACTCATTCCTTTGATCTTTAATAATGCCATGCACAATAAGGCCCTACCAGTGTACGGTGATGGCAGGAATGTTCGCGATTGGCTCTATGTGCAGGACCATTGCGAGGCGATTGTCGAGGTGCTGGACAAGGGCCGAGACGGCCAGTGTTACAATATCGGCGGCAATAATGAGAAACAAAATCTTGAGGTAGTCACCCTCATCTGTGATCTGCTTGATAAAAAACTCGGGCTTGCCGCGTCGGGTCAACCGCGCCGGTCACTTATTACCTTTGTCCCCGATCGGCTCGGGCATGACCGTCGCTACGCTATCGACGCAACGAAAATCAGAGAGCAACTTGGCTGGGAACCACGGGTGACTTTCATTAAAGGTATTGAAGAAACCGTAGATTGGTACCTCGCAAATCGGCCGTGGATTGACGATATCGTCAACGGATCGTATCAGAAATATTATGCCGAGAATTATGACCTTTAACCTCGGAATGAAGAGTACAGTAACCATATACCCTATTTGAATGCAGAGTAAGAATGAAAGTTACAGCGACAGCCATCCCAGACGTTTTGTGCATTGAACCAAAAGTGTTCGGTGACGCCCGAGGCTTCTTTTTTGAAAGCTTTAACCAACGACAATGGCTGGAGAGTACCGGTCTTGATCGGGTCTTTGTTCAGGATAATCATTCCCGATCGGTCAAAGGGGTGTTGCGCGGGCTGCACTATCAGATACGCCAACCCCAAGGAAAGTTGGTGCGGGTGATCATGGGCGAGGTCTTTGATGTGGCGGTAGATCTGCGGCGCGCCTCTGCCACCTTCGGTAAATGGGTGGGGGCGGTACTGTCAGCAGAAAACAAGAGGCAATTATGGGTTCCAGAGGGTTTCGGGCATGGTTTTGTCGTGCTTTCTGACGCCGCAGAATTCCTTTATCGCACCACAGACTATTACGCTCCGGAGCATGAACGCTGCATTCTTTGGAATGACCCGGATCTTGCCATCGACTGGCCGCTTTCCGAAGCACCGATTCTTTCGGCAAAGGATGCGAACGGACGTACTTTCCGCAGTGCCGAAGTGTACGAAAGCTAGTCTTTAAGGGTGCGCTGCGATGAGTATCTCAAGATTCTGTTTGCCTTTTTCTTGGAGAAAAGAAATAAAGCCACGGTAACTGGTGCTGAGGATGCGGCTTGCCGGGAAGCCAATTTTTTCCACAAAGGCAATACATTCGGCAAACTGTCCGACATTGCAGGCAATATGTGCATCACTGCCAAAGGTCAGTCTGCCATCATGGCGACCTACCGCCTCGGCCAGGGAGGTGCAGTTCTTGGCACTGCCCGGTCGGGAAGTGGTGAACGAAGAATTATTGATTTCCACCAGAACATTATAGGCCTTGGCGGTCTTGGCAACCTCATCAACGTCGATGGGGAAGGCGGGGTTGCCGCCGTGGGCGAAGACATCGATTTTTCCGGAGGTCATCGCCTTGATTACCGCGTCGGTATGGATGCTTTTAGTCGACGGTTCGAAAACCGGCTCATGAAGACTGGCGAGAACAATATCCAGATAGGGCTGTAGAGAGTCATCGATATCAAGTTGGCCTTTGTCGTTTATGATGTTTGCCTCAATACCCCTGAGGATTCCAACCCCGCTCATAATCCTGGGAATGACCCGCATATTCTTGAAAAACCAGATATGCGGGCTTCCCGGCATAGCAGGGCCATGTTCGGTTATGGCAAGGAGCTTGATGCCTTGCACCGCTGCTGCGGCAACATTTTCAGCCAATGTGCTGTAGGCGTGACCACTGGCAATTGTGTGGGTATGACTATCGACCTCAATGTGCATGGAGGGGCTCATGGCGGCAAGAATTTTTTGGGTTGGTTTCTGGTGTTTCCCTGATATCTTAAAGCTTGTATCGGATTTGTCCAGAAGATCGGGTTGCCCCATAGGGAGAAAAAAGAGAGGCTACTGAAGCTATGAGGCTGGGCAGTGGCATCTTTCATAGTTTCCAGGTATTATGGTTGCGGTATTTTGGCCGCTTCTTTTCCATTTCTGGAAGATCTGGAATCTGCAGATTATTATAACCCACAACTCAGTTGTGTGCCGACGCATTGATTGATCCATCAACTCTTGCTTTGAAGACATGAAAATGAAAAAAATACAGGTGCTGCATCCGGTGGTGGAACTGGATGGCGATGAGATGACTCGGATTATCTGGCAATTCATAAAAGATAAACTCATCTTACCCTATCTTGACCTTGATATTCGCTACTATGACCTAGGCGTTGAGGCACGGGACGCAAGCGACGACCAGGTGACCGTCGATGCCGCCAATGCCATCAAGGAGTTCGGTGTCGGCATCAAGTGTGCGACGATTACCCCGGATGAAGGTCGGGTTAAGGAATTCAGCCTGAAAAGAATGTATAAATCACCGAACGGCACGATCCGTAATATCCTTGGCGGCACCGTTTTTCGTGAGCCGATCATAGTCGAAAATATTCCTCGGTTGGTAACTACCTGGAAAAAACCGATCTGTATTGGACGCCACGCCTTCGGTGACCAATATAAAGCCACCGATTTTGTTGTCCCGGGGCGAGGTAAACTGACCATTACCTTTACTCCGGAGGATGGTGGCGAGCCCCAGCACTTTGAGGTGTATGACTTCCAGGGCGCTGGAGTGGCCATGGCTATGTACAATACCGATGAATCAATTACCGGTTTTGCCCATTCCTGTTTTAACCAGGCGATTCACAAAAAATGGCCGCTGTACCTCTCGACCAAAAATACCATTCTGAAAAAATATGACGGCAGGTTTAAAGATATTTTTGCCGATGTGTATACCTCGACCTACAAGTCGCAGATGGATGCCCTGGGTATTGTCTATGAGCATCGATTGATCGATGACATGGTCGCCTCGGCCCTGAAGTGGGAAGGAGGCTTTGTCTGGGCATGTAAAAACTATGACGGGGATGTGCAATCCGATACCCTGGCCCAGGGCTTTGGATCCCTCGGGCTGATGACTTCAACCCTGGTGACCCCGGATGGAAAGACCATGGAAGCTGAAGCCGCACACGGTACCGTCACTCGCCATTATCGGGAGCATCAACGGGGAAAGCCGACCTCCACCAATCCCATCGCCTCTATTTTCGCCTGGACCAGGGGCCTGGCTTTCCGGGGCAAGCTGGACGGTAATCAACAGCTTATCGATTTTTGTGAGAAGCTTGAGGCGGTATGTGTTGCAACGGTCGAGAGCGGTAAAATGACAAAAGATCTAGCACTCTGTATTCACGGCAAAAGTTTGATACCGTCTCACTACCTGACAACCGAAAAGTTTCTCGACGTTCTTGCCGAGAATCTGCAGCTAAAACTTGCTGAATAGCAGAGGCAGAATAGAAGGGTGTTGAAAAACGAATTCTAACCTATTGATTCAGCTTGCAAGACACTCTGAATTCAGGTTTTTTGCCACTATTCTTTGTATCTGTTCATGAACGTGCGATGTTTACCAGATATTTTGATGGGTTTTAAGACCCCTTAAGGGGAACCCCAAATCTGTGTTGATAAACTGACCGT
>JANNQF010000011.1:0-107975 GCA_031441605.1 Deltaproteobacteria bacterium
ACAACCTGAGATAAGTTCAATTTGGCCCTCTCGTGTTGGATACAATTTTGGGGAGTGTACCTTGTACGAAAGTGTTTGTCCAGTTTTAATTGTAAGTGTTAGAAATTGTATTAGGAAAAATGTAGGGGAAATTCACCCTGAGTGGAAAATAGATCGCTTCTACATCTACCACTTTATATGGATTCTAGTCCTGACCAAACCTGTCATGCAAGTCCGGAACTCCTGGGTTTCAAGAAGAGAAAGGCGTCGGTTTGGGGAGATGACTTCGCGGTCTCTCAGCGCTTTTCAACAAAAGGTTTCTGCGGACAGAGCCGCAGAACTCGGCGTTATACATCACATAAAAAGGAGAAAAACGTCATGATCCCAACAGAAAAACTCGGCGCAGCATGCTTTTCAGAAAACATACAGTTGCTCGGAGACATTCAGCGACATAAGGAAAAGGGCAATCTTTACAACGGACTAAGGGCAATGGCTGAGACTCTGGAAGCTTTAACCCACGCAATTCGCAGAATTGACCAGCGGTTAGATTTGATTGATAAAAATTTGAAAAATCGTCCATAATACTCACCTCATTGTTTTTGTATTCTGAAGATGAAACCGATAAAACAGATTGTTTTACCTTTTTTCATAATCTTGATATTGATATTGTCCTGCTATTCCTATTATTTAGGGAGAAGAATAACCAGCGACAACATAGATAAATCTAGCAGAACAGAAAATAAAGATAACCAAGAAAGATACACCAATAATCTTAGAGTTCCTCCTGCCGAGTTTATCAGGTACAAGATCGGCGCTCCCGTAGAGACCAATACCAAGCCCCCCGAAGATTATAACAGCAGCAGTAAGCAGAATAACCTCAACCTCACCAGCTCGGTTTCTTGGTGGGAAATAACAAACACCATCTCTACTATTATTCTTGCGTTGACAACAATCGCTCTGGCAGTCTTCACATATCGCCTTTGGCTTAGTACTCAGAGATTGAGTAAAAGAGCCAAAAAAACCAGCAATAGGCAAGCTAAAGAGATGAGAGAATCTCTCGATTATACCAAAGAATCGATTACCCTCACGCGTGATGAATTCTTTGCCACCCACCGACCAAAGATTATAGCCCACGCCTTTGAGCATGACGTTGACGACCAAGGGAAAATCAGTCCTGTCATCACTTACGTCAACGCGGGTTCCTCTAAAGCGACTGTGAGGATGATAAGCTACGTTGTTAAAGAGACCGACAAATTGAGACCTGGGATAGAAATGAGTAAAAAATATCTTGATGAAGTTGTTGAACCTGGAGAGTTTAAAACTTTTACCGTCAAATCCGACATACATCAACGATCCTTTGATGTTACTAATATGGGAAAAGGACGGAGCCAAGGCAGAAATAGCAATATCTATGTGTGTGTTGGGGAAATCCATTATATTGATACTGCTGAAAAAAATAGGGTCGTTGGATTTTGCCGAATGTTTGACCATGTATCCGGGAGCTGGAATACAAATAAAGACTCCAGTTACGAATATAATTATTAGTGATAATGTTCTCATTTTTCACCTATAGGAATACTTATAACCAAAAGTTTCACTGGATGAACCGGTGAACTTCATGTTGAGATAGACCAGACCGAAGATCTGAATATTTTACCATCGCCCAGACCTTGCATGTCTACTGTTAATCAATGAGTTGCCTCGAATACCTGGCAACCCAAAAAGGTCATATTGATACTTTGAGATGCAAACGTTTCCTGACAGGAAAATAAAAGGTAGAACCCTCAGATTGTTCCTTCGTCTCCTTGATGGTCAATGAGTATACGTACCAAACCTATTCTCCTGCCTGATAGCACGACACTATCAACCACTGGTTCAACCGAAACAAAATAACAAAAGGGATTGATAATCAGAACAGAAGCCCGGCAAGTGACCATTGATCCATGCTTTTTCATGGACAGAGTTCCGAGTTCAGGGGACAGTATATCTAACGCCAGGAATTTTTTTTAGGTCCAGGTTTTTGTGGCATTAAAATCCGATCAAATGCGATCTCCAGCTTTTCAGTAAAACCGGCACTCCCTAAGGGTCGACCGGTACGTTCATGAAAGTGAATCACGTCAACTTCATACGGTGATGTCAACATCAAAAAACTTCGCCAGTCAGGAACCAACTCAAGCAATGGGTTCACCCTTACCAGTTCATCATCCTATCCAATCAGATGTTTCACGGAAATTGATCCGACGGGTATATCGACGATGAGCTTCGCCGATGGCACGTGCGAGACTTTCTTCTTTGAGCGGTACAGCGATAAGGTGGACATGATTCGGCATCAGGCACCAGGACCAGATCTCGACGTGATATTTTTTGCACCATTGTGCCATAAGTTCGATATATGCCAAGTAATCATCATCGCAAGAAAAGGTTTGCTGGCGACGATTACCGCGCTGGGTGATGTGATGTGGATAGCCGGGAGCTATTACACGTGCGATTTTCCTTCCTAAGAATAGGCCGATGCATACAAGAAGCCTTCAGCGGCAGTATTGCATTTTGATATTGACTTAAACGTTAAGGTAATATATACAGAAAACAATGATAAGTTGTTAACGTAAACGTTACCCTATGCGGGCCAGCGAGATCAGTTAAAAGGGGGCAAGGAACATATGAGCATCATGTCATATCAGTCAATCCCGGCAGTAATCAAAGACAACGCCAAAAAGTACGCCAAAAAAAACGCGATCAGCTACAAAAAGAAAGGGATGTATCACTCGCTCACCTATGAGGAGTTTTACGAACGGATTTTAATGTTGGCAAGAGGCTTGCGCAAATTCGGGATGACACCGGGAGATAAGGTAGCCATCTTTTCTGAGAACCGGCTTGAATGGGCGATTTCCGATTTTGCCATCCAATGTGCCGGCGGTATTACCGTGCCGATTTATGCCACCAACACCGCAAAACAGGCAGCTTACGTCATCAACCATTGCGAGGCGAGAATTGTTTTTTGCTCAACCAGGGTCCAATACGAAAAACTCTCCTCGATCAAAGATGAGCTGCCCAACGTCGATCTGGTCGTTTCCTTTGAATCCTTCATGGGGCGCCGTTCCTACCCGGTGTTTACCCTCAATCAATTGTCCGAGATCGATACGCCCCTATCCCAAGAAGACAGGCAGCTGATCGAGGAGCAAATTGCCCAGATTACCCAGGAAGATCTGATCACCATCATTTACACCTCGGGAACCACCGGGGTGCCGAAGGGTGTGCTCCTGACCCAGCGTAATATCATGATCAATGCCGAATACGGCCTGGCGCAGCTCGGTATGACGCAGCAGGATATGACAACCCTGAGTTTCCTGCCGCTCAGCCACGTGCTGGAGCGAACCGGTGGTTATTATGCGACGCTGATGAACGGCAATCACATCGCCTTTGCTGAAAGCCCCTTGACGGTCATCGAAAATATGGCTGAGGTTCGACCGACGTCCATGGTTAGTGTTCCCCGGCTGTTTGAGAAAATCTACAGCCGTATCCATGAAGGTGTCAGCCAGATGCCGCCCGCTCGCCAGAAAATCTTTCATCGGGCCATTGAGATAGGGCGGGAGTATGTCAATAAAAAATACATAACCAAGGAACCGCTTGGGCTGCTCAACCTGAAATATAAAATCTTCGACAAGTTAGTGTTCGAAAAGATTCGCGCCAAGTTTGGTGGCAGACTTTCCTATTTTCTTTGTGGTGGGGCGCCTCTTGATAAGACCATATGCGAGTTTATGTGGATTATCGGCCTCCCGGTCTATAACGGCTATGGCCTGACCGAGACCAGCCCGGCTTTAACCATCAGTGGTGCCGGAAAAGTGCGGTTCGATTCAGTCGGCAAGGCTCTGGCTGAGACGGAACTGAAATTGGCCGAGGACGGTGAGCTTCTGGCCAAGGGGCCGCAGGTCATGCTTGGCTATTATAAGAACGATGAGGCCACCCTCGAGTCTCTTCAGGACGGTTGGTTTAAAACCGGCGATATTGCCACGATCGATGAAGAGGGCTTTGTCTATATCGTCGATCGTAAGAAGGAATTGATCGTCACCGCCGGCGGCAAGAACATCGCCCCCCAGCCCATCGAAAATGAACTGAAACTCGACAAGTATATCTCCCAGGCGATTGTCTTTGGCGACCGCAAGCCCTATCTGGTGGCGGTTATCACTGCCAATCCGGAAACACTCGAAATCTACGCAAGGGAAGAAAACATCAGCTACAAAAATACTGAAGATCTGGTGCAGAACCCGAAGATCAAGGAGCTGTATGCGTCCCGTATCAAGGAGCTGAATAAGAGTTATCCACCGTACAAGACGATCAAATACTTTGCCGTCGTCGCCAATGATTTTTCAATTGAAGGCGGGGAGCTGACTCCCACCTTGAAATTGAAACGCAAGGTCATCCTTGATAAATACAAAGATATTATTGAGGATCTTTATGCTACTAAGAAAACAACGGAGAAAAAACATGAGGCAAATTAATCGAGTAGCCGTCCTTGGCGCCGGAGTAATGGGGGCCACCATTGCCGCTCATCTCGCCAATGCGGGATTGGAAATTCTTTTGCTGGACATCGTTCCTAAAGGACTGGAAAAGCAGGAGGAAGCACAGGGCCTAACCCTCGAGAGTCCGGTTGTTCGTAACCGCATTGCCAGAAACGGCTTGCAGGGTTTGTTGAAAATGAAACCGGCGCCATTTTACATGAGTGGTTATGCCGGTCAGATTCAGGTTGGTAACCTCGTCGATGACCTGGGGAAACTCAAGGAGTGTGACTGGGTTATCGAGGTGGTCGTTGAATATATGCCGATCAAGCTCGATCTTCTGAAAAAACTCGTCCCGAACCTTGCCCCCGGTGCCATCCTCACTACCAACACCAGCGGCCTGTCGGTGAATGAGATGGCGGCGGTGCTGCCTGTCGAGGTGCGGAAAAATTTCTTGGCCACCCATTTCTTCAATCCACCACGCTACATGCGTCTGATGGAACTCGTTCCCTGCGCGGAAACCGACCCGGCGATCATGCAGGGCATGGCCGATTTTATGAGCAAGCGGCTCGGCAAGGGCATTGTTTATGCCAAGGATACCACCAACTTTATCGCCAACCGGATTGGCACCTATGCCATCTATAAGGGCATCGAGCATATGGTGGCGATGGGTATGACCGTCGAAGAGGTTGACGCCATTGCCGGGCCTGCCACCGCCCGTCCTAAGAGTGCAGCTTTTCGCACCGCCGACCTGGTTGGTCTAGACACCCTTGGTCACGTTGGTACCAACTCCCATGACCTCCTGCCGAACGACGAGGAACGTGGGGTGTTTAAGATGCCGGATTTCATGAAGAAGATGATCGATGGTGGCCTCCTTGGCAATAAGAGCGGCGGCGGTTTCTACAAGAAAGAGATGGTGGCCGGCAAGAAGGCCCTGTTCTATTACGATTATACCACCGGGGAATACAAGCCCCTCGCTAAGCCAAAATTTGCCTCCGCCCTGGCCGTCAAGCAGGTCGACAGCCCCGGCCAGAAGGTCAAGATGGTTGTCGGCGGCAGCGATAAAGGCGCCGAATTTGCCTGGAAGAGTATTCGCGACACCCTCATCTATGCCGTGAACCGCATCCCGGAGATTGCCGACGATGTGGTCAATGTCGACAATGCCATGCGCTGGGGTTTCAATTGGGAGATCGGTCCCTTTGAGATGTTTGATGCCATTGGCGTCGAAGATTTTATCAAACGGGCGGAAAAAGACGGCGTCAAGGTGCCGGAGACCCTGAAAGGAATAACAGCCTTTTATCGCTACGACGAAAAGGGCGGCAAGCAATACTTCGATCTGCTGCAGCGTACATATTTGCCGGTACCGGTAAAGACCGGGGAACTTCGCCTGGAGATCCTGAGAAAGGCCGGTAAGGTGGTTGAGAAAAACGCCAGCTGTTCGGTACTTGATCTCGGCGACGGTGTCTTCGGCTTCGAATTCCATTCGAAGATGAACGCCATCAGCGGCGACATCCTGGCCATGACCCACAAGGCTATCAAAAGGGCGGAAGACGAAGGTGTCGGCCTGGTTATTGCTAATCAGGGTGCAAACTTCTCGGTCGGTGCCAATCTGATGATGATGGCTGTGGCTCTCGCTGAAGGGGCCTATGATGATATCAACATGGTTCTCAAAGCCTTCCAGAAGGCGACCATGGCGGTGAAATACGCAAAGGTGCCGGTGGTTGCCGCACCCTTTAACATGGCGCTCGGCGGCGGGGCGGAGTTCTGCCTGCACGCCGACGCGGTCAACGCCTATTCCGAGACCTATATGGGGCTGGTTGAGATCGGCGTCGGCCTTCTGCCCGGCGGCGGCGGCACCAAAGAAATGAGCATGCGCGCCATTCAGCTGGCGCAGCAGTTTGGTACCGATGTGCAACCCTTTATCATTAAGAACTTCCAGCAGTTGGCCATGGCCAAGGTGTCCATGGGGGCAGCCGAACTGTTCGGCATGGATTATATGCGCCATGGCGACAGCATCACCATGGATATCGACCGCTTGATAGGCGATGCCAAACAAAAGGTATTGGCGCTGGCAGTGAACTATCGGCCAGGTCGTCCGGTCGAGAATCTTCCGGCCCCGGGCCGGGGCATTGCCGCAGCCATCAAGAGTCAGCTGTGGAATATGAAGATGGGTAATTTTATTACTGAGTATGAGGCAGAGATGGGCTTTATCATCGCCCAGGTCATGTGCGGCGGCGACGTCAATGCCGGCACCTTGATCAGTGAAGATTACCTTCTCCAGCTTGAGCGGGAAAACTTCCTGAAACTCTGCGGTAACAAGAAAACCGCTGAGCGTATCCAGCATATGCTGAAGACCGGCAAGCCGCTCAGGAACTAACCCCCCACGAGGGGGGATAAGAACCTTCACGAAATTCATTCTTAAAAAAAGAAGTAAATTTCTAAGGTACTAAGAAATAGAATTGCCACGAAAATTACCCAACAAGGGAGAATCAATATGAAAAAAGCATATATACTGGCCAGTTACCGAACTCCGGGCTGCCGGGCAAATAAAGGGAAACTGAAAGACGTGCGGCCGGACGATCTGGCGGCTCTGGCTATCAGAGGGCTCGTTGAGCGCACCGGGATCGACCCGATGACCATCAATGACGTCTACCTCGGCTGTGCCTTCCCCGAGGCAGAACAGGGCATGAATGTTGGTCGGGTAGCGGCGATGAAGGCCGGTCTGCCGATTGAGGTTCCCGGTCTGACCGTCAACCGTTTCTGCTCCGCCGGCCTGCAAACCATTGCCATGGCGGCCGAGCGGGTCATGTGCGGCTTCGCCGATTGTATTGTCGCAGGCGGCGTAGAATCAATGTCCTGCGTACCTCTCGGCGGCCTGAAGTACAGTGCCAATCCGGGCATGATGGTCGATTGGCCTGAGGCCTTCGCCTCCATGGGGGTTACCGCTGAACTCGTCGCTGAGCGTTACGGTATCGACCGGCTGGCTATGGACACCTTTGCCGTGGCGAGTAACGCCAAGGCTGCCGCAGCCATCGCCGCCGGAAGGTTTACCGATGAGATCATCCCGGTTGAGATAGAGAAAAATGCCATCGTCGGCGGCAAGCTCAAGCGCACCAAGGAAATGGTGATGGTCGACGACGGAGTTCGTGCCGAAACCACTCTTGATACCCTTGCCAAGGTTCGCCCGGCCTTCAAAATTGGTGGCCCGGTAACCGCCGGCAATTCCTCGCAGATGACCGACGGCGCAGCAGTGGCCATGGTGGTTTCCGAAGAGTATCTGGAGAAGATCCACAAAAGTCCGATCGGCAGGTTTATTTCCTTCACTGCTACCGGTTGCGCCCCGGAAGTCATGGGCATTGGTCCGATTGTCGCCATCCCCGCCGCTCTGAAACTGGCCGGCCTGACCCTGGCCGACATTCAGTTGATCGAACTGAACGAGGCTTTTGCCGCCCAGGCTCTGGCGGTCATCAAGACCCTTGGCATCAATCCGGATATCGTCAATGTCAACGGCGGTGCCATTGCCTTAGGGCACCCGCTTGGTTGCACCGGCGCCAAGTTGACCACCACCCTTCTGCATGAGATGGGTCGGAGAAAACTGCGTTACGGCATGGTTTCCATGTGTATCGGCGGTGGTATGGGTGCTGCCGGCATTTTTGAAAGACTCTAGAAAATTTAATCCCCAATTAACGGGATAAGTACCTTAACGAAATTCGTTAACAAAAAACAAGCAACGAATTTCTAAGGTACTAATAACCTGCGAGGTAACTATAATGACTAAAAAAATAATGAAAGGCGGCGAATACCTGATTGCCGAGACTCCCTGTGCCGACGTTTTCACTCCTGAAGATTTCACCGACGAACAACGCCAGATGGGCGAGACCGTCGAGCAGTTTCTCACTGCAGAGATCTATCCGAAGCTTGAGGAAATCGACAAACAGAACTTCGACATCGTCGTCGAAGGCATGAAGAAATGCGGTGAACTCGGTCTCCTGATGATGGATGCCCCGGAAGAGTACGGCGGGCTGGAACTCGACAAGGCTTCCACCATGCTGGTCAGCGAAAAAATGTCTCAGGGTGGCTCCTTTTCCGTTGCCTATTCGGCCCACACCGGGATCGGCACCCTGCCTCTCGTTTATTACGGTACCAAGGCCCAGAAAGAACAATACCTGGAGAAAATTACCTCCGGCGAGTGGTGTGCCGCCTACTGTCTGACCGAGCCGGGTTCCGGCAGCGATGCCTTAGGCGCTCAGGCCTCGGCGGTGCTTACAGGTGACGGCAAACACTATATCTTGAACGGCACCAAACAGTTCATCACCAACGGCGGCTTTGCCGAGCTGTTCACTGTTTTCGCCAAGATCGACAAGGAGCATTTCACCGCTTTCCTCGTTGAGAAGAGCTTTCCCGGCCTGATTGTCGGGCCCGAGGAGAAGAAACTCGGCATCAAAGGCTCCTCGACCACCCAGATCATCCTCGACAACTGCAAGGTACCGGTGGAGAACCTCCTCGGCGAGAAGGGCAAAGGACATAAGATTGCCTTCAACGTCCTCAATATAGGCAGATTCAAGCTCGGAGCCGGCGTTTGCGGCGCCTCGAAAATGGCCATGGTGGCCGGGATCAAATATGCCAACGAGCGTAAGCAGTTCAATACCCCGATTGCCAAATTCGGCGCCATCGGCGAAAAGATTGCCGATCTGACTGCGGGTATCTACGCCTCCGAATCCCTGGTGTATCGTCTTGCCGGTCTCCTCGACGACAAGATTGCGACCATCGATAAAGGCATCGACAATTACTACGACGAATACCTGAAAGGCATTGAGGAGTACGCCTCCGAGTGTGGCATTGCCAAGGTCTTCTGCAGCGAGGTCCTCGCCCGTACCGTCGATGAGGTGTTGCAGATCCATGGCGGCTACGGTTTTTGTGCCGAATATCCAGCTGAACGATACTACCGTGACGAGCGCATCAACCGCATCTTCGAGGGCACCAACGAGATCAACCGCCTGCTCATTCCCGGCATGATCCTTCGTAAGGCGATGAAGGGCGAACTGCCGCTCCAGGCCGAGGCGATGAAAGCCTTTGAGTCACTCATGACCCCGAGTTTTGAGGACTTGGACGAGACGATTCCTTTTGTCAAAGAGAAAGCTCTCGTTAAAAACCTCAAGACCCTGTTTCTCCTCCTCTCCGGTGTCGGCGTTCAGAAATTCATGGACAAGCTGGTCAACGAGCAGGAGATCCTTATAGCTGCAGCGGACATCGCCATCCAGATCTTTGCCCTGGAAAGCGTGGTCCTGCGGGCCGAGAAGGGTCTGGCTAAGTTCAGCGACAGCAAGCGCGACCAGGTTTTAGCGGCAGTAAAGACCTTCGCTTTCGAGGCCTCAGAGATCGCTGCTAGTTCTGCACGCAAGGGCGCCTTCTATATCGAGGAAGGGGATACCTTGAATATGATCCTCTCCGGTATCAGGCGTTTCGGCAAGTATGATGCCACCGGCCTGCTTGCCGCCAAGCGGACCCTTGCCAAGGCTGCCTGCGAAACCGAAAAATACATTTTCTAACCCTTGCCTCCTGCCGGTGTCCGCCTTTTTGCGGTGGACACCGGTTCCCCTGCCCGGTATCGAACTTCCACCTGATCGCTATGGCCGGATTGACACAGCATACCATCAACACCCCGTATATGGTTGGGCCCGTGCACTGCTATTCCGGCGTGCTGGCGGGAGAGCTGGTGCTTTTCGACACCGGTCCGCCTACCCCGGACGCAGAACGGTATCTGCTGGACCATGTAGATTTGGCACAGCTCCGCCATGTCATCATCAGCCATTGTCATATCGATCATTACGGCCAGAGCCTGTGGCTCGAACAGAACAGCGACGCCGTAATCTATCTGCCCTATCGCGATTGCCTGAAAATCGCTAACCACGCAAAGCGCATCGAGGGGATGTATGATCTCCTTGCTTCCCTGGATTTCAATCAAAAGTCTCTGGACGAGTTGCGAGGGATTTTCGAGAGTGGCCAGCTTTTCCCGCCTTTTCCGAAAAAATACCGGGTGGCGGAAAAAGATCTTCCGGAGGAGCTGGGGATCAAGGTGCTCAACTGTCCCGGTCATTCGCAGAGCGATCTGGTGTACGTCGGGGAAGATTGGGCGGTCACTGGGGATACCCTGTTGCGGGGAATTTTTCAATCGCCGCTTCTTGATGTCGATCTTGAAAGTGGTGCGCGGTTTAATAATTACCAGGTGTATTGTGCAACCCTGGTGAAGCTTGCCAGTTTACGAAAACACCAGATCCTGCCCGGCCACCGGAAGTCGATTGTCAGTATCGACGAAACCCTGCTTTTTTATCTTTCGAAACTTCTCCAGAGGGTCGAGCAGCTGCGCCCGCATAAAGACGAAAAAAACCTGATGGTGATGATTGAAAAACTGTTGGGCGAACCGATGAAAGAGGCCTTTCATCTCTACCTCAAGGCCTCGGAAGTAGTTTTTATGAAAGACCTTCTTGAGCAGCCGGAGATGCTGCGGCGGGCGCTGGAAGAAATCGGACTTTTTGACCAGGTAAGTGACTTGTATCATGCCGCCACTGGGCGCTGTCCCCGATAAACGGGATAAGTACCTTCACGAAATTCTTTCTAAAAAACGTGAAAAGAATTTCTAAGGTCTAAAGAGAGAAATTATGAATGATCCCTTGTTTCAAAAAATAAGTATTGGCGCAGTCGAGTTGAAGAATCGGCTGTACATGCCCGCCATGCACCTTAACATGTGCAAAAAATTCCTGGTCACTGAGCAATTGATCGAGTTTTATCGGGAGCGGGCAAAGGGCGGCGTTGGCTTGATCAGTGTCGGATATGCGACAGTTGACGAATTTTCAGGCACTCCGGCCAATATCGGCGCCCATCTGGATGAACATCTGCCCGGTCTTACCAGGCTTGCCACGGCCATCCATGACGGTGGGGCCAAGGCCACCGTCCAGCTGAACCATGCCGGGCGATACAACTCTTCATTGTTTCTTGGCGGCAAAAAGGCGGTGGCCCCGTCGCCGGTACCCTGCCGCATGACTCGGGAGACTCCGGAGGAGTTGAGTCCGGAGAAAATCGGTAACACTATCAATCGTTTTGCAACAGCCGCCAAGCGCGTTCGTGAGGCCGGTTTTGATCTTGTTGAGATCCTCGCCGGTACCGGCTATTTGATCAGTGAATTCCTGTCGCCGCTGACCAATAAGCGCCAGGACGAATATGGCGGCAGTCTGGAAAACCGCATGCGCTTTGGCCTTGAGGTTATCGACGCAATCAAAAAAACCGTCGGCTACGATTTTCCCATTCTGGTGCGCTTGAACGGCAACGATTTCATGGAAGGCGGCATTGGTGCGGATGAGCTCCTTGACTTTGCCGTGGCCCTTGAGGCGGCCGGTGTTGGGGCGCTCTGCGTCAATGTCGGCTGGCATGAGGCGCAGGTGCCGCAGATCGTCACCAAGGTGCCGCGCGGTGCATTTTCCTATCTGGCGCGTGACATCAAACAGCGGGTTCGGGTGCCGGTTATCGCCAGCCATCGCATCAACGATCCGGCCATTGCCTGTTTGCTGGTCGAGGAAGGATTCTGCGATATGGTTGCCCTCGGCAGATCTCTGATTGCCGACCCCTATTTCCCGGAAAAGGCAAGGTCCGGCCGGGAGAAAGAGATCATCCATTGCGTCGCCTGCGGCCAGGGATGTTTTGACCATATCTTCAAGATGAAACCGGTCGAGTGTCTTTGCAATCCGCGCGCCGGGCATGAATATCAAGCACAGCCGGCAAAAACCGAAAAACCGAAGAAGGTTTTGGTGGTGGGCGGCGGCGTCGCCGGTATGTCGGCGGCAATTGCTGCCGCCGAACTCGGCCATAAGGTCAGTCTTTATGAGGGCGGCATGCGCCTTGGCGGGCAGCTGCATCTGGCCGGCGCCCCTCCAGGACGTGGGGAGTTTTTGGTTTTTGCAGGTGATCTGGCCTGCCAGCTCGCCCTGCGTGACGTCCGAGTGCTTTTGAACAGTCCGGTGGACGCCAAAACCCTTCAAACGGAAAAACCGGATGTCGTTGTTCTGGCTACCGGCGGTGAACCCATTACCCCTGCAATTCCGGGGGTAGACCGGCAGCATGTGCTTCAGGCTTGGGACGTCCTTGCCGGAAAGGCGGCCACCGGTCGAAGGGTAGTGGTGGTCGGTGGCGGTGCTGTCGGGATTGAGACTGCGCTGCTCCTAGCCGAAAAAGGCACGCTTTCCGGCGATGAGATAAAATTTTTGCTGGTAAACGGTGCGGTTGCCCCGGAAAAACTCTTCCGGTTGGCGACGACGGGAAGCAAAGAGATTACCGTGGTCGAGATGGCCGATACCCTCGGCAGTAATTTCGGTAAATCAACCCGTTGGGGCATGCTCCAGGATGTCGGTCGCTACGGGGTGAAAACCCTCATGCAGGCTAAGGTCCTGGAAATTACCGAAAAAGGCGTCCGCCTGGAACATGGCGGCGAGGTCCGCGAGCTGCCGGCCGACAGCGTCGTTCTTGCGGTCGGCACCCGTTCAGCCAATCCTCTGCAGCGGCTTGCCGAAGAGTTGGGCATGAGCTGCCTGGTGGTGGGCGACGCCCTGGCCCCGGCTACGGTGTTCGAGGCCAATCATCAGGGCTATAACGCCGGTAGAAGTATCGCTTGAAGGCCGCATTCACAAAAAAATACTCCAGGGAGGATAAAAGGTGCACCTGTTTAACCCGAAAAATTATCAACGACTTCATGCCGATGCCCGGTCGCGGGAATTGGTGCTCAAAACCATCGATTTCTTTGAAAAAAAGGGCTTGAAGAGTATCAAGGCCGACGACCAGGCAATGGTCTGGTATGAGGATTTTCTTCAGTTCATTCAAAAAGAGAAGATCTTTGCCGATTTTCTCACCCCGGAAGCCTACAGCAAGACCGGCGGCCGCTGGGATATGTGGCGGATCAGCGAGTTCAACGAGGTGCTTGGCTTTTATGGATTGTGCTACTGGTACGCCTGGCAGGTGACCATTCTCGGCCTTGGCCCGATCTGGATGGGGGAAAACGAGGATGTGAAGAAAAAAACCGCGGAACTTCTGGCTGCGGGTGGCATCTTCGCCTTCGGCTTGTCGGAAAAGACCCACGGTGCCGATCTTTATTCGAGCGAGATGCTTCTCATCCCCCAGGCGGACGGAACCTATTTGGCCCGCGGATCAAAGTACTATATCGGCAACGGCAACTGCGCCGCCCTGGTCTCGACCTTTGCCAAGATTGAAGGCAGCGGCGAATATGTCTTTTTTGTGGTCGATCCGAACCATGAAAAATACCAGTGCGTTAAAAAGATCGATACCTCCGGCGTGCGTCAGGCCTATGTTGCCGAATATGCTCTGCACGATTACCCGATCACCGGGGCGGATATCCTGTCGCGCGGCGAGCACGCCTGGAACTCTTCACTGAATACCATTAATATCGGCAAGTTCGAGTTAGGCTGCGCCTCCATCGGTATCGCCACCCACTGTTTTTACGAGGCGCTGAACCATGCCGCCGGCCGCAATCTGTACGGCCGCTCTGTCACCGACTTTCCCCATGTGAAAAAGCTTTTCACCGAGAGCTACGCCCGGCTCATCGCCATGAAACTGGTGGCCTTCCGCTCGGCCGACTACCTTCGCGCCGCCTCCGACGACGACCGCCGCTATCTGCTCTTTAATCCGATCGTCAAGATGAAGGTTACCGGCCAGGGCGAGAAGGTGGTCAAATTCCTGCATGAGATCATCGCCGCCAAGGGTTTTGAACAGGATACCTATTTCGAGATGGCTATCCGCGATATCGGTATGCTGCCAAAACTCGAAGGCACCGAGCATGTCAACATGGCGCTCATCATCAAGTTTGTACGCAACTACTTTTTCGAGCCGGTTGCCTATCCCGCGGTGCCCCAGAGGAACGAGGCTGGCGATGATGGCTATCTCTTCAAACAGAAGACCGGGGGGCTGGCCACTGTCCGTTTCGCCGATTACCGACTCGCCTACCAGGGGATGCAATCCGCCAATATCCTGGTGTTCCGCGAGCAGGCCGAGCTGTTCCGGACCCTGTTGATCAGCGCTCCTCCGAGCAAGGAGCAGGCCAAAAACATCGACTATATGCTGGCCGCCGGTGAACTCTTCACCCTTATCGTTTATGCGCAATTGATCTTGGAAAACGCCAAAATTTATGGCACCGATGCCGATGTGCTGGAGCAGATTTTCATTTTCCTGGTCCAGGATTTCTCAGCACAGGCCCTGCAGATGATCCTCAATCAGGAAAATTCTGCAGCTCAGGAGGAAATTTTTACCAAGATGATTAAAAAACCAGTAAAAGACGGGGCAGGGTTCGAACGGGTTTGGCAGACGGTGTACGGGCTTAAGGATCAGTACCTTATGAACGAGTAGGAAAATAAGACCGGTAAAGAAGAAAAAGGGAGCGGAAATGGGGCATCATCTTGAAGGAAAAAGCAGCATCGTACCTCTTATCGACCGGTTGAACAAGTATCCCATCGGTCTGCCCGACAGCGATACACTGCGGCGGATTTTGGCCATCCTCTTTTCCGAGGAGGAGGCCTATATCGCCTCGCGCTTTCCCCTGACCGAGGCGACTCTTCCCGAGCTTGTCCGGGCGACCGGCTGGGAGAGTTTGCAGCTGAAAGCCAAACTTGAGCAGATGGCCGAGAAAGGCTTGGTGATGGACACAACTTACGGCGGCAAGACCTACTATCTGCTCCTGCCGGGATTGATCGGCTTTTTTGAACTGACCTTTATGAAGCAGCGTCACGACCTGCCGGTGGTTGAACTAGCCCAGCTTATGAGCGAATATCTCTACGGTGACCCCGAGCAGAAGATGGGCCGGGAATTCTTTGCCGGCAAGACACCGCTTACCCGTTCGCTTCCCTATGAAGAGCATATCCCGGTAAGTTCCCAGGTGGCCACCTATGAAAGCGCCCGGGAGATCATTAAAAACGCCGGTTACGGCGCCGTCGGCATGTGCTATTGTCGCCATAAAAAGGAACATCTCAGCGAGAGTTGCAAGAAAAACGCCCCGACCAAGGAGATCTGCATCTCCCTCGGGACCGCGGCAAAGTTCATGACTCGCCGCGGTTTTGCCGAAAAGCGCAGCACCGAGCAGTTGCTGGCAATACTTGGTCAGGCCCGGGATCTGCGGCTAACCCACATAACCGACAATATCCGCCACAAACCCTCCTTTATCTGCAACTGCTGCTCCTGTTGCTGCGAACTCTTGGGTGGGGTGCAGATGGGCTATCCCATGGGGGTGGCCAAGACCAATTATTCTCTGCAGGTCGACGCCGAGACCTGCCTCGGTTGCGGCCTTTGCCAAAAAGCCTGCAATGTTGCGGCCCTGGAAACGGTTGGCGTAGATAACGGCAAGCGGAAAAAATGTGTACAGGTGATCGGCGACAACTGCCTGGGCTGCGGGGCCTGCATCAGCGCCTGTCCTAGCCAATCGCTGTCCTTGATCCACATTGCCGGGCGTCCCGTGCCACCCGAGAAAAAGAAGGATCTCTTTCAGCAAATTCTCAAAGAAAAGAAAAGGTTGACACCTTTTATCGTAAGCGGCATAAAGAAAAAGATTCGTAGAACTCTAGGAATGGGGTAGTTAACGAACTGGGTTTTTGCCTGCCTTGTGAGAGTGTCTCGGACTTCGCGACAGGTCCAAGATGTTATTATTTTGTGCATTTTCCGGTACGATACACAAAAGGAAATCCGAACCGTAGCTGTTGGGTTCGAGCTGAGTGAAGGGCTTAGCCGTCTATTGCCTTTTCGAAATTCAATACGTAAGCGATTCGGTTGCCAAAAAACGCCAACTCTTTAAAACCTGCGGTTTCTGCCAGTTCGGTGACGGTGCTGCGTGTTTGGAAGCGAGGGTCGAAAATCACTTCGGTCACGGACAACATGCTGCCCGGTTGAAGATTGAGATGCTCGACTATAAAGGCCGCACGATTGGTTTTGGTGAAGGGGTTGTCCAGTTCGACCAGCCAGCGCAACCATGCCGGGCATGGAAGCGATTGTCGGCGCGAGGCTAACCGCCAGATAACACCAGCAAAAATGATGAAACCGGTTGTGGCAAGGAGGATGAAGGTGGGGGCGCTCATTTTAGGGCTGATGATGGAAGGCGTGTCCAAGTGGCTAACGCAGAACTGAATGGGACGCGGTTTCTCAAGATAAACGGAGTTTTCAACGATAACGAAGTACATGTCTTGCCCCGCGCTTTTTTGTTGACCTGGAACCAGCATCACACCACAATATTACATAATGAATCTGCAATTTCACCTTGCAATATTGCAATTGCACTGCTAGAAATGCCTGATGGATACCATCGAGCGAGCAATTATGGGCAACCTCACCGCGCGGCTGCAACAGAACCCAATTGTGGCCTTGACCGGCGCCCGCCAGACAGGCAAGACTACGATCTGCGAGAAGTTGCTGCCACGGTTTCTTGATCTTCCTTTCACCTACATCTCCTTTGATGACCCGGATGAAAGGCTGCGTTTTCAGCGTTCAGCCGTATCGATCCTGGAAAGCGTCACCACGCCGCTGGTGGTGCTTGATGAGGTGCAGAAAATTCCGCAACTGTTCGATCCCTTGAAACTGGTCGTGGACCGGGAGCAGAAAAAACCGGTTGCAGAACGTAAACGATTCGTACTGACCGGATCGTCACAATTGCTGATGATGAAGAACGTCGGGGAAACTCTGTCCGGCCGGGTGGCGCTTTGCAGGGTACTGCCCTTTTCGCTGCACGAGCTGACTGGCGGCGGTGCGCCTCCTCTGCTCTCCGGTATATGGCGGGATCAGGCTGTTTCGCGACAGAATACGGAGCGTCTGCAATTGGCTGCACCGCAGCAATTGAGGCACTTGCAGCGGATCCGTGACGAGCACCGGACATGGGGCGGTTACCCGCCGGTATGGCAGCGTAGCGGTGATGCCGAACGACTTCATTGGCTTAAGGATTATCGTAGTACCTTTCTCGAACGGGATATCGCCGACGTGGGGCAGGTGGCGAGTATCGATACCTTTGCGCTGGCGCAGAAACTCTTGTGCAGTCGCACCGCCAACCTGCTCTCCATCAGCGAGGTGGCGCGGGATCTGGGCGTGGTTGTCAATACCCTGAAACGCTATCTGGAGCTGCTGACCATGACGTTCCAGTGCTATCTGCTTCCACCCTGGCATGAAAACGTCGGCAAGCGTTTGATCAAAAGTCCGAAACTGTATTTCCCGGACGTGGGATTGAACAGGGCTGTCCTGGGAGAAATCGCCATTGATCGTGGTGCAGCCTACGAGACCTGGGTCTTTGCCGAGCTTATGAAATGGAAGCAGCTTCAGTCCATTGAACCCGAACTTTTTTTTTACAGGACGGCTGCGGGTCTTGAGGTCGATTTCCTGCTCGCTGGTGAGCGGGGCATCATCCCGATCGAGACTAAATCCTCCGAGCGAGTGACCGGTTCCGACGGGCGGAGCATCGAAACGTTCATGGCCGAACATTCGCAAGTGGCGCATATTGGCTTGGTGGTATATCCTGGAGACGAGATTATCGAGTTGCGCAAGAATGTTTGGGGAATTCCGGACTGGTACCTTTTCGGTTCACTGTAGAAATAAACTGCGGGATATTCATGATATACGATATTTTAGAAAACTCCAATCGGTATGTGACCTTACATGATGGCTTTGCCGAGGCCTTCGCCTTTCTCAGGCGTCCGGATCTACGGGAGCTGGCGGTTGACACCTACGCCATTGACGGCGACCGAATCTTTGCCATGGTGGCAAGGGACCAGGGCCGCGACATGGATGAGGCGCAGCTGGAGGCGCACGAGAAGTATATCGATATTCAGCTGGTGCTGGACGGACTTGACGGCATGGGCTGGCGGCCGAAAGTTCTCTGTCGACAACCGGCAGGGCCGTATGATCCGGACGAGGATATCCGCTTCTATGCCGATCCGCCAGCCGCCTGGTTGCCGGTTTCACCGGGGATGTTTGCGGTTTTCTTTCCTGAGGATGCCCATCTGCCGCTTGTCTCGTCCAGCCTGATCCACAAGATTGTGGTCAAGGTGGCGGTGGGGTAGGGAGGCGGGGGTAGGTCTTTGAACTGACACAGTAATCTGGTGTGCCAAGGAAGTAACGCGATGAAATATTATTTTTACGCCCTCGGAGCCATTCTCTGCTGGGCCAGTTTGCCGGCGGCGACCGGTTCCGGCCTGAAGGAGTTGTCCACCGAGGAGCTGATGTTTTATAGCTTTGTCAGTGCAGCTGCCTTTCTTTATATCCAGGACCTTGTGGTCCTGCGGACCGCCAAGGTGTTTTTCCCAGGCCTGAAGGCCTCGCTGATGGGGGTGTGGGGGATTTTTCTCTACCATTATATCTACTATCTGGCTCTCAGTAACGCTCCGCTTGCCGAAGGGGCGATCCTTGCCACCACCTGGTCGTTCTGGATTGTGGTTTTTTCCTCGCTGCTGCTTTTTAAAAAACTTAAATTGTCTATTGTCGTTACCGCGTTGCTCGGGTTGCTCGGGGCGGGCCTGGTGATCAGCGCCGGCAAAGAGCTGTCCTTTGACCTGGGCTATATGAAGGGCTATCTGCTGGCGCTGTTATGCGGGCTCATCTGGTCGAGCTTTTCCGTTGGTCTGGCGCATGTGAAGGTGAAAAAAGAGCCGATGACCGCCTTCACCCTGTATGCGGCCCTCCTGTCGGCGGTTCTCTTTGCCCTGTCCATGCCCCACACGATGCCATCGCTTGCCGCCCTGGGGTCGGCGGTGTATCTCGGCTGCGTGCCTCTTGGCCTGTCCTTTTTCCTCTGGAATCGGGCGATGACCGGAGGCAACGTCGTGGTCATCGGTTTTCTCAGCTATTTGACACCGCCGCTGGCGGTGCTGCTGGTGGCGGTTGTTCATCATCAGAGCGTATCGGGGCGGGTACTACTCGGTATGGGGGTTATCCTGGCAGCTTCACTTTTGGGCAGGATTCTCGTCAAGTACGAAGGGAAGAAAGGATAATGAGGGGCTTACTCCCGGTCATGGTGGGTGAGAAATTCGGTCATGCGAATCCGGTAGTCGACGATATCTTTTCTGAGCGATGACAGGCTGGCCATCTTCTCATCTACCCTCGCAATGTGGTTGTCGAGTATTTCTATGAGTTTTGGGGTAATTTGCGTGAAGTCGTTCTCGTGGATATCAAAAATATCGGAAAGGTCCTTCATCTCTTTGAGAGATATGCCCATGGTCTTCAACTTTAGGATGAACTTCAGGCGAATTACCTCGTCTTTGGAGTAGGTACGGGTACCGCCCCCCAACCTTTCTGTTTTGCCCATAAGACCTATTTCTTCATAGTAGCGGATTGTGCGGGTAGTGATATCGAGGGTTTTTGCCAGTTCGCCGATTTGTACCGGTTTGATTTCAGGTTTACTCATGCTGGTTTTCCTTTGGGGCAACAACCGCTATAGCTGACAGTGCCTTGTCGCGGGCATCCTGCAGTGTCTTAGGCCGCGTGTTTTAATGTTTTATATTTACCTTTACGTAATACACTTGCTGCAAAGTAGCATGCTGGTCATCGACCTGTCAAATAAAAAAAACAGAACAGTACCACGTTTCATAAGCCTTTCCGCGGAGCAGAAAAAAGTATGAGAAAATATCTTGACCTTAACGTAAACACATTTTATAAAGGAAGATAAAGAAATTTCTGGGGGCGTTTTCACTCAGTTGCGGCCTATGCCGGGAGAATAGAATATGAATTTTGAACATACCGAAGAACAGAACCTGCTTCGTGATATGGTTCGCGAGTTTGCGGAAAAAGAGGTGGGACCGTCGGCGAGAGAGCGCGACGAAGAGGAGCGATTTGATCGCCCGCTGATGTTTGGACGCTTGGCGGAATTGGGACTGACCGGCATTGTTTTTCCAGAGGAATACGGTGGTGCCGGAGCCGATTATATCAGCTACGCCATCGCCGTTGAGGAATTGTCGCGGGTCTGTGCCTCGACCGGTGTTACCCTGTCGGCCCATCTGTCGCTCGGCTCCAACCCCATCTATCTTTTTGGCAGCGAGGCGCAGAAACAAACATTTCTTACCCCTTTGGCCGAGGGCAGGAAAATGGGGGCCTTCGGGCTCACCGAACCATCTGCCGGCACGGACGCCGGCGGCACCAAAACCACTGCGGTCAAAGATGGTGACCAGTGGCTCTTGAACGGTACGAAGATCTTCATCACCAACGCTGGCGAGGCGGAAATATATATCGTTTTTGCCAGGACCGACAAAACCGCCGAAAAACATCACGGCATCAGCGCTTTCATTGTCGAAAAGGGCACTCCGGGTTTTTCTTTTGGCAAGAAAGAGCAGAAGATGGGCATTCGTTCCTCACCAACCATGGAGCTGGTTTTTCAGGATTGCCGCATCCCGGCGGATAATCTCCTCGGTGCTGAGGGTCAGGGTTTCAAGGTGGCAATGAAGACTCTCGACGGCGGGCGCATCGGCATCGCTTCCCAGGCTCTGGGTATTGCCCAGGGCGCGCTTGATGTCGCGGTCGGCTATGCCAAGGAACGCAAGCAGTTTGATTCGCCGATCGGCCGTTTTCAGGGGATACAGTTTCAACTGGCCGATATGGCCACCCAGATAGAGGCAGCTAGATTGCTGGTGTACCAGGCCGCCTATCGGGCCAGCCACGGACTTTCCTATTCGCGCGAATCGGCGATGGCTAAACTCATGGCGAGCGAAACCGCCATGAGGGTTGCCACCCAAGCGGTGCAGATCCTCGGCGGCTACGGTTATACTCGGGAATTCCCGGTTGAGCGGATGATGCGCGACGCCAAGATTACTGAAATCTATGAAGGCACCAGCGAGGTCCAGCGCATGGTTATCGGCAGCGCGCTGACTCGCTAAGAAAATTGAAATAATCAGGAAATAGTTGCAGCTACTGGAGAAAACCATGGAATTTACCCGAGAAATTTATTGGAATGTCGGTCATGGCGCGTTGACTTTGGTGCCCATGTATCTCTTGGCAGCGATCGCCATCGGTCTGCTGGTGCGGGGGGCCTTGCAGAGAATCCCCTTGTATAAACAGGGTTTGCCGCTTAACCGCACCGATCAGATGGGCAGGCGCATCACCATCATGCTCGAAAACGTTCTGCTGCAAAAGAAAGTGACAGAAGTTCCTTGGCCCGGGCTGTTGCATGGCCTGTTCTTCTGGGGCTTTGGCCTTCTGGTCATCGGCACGACCCTGATTGTTATTCAGGCCGATTTTACCGATCTGCTCTTTAATGTGAAGTTCCTGAAAGGCACTTTTTATAAGCTGTTTTCCATCGTTCTCGATCTCGCCGGATTGGTCTGTATCGTTATGCTCGGCGGTCTTCTGGTACGTCGTTATTTCTTTGCCCCGGAGGGACTTGAGACAAAAAAAGACGATGCGATCATGCACGGCCTGATGTTCACCATCCTCATCACCGGTTTTATTATCGAAGGTTCGCGGATGGCGGTAACGGAAATGGGCACCCCTCTGGCGATGTGGTCGCCGGTCGGGCTGATTGTTGCCAATGCCCTTTCCGGTTTGGACCAGGCCGGTTTACTTCTTCTGCACAAGCTCACCTGGTGGTTTCATCTCCTTCTGGTGATGGGCTTTTTCATCCTCATCCCGCTGACCAAGTTCAGACATATTCTCACCACCAGCAGTAATTATCTCTTTTCCGATCTCGGGCCGAAGGGCAAGCTGGTGAATCTTGACCTGGAAAACGAGGAAAGCGAGACCTTCGGGGCGACAAATATCAAAGAGATGACCTGGAAGGATATCTTCGATGCCGACGCCTGCACTCTCTGCAAACGCTGCCAGGACCGCTGTCCGGCATTTGCCACCGGCAAACCGCTGTCGCCCATGAAACTGGTCAATCAACTGGGAGAGACCGCCTTTACCAATCCGGAGGCCAACCTTATTGAGGTCATCGGCAAGGATGTACTGTGGGCCTGCACTACCTGTCGGGCCTGCCAGGAGATTTGTCCGGCGGCCATAGAGCATGTCGGCAAGATCGTTGAACTGCGACGTTCCATGGTGCTGATGGAAGGGGAGTTCCCGGGCGAAGAGGTTATGACGGCGATGGAGGCGACCGAAGTCAACGGCAATCCGCTCGGCATCGGTTATGCCGAAAGAGGCGACTGGGCGGAAGGACTGGGAATTAAATCTTTAGCCGACGACGCCGAGGTCGACGTGCTCTTTTTTGTCGGTTGCTATGGGTCTTTTGACAAGCGCAATATCGCCGTGGCCAAGAGTTTTGTGAAGCTTTGCCAGGCCGCGGGCGTCAAGGTCGGCATCCTCGGTAAAGAAGAAAAATGCTGCGGCGAGCCGATGCGCAAGATGGGCAATGAATACCTGTACCAGAGCCTGGCCGTGGAAAATATCGAACAAATCAAGGCGTACGGGGTGAAGAAAATCGTCACCACCTGTCCGCATTGTTACAATACCCTGGCCAAGGATTATGGCGATCTTGGTCTTGAAACCCCGGTTGAAATCTACACCGTGTTTCTTGAGCAGTTGATTGCCGAAGGAAAGCTGAAGATTGATGCAGCGGAACTGTCCTGCACCTACCACGATTCATGTTACCTCGGACGGCACAACGATATCTATGAGGCGGGCCGAAATCTTATCGCGTCAGCTGGTGGCCGGCTGGTGGAAATGGATAAAAACCGGGCCGAGGCCTTTTGCTGCAGCGCTGGCGGCGGCCGTATCCTCGCCGAGGAAAAGATCGGTGAGAGGATCAATATTGTGCGAGTGAAAATGGCCGCCGAGACCGGAGCTTCGACCCTGGTATCCAACTGCCCGTTTTGTTTGACCATGTTTGAGGACGGTGTCAAGGGTGCAGGCGTCGAGGAAAGCCTCCGGCCAAAGGACATCGCCGAAATCTTGGCGGAACGAATCCATTAACTGAAGAAAGTCAAATCATTCAAAATAAATATATAACAACTGGAGGGAGAGCATGAAGATTCTCGTGTGTATAAAACAGGTTCCCGATATGGAATCGAAATTCAAGGTAGACGCCGGCGGTACCTGGTATGCAAAGACCGATCTTGCCTGGCGGATGAATGAATACGACGAATATGCGGTTGAACAGGCGGTGCAGCTGAAAGAACAGGTGAAGGATGCCGATCTGACGGTGCTGTGCATCGGCTCCGATCAGGTCAAGGAAACCATGAAAAAGGCCCTGGCCATGGGCTGCGACCGTGGTGCCCATATTGCCGACGACAATGCTTCCGGCAAGGAGCCTTTTGAGATCGCCTCCATCATCGCCGAATATGCCAAAGGCAAAAACTTCGAGCTGATTTTTACCGGCATGCAATCGCAGGATCGAGGCAGCGCCCAGGTTGGTGTCCTGACCGCCGAAATGCTCGGGCTGCCGAGTGTTTCCACCGTCGTCCACTTTGCCTACGAAGGTGGCGCGGTTGTCGCTAAGCGCGAACTTGAGGGCGGCATCAAGGCCTGTGTCAAGGTTCAGGCCCCGGTGGTTATCACCTGTCAACTCGGCATGAATACCCCGCGCTATCCCACCCTGCCGAATATCATGAAGGCCAAGAAGAAAGAGCTGCTGTCCATCCCGGTGGCGGATCTGCTGAAGGTCGATGCGCGCCAGGAAACCGCCAGGATGTATTTTCCTGAAAAGAAAGGCGGCGGTTTGGTGCTCGAAGGGGATATGGCGGAAATGGCCGACAAACTGATCAAAATCCTGAAGGATAAAACCGCTGTTTTGGCATAGGAGGATACGACAATGAAATTATTGCTTATTGCAGAAAGCAGGGAAGGCAAGCTTCTCGGTGGGACCTATGAACTCGCGGCCTTCGCCGCCAAGATGAATGCCGAAAGCGTTATGTTTTTGGTAGGCGATGACAGTGTCTTGCCGAAATATGCCGGCAAACTGTACCTGGCGGATGGCAAAGCCGTCGGCGAATACAATCCCGATGCCCACAAGCAGCTGGTGCTTGACGTCATTACCAAGGAAAATCCGGATATGGTGGCCCTTTGTCACTCTTCCTACGGCTGGGATCTTGCGCCACGTATTGCCTATGCCTTGGGTGCCGCGCAGATTTCCGAGGTGGTAGACGTGGTCGACGGCATGCCGGTGGTACCCGTCTGTAACTCCAAGCTGCGCCGTGATGTGAAGGCCAAAACCACTAAGACCGTTGTCACCTTGCAGGCCGGGGCCTTTGGTCTCAGTGACGAGCCGAGCGGCACTCCGGCAGTGGAGAAAATTACTGTTACCGGCGGCGGCCGGGTGCAGTTCACCGGCTACGAGCAGGCGGCAAGTGGCGGGGTCGATCTTGGTAAAGCCCAGGTTATTGTCAGCGCCGGGCGAGGTATAGGAAAACCTGAGAATGTGGCGATGATCGCCGGACTCGCCAAGGCCCTCGGCGGGGAATACGGGGCGAGTCGTCCCGTCGTTGATTCCGAATGGGTTGAGCATAATCGTCAGGTCGGTACCACCGGGCAAACCGTTACCCCGAAACTCTATATTGCCTGTGGTATTTCCGGGGCCATTCAGCATCTTGCCGGTATGAAAAAATCGGAGTTCATCGTGGCGATCAACACCGACAAAGATGCCCCCATCGGCGATGTTGCCGATGTGCTGGTGGTCGCTGATCTCAAACAATTTGTTCCTGTACTTACTGAGAAAATTAAATCCCTTTAACAGCGCTGGACGGTTTTATGATAGAAGAAATTTTCGCGACGTTGGCGCAGTCCTTTGTACCGAAAACCCTGGCACAACCGAAAAGCTTTTACTTTTCTCTAGGTGATATAAAAAAAACCGTGGAGTTGAGCAGTGACAGTTGCCGGGTGACCGACGGCAAGGCGGTCGAAAACGCCGACTGCGTCTGCAAGACCAGCCCGGAATTTTTCTTGAAAATCTGGCAGGAGAATTATCGGCCGGGAATGAAGGATTTTATGACCGGCACGATTAAATCCAACAATCCTTCGGCATTGCAGGATTTTTTGCGCACTTTTGGCAAAGGGGCTTGATGTGAACGGGGCTTATTGCCCCATTCACAAAAACAAAGAAAGAGTTTCAAAAGGAAAATGAACGGATGCAACACCTGACGGAGATAAAGGTTCGCGGCTATCATGCCGATTTTTATGGACATGTCAATAATGCCCGATACCTTGAGTTTTTTGAAGAGGATCGATGGGCACACTTGGAAGCGAAAATCGATCTTCGTAAGTGGGCCGAGAAGGGTCTGATCTTTCTCGTAGTGAACATCAATGTCAACTATCGAAAGGCGGTTCCGGTCGGTGAAATCCTGCTTGTAACCACCAGACTTGAAAAAATAGGCAATAGAAGTGTGGTCCTCAAGCAGGAGATACTCCTGAAGGAAAGCAAAGAAGTGGCGGCCGATGCACTGATAACCTTTGTCATTTCCGACAGGAGTGGCCGGGCAGTTACCATGGATGGAGAAATCCGAACTGAAATCGAGAAGCTGCAGTAGCGGCTACTATGAACGGTTTGCTGAGGTGAGAAACGGTTCTCACCTCAAGACTCCTGTAACAGAATGCTAATATAGTCTTCATGCCCAACAAACAAGATTTGTAGTTGACATGCATTGTCTTTATATATTATTCAGCGACAGGAGAAGTGATAATTTTTTTTGACCTGCTGATTGACCTGAACGTAAAAGTTATATTTTGTGGAGGAAGCCTTACTGTTTCATGTAATTTTAAATGGAATAGGGGGTAATGAAGCGTCTGTTCTCGGTGAGGGAGATTCGTCGGTGATGCTCTTTCAAGCCAAGGCAGCAAGAATCTAATACTGAAGGGAGAAAGGTATGAAAAAAGTGATTTCCGTACTGGCGTTGACATCCATTCTGACTGCGGGGTCGGCCATGGCTTCAGGGTATCGTATTCCTGAACAATCGGTCGATTCAACCGCCAAAGCAGGTGCCAACATAGCCTCATCGACCAGGGCTGATGCGGCGTATTACAACCCTGCCAACATGTCATGGATGGCCGATTCATGGAATACCCAGCTTGATGCCACCTATATCCATCTTACTTCAATCACTTATGAGGATTCCCGTACTCCCCTTTATGACGGTGAATCGGAAGCTGAAAACTTCTTGTTGCCGACTGCGTTTATGGTTTCCCCTTCAATGGGCGGAGCGCGCATAGGTCTTGCAGTTGTTGCACCCTACGGCTTGGCCAAACGCTGGGAAGATCGTTATCCGAAAGCTGCTGCCGAAGAATTTGCATTGACGACGATAGAAGTCAATCCCACCGTATCCTATAGTTTTGCAAAAATGGTTTCAGTTGCCGCAGGTGCCCGGATGATGTACGCCGATGCCACGGTGAAAAGCGATGCCGCTGGTCTAGGCAAGCCTTTGTCACGCGAGATGGAAGGCGATACGGTCGAGTGGGGCTGGAATGCCGCAGTATCGGTAAAACCGATTGACAAATTGAATGTTTCGGCAACCTACCGTTCCAATATCGATTTGGAATTTGAAGATAAAGCTAAGCTCAACCTGCTGGGCAAGAAAGTCACCCTGGATGCCGATGTCTCCCTTCCGGCACCGGCGGTGTTCGCCCTCTCCGTTGCCTATGATGTACTGCCTAATCTCAATGTCGAACTGACCTGGGATAGAACCTTCTGGTCCGAGTACGAAACCCTCGACTTCAATTTCTCACCAGCTATCCCCGGCAACCCCTATGAGCCGGCGGTTGCCAAAAACTGGGATGATGCCGATGCCTTTCGTATTGGTCTGACCTATGGCGTTACCAAGACTCTCGATCTGATGGCGGGTTTCGGTTATGACAATAATCCCGTACCGGATGAAAATATTCAGTTTGAATTGCCTGATTCCGACGCTTGGCTTTATTCTCTTGGGGCGCAGTATAAGATCAACGACAAGATGGATATCGGCGTGGCCATGCTCTATGACTATAAAGAGTCGCGCAAGGTGAATGTTACTCGTGCCGAGTCAATTTATCCTAAGGGCGAATTTACCGATGCTTCGGCTATATTGCTTTCTGTTGGTCTGAATTACCGATTCTAAAAAGTTGTTAGCATAAGAAAGATCAGACCCCCTTGTTGCCCAGCAGCAAGGGGGTTTGTTGTTTTGGCTGTAGGCTCTTAACCCCACACAAGGGGGGATAAGTACCTTCACGAAATTCTTTCTTAAAAAACAAGAAATGAATTTCTAAGGTACTACAGACCGCGAAGATACTCCGGCTTGAGGCCTATTTTTCCAGCGAGTGCCTGGGCGATAAGCTGGAGGGTAGCTTCTTTGTCTTGCGGCATTTTGGCCTTGATCGGCAGGTAGTTCGAGGCATGGTTGGCGTGGAAATAGCCGTTTGTAAGATCGGTTGCGGCAATCATGATCGACAGTTCTTCGAGCATCTCTTGTGATGAAAGAATAGGAAAATCGCCGCTGTTCGACGCGACAAAAAGCGGAGTGTTGGGGGTGAGCATGAGGCTCAATGCCCCGACGTATTCCGGATCGATGGAGGTGAGGACACGGCCGGTCTCTTTAGCGTGGATGTGGGAACGTTCCCTGCCGGCTATACCGAGGAGGACGGTGATTGACAGTTTGATGCCTGCGGCACGCAGCTTTTTGCCCATATCGATCATTCGCTGGGCATCGGCCCCCTTGTTGATGTTTTTCAAGGTAACATCGTCACCCGATTCAAGGCCCATATAGGCTATGCCGATGCCGCCGTCATGCAGTTCCCGTAGCTGTTCCGGGGTTTTCATGCGGATGCTTTTGCTGTTGGCGTAGGTGCCGATTCTTGTGACCCATGGCAGCTGAGTGCGAATGGCCCCAAGGATTTTCAGGAGTCGCTCCTGCGGCAGGATCAGGGCGTCGCCGTCGCAGAGAAACAACCTGTCCTGGTTGCGACAGTGCCTAGCGGCAAAGTCAATATCCGCCATGATCGTGTCGTCGTCTTTGATGGAAAATCGAGTGCCCTTATACATGCCGCAGAAGGTGCATTTATTATGGGAACAGCCTGTGGTTATCTGCAGGAGAATGGAGTACGCTTCACTCGGCGGACGGAAAATGTTGCCCTGGTAGTGCATAGTTTTTAAATTAAGAATGGATTGATAAGAAGGATGTTCGATTCACTTCTTTTATAGTACACCCAATTTTCGATGCAATAGAAAATCTTCCTGCGGCGGAAGGCACTGACAAAGGATTGGATAAATGATGAATATTTCTCAACCCTTGTACCCCCACTTACTGCGCCCCCTCGATCTCGGATTTGTGACGCTGAAAAATAGAGTCCTCATGGGTTCCATGCACACCGGCCTTGAAGAGGAAAAGGATGGCTTTCGCCGTATGGCGGCCTATTTTGCCGCCCGGGCTCAAGGCGGGGTCGGGCTTATTGTCACCGGTGGCGTGGCGCCGAACCGGGCCGGTTGGGTGGGACCCTTTTCGCTCAGGCTGGCGAAATCGTCACAGGTGAAGGATCATTACCTGATAACCGAGGCGGTGCACCAGGCAGATGGCCGGATCTGTATGCAGATCCTCCATGCCGGCCGATATGGCTATCATCCGCTATGTGTGGCACCTTCTTCGATTAAGGCACCGATCAACAGATTTAAGCCAAGGGCGCTCAGCGACCGGGGGGTGCAATCGACCATCGGCGATTTCGTTACCTGTGCAGCACTTGCTCGGGATGCGGGCTACGACGGGGTCGAGATCATGGGCTCGGAAGGCTATCTCATTAACGAGTTTATCGCCGGTAAGACTAACCTGCGCGTTGATCAGTGGGGGGGCTCCTTTACCAATCGCATCCGCTTCCCCCTGGAGATTGTCCGCGGTGTCCGCCGGGCCGTCGGCAAGGATTTTATTATCATCTACCGGCTGTCGATGCTTGACCTGGTCAAGGGCGGCAGCACCTGGGAGGAGGTGGTATTGCTGGCGAAAGAAATCGAGCTTGCCGGGGCGACGATTATCAATACCGGTATCGGCTGGCACGAGGCCAGGGTGCCGACCATTGCCACCATGGTGCCGCGGGCGGGATTCACCTGGGTGACCAAGCGGTTGATGGGGCAGGTGCAGATACCCCTGGTGACCACCAATCGCATCAACATGCCGGAGGTGGCGGAGACTGTGCTGGCCGAAGGCTGCGCCGATATGGTCAGCATGGCCAGGCCATTTCTGGCCGACCCGGAGTGGGTGCAAAAGGCTGAAAGTGGGCGGGTGCGGGAGATCAACACCTGCATCGGTTGCAATCAGGCCTGCCTCGACCATATTTTTGCCAGGGAGTCTGCCACCTGCCTGGTCAATCCGCGGGCCTGCCGGGAAACCATCATGCCCTTTGTGAAGACCACAGTCGCAAAAAATGTGGCAGTGGTCGGTGCTGGTCCAGCGGGGCTTGCCTGTGCCGTAACCGCCGCCGCCAGGGGCCATGCGGTCACCCTCTATGAGGCAAGCGGTGAGATTGGCGGCCAGTTTCGCCTGGCTAGGCAGATTCCCGGCAAGGATGAGTTTGCCGAGACGCTCAGATATTATCAGCACCAATTGCTATTGCATGGTGTTACCTTGAAGTTGCACGTCACTCCAACCGCCGCCGAACTCAAGGGTTTTCAAGAAATCGTCATCAGCACCGGAGTCAAACCGCGGCCGATTGCCATCAAGGGTTGCGAGGGCAAAAACGTCTCGCTGTATTCCGATGTGCTCACCGGAAAAAAACAGATAGGTGCTCGGGTAGCCATTATCGGTGCCGGCGGCATCGGCTTTGATGTGGCGACGTTTCTCCTGCATCAACCTTCAGGCCCGGAAACGGTGGAAACCTTTATGGGCGAGTGGGGCGTTGACATGGAGTATGCAGCCGATGGCGGTCTGGGGGAGGTACGGAAAGAGGCCCCGGCAAGAAAAATCTATCTGCTGCAGCGCAAGACCAGCAAACCGGGGGCCGGACTCGGTAAGACCACCGGCTGGATACACCGATCAATTTTGAAAAGGAATGGGGTCAAGATGCTGATCGGAGTCGAATATCTTGCGGTCAGCGCCGAGGGGCTGCACATCCGCCATGAAGGAAAGGAGCAGCTCCTTCTCGTAGATGATGTGGTCGTTTGTGCCGGACAGCTCTCGGAGCTCGGCGTGGCCAAAGAACTTGACGTTCTCGGCCAGCCTTACCATCTCATCGGCGGCGCCCTGAAGGCAGGAGAACTGGATGCCAAACGGGCTATTGCCCAGGGGACGGAGGTGGCGGACCGGCTGTAGGATGGCTTCTTTGGCAAATACGGCATAAAGAGCAGGCATACAACCCTGATCAACACCTCACTGTTGACACAAGCCCTTTGATTACATAGATTTTCAAGTGAATTTTGCTACAGGAAAGGAATTGCCACGCGGCTGTCGGCCAATGAGGATAGACTATGGACCTGAAAAATACCCGAACCACCATCCTGAATAGAGGAACTGCCGAAGAAAAAAGGGCAGAAATACTGGACTATTTCCAAAAAACCTATGCCCTTGACGAGCAGTTGTATGATCACCTGGCCAATGATGAGGCCTTTTATCTGCGAGCCGAACCGCTGCGCCACCCCCTTATCTTTTACCTTGGCCACACCGCCTCTTTTTATATTAATAAACTGACGATCGCCAGACTTATCGACCGGCGGATCAATCCGGCCTATGAATCGATGTTTGCCATCGGCGTCGATGAGATGTCCTGGGACGATCTGAGTGCAAAAAACTACGACTGGCCAAGTGTCGGTGAAGTTCGAGCTTATCGTCGCCAGGTCAAAGAGCTGGTAACGGAGGTAATCGGTACTCTGCCTCTGTCAATGCCGATTACCTGGGATGCACCCTTCTGGGCGATCATGATGGGCATCGAACATCAACGAATCCATCTTGAGACCTCTTCGGTCATCATTCGCCGCCTGCCGATAGGCGAGGTTCGGCCCCTTGACGGCTGGGAGCAATGCCCCCTTGCCGGTAAGGCTCCGGGGAATAGCCTCCTACCGGTGCCTGGTGGCAAGGTAGTGCTTGGCAAAACCACGGATCATCCCCTGTATGGCTGGGACAATGAGTTCGGCAGGCGTGAAAGCGAGGTGTGGGATTTCAAGGCCTCCAAATATCTGGTGTCGAACGGCGAATATCTGTGCTTTGTCGAGGATGGCGGCTACCAAAAAGAGCAGTTCTGGACCGATGAAGGCCGGCGCTGGTTGCTGTTCACCAAGGCCCGCCAGCCGTTGTTCTGGCTGGGAGAGGCGGGCGGCTACCGCCTTCGGATTCTTACCGCAATTATCGATATGCCGTGGAACTGGCCGGTTGAAGTCAATTATCTGGAGGCCAAGGCCTTTTGTAACTGGCTGGCCGAGAAAAAAGGGACAAAAATCCGTTTGCCGAGTGAGGACCAGTGGTACCGGCTGCGCGACCTACATGATGTCCCTGATCAGCCGTACTGGAACCACGCACCGGGCAATATCAACCTGGAGCACTGGGCCTCTTCCTGCCCGGTGAACCATTTCTCCTTTGGCGAATTTTTCGATATTATCGGCAATGTCTGGCAGTGGACGGAGACGCCGATCACCGGCTTCGACGGTTTTGCGGTCCATCCCTGGTACGATGATTTTTCCACCCCCACCTTTGACACCCAGCACAACCTGATGAAGGGAGGGTCCTGGATATCGACCGGCAACGAGGCGACCAGGGACGCCCGATACGCCTTTCGTCGCCATTTTTTCCAGCATGCCGGATTTCGCTATGTTGACGCCGACCAGCCCCTGGAGACGACCCAGGCGATGTATGAAAGCGACATGGCCGTTTCCCAGTATTGCGAGATGCACTACGGGCCGACATCCTTTGGCGTCGGCAATTTCCCGGAGAATTGTGCAAAAATCTGTTTTGAATATATGGCCGGCAAAAAGAAAAACCGGGCCCTTGATCTCGGCTGTTCGGTGGGCCGTGCCAGTTTCGAGTTGGCAAGGGAGTTCAGCTTGGTCGACGGCCTTGACTTCTCGGCGCGGTTTATCCGCATCGCTTATCAAATGCAGGAAAAAGGGGTCATTCGCTACCAATTGCCGGAAGAGGGCGAGATCGTCTCCTACCACGAAAGGCGACTGGAGGACCTGGGCCTTCTGGACACCGCGGATAGGGTGGAGTTTTTCCAGGGCGACGCCCTCAACCTCAAACCGCAATTTTGCGATTATGATCTTATTCTCGCTGCCAATCTTCTTGATCGATTGGCGGATCCCGGGAAATTCTTGGCCGCCGTGCATGAACGGCTGGGTGCCGGCGGCATCTTGGTTCTCACCTCGCCCTATACCTGGCTGCCGGAGTTTACGGCTCGGGAGAAATGGCTTGGCGGCTATCGGAAAGATGGCGAACCGTACACCACCCTGGACGGCTTGAAGGATCTGCTGCGTGAGCATTTCACCCTGGTTGCCGAACCGCGGGATGTGCAGTTTGTTATCCGGGAAACGAAACGCAAATTCCAGCACTCCATCAGCCAGGTGACAGCCTGGCGGAAAAATTCGGTATGAGTATGGCTCTCGACTCTTCTCGCAATGACACCACCTTATGACTGAAAGAACAAGCCCCCGTCGGTATCGACTGACCCTGGAGTATGACGGCACCAATTTCAGCGGCTGGCAAAAACAGACCGATGCCCGTACCGTGCAGGGAGATCTTCTCAAGGCAGCGGAGCGCGTTTTTGGTGAGATGCCCATGGATATTCAAGGTTGTGGTCGCACCGATGCCGGTGTCCACGCTTTTCTGTATGTTGCCCATCTTGAGGTGAAAAGCACCTTGCCGCCGCAGGAGGTGGCGCGGATGCTGGAGGCAACCCTGCCAAAGGATATGGCCCTGCGGGGTGTCGAGGCCGCAAGCCCGCGGTTTCATGCTCGGCATAGCTGCATCGCCAGGAGTTATGTGTATCATTTGCGTAACCGAAAATCCGCCTTCGGCAAGCGCTATAGCTGGTGGGTCCACGAGGCGATGGACCTTGCCGCCATGCAGCGGGCCGGGGCGGAGCTGACGGGAATGCACGATTTTGCAGCCTTTGCCGAAAAGCAGGAGCTGAAAAAATCAACCAAGGTCATGGTGCACCAAGTCAGAATCCTGACCGACGGCGAGTTGATCCGGGTGCGGGTGGTTGGCTCGCATTTTCTCTGGCATATGGTGCGGCGCATGGTCGGGGTTCTGGTGGAGGTCGGATGTCGCCGCATGCGGGAGCAGGATGTTGCCGCACTGTTGCACACATCTTCCGAGATTCCCCTCAGGCATACGGCGCCAGCCGCCGGGCTGTTTTTCGAGAAGGCCTTTTATGACGAAAACGAGCTGGGGCTCTTTCTCGCAGAATAAGGTCCGCTCGGAGTAAGCCTCGGAGAATCTACAGGCTGAACGATCTCGCCTGGGCTACCTCCAGGGCCAGTTCGGCCCGGGCATTGGCATCTTTGAACAGGTGTTTTTTTTCGCACCATTCCGGAAAGGTCTCCGGGTCGATGAAAACCTTGATCACCTGGTCGCCGGCCGCCTCGACCTCGGCCTTTTTTCCCTCGGCTCTGACCAGCCAGTCGGCATAGGTCGGCGGCAGCAGTTCGGCGTCGTCAAAGAGTGACAGCAACTCCTGGTAATGCGCTTCCTTATACCAGACCATGGCTTGGAGAATTGGTGGTTGATTCGCTTGTTCTTCTTTGCCGGCCTGTTTTTCCTTCATCTTTGCCACGGTTTTACCGGATCCGGCAAGGGCCTTCTTTTTTGTCATGGATATCACCCAATATGGAGAGGACGGGAGCAGGCTCCCTGGTTATTGCTTCTGTGTCTGATATGATACGCGGCGGAAAACATAAACATCGGTGTCCCGATGTAAAGAGGCTGGAGCGGCTAAAGAACACCTCAGTAAGGAGGTTTTCGGAAATGTATTGACGACATTGAGGCGAGTACGGTAATCTGAAGCCTTTTTTCAAAAGAAAGAGGCGTTTTTCAGCCGAGATCCTATAGTATCGGGATGATTTTGTGGTTCCGTCAATTTTTGGGTGGCGGACTCTGTCGTTATTTTTGCCAAGGTGGTGAGCAATTTGTCGGATTTATTAGAGAGCTGGAGTGTTGAGAGGTCTTCCGAACTGTATCGGGTGGCGGAGTGGAGCGGTGGTTATTTCCGGGTCTCGGAGAAGGGCGATATGCTGGTTCAGCCTTCGCCGATTGCCAGTGACCGAGCCGTGTCGATCCCGGCCATAGTCGAGGGCTTAAAGGAGCGCGGCCTTGATATGCCGGTGTTGCTGCGGATCGAGAACATCCTTGACGCCCAGATCTCCCAGCTCAACGAAACATTTATCGCCGCCATGAAAAACCTTGGTTATCGCGGCAGTTTTCTCGGTGCCTATCCGATCAAGGTCAACCAACAGAAACAGGTCATCGACGCCATGGTCCACTACGGTGGGCCTTATCACCATGGCCTTGAGGCCGGCAGCAAGGCTGAACTCATCGCCGCCATGGGGATGATGGTCGATAAAGAGGCGCCCCTGGTCTGCAACGGCTACAAGGACGAGGAGTTTGTCGATCTGGCTCTTACCGCGGTAAAACTGGGCTTTCGCTGCATCCTGGTGGTGGAGATGCCGAGCGAACTGCCGCTGATCATCGAGCGCTCAAGGGCGCTTGGTGCTACCCCGGTGCTCGGGGTGCGGATCAAGCTGTCCAGCCAGGCCGGCGGCCATTGGGCCGAATCGGGCGGCGAGCGTTCTATCTTTGGTTTGAACACCACCCAGCTCATCGACGCCGTCGACCTCCTGGTAGAGGAAGGCATGTTGCACTGTCTGCAGATGGTCCACTACCACCTCGGTTCGCAGATCTCCAATATTCGCGAGATCCGCACGGCGGTTAACGAGGCCTGCCGAGTGTATGCCGGACTTGTCAAGGAGGGTGCGGCCATGAAATACCTCGACCTCGGTGGCGGCCTGGCGGTCGACTACGACGGCTCGCAGTCGAATTTTCTCAGCAGCCGTAACTACTCGCTCAATGAATACTGCACCGATATCTGCGAAGCGGTCATGACCACCCTCGACGAGCAGGGGATCGATCATCCGATCATCATCACCGAAACCGGCCGAGCCCTGGTCGCCTATTATTCGGTATTGTTGTTCAATGTCCTTGACCGCACCGTTTTCGAACCGGACCCTCTGCCGAGCGAGATGCCGAAGGATTGCCATCCGCAGCTCACCAATATGCTTGAATCGCTGAATGGCCTGTCAATCCGCAACATTCAGGAAACCCTCAACGATACCATCTACTACCGTGACGAGGTCCGGCAGCTGTTCAACCATGGCAAGATCACCCTTCGGGAGCGGTCGCTTGCCGAAAATATCTTTTGGACGACGCTTAACCGCATTCTCCAGACCGCCAAGCGGTTGAAGAATGCCCCGGCCGAGATCTCCGAGATCGAACGCCTACTCTCCGATATCTACTACTGTAATTTCAGCCTGTTTCAGTCGCTGCCGGACAGTTGGGCGATCGACCAGTTGTTCCCGGTCATGCCCATCCATCGCCTCAACGAAAAGCCGACGAGGAATGCCATAATCGCCGACATAACCTGTGACTGCGACGGCAAGATCGACAGCTTCGTTGATCGTTTCGGGTCGAAGCGTTTTTTGCCGCTGCATGAACTGAAAGAATCGGAGGAATATTATCTCGGGGTCTTTCTCGTCGGCGCCTATCAGGAGACGCTTGGCGATCTCCATAACCTCTTGGGCGACACCAATGTGGTGACGGTCAGCCTGCACGAGAACGGCAAGTACGATTTTTCAGGCGAACTGGAGGGCGACACAGTGGCCGATATCCTGTCCTATGTCGAATACGATCCGAAGCGGCTGCTCATGAAGTTCCGTAAAACCGCAGAGATGGCGGTTAAAGAGGGCCTCATTTCGCCCCTTGAACGCAAGACGGTCATGCAGGTGTATGAGGCTGGTCTGCGCGGCTACACCTATTTTGAGAGGTGAGGGGTTAGGCGATTGGATTGGGGAAAGAATTGACGAAGAGGAGGAGGTGAAGATGGCAAAGGTATTGATCATTGGTGCCGGCGGGGTAGCCGGAGTGACCGCGCATAAATGCGCCTTTTTGGCGGAGAGCTTTTCGGAGATTGTTTTGGCCAGCAGAACCCTTTCCAAATGCCGGGCAATCGCCGCAAGCATTCAGGAACGTACCGGCAGATCCATTGATGTTCGGCAGGTCGATGCCGATAACGTCGCCGAGACGATCGCCCTGATTAAAGAGGTGCGGCCCGATCTCCTCGTTAATCTCGCCCTGCCGTACCAAGATCTGGCACTGATGGATGCCTGCCTGGCCACCGGCGTCGACTATCTTGATACCGCCAACTACGAGCCACTGGACGAGGCCAAGTTCGAGTACAAATGGCAATGGGCCTATCGCGAGCGCTTTGAGAAGGCCGGGCTTATCGCCCTCCTTGGTTCCGGTTTTGATCCGGGCGTCACCAACGTCTTTTGTGCCTGGGCGCAGAAACACCATTTCGACGAGATCCACGAGCTGGATATCATCGATTGCAACGCCGGCGACCATGGCCAGCATTTCGCCACCAATTTCAATCCAGAGATCAATATCCGCGAGATCACCCAGCGCGGCCGCTATTGGGAGCATGGGGAGTGGGTCGAGACCGATCCCTTGTCCTGGTCAATGATGTACGATTTTCCGGACGGCATCGGGCCAAAAAAATGCTTTCTCATGTACCACGAGGAGCTGGAATCGCTGGTCCTGTATCTGAAGGGCCTGAAACGGGCGCGGTTTTGGATGACCTTCGGCGAGCAGTATCTCACCCACCTGCGGGTATTGGAAAACGTCGGCATGACCCGTATCGATCCGGTGGAGTTCGGCGGGCAGCAGATCGTCCCCATTCAGTTCCTGAAAAAGGTGTTGCCCGAGCCCTCGTCGCTCGGGCCATTGACCAAGGGCAAGACCTGCATCGGCTGCCTGCTGAAGGGTGTGAAGGACGGCCGCGCCAAAAAAATCTTCATCTATAATATCTGCAGCCACGAGGAATCGTACCGCGAGGTGGGGTCGCAGGCGATCAGTTACACCACCGGCGTGCCGGCGATGATCGGCGCCAAGCTGATCTTAGAGAAGGTCTGGCGGCGGCCCGGCGTCTGGCATATGGAGCAAATGGATCCCGATCCTTTTATGGCCGATCTGAATCTCTACGGCCTGCCGTGGACTGTTCTTGAGATCCCATGAACGGTGGTCTGGAGTATCGCTTTGAGCCGGGCCGGCTGACCACCCCGTGCTATCTGGTGGATGTCGGTTTGTTGCGGCAAAACCTCGACATTCTTTCCGAGGTCAAGATGAGGACGGGCTGCCGGATTCTTCTAGCTCTGAAATGCTTTTCCATGTTTCGGGTGTTTCCACTCATTGCCGAGACCCTTGATGGCGTCTGTGCCAGTTCGCCAAACGAGGCTCGCCTTGGTTTTGAAGAATTCGGCAAAGAGGTGCATACCTTTGGCGCTGCCTATTCGGATGCGGATATGGCCGCGTTATGTCGGACTTCCGACCATATTCTCTTTAACTCCATGAGCCAGCTGCAGCGTTTTCGGCCGATGATAAAAGCATATGAGGCCGGAATGGGCAAGACGATTGAGCTTGGCATACGCATCAATCCGGAACATAGCGAGGGGGCGGTTGCGATGTACGATCCCTGTGCGCCGGGCTCGCGACTCGGCATCAGGCGGACCGATCTGCGCGCGGAACTCCTTGACGGGGTGACCGGAATGCACTGGCATAATCTTTGCGAGCAGGACGCCGATTGCCTGGAGCGCACGGTGGCGGCGGTGGAGGAGCGGTTCGGCGACATCATCCGGCGGATGGAATACGTCAATTTCGGTGGCGGCCATCATATCACCCGTCCGGGTTATGACCTTGAGCGGCTGATCCGGGTTGTCAACACCTTCAAGGATAAATGGGGCGTCCAGGTCTATCTTGAACCGGGCGAGGCGGTGGCCCTCAATTGCGGCTATCTGGTGAGCACGGTTCTCGATATCGCCCGGGCCGATATGCCGGTTGCCATCATCGACAGCTCGGTGCCCGCCCATATGCCCGATGTTCTGGAGATGCCCTACCGGCCGCATATCATCGGCGCAGGTCAGGAGGGGGAGAAGGCGCACAATTACCGGATCGGCGGTTTGTCGTGTCTTGCGGGCGACGTGGCCGGAATCTATTCATTTGACCGGCCCCTGGCCGTCGGTGACCCATTGGTTTTCAGCGACATGGCCATTTACACTATGGTTAAGAACAATACCTTTAACGGGGTCGGCTTGCCGTCCATCTTCCTCTACGAACCCGGCGACGACAGCTATGAATGTGTGCGGTCCTTTGGCTACGAGGATTTTAAAAACAGGTTATCATAGGTGAGGCAGGCATTGCATACCGGAAGTAACAGCAGCGGATTTCTCCAGTCGGAGTTGGTGGGGCGGGAAGCGGTTGAGCCACTTTTTACGGTAATACCCGTACCGCTGGAACAGAGTGTGTCCTACGGCGGCGGCACCGCCGCAGGTCCTGCGGCAATCCTTGCCGCCTCGCAGCAGCTTGAGGCCTGGGATGGAATGTCAGAGCCGATAAACGCCGGTATTGCCACCAGTCCTGCCGTTGACTGCCGGGGAAAAATCGGCACGATCCTGACACGCATCGAGAAATCCGTACAGGCGGCCGTCGACCGCCGGGCAATCCCCGTGGTCCTGGGTGGCGAACATACGGTGAGTCTTGCGCCGATCCGCGTGCTGGCCCGGAGCTGCCCGGGGCCCATCGGTATTATCCAGATCGATGCCCATGCCGATCTGCGGGCAAGTTTCGAAGGGTCACCCTTTAGCCACGCCTGCGTTATGCGCCGGGCGCTGGAGGAATGCGGCTGTATCCTTCTGCAGTTCGGGGTGCGGGCGCTGTGCCTGGAAGAGGATCAGTATCGGCGGTCACAACGGGTGCAACACCTAGATGGCCGGGACATCCCTGGCCAGAACCTCAACAAATTTACCCTGCCGGGAAGTTTTCCGAAAAACATCTACCTCACCATCGATGTCGACGGCCTTGATCCTTCGGTCATCGGCGCAACCGGCACCCCGGTGCCGGGCGGGCCGAGCTGGCACCAAACCCTGACCTTTATCGAGCGGGTGGTGGTCGGGCGGAGGGTGCTCGGTTTTGATCTGGTCGAACTGGCCCCGCGTGTCGGTGATCATGGATCGGATTTTGCCGCCGCCCAGCTGGTCTATGCGGTTATGGGGATGGTGGTGAGAAATCAGGCATTGCCGGGATAAGCCGATATGGGGGGCAAACGTGGTCTTTAGCCAAAGGATGAAGACCATACACACTACAAACGGCATCTCAGATGCTATTCGTTTCAACAAGGAGCAAATGCAAATTATGTCGAGTAAATACAAGACGATCCTGTTCACGTCAAATCTTTCCACCGCCGGTCGAGTCGCTTTCAAACAGGCCATCTTGCTGGCAAATCAGTTTGGCGCAAAGCTTGTTCTGCTACATGTTATGGAGAGACTCTCCGGCAACTATGAAAGCTATATGATTGGCCTCTTTGGTCCGGAAAAATGGCGCCAAGTGCTTAAAAACAACAAAGAAGAAGCGAAACACGCCCTCGTCGGCAAGGTGTCGCCCAAGCAGATGGTGCGGACCGCCTTGAGTGAATTTTGCAAGGAAAACGAAATAGGGGAAGAAGGCTCTATTATACCACCAAGTCAAATTGTGGTGAAAGAAGGGGATGTGGTCGAGGTCATCCTTGAGCAGGCGGCTGAACATAGATGTGATCTTATCGTCATGGGTGCCAGCGAGGGATTGTTATCCAGTTCGTCGGTTGGCAACAATATAAAATCGGTACTTAAGAAATCAAAAATTCCGGTGCTGGTGGTGCCTGCGAGCCTTGGTGAATAAAGATCTTACATATTTTAGGCACCACATCCGTACCAGAATTACAGAAAAGAACAGCAATAATCAGTGAGTGCCGACACCTTCAAGTAAAAACTGCTCTTCGCCGGAACCTCGAAGGCTGTTCCATCTTGACAGGTCAGCCATTCTTTCGACCCCGGTAATTGCACCTGAAGGTTTCCGGAAAGGATCTCCATCAGCTCCTTGCTGTCGGTAGTGAAGCTGTATTCGCCGGGGAGCATGATTCCGAGGGTCTTTACCGAACCGTCGGCAAAGGTGAGGGTGCGACTGGTTACCTTGCCGTCAAAATAGACGTTGGCTTTTTTGGTGATAGTGACGTTGGTAAATTTGCTCATCGGGGTGGTCCTCTTGGGGAAAATCAATTTCAGGTAAGGAGAAACTCCTTGAACTCCCCGCGCAGGCAATGGTTCGAGGCCATAGCCGAGGAGTAGGCACCGGCATTGATCAGGGCCAGGGTCTGTCCTTCTGCAAGCGGCGGCATGGTGATATTGGCATACCAAACATCAAGGGCCTCGTTGATGTTGCCGACGATGGTCACATTTCGGCAATCGCCGGGCAGGCGCAGGGTCGGCACCGGATGAAAGGGTAGGCCGTAAACCGCGGGTTCAACGGCGAGGTTGAAACCCGCGTCGACCCCGACAAACACAGTCTCCATCTTTTTTTCCACGCTATTGACCGTCAAAAGCAGAATGCCGGTATCCTTGGCAAGAAAATCTCCTGGTTCGATCTCGATGGATTGTGGCCGGTTGCGGAAACGATCGGCAAGAATCGCCGCCCAGCGGGGCAGATCAAGGGGGGCATCCTCGGCAACATGGGGAACCCCCAAGCCGCCGCCGACATTGACGGTTTCAACGGTTTCCAGCTGATCGACAAACCATAAGCAGCTTTCGATTATCGAATCCCAAATCCCCAGCTGGGCGGTCAGATACCCGCAGCCGGTGTGGAAATGGATTTTTTTGATGGTCAAGCCAAAGTCTTTCGCCATCGCCACCGCTTCCGCGAATTGTTCCCGGTAGATACCGAACTTAGTGGTGTTGACTCCGCTGTACTGGAGCTTTTCGTTCTGAGCGCGACTGATGCCAAGGGCCGGATTAACGCGGATGCCGATACTCCGGCCGGGGCCGAGTTCTCCCCAGCGGCGGATGGTGCTGATCGAGTCGCAGTTCATCGACAGGCCTTTAATGCGTGACAGCCTTTCGAGATCTCGGTTCGACAGGCTGGTGGCGGTAAAGGAAATATCTTCCGCCGAAAACCCGCAACCGATGGCATGTTCAACCTCGTTTGGCGAACAGGCATCGATGCCTACCAGCCCCGTTCCTCGCAGATGGGTGAGCAGCGGCGCAAAGCGATTGGCCTTCATCGCATATTTGATGCGGGAACGATCGCCGAGTCCGGCCCCCTGCAAAGCCGAGCGCAAGCGCTCGACATTGGCCACGATCCGCCGACTATTATAATAAAAGGCCGGCGTTCCGAATTGCGCCGCCAGGTCTTCTACCCGCCGACCGGCAAACATCAGGACGCCATCGCGGAAATGGAGATCTTCCCGTTCCCACCACTCGGTCATATGCTTTGACACTCTTCAAACTGTTTTTCAGGTGCGCGGAAACCGTTGTTGAGGATGGCATCGGCAACCGGCAATTCCTTTTTGCCGGTGATCCACCCTCGGCAGTTTTCCGCGCCGCAGCCGCAGGGGAACTGCTTGTAGAGTACATCCTCGGTCTGGGCATAATCCATGGTCAGATAGTCCATGGGATGGATGTCTTGCACTGCATGTACCAGCAATTTCTTCATATCCAGTTCAATGTTGGGTGAGCAGGAATGGAGGAAGTAGCCGGAAAAAAAGAGATCATGAAGATGGAGATCAGCTTCGATCTGCAGAGTGTGTTGGCGAATATCGGTAATGATATCCCCCGCAATAGCGCATACCAGACTTCCCTTGGCAATAAATTTGTACGTCATAACGCCCATGCCGGCGACATGGTTCTTCAATACAACTCTGAAGTCGTTTTTGCTGGGAAATAAGGGATTATTTCCGAAATGGCTTGGATACATGGCTATTTTCCTGTCAAATAAAAAGAGGGGTGGAGGACTACTGACGATACAATGAAATTTACGTACAAATTTCGCGGATAAATACACCTTTTGAAATGCTTTATCAATAAGTTTTTTCGTTCACGGGGCATCTGCCGAAATAAATAATTTATCAAGTAATTACAGATAAATATACTGAAGTTCCAGGGCTCGGGCAAAAATGAGTTACGGGCATAACGAGTCGATTGGTAATAATTCCCAGTGTTTTGGGCAATTCGCTGCGGCGGGCCATGGTCCCAAGCCTGTTCCTGATTGGGTTTCAGGGTGTCGAAGGTGGAACGATAAAACTGGTCATAAGGGCAGCTGTGTTTTCCCTGCTCTTTCGAAAGCAGCGGTACCTCCGGCTGCTCCCCGGCCTCTTCTTTACCGGTTTATTTGCAAATGGAATTGCCCCTATTCACTGACTATTTCGCAATACTCGGTTGAGGTATAAAAAAACATGCAAATTCTTCTTCTAAAAGGCAAAAGAAATCGCATCGGCTACCTTATGGAGATAGGAAAAATTTCTGTTTCTTGGAGCATAATCTGCAGTCTTTGTGCCGACTGCAGAAGCCGTTGCACTTCGTGATAATTATGCGCTTTGGCTGCGACCTCCAGTCGATGAATGGTCCGGTTAAGACGATGGGCACAGACATTGCCGGTGGCGCCCTTTATTTTGTGGGCCTGGTTTTCAATAGCCGGGAAATCCCTTCTCGCCGTAGCCTGGCTTAAAATCTCGATCTGGGTTGGCAAATCTTCCAGGAACATGGCAAAAATCTTCGCAGCCAGCTCCGTGTCACCGAGCAGGCGGGAAACGAAGGCCGGATAATCGACGAGGGGGGTGTCTGAATCGTCGGTGTGGGGCTGTTGGTCGGATCCTTCCTGCCGGCGGAGAAGGCTGTTTCTTGCCGGGGACAAATGCTGTTCAAGGGTGTTTGCCAGAAGAACAGGGTCAATGGGTTTGGAGATATACCCATTCATGCCACAGGCAAGATATTTTTCCTTATCACCTTTCATGGCATGGGCTGTGAGGGCGATAATCGGCACCTGTGCATTGAGGACTTCGGCCTCACCCGACCGGATGGTCTGCGCTGCCTGCAGTCCATCCAGCTCCGGCATTTGAATATCCATCAGGACCAGACTGTAATGGGTTCTTTGCATGGCGGTAATGGCTTCCCGACCATTGCCGACAATATCCAGATGGTGGTAGCCGAGCTTTTTCATGATGCCGGTAACCACCTGCTGATTGATAAGGTTGTCCTCGGCGAGAAGAATATGTGCATCTTGACCCGGCGGTGTGTGAGCTGCATCCGGCTGAGCCGCGGAGTATCCAGCCCCATGGGCGGTCGCATGGACGGGATAGCCGGAAATCAGGACGTTGACCGCATCAAGGAGAGCACAATGGCGGATCGGCTTTTTCAGGCTGGCGGAAAAACCCTGGCAGTGATAATGGTCTTTGCTCTCAAAATGGAAAAAAGGCACCATGATAACCATTTGCAGGTCGGGGGAAAGCCGGCTTTCCCTGATCATCCGGCCAAGGGAAAGGCCATTTGTGTCGGTCAGCGCAAGGTCAATAAAAGCATAGTCGAGGGTTTTGCCGGCATCGGCCATTTCCCTTTGAATGCTCATGGCCTCTCGGCTGCTGCCGCAAGATCTTACCTGGGCGCCCCAATATTCAAGTTGTTTTGTCAGGGTCTGACGACAGCTGTTGTTGTGGTCTGCAACCAGCACCTGTCGGCCATCAAACCGGTGCGATAACTGCGGCTCCGGTGCGGGGTTGTGTTGTTTGCCAAGGCGGCAGGTGAACCAGAACAGCGAGCCTTCACCACTGGTGCTGTGGATGCCGATCTGGCCGCCCATGAGCTGTACCAGTCCCTTCGAGATGGCAAGGCCTAAACCGGTTCCGCCGAATTTTCTGGTGGTTGAGCTGTCGGCCTGGGTGAAGCACTCAAAGAGCAATTCCTGTTTTTCCTCAGGAATGCCGATGCCGGTATCTTTGATGGTAAAACACAGCACGATTTCCCCGTCCGATTCGTCCATGCCGACAACGGAGATGACGACCTCCCCCACCTTGGTAAATTTAAAGGCATTGCCGACTAAGTTGAGTAAAATTTGCCGCAACCTTCCCGGGTCGCCAACCAGTTGAGTCGGAGCACCGGGGGCAACACTGCAGACCAGTTCGAGATCCTTATCCTTCACATTGAGGCTGACCATATCCAGAAGGCTGTCAAGCAGGTCGCGGAGGTTGAAAGGGACCTGTTCAAGTTCCATCTTGCCGACCTCGATCTTAGAAAAATCGAGGATGTCGTCGATAACCGTGAGAAGAGACTTACCACTGGTTATGAGCGTCTGGACATAGTGTCGCTGGGTTTCGTCGAGATTGGTGTCCTCAAGCAGGGTCGAGATGCCCACCACACCGTTCATCGGTGTGCGGATTTCATGGCTCATGTTGGCGAGAAAATCGCTTTTCGCCTGGCTGGCGCTTTCCGCCAGCTCCTTGGCTAGGGTAAGTTCCTCGGTACGTTCTTTGACCAGGTCTTCAAGGTGTTCTTGATGCTTTTTCAGTTCCGACCTGCTTTTCAGGAGGTTGCCGGACATGTCGTTGAAGGCCTTGCCGATCTCACCGATTTCATCCTTTCGTGACAGATCGATCCTTGCCCCGAGTTGGCCGCTTTCCACTCGGCGCATGGCGTCTCGGAGGGTGGTAAGGGGGTTGATGATTGAACGAAACAGGTAAATATTCAGCAGCAAAAGGATGATAACGCTCGCTACCAGAGTGACAAGGCCGAAATAAAGGAGGATGCGGGTATTCTCCAGAAGGATTGATTCGAAGTCATAATAGATGACAAGATTGCCGAGTTTGTCGCCGATTACCTCTATGCCACTCTGATATATGCCGGTCCAGCGGTTATTGAGGGAGATCTTTTCGAAGTGATGGCGATCACCTTCGGGAAGCTGGGTAAAGGACACAAGATGATAATTGTCGACCCCGGAGCATAAACGTTCGGTCCCCCGAACGGGATAGAGGCAAACCAAGGTGATGTCCTCGATAGCCTGTTTGATTTCATCAAGAGAGGCTTGCAGGGCTCTTTCCTGACCGGCAAACAGTTCGTTGGCTAAAGCGTCTTTTTTTTGCTTGAAAATGGTATCGAGGAGGAGCTCGGTTCGAGCCGACTGCCCTTGGAAGCGGCGTTGTTCTATGGGGTACTGCAAAATGATGCAAATGATCACCACCAGAAGAACGGTGATGATGGTCGTTATGTTTATCTTAAAAGGCAGGCTATGGTATTTCATATGCCGAGGTATGTCTCATGGTAGCTGTTCATAGCACTTCTGATGGCGGGGTATGCCGTCACGGATCTCCACAATACAGGCACCTTTCACCGCATCGCCTCGGGCATCGAAGGCGATGTCTCCGGTCACTCCCTTGAAGCCGCGAAGCTCCATGAGGCTGCGGCGGATGGCATCATGATCCAGGGATCCTGCCTGGCGGATGGCGGCAACAAGGATTTTGACGGCATCATAGGCCAGAACGGTCGGCGCTTTGATTTCGCCCTCGGTGCCGTATTTAGCCATAAACTCAAGCGATAGAGAATCATCGTGGGCCGGCGACCAATGATTAATATAATAGCCGTGACGGATTTTGTTGCCGCCGAGGGTGAAGAAACTCTCGGCATCCCAACCGTCGCTGCCGATGGGAATCGACGTGGCACCTGCCTCCTGAAGTTTGGCGGCAATGAAGCCGCTTTCGTCATAACCGGCGAGAAAGACGACGTCGGCGTTTTCGACAAGAGCCCGTTTGATTTGCGACGAATAATCGGTCTGACCGGTTTTATATTCGATTTCCCGGCTCACTGTGCCGCCCAGATTGGTAAAGTGAGTTTTGAAGATTTGTGCGACATCAAGGCTAAAATCACTGGAAATATCGACAAATACCAGGGCCGACTTGGCCTGCAGTTCCCGTGCGGCGAATTGGGCGAGGACCGCACCCTGCAAGGCATCGGTGTAGCACACCCGGAAGATATAGTCGCCGATGGCGGTGAGTGACGGGATAGTGGAAACCGGTGAGATCATCGGGATCTTACGTTCCTGGGCAACCTTGGCAATAGCCAGGGAGTGGGAACTCCAGGAGGCGCCGATGATCCCGGCAACCCCAGCCTGGGTGGCCTTCTCTGCGGCGAGATGGGAGCCGATAGGGGTGCTTTCGTTATCGAACAGCAGGAGTTCGAGCGGGGATCCAAGAACACCGCCGCCGCGGTTAATTTCCGCAACCGCCAGCTGCACCCCAAACACTGCCGAGTGATTGGAGTTTTTCGCCTTGCCGGAGAGGGCGAAGATGGCCCCAATCTTGATCGCTTCGACGCTTGCTGCAAATCCAGGTATCAGCAGCAGGAGGCACAGGCAGGCCAAGATGGCATAAACCTGTGGCCGTCTGTGGCTCATGGTGGTTCGCCATAGGGGCTTCATTGCGATCCTCCCGTCAGAGGGCCAATGACTTTGCGGAAAAGCCGATTTCCACCACGGAATTCGATGATGATGATTGACTTATTCTGTGGATCGCCATTGACATCGAAGGAGATCAGTCCTGTGGCTCCTGGAAAATCGACGGTTGCCGCCAAGGCATCGCGGATAGCTCGTCGGTCGAGGCTGCCGGCGCGGGTGATTGCCCCGGCGAGGAGCATAACGGCATCGTAGGCCAGGGGAGCGCTGATATTTTCAATATCCTTGCCATAGCCGGCGGCAAATATTTTTTTCATTGCCTCGCTTTCCGGAAAAGGGACTTCCGGGTGCCACGGGGCCGACTGGAAGCTGCCTTCTATACTCGTTCCGGCATATTTCTCTATCTCATCCCAGGCGTCACCGCCGAGAAAGATGGTTTTCAGCCCCATTTTAGTCGACTGCTTGATGAACAGGCCGCTGTCGCGGGTGTAGCCGGGCAGATAGATAACCTCCGGACTTTTGAAGGTGATCTCCTTGATGATGGCCGAGAAATCGGTGGCGGTGCCCCGATAGCCGATTTCGCTGACCACCCGGCCGCCGGCCTGCTGAAATGAGGTGGCGAAAAATTGTCCGAGCATGATGCTGTAGTCCTCATCGATATTGGTGACCACCGCAGCGGTTTTGGCATGGAGTTCACTGACGGCGAATTTGGCCATAGCCAGCCCCTGCAAGGAATCGATAAAACAGGCCCGGAAGATATAGTTTTTACCCAGGGTTACTTCCGGGTTCGTCGACCCCGGAGTGATCATCGGAACGCCGGCGTCTTGCAGGATCGGTGCCATAACCAGAGAATGGGAACTCCAGTGGGCGCCGATGACCGCCGTGACGTTTTCCGCTATCGCTTTTTGGGCCGCCAGGGCTGAACCGATCGGAGTACTGCCGTTATCGAGAAGGAGCAGCTGCAGCGGTTGCCCCAGCAGACCACCTTGACTATTGATATGTTCAACCGCCAACCTTGTCATGTTGATGAGGGGCAGGTTATGCGGTGCGGCAATACCGGTTTCCGAGAAAATGGCGGCAATCCGTATAGGTTCTTCCTTGGCACAAGGTGTGTTGGGCATGCCAAGACCTGTCAACATCAAGAGGCTAAAGAACAGGAGGAGCAGCGGCCGCCGCAAAAGAATGAAGAGGAAAAAAAGAGGGAATAGGGTTTGGCGACAGGATGTCCTTTCTTCCATAGCAGCCTTTTCTCCTTGAAATATTGAAAAATGATACTGAAAAAGTCCTAGGCGTATCTTCTGGGCACCTTATCGACCCGAATCTTTCGGCTGTCTTTGCATCTTTTTATTATATACATAGAATGTTGAAAAATAAAAGGAAGTGACAGAGCAATACAGGTTTTAGCTTGCAAGGACCGTTAAGCAGCAATCGTTATTGGAGAAGCCGAACGGCAAAGTATGCCGGCGGCTGAGCTGGGCTTTTGAACCTTTGGTCGACGGCTGCGAATCAATTACCCCCAAAGAGGTAGCTGTAGACAAATACCTTGGTCATGATATAAGAATGGGGTGATACTCAACGAGGATGCATAAGAGATCCTCTTTATCGGAGTGAAGAAAGGGCGGTGGCGTGCGTATTTCCAGTTGTCAGAAACCCAGTGAGAAAAAACAAGGGACCCTGGTTCGCCAGATAATCGCGGTGATTTTTTTCCGGCTGCTGCTCAATACCGGGCGGCGCTTTGTCTATCCCTTTGCCCCGGCATTCAGTCGGAGTCTGGATGTACCCCTTACAGCGATAACCACTATCCTTGCCACCTGCCAGGTAACCGCTCTGCTCGGTCTTTTCAGTGGACCGCTGGCCGACCGCTTCGGCTACCGGACGATGATGCGCGCAGGTCTCGGCATGCTCGCCGTCGGCATGGTGGTGTGCGGTCTGGCTCAAGGTTATTGGTGGCTCTTTCTCGGGCTGTTGCTGGCAAGTCTTGGGAAAATTGTCTTTGATCCGGCGATTCAGGCCTTTATCGGCACACATGTGCCTTTCGAGCGGCGCGGCCGAGTTATTGGGGCGGTGGAAATGGCCTGGGCCGGATCGACTCTCCTGGGTATTCCTGCGCTTGGCCTGATCATCGAGCATCTCGGCTTGACCAGCTCTTTTTGGATTTTGGCCGCGCTCGGCGGGATAAGTTGGCTGACCATCGGCCGCGTTATCCAGGCCGACAGCCCCGGCCCGGTCGTGGGACAGGTGCGGGCGTCACTCTTTGCCTCCCTGCCGCAGCTTATCCGCATCCGCCCGGCCATCGGCATGCTGCTTTTCGGCTTTTGGATAAGCATCGCCAATGACAGCCTCTTCGTTGTCTATGGTGCCTGGTTCGAACAGGCCTTTATGTCCAGTATTGTTACACTCGGCTTCAGCACTGTGGCCATCGGCGCAGCAGAGCTGCTCGGAGAATCGATGACCGCGGTCTTTGCCGACCGGTTGGGCTTAAAGAAGGCAACGATCCTCGGACTCTGCCTGGCAAGCCTTGCCTATCTGTTGCTGCCCTTCATGGACCGATCCCTGCCGCTGGCCCTGGCGGGACTGTTCTTAGTATTTTTAGCCTTCGAATTTACCATCGTCACCAGTTTTTCCCTGAGCACTGAGCTGCTGCCCGAAGCCAGGGCGACGATGATGGCCGGTTTCTATGCCACCTCCGGAGTCGGCCGGATGATCGGGGTACTCCTCGGCGGCTGGTTATGGCAGAAAGGCGGGATTACTGCGGTCGCCTGGACCTCGTCCGGCTTTACCGTCCTAGGCTTGTTGTCGCTTGTCTGGGGCTTGCACGGCTGGAGGCGACAAGCGGCGAATACGTCGGTGTCACCCTGACCGAGCGGAAGTCGGGTTTGTTGCATCACTTATCTGGAGGAAGATTGTGCAATACGTCTGGATTGTTCTGTATGCCTCGGTGCTTATCTGGTCCGGCGTGGCGCCCAAGGATCAGTTCACCTGGTTTCTTGAGGTAGTTCCGGCGCTGGCAGGTCTTGTTGTTCTGGCGCTGACCTATCGGTCCTTCCGCCTTACCGCCCTTCTGTACTGGCTGATTCTTCTCCACTGTATCATCCTCATGGTCGGCGGCCATTACACCTACGCCGAGGTTCCCCTGTTCGACTATCTGAAGACTTTGATGGGCTCGGAACGCAACAATTTTGACAAAGTCGGCCACTTTGTCCAAGGTTTTGTCCCAGCCCTGATTGCCCAGGAAATCATGATCCGCAAACATGTCGTCAATGGCCGGGGCTGGCTGAACTTTCTCGTCGTCTGTTTTTGCCTGGCCCTGAGCGCCTTCTACGAACTCATCGAATGGTGGGTGGCGGTTGCCACCGGCGAGGGTGCCGAGGCTTTCTTAGGAACCCAAGGCTATATCTGGGACACCCAGTCGGATATGGGGCTGGCGCTGCTCGGGGCGATCATGGCGCTTGCGACGATTGGCAAGGTGCATGATGCACAACTGCGAAGAATGATAAGATAAATTTGAAGACTCAGTTGATATGTCTCAAGGTACTTATCCCCTCTGCTGTTGGAGGGGATCATAGCCTTGGGGTGCGGGCGTCAGCCCGCTTGAGAGTCACAGCGACCCTTCCCAAAGGTTTTCAATTTCACGGGCAAAGGCATGCTGCAATAATCTGGTCATCGGACCAGGCTGACCATCGCCAACCAGTTGTCCGTCGAGAGCGATAACAGGGGTAATTTCCGTGCTTGAACCTATTACCATCATCTCCGAAGCTCGGCGGCTTTCCTGTTCAAATATCGGCCGTTCGGCTACGATAATATGTTCTTTCCGACAAATTTCCAAAACCGCTTTTCTGGTAATACCGCCGAGAATGTAATTGGAGAGTGGCGCTGTCACCAGAATATTATCCAGCACCGCCATGAAATTGGTATGGGAACCCTCAAGCATCACCCCGTCACGAACGAAAATCGCCTCAGCGGCATCCTCCTCGACTGCCCTTTGATTGGCAAGAATATTGGCGGTGAGTCCGGTTGCCTTTATATCGCATCGAGCCCAGCGGAAATCGGCAACGGTGATGGCGCGTATACCACTTTTCCTTTTTCGCGCAGCACCGATCGCATCAAAAGGAGAGACGGTGCCATATACCGTTATCTCAGGCGAAGGTAAGGGAAAGGCATGGCGGCGCGGTGCCACGCCCCGGGTAACTTGAAAATAGACGCTTGCCTCAGCTGAATGAAGGGCGTTGAGGGTAAGGAGCTTTGCCGCAATCTCTCCCAGAAAGGAGAAATCCGTGGTGGTGAAGCGCATCTGTTCGGCGCCGTAATTCAAGCGCCGTATATGATCCTCAAGACGAAAGAGCCTGCCGCGATAGCTCCTGATGTATTCATAAAGACCGTCGGCAAAAAGAAAGCCTCGGTCATCCGGAGAAATTCGAATTTCATCTTTCGGTAAAAAAATACCGTTATAATATGCCTGCATACTCTCTCCCTGGATGACTTAGTTCCTTGTACATTGTTTAACAAATTCACGAAATAGCGGTAACATAAGGTCGGAACCGGCAAGCATTCGTTCTGGATGCCATTGCACGAGATGGATGGGCAGCGAGCAATGCTCAGCCGCTTCAATAACACCATCCGGGGCGATAGCCGTTACCCGCAAGTCTCTTCCAGCCTTTTTAACGGCCTGATGATGCCGGGAGTTGACGACTACTTCACCGCCAAAAAGTCGGAATAACCGTGAGCCCGGTTCGATGGCGACGAGGTGCTCGGTGTCGTGATCCGGGCCGCGATGGCGCAGGGCGGGAACCTGCCACTCTGCGTCAATATCCTGGAAAAGGCTTCCGCCAAGCGCCGTATTTATGAGCTGGCAACCCCGACAGATCCCGAAAACCGGTATTTTCATCATACGGCAGACATCGAAAAGGTGGAGCTGAAAGATATCCAGATCGCGGTTCACTTCTTCAAGTCCCGCGGCAGGCGATTCATTGTACCACGCCGGATCAAGGTCGATGCCTCCCGGCAACAAAAGCCCGTCAATCCTCTCTATCATCAGGTGCATAAGCGCTTGATCGCCACTATACGGCAGGACTAGCGGCAGGCCGCCGGCTTTTTCAATGGCCGCAGGATAAGTCAGGGGCAGAGAATTTATCGCCATGCCAAGCCGATTCGCATCGATGTTGGCGGCAATGCCGATAATCGGTTTCATAACATAAAAGTTCATGTAGAAGGTGTGTGAGTATTCATTAAGCATCCCCTTGTTTTTGCTCGACCATTTTGATTTTGTTTTTAAGTCCATCGGACATACTGACCCCGCCCTTGCAATCGATGTACAGGACATCGAATCCAAGTTTTTTTGCAACGGCCAGGCCCTTTTCCGGCCCGAGTATGAAGAGTTTGGAAAAGCCATCGGTGGTTGTATTGTCATCGGCTACTATTGTGGCACTACCGCATTGAGGTGAAGGAAAGCCTGTCTTCGGGTCAAGGAGATGATGATAGCGCACCCCGTCCTTTTCAAAATATCTGATGTAATCACCCGAGGTTGAGAGGGCCTTGTCGGTGAGTTCAAGGCTTGCGAAGACGGCGTCATCGGCACCTTTCTGCCTCGGGTTCTGCACCCCGACTACCCATGCCGAGCCATCAGGCTTTTTCCCGAGTGATCTGATTTCCCCACCGACCGCGATGAGGCCGGATGTGATGCCGTTTTGATGCAGCACCTCGACAACTTTATCCACGGCGTAACCTTTGATAATACCGCCAAGGTCGATTTGGCTGCCTTTTTGCGTTATGAATACGGTCGAAGCGGTCTTGTCGATGACGATGTTTTTATACCCGACTATCCGCATTTTCTCCTCGATCGACTGCTTATCTGGAATGACCTCGTTTTTCAGATCCCAAAGTTTGACCAGAGGTCCGACAGTGACATCAAAGGCCCCTTCGGTCATCTCCGACACGTAAACCGCCTTCTCCAGTATATCGAGAGTATCCTTCGACACCTTGGCCGGTTTATCGCCGGCCTGTCTATTGATCATTGATATCTCGCTGGCATCCGAATAAAAATTCAGAAGGCCTGCCAGCCGGTCGAATTCGGCGTACGCCGCATTTATCGCCTTCATCGCCTGATCTTCCGTGCGCGAGGCCACCGAAATGCTGACGATGGTGTACATTGAGGTGCGTGTCACCTTGAATAGTCGCTCTTTTGACGGCGAACATGATATTAAAAACGGCAGGGCGAAAAGCAGCCCCATTGCCATCATCGAGATGGCCTTTTTCGAATTCGTAAGCTTTGAATGCATGGTAATTACCCTGATTTTTTTGTGAGGAAATAGACGAAATCAGTTTCCTGGTTGGTTGCGCCGAAGTAGCAATGCGGCCGAAAGACCATGCGGTTCTCGCTGTGGTTTGTGGCGGCGGTGCTCTCTCTGCAGATCTTTTACCTGATTATAGTCATCGACCTTCAAACCGAAGGTACCCTGCATTCGGGCCATGGCCAGTGAAGGATTTTCGAGCTCGTCAATCCGCTCTTTACCGACACGGGCCAGCCAACGCGTGAATGGTTCGGTCTTGGGGCTGGGGATGGACTGGATCAGGCGGAAGAGGCCTTCGGTGTTGGCGCAATTGAGCTTTTGCAGACCTCCGACAGTGGGGATGGGAAGGGTATGTACAATTTGTACCCACCCTTTGCCCAGCTCCGGGTCGCGCTGCTTCATGTGCTGAACATATTGTTTTGGGTCGCGTGATTCGATGAGAGCGAGCACAACATCCTCAACGACAAACCACCAGCTGCCATTGTGAAGAATCTTCCGGATCCATTTGCCTTCAAACACGGTGAGTTTGGATGCTTCGTGGTCTGTCATAGGGGCGGGCCTCCTGTGTCTATTACCCGCGTCACATCCTCTTCAGTGATCCGTCGCCGGCCATGGACGATGACGAACTTCTCGATACTCTCGCGTTCTTCGGCGGTGGCAGCCCGGTTGAGCAGGTGTTCCTTGGCCACCGACAACATGCCGCCGGTGTCGTAGGCCGGGGCATAAATCGAGAGATGCCGGTCGGGGATGCGGATTCCCAGATGTCGCCGGCAAGATTGTCGAGTTTTGCTTTGTTGAGTGAAAGAGCCACTGATACGTCCTGCCTTCTGTTGGGGCGGTTACAGCCCTGGAATAATTTTTTTAAAGTAAGCAGGTTTTTCTCTGCTGTGACTTTGTCTTTAACTCGACTTCGGCGACAGTATACGCCATGTTCACCGCGGAGACGATATCTTTTGCCGGTAAACGGCGAAGAGTTTCGAAACAGCCATCAAGGCGCTTGTTTCCCATGTTGCCGTAGCAATTCAGGCAGATAGTGGCAGGGATAGAAGCAAACTGTCCCGCCGCTGGCCCGAATTATTTGCCCCTTTGCTTATGGAGATTGACAATGCAATGGCCAATCCGGATAATGGATTGAGGAAAACTGAAGGTGGGTATAGAATTATTTTAACCGGCCGGAAAAGGCTGGAGCAATGTAGGCTGACAGTAAAAGAGGTGTTGGTATGCTTGAGTTGCGGAAATTTGTCGCCCCGGAATTTGTTTTCGGTGCAGGAGCGCTCGAACTGACCGGGCGATATGCACGAAACTTCGGGGGAAAACGCGTTATGGTGGTCGCCGACCAGGGGATCATTGATGTGGGGTGTTGCGCAAAAGTGATTGCCAACCTGGAGGAAGAAGGACTTGACTGCCGGCTTTTCTCGGCGATTTCACAAAACCCACGAGGAGAAGAGGTCATGGTCGGGGCCGAATTCTATGCCGACAATCACTGTGATGTGATCGTTGCCGTCGGTGGCGGCAGTGTCATGGACTGTGCTAAAGGTATTGGCATTGTCTCGACGAATCGCAGCAACATTATCCAGTTCGAAGGGATCGATAAGGTTCCAATACCCGGACCACCCCTCATCTGCATCCCGACTACGGCCGGAACATCCGCCGATGTCTCGCAGTTTGCCATTATCTCCGACCGTCAGCGCTCTTGCAAAATCGCAATTATCAGTAAAACAATGGTTCCCGATGTGGCCCTGATCGATCCGGCAGCAACCCTGACTATGGACCCTTATCTTACTGCCTGTACCGGCATGGATGCCCTGGTCCACGCCATCGAAGCCTATGTTTCAACGGCCAATTCTCCGCTCCTCGATCTCCATGCCCTGGAGGCGATACGGCTTATCAGTACCTACCTGCCGGCAGTAATGGAGCGCCCCGACGATCTTGAAATGCGCGGTTGGGTGATGCTTGGCAGTCTTGAGGCCGGCTTGGCCTTTTCCAATGCCAGCCTTGGGGCAGTGCATGCCATGGCACACAGTCTTGGCGGTCTTCTCGATCTGGCCCACGGCGAATGCAATGCCATTCTCCTTGGACCGGTAATAGCCTATAATTTTCCGGAGGCTTCCGTCCGTTACTACAAAATCGGCGAAGCCCTTGGACTTGATTTGCATAATTGCCCCGCCGGGGAGGCTGAAGCCGCGGTGCTGAGAAGGATCAGGGATTTGAAAGAACTGGTCGGGATCCACAGTACCCTGGGAGAAAGAGGGGTTACGGCCGCAGATATACCCGAACTTGCACGCAACGCGCTTAAGGACCCCTGTATGGTAACCAATCCCCGGATGCCGAATATCCGCGATATTGAGGCTGTATATGAAGAAGCCCTCTGAGGATGAAATTGCCCGGGCAGAACTTAGAGACAGCATTATTGGCCTGGGTGAGAGATCTATACGGAAAAGCTATTATCCCGAATTGCAGCAGCGCATCAGCGAACTTGAGCGGGCAAATGCCGAACTGTTGAAGGAGATTGCCGAACGAGAAAAGGGCGAAGAGGAAAGGGAAAAACTGCAGATGCAGTTGTTGCAATCGCACAAACTTGAGTCGGTGGGGAGGCTGGCAGGCGGGGTGGCACATGACTATAACAACATGCTCGGGGTCATTCTCGGCCATGCCGATCTGGCCATGTTGAAAACAGATGAAAAGCATCCCCTCCATGGGCATCTTCGCGAAATACACAAAGCGGCGCAGCGCTCAGCCGAACTGACGCAGCAATTGCTGGCCTTCGCCCGTCGCCAGACCATTGCTCCGAGGATTGTCGATTTGAACAAATCGGTGACCGCCACCCTGCAGATGCTGCGACTGATTATTGGTGAAAATATTGAAATGGATTGGCTGCCGGGGGCTGAGGCGTATCCGGTGAAGGTTGACCCCAGTCAGTTCGATCAGCTGTTGATGAATCTCTGCGTGAATGCCCGGGATGCCATTGGCGGAGTCGGCAGGATAAGTATCGAGACGGAAAAAATGGTTCTTGATGAGGCCTACTGTGCAGTAAACGCCTATTTTATTCCCGGAGAGTATGCTGTGCTTAGCGTAAGCGACAATGGTTGCGGCATGGACCGGGAGACGCGGAGTAAGATCTTTGAGCCGTTTTTTACCACCAAGGATTTAGGCAAAGGCACGGGGCTCGGTCTTGCAACTGTTTATGGCATCGTCAAACAGAATGCCGGCTTTATCAATGTCTACAGCGAACCGGGCCAGGGGACGACCTTCAAAATATATTTGCCTCTATATGCCGGTTTCAACCCCAAGGATGGAAAACTTGAGGTTGAAACCCTGTCAAGAATGAATGGTGAGACGGTTTTGGTCGTTGAGGATGAGGCAGTCCTGTTGGACATCAACACAACAATGCTTCTCGATCTGGGTTACAAGGTGTTGGCTGCCGGTACTCCGGCCGAGGCTATTCAGTTGGCTATTGAGCATGCGGGCAGAATCGATCTGCTGATGACCGATGTGGTGCTGCCGGAGATGAACGGCCGGGAACTTGAAAGACATATTCTAAAGATCAATCCCGGGATCGGAGTTCTGTTCATGTCGGGCTATACCGCCAATGTCATTTCCCATCACGGGGTCTTGGATGAAGGGGTGAATTTTATCCAGAAACCCTTCACCCTTAAAGATGTGGCGTCTAAGGTCAGGGATACTCTTGATCAGAAGCAGAAAGAGTAAAGAGATCGATCTGTAACATGGGAAATTGTAGCCTGACCATTTTTTGCTGATAGGTAGATAACTTTTAATAATTTGTGTTTTTTCATTCCAGGAAAACTCATTCTGATCAATGGACGCCAACGACTATCAAATAATCCGGCAACTGTTTGACGATTACCTGCGGATGTATTCATCCCGCGATGATCGGCTTACCACGTATTTCAGTGAAGACTTTTCCGGCTTCACCGGAGGCGGGGATTTTCTCGTCAAAAACAGGGAAGAATGGGTTGCGATTACCCGCCAGGATTTTGCCCAGGTCAAGGACCCGATCCGAATCGAGCTGAAAGACCTGGCTATCCAAGTATTGGCTGAGACAATCGCTGTTGCAACCGGCTTTTTCACGATCCATCTGCCAATCGAAGACCACATCCTGTCAAAAGAAACCGCACGCCTAGTATTGATCTTCCATTTGGAAACCGCAGGCTGGAAAATCTCGCACAGCAGTATATCTATTCCCTATCACCTGGTTCGTGAAGGCGAAATTTATCCGATGAAGGAACTGGTGGACCGCAATCTGTTTCTGGAAAAGCTGGTCGCCGAACGGACGAATCAGCTTTCTGAGGCAAATGATAATCTGCAGCAGACAAATGAAAAACTCGCGCGTGAGATTGCAGAACACCAGCAGACCGAGGCGGCTTTGAAGAATTCTTTATCTTTGCTCGAAGCCTCACTGGAATCCACTGCCGATGGTATTCTCATTGTTGACAGCCAAGGAAAAATTGCGCAATGGAATCGGAAATTTGTCGAGATGTGGATGATACCGCAACAACTTCTTTTCAGTCGTGATGATGAAAAAGTAATAGATTCTATTGTTTCACAAATTGTTGATCCGGGGCAGTTTATAGATAACGTAAGAAGACTCTATGAGCAACCGGAGCAATCGAGTTTCGACCGGATTGAGTTTTTCGACGGACGCATTTTTGAGCGTTATTCGCAACCGCAGCGAATAAAAGATGCTATTGTCGGCCGGGTGTGGTCGTTCCGAGACATCACAGCCCGTACGCAGGCGGAAGAAGAGAAGGCAAAGCTCGAAGCAGTGAACCGACAATTTCAGAAGACCGAGAGCCTCAGTTGCATGGCCGGTGCTATTGCCCATCACTTTAATAACCAACTCGGAGTAGTGATTGGCGGCTTGGAGATGGTGATTGCGGATCTGCCGGGAGATGCAAAGAATTTCAAAATGTTAGCCGCTGCCAAGCAGGGAGCTGATAAGGCGGTGCAAGTCAGCAGGCTGATGCTCACCTATCTCGGACAAACTACCGGCAAACATACGCCACTGGATCTCTCCGAAATCTGCCGTCAGAGTCTGCCCTTGCTTCAAGCTGCAATCCCCAAAGAGACAATTTTTTTGACCGATTTGCCATCCCCGGGTCCGACCATCAGCGCCAATGCCAATCAGATACAGCAGGCTCTGACCAACCTGATTACCAATGCCTGGGAGGCAGGAGACAATAATCCGGGAAACATTAGGTTGACTGTCAGGATGGTTTCTCCGACGGACATCTCTGCAACACACCATTTTCCAATCGACTTTCAGTCACAGGATTTGCCTTATGCCTGTCTGGAGATAACGGATGTCGGCTGCGGGATCGCAGGCGAAGACATTGAAAAAATATTTGATCCGTTTTTTTCCAGCAAATTTCCCGGCCGGGGCCTTGGTTTGCCTACGGTTCTGGGGATAGTAAAATCGCACAACGGTGTGGTTACGGTGCGCAGCAAAATACGACAAGGAAGCACCTTTCGAGTGTATCTCCCGGTATGTGGGAAAGAAATCGCCTTGCAGCCATTAGACACAAAGGTCCAACCTTTGAGCAAAGAGGGAGGTGGCACGGTATTGCTGGTTGAGGATGAGGAGATGGTACGCAACATGGCAGAAACAATGCTCACCTGTCTCGGATCCAAGGTGCTTTTGGCAAAGGATGGTATCGAGGCAGTGGAAGTGTTCAAGAGACGCAAAGACGAAATTGGCGTCGTCCTCTGTGATCTCTCCATGCCACGCATGAACGGATGGGAGACCTTGTCGGCTCTCCGCCGAATCCGTCCAGACATCCCGGTGGTCATTGTCAGCGGTCATGACGAGTCCAAGACAAGCAACGATAACCATTCCGAGCACGCTCATATTTTCCTGCATAAGCCGTATCAGATGGCCGAACTCAAGGACGCTGTGTCAAGAGCAATGAGGGGCAATTAGTACCTTACAGATTGGTTTCTTGTTTTTTTACAAGAAATCAATCTGTCTCAAGGTATTTATCCCCTCTGCTGTGGGACGGGATTATAGCCTTTGGGTTGCGGGCGTCAGCCCGCTTTAAGATACCTTGCAGCGTCGATGTGAAAAGACCTCGGCAGATCACCCACCCTTTTCTTTTGCGCTTTTAATGATCAACTGACACTCATTTTCGGCATCCATGGCATTCTTAGCCGTAATAGTGCGAAAAACTGAAAGATTGTTTTTTTGGATTAATTCGTATTTATCATCACCGACATATTCGAGGAGCCAATCTCTCCATTGATGAACAGTCCTTCTCATTTTGCTCCATTTTTTTGTTGGTAGTTTTCAGCCTCAAATGCCGCCTGCACCTTCTTCGTTTTTGATTCGGCTTTTCAGCGCATACATGGTTGTTGAGCCGGAAGACCAAAACATGAGTTTGCCCTCTTTAACGAGATCATTTGCCAGATTTTTCAATTCACGCGGCTTGGTTTCTGGATCACAGGCATAGAAGTCTTTGATGTACAGCTGTGGCTTCGGTGAGGTTTCCGCTTTTTCAAGAATTGCCACTTTCAGTGCTTCTTTTGATAATTGCATTGAGAGACTCCTACAAGATGTCAAGTAAGCAGTAGATCTGCCGGAACGTTGGGAACAGTGAAAAGTGATTTGAGACGGATTTTAATAACCTTTTGTTGTAGTTTTAATTTTCTTTCCGCATGGCTTTTATCATAAGGGCATTGTTCTAGTTCTTATGCTTGTCAACCTTAACAAGAAACTTCGAACCCTGGGCGATTGATACCTCTTTAGCTCCTTCGAAAATAACTTTTATTGTCCCACAGCTATTAACTTCAATGATTTTTCCTATGCCCCATTCTGCTTTTGCCTTATGCCGAACGTTTTCACCTTCATACAGATTCAGTTTCATTGTTATCTCCCATGGTAGTGGATTGGCTACGCAGCTAATACAATAGGGATTGAATTGACAATGTCTCTCTTTATTTAACAAAAAAAGGAAGAAAGTGAAGATTGTCCCTGATCTTCGAGGGCGGGTTATTTCTGTTTGAAATCGAAGGAGATAATGCCGTAGCGACGCATGATCCGTTGCAGGGCCTGTCTTTCAAGACCGCAATCAGCGGCGGCATTGGTGACATTGCCGTGGCTTCTGACCAGGAGGTTGCGCAGGTAGCCCTCGGAAAATCGACTGACAAGTATCGACTTGGCTTGATTGTAGGGCAGGGTATGCAGTTCCTCGAAGTTATTGCTGCATGGCCGCGCTGTTTCGTTGCCTGCGGGCAGACCGAGGTCGGTGAGGGACACAGTTCCTCCGGCCGCCGACAGGACAAGGCTCTTGATGGTGTTTTGCAGTTCCCGGACATTGCCCGGCCATGGTCGCTGGTACAGATGGCGGAGAACCTCCGGGGTGACCACCAGTTCTTCCCTGTGGTACTGTCGTTTGTAGAGGGCAAGGAAATGATGCACCAGAAGCAGCACGTCCTCCCGCATCTCAAGGAGGTTCGGCATGACCACGCTTACCACATTCAGGCGGTAAAAGAGATCGGCGCGGAACTCACCGGTGCGGATCTTTTCCTCAAGGTTTTGGTTGGTGGAGGCCACCACCCGGACGTCAACCTTGATAGTTTTGTTCTGTCCGAGCGGCTGGATCTCTTTTTCCTGCAATACCCGCAGCAGCTTGGTCTGCACCTGGACGGGGATGTCGGCGATCTCATCAAGGAGGAGAGTTGAACCGTGCGCTTCAAGAAAAAGCCCTTTTTTCTCCTGCATGGCCCCGGTGAAGGCGCCCTTACTGTAACCGAACAGTTCGCTTTCCAGGACATTTTCCGGCAGGGCCGGACAATTGACGACGATCATCCGCTGGGCGCGTCGTCCGCTAAGATTATGCAGGGCCCGGGCCGCCAGCTCCTTGCCGGTGCCGCTTTCTCCACGAATAAGCACGGTGGCATCGGTGTCGGCGATTCTCGCCAACAGGTCGAGCACGCGCTTCTGCGCCGCACTCTGACCGATAAATCCTTCCGGCAGGGCCAGGTCGTTGAGTCTTTCGGTCAATTGACGATTAGTGCGCAGCAGCGTCGTGCGTTCCAGACAGTTGTGCACTATCCGGACGATATGATCTTTGTCGAAGGGCTTTTGAATAAAATCATAAGCCCCGTCCTTCAGTGCCTGGACCGCCATGTCGATTGTCCCATAGCCGGTCATGATAACAACGGAAATCGTTTGGTCATAAGCCTGTATTTTGTTGAGCAGCTGCAGGCCGTCGAGGTCGGGCATTTTGATGTCGGTAATAATCACATCAGGCTTACAATCACCAAGCAGTTCCAGTGCCGCAAGGCCCGACGATGCGGTGACGACATCGCAGGCGCATTTTTTTTCGAGGATCAGGCGCAGCATGGAGAGCATATCCGGTTCGTCATCGACGACCATCGCCAGTTTGCGGGATGCGGTGTTGCCGGAGAGTGAAGCAGTTGTCATGGCGATACCTTTCGGGAAGGATGGTATAACGCGGAGAGTACTTCGGGAAATGGGGTTTACTGCCTGGGCATCTCGCTACGAGCTGAGCGCTGGTTGGCATGTGAGCCTTTAGCATACCGCATTGCCCCGGTCCGAGGCAACTCTCGACTGCGAATTCTTCCCGACGACCGGGTTTGGTTTTGCTGAGAAGCCCGGTGAAATCCTTTGTCCTTGGTGTGCATGGCCGATTTGTGGGTCTATCGGTTTTTTCGGAGGCGATGCCGGAAAGGTCATGGTTATGAACCTTCCCGGCATCATTTGCTGCGGTGGTGTGTCTGCGGCAATTGGCGTCTTATGCCTTGCGCACCGAGACGAAGTGCTCCTGGTAAGCGATGCCGCCGCCGGCCCGGTCCCATTTGTCCAAGCCGCCGCGCATGAAATTCTGGTCGGCGATACCCTTGCCGAAGGCGCGGCTCTCAACCGGCAGTCGATGGCCAAAACCGTGGATGATGAATACCGCTTCGGGGTGGATCAGGTCGGTGACCTTGGCGACCGTCGTTTCCGAATAGTCTCTTTGCGAGACCACCACCGTATCGCCATCGCTTATCGAAAGTTTGGCGGCGGCACGGGTGTTGATCCACAGGGGATTGATCGGCATCTGCTCGTAGAGCAGCGGGTTGTTGACCGTATGTCCTTGGGTGTGGATAGCGCAACGGCCGAAGGTCAGACGGAAGGTCCCCTCCGGCGGGGTTTCCGGAGCTTGAAAGGGTTTCAGCGACTGCAGGCCGGCCTTTTCCAGCTTTGCCGAGATCATTTCGAGTTTGCCGCTCGGCGTCTTGAATTTCAGTTTGTCCATATCGCGATAGATCGGCTTGTCGGCCAGGTTGACCATGCCGGTGGCGTTGAAATCATCTATCGCCACGCCGGTGCCCTGCAACTGGAAGTTCCAGACATCCTCGACCGAGTCGAACACCAGTTCGGGAAGGCCAAGCCGTTTGGCCAGGCCGCCGACGATTTCCCAGTCGGCCTTGGAGTCGTAACGTGGTTCGACCGCCCGGTGGCGCACGAAGAACTGCGGTTTCAAGGCGTTTTTGGTGGCAATGACGCTTTCCCGTTCCAGGTAGGGGGAAAGGGGCAGGACCACGTCGGAGAACCAGGCGGTGTCGGACCAGCTGAAGGTCACCGATACCAGCAGGTCGAGGTTGGTGAAGATCTCCCGCAGGCGGTCCGGATCGGGGTAGCCCATCAGCGGATCGTGGCGGTAGGCGATATAGGCCTTGACCGGATAGGGGTCCTGGCTCTCCATCGCCTCGTACATGAGGTGGGCAAGGCCCGGCCCTTCCTCGAAGTGGGTGTAACGCCAGCCGAGGCCGTCGGCCCGTTTGTCCTCTGGTTTCGGGTAGAGATCGACAAAGGCCTTGAGATCGGCCCGGCCGACATCGCCCGGTTTGCTGACCAGAGGCATGCCGCCTTTGGCGCCGAAGGAGCCGAGGAGGGCGTTGATGATATAGGCGGTGCGGCAGACATAAAACGAGTCCTGATAGCGCGCCGTCATCCAGCCCGGATGCCAGATGACTGCCCCCTTGGCGGTCGCCAGTTCGCGCACGAACCGGCGCAGTTCGGAGGCAGCGATGCCGGTTTCTCCCTCCGCCCATTCCGGGCTGTAGGGCTCGATAAAGCTCTCCAGGTCGCGCAGTCCCTCAATGTAGCGGCCGGCGTATTTCTCGTCGAAGAGGCGCTTTTTCAAGAGTTCGTGGATGACCGCCAGGTTGAAGGCGTAATCGGAGCCGGGTCGCACCTGAAAATAGCGGGTTGCTTTCGCGGCGGTGACCGTTGCGCGAATGTCGATGACCGTCAGCTTGCAGCCGTTTTCCAGGGCGTCCATGAGGTTATTGACCTCCTGGACATTGATGGCTTCGAAGATATTGCGCAGCTGCAGCACCACGTGTTTGGCGTTTTTAAAGTCATAGGCCATGCTTTTCCGGCCCATGCCGGTGATCGAAAGGCTGGCGTGCTGGACGTTGCGGGCGCAGGAAGAGTCATGGTTGCAGTAGTTGGGGCTGCCGAGGCCGCGCAGGAGTGCGCGGTGCATATCGCGGAACGGGCCACCCCGGTCTGTTAAAGCAATACCTTTAGCGCCGTATTTGTCCCGCACCTCTTTCAGTTTGTCGGCGACGTAATCGAAGGCCTCGTCCCAGCTGACCTTGCGCCATTTGCCTTCGCCCCGGGCGCCGGCACGGATCATCGGTGTCTGGGGCCGCTCCGGGTCGGTGATCAGGGCGTTACCAGCGGCGCCGCGTGGACAGACCGCCCCCTTCATCGCCGGGACATGGGGATTGCCGGAAAGAAACGTCACCTGCCCGTCTTCGACCGTAACCTTGATTGGACACCGAACGGTACACATCCCGCATACACTGAACACTGATTTGGCAACCATGAATATTTCTCCTTGCTATGGGCTATGCAGGCAGAGTCTTACTGCCCCTTGTTATTGGTTTGTTGTCGTGGCGGTTGTTTTTCTAAGACCATCATCCGGTCGGAAAAGAGCTTGGCGCAATTGGAACAGTAGTTGTGATGCTCCTTGACCTGGGGATGGGGCGCAGTGCGCTCCTCCATCAAGCGTATCTGTTTTTCGGTGGCATAATATTTGCCGCAGCCTTGGCAGCGCAGGAGCGGATGGCGGCCGAAGACGCTGCCGCGGATGGCGACGGTGCGCATGCCGCCGTCTTCGGCCACGGTAATTGCCTGGGTCGGACAGATATTGGCACAGGTGCCACAGCCGATGCAGCGGTCCGGGGCGGGGACCACCAGCTGGCGGCTGCCCTGTTTATCCATGCTGAGCGCCTCTTTGCCGATGATCTCCTTGCACACCCGGATGCACAGGCGGCAGCGAATGCAGCCGTCCGGTGCAGGCGGCAGCTCCACCCCTTCTTTGTCGGCGAGATGGCGGATGCGTTCCGACATCGGGGCCATGGCAATTAATTTCAGCAGGGCCTTGCTCCGCGCCTGTTGTACCAGGGCACCCTCGGTCCATAGCCGCATGCCTTCTTTGACTCGAAGCAGGCAACTGAGCATGATCGTTTGTTCCCCCGATATTTTTTCCACCGCAACAGAGCAGACCTTGCATGAGCCGGAGGGCTTGAGCGCCGGGTGGTGGCAGAGGGTCGGGATAGGGATGCCGTGGCTTCGCGCCGCCTGGAGGACCGTCGTCTCCGCTTCGGCGCTGACCGATTGGTCATTGATGTAGATGGTGATCATAGCCCTTCCTCAGTCGTTTGGCGCATCGTGCAGCGCGTCGATATAGTTTTGCAGGTGGTGCACCTCGCCGTGCAGGTAGGTATTGTGTGCTTGAAGCAAACGGCAAAGGCTGACAACCTGGGTCGCAAGCCCGGTAATCACCGGGAGATAATCGATTTCTGCCGCAGCCATCTTTTCTATAACCTGACCGATTTTATCGTCCGTGAATACAGTCGGCAGTTCTTGCGCGAGCACCGCCGTTACCGGACCGTTCCAAGCAAGATTCACTGAGCTCGCCAAGGTCAGGGTGCGGAGAATATCACCGGCAGTCAGGATTCCCTGGAGCTTGCCATTTTCCATGACCATCGCCGCCGCAGCATCGGCCTGGTGCATTGCCCGCGCCGCCACGGCCAGGCTGACCTCAGGGGCTACGGTCACTGTCTTTACGCAGCAGCTGTCAAGAACATCCACAAGTCTCATCGCCAGGGCCTACTCCAGAACCTCAAGGCAATCCTGGGGCAGCCGATAGGTCCCCTTGTCCTCAAGACTGACCTCAATGAGGGAATCCGGGTCGTTGATCTGGGTGTCCGGATCGGTGACGATGCCGCGGCTGCCGACCAGCCCGTCCATGTATTCTTCCCAGCTTTCGTCGCTGCTGCGGCGCTGGACCCGCACCATCTGACCTTTATGGAATACCATCGCTGTTCTCCTCTCTTTTCGTTTATCAGGGAGTGGCCATGACCGTGGCGCCGCCATGATGGCCCTTTTTCCGGGCGCAAACATCGCACTGCGGCCCATCGACTTTTTGGGGTGAAGCCGCGAGCGCACCGAGGCGGCCGCGGATGATCTCTAAAGTGCCCTGCAAATCCTGGCCAGTGGATTTTGCAGCAGCTGTCGCCCCCAGACGACCCCGGATGAAGGCCAGGTACCGTTCGGTGCCGATGACCGCGCCGCAATCGGCACAAAAAACCAAGGGTTGCCGACTGAGGATGGTGCCGCAAAGGGAGAGAATCCGCTCCGACCCGCGGTCCTCAATTCGCATCGCCCCGGTCGGGCAGTTGGCGGCGCAGGCACCGCAACTGATGCAGCGCTCGTCGGTATAACGAAAATCGCTTCCCTCCGGATGCTCGAAGGAAAGATAGCCGAGGGCCAGGGCGTCGACCCCCATCTTCTCCTTACAGATCGTTACGCACTTGCCGCAGCGCCTGCAGATGTCGCAGCGCAGGCAGCGACGAGCCTCTTCGCGGGTTTGGTTCTCGGTGTAGCCGAGTTCGACCTGTTGGAAGGTAGTGCGACGGCGATCGATGCCGAGAAGCGGCATCTCAGGTCGTTTTAAGGTCATCTTGGTATGGGCCGGGACATCGAAGCAAGGGACCCGTTGCCGGCGCACCGGCACCGGTGGTAGTTTCGGTTGCGGGATGCCGGCGAGATAGCGATCGATGGCGGTGGCCGCCCGCTTGCCGCCGCCGATGGCCTCGATGACCGTAGCCGGGCCGGTGACCGCGTCGCCGGCGGCAAAGATTCCCGGCAGGCTGGTTTCCATGGTGATGGTGTTGACGCGGATGGTGTCACGATGGGTCCAGGCGAGATCCGGCATGCGTTCGAACCAGTGCTGCTCTACCCGCTGGCCGATGGCGCTGATGATGGCATCGGCGGGGATTTCGTAATCACTGCCCTCGATCGGTTTGGGTGATTGGCGGTTCGAGCCGGGCACGGTGACAAGTTTTGCTTTCAAGCAGCGCAGGGCAGCGACATTGCCACCTTCACCGGTCACCGCCATGGGGACGGTGAGGAGTTCGAAGTGCACACCTTCCTCCTCCGCCTGTTCCACCTCTTCCAGGTCGGCCGGCATCTCCTTACGGGTGCGGCGGTAGGCGATGGTCACCTGGTGGCTGCCCAGGCGCAGGCAGGTGCGGGCCGCGTCGATGGCGACGTTGCCTCCGCCGATAACCACGACGTTTTTGCCGGGGCAACGGCGCTCGCCAAGGGCGACTCGCTGGAGTAAATCGACGGCCCCCTGCACCTGCGGATAATCGTTTTCACCCTCGATGCCGAGATTAAAGGAGGCATGGGCACCCACCGCAAAGAAGAAGGCTTCAAAGCCTTCGGCGCGCAGCGACTCGAGATCGATGTCCTTGCCGAACCGCCTATTGAACTGGAATTCGACTCCCAGCTCCTCGATCTTGGCGACCTCGCGGTCGATGATGTCCGACGGCAGGCGGTAGCGGGGAATCCCCACCAGAATCATTCCTCCGGCCCGCGGCAAGGCCTCGATGACCCGCACCGTATGCCCTTGCAGAGCCAGGTAATAGGCAGCGCTTAAGCCCCCCGGCCCGGCACCGACGACACATACCATGCGGCCGGTGGCCGGGGTTTGGTCGGGATTGTCATAGCGGCTCCAGGACATCGCCCGCTCGGCAGCGAAGGCCTTGAGAAACTTGATCGATACCGGGGTGTCGATGCGCGCCCTGACGCACATGAGTTCGCAGGGCCGGGTACACACCAAACCACACACCCAGGGCAGGGGATTGTCGTGGCGAATAACCTCTATGGCCTCGTCGTCACGACCAAGGGCAATGAGCGACAGATAGGTGGGGACATCGATTCCGGCCGGACAGGCCATCTGGCAGGGTGCCGGGGTCAGATGGTCGCAGACCGAGGTGGCACAATTGCGGTTTAAGGCATGGCTGCGAAAGATCTCGGCATGCTCAGCCAAGCGGGCCGCAAGCCATACGCCGGTCTCGACTCCGACGGGATCGCCCGCGAAGTCGCACAGTTCAGCAGTCCTGACATCGATATACGGCAGATGTTCGGCCCCGGCCCTGCCGGCGACGATATCCTGGATCAGGGTGGCGATCTCCTCGATCAAGCGACGACTGCGGGGATGGACGACCCGACCTTCGGTCGGGATCTTCTTCAACGCAAGCAAGGTCTCGTGGACCGGGCATTGGCTTGGGGTCATGACAGGTTCTCCGGGCCAACAAGGCAAAAGGGGGCAAGGCCGCCACGAAGGGAGAACCTTGTCCCTAGAAAAGAAGCCCTAAAACGCGCTGTTTTCAAAGGAAGTTACCGATTCGGCATGGCGCTTTCGTTTCTTTTCGGTCATCGTCTGACCTTCCCCAAAGGTAAGACATTGGGTGGTGCAGGCGGTGACGCAGGCCGGTTTCAAGCCTTGGTCAAGGCGATCCTTGCAGTAGTCGCATTTCACCACCTTACCGATTTCCGAATTCCACTGCGGCGCTCCCCAGGGGCAGGCAGCTATGCAGGTCTTGCAGCCGACACAGAGGTTGTGGTCGACAAAGACGATGCCATCGCTTGCACGCTGCTGCATGGCGCCGGTGGGGCAGGCGGCAACGCACCAGGGATTTTCGCAATGAAAGCAGAGCATGAAGACAAAGGCGGTCCGCGGTAGACCACCGATCAGTTTCGGGCCGACTTCGATGATCTGGCACAAACGCGGGCCCGGCGGCAGGCTTTTATTGGATTTACACTGGATTTCGCAGGCATGACAGCCAATGCATTTGCGGGTATCCTGGGAAAGATGGTACCGGCTCATGAAAATTCTCCTTTAGGCAAAAGTTCGATACAACAAGGGATGAGTCCCTTTGGGATTTAGTGCAATTTATTTGCCGCAGTCCTCAGTCGCCCATTTCGGCCATATAGGCGTCGAGGGTGCCCTCCAGGGCCAGTTTATGCTTAGCCTCCTCCTGGCAAAGCATCTTGAAGACCTTGCGTACCGCCTCATCTTCGGCTTTTTCCAGCAGGAGATTGTAGAGAGCCAGGGCATTTTCCTCGCGCTGGGCGGCAAGCATGAGGATATCGCGGTAAGGCATGCCCGGGGTGTAGACAAGGTCCGCCACATAGTTGCTGCGCTTGATGTCGGTGATCCAGGTGAAGTGATAATTATCCAAGGTGCTGCCTGCGTCGCCGCTTTTAAGGTTTTCGAGAATCCGGCGGTGCTTGTCTTCTTCGCCGGCGAACTGGAGAAAGAGGTGTTTTTTGCCTTCCCGAACTTCTTTCTCGCCGACCCTGCGATAAAAGTCGGCGGCCTCTTGTTCCTGGGAAATGGCGAAATCGATGATGGCGGTCAGGCTATTGAAATCCATAGGTTGTCCTCAAGGGCAAAGGGATGGCAATTGAGAGTATTGTAACACATTAAATTCACATTATTTTTGTTTTTGACGTTGCATCCCGATTTGTGTTCAACGGGCCAGTACCGTTGCTACTTTTTCTTCAAGTCCGGTTTTATCAATGGGTTTTACACAATAATCGCGGGCGCCGAGGAGGAGTGCCTCGCGGGCGGTCTCGATGGTCGGATAGCCGGTGAGCATAATGACTTTTAGAGCCGGATTGGTTTCTTTTAATTGCCTCAGGACCTGGATACCGCTCATCTTTTTCAGCTTAATGTCGAGGATGGCCAGGTCGAGATGGTTTTCTTCGGCAAAGGCAATCGCCTTTTCTTCCTCGGTAAAGCCATGAACATTGTGTTGTCGGCGGATGAGGATCTTTTTGATCAGCAGCACCGCATCCGGCACATCGTCGAGTACGAGAATTTCCGCCATGAAAGTCGGCTTTCTCCATATAATTGGTTGCGCTCATCATGCGCAAGGAGCAAATGCGCGATGAGACGTCAAGTAACTTGTGGTTGATTGTACGCCGGACTGCCGGACTTGCCGTGAAGAGAATAAACCATCCGGTGGTTGTCTTGCCCAACCCTCCACCTATAGCATCTTTCATGCCTGCTTGGTTAATAGTTTTATTTATGCTATTAATATAACACAATATCAAATATTTGATGAATTTTTTAAGCGGTGACAGGAAATGGATGTCGCCACAGTTGCCTGGTTTTTGCAACTCGCATGTTGCACTTTTGGCGACTTTTTACCATATATCTCTCTGCGCACTGACCAACTTCAGGTCCAAGCCTTCCAGGAAACTTTTAATCACTGGTTTGCCTCAGAATTTTGGACAAACGGACCTATTCGTATTGCCGCTGTGAGTGGCGAACCTGTGCAGCATTGGAGTTGCATGAAAGGGGTGCCTGGGTCGCAGTGCGTCCAAAGGAATGGAGGTCGGAAAATGGAAAAAAGTAAAGACGACTACTTTAGCAGAAATGTCGCTGGGGTGGCCGGGGTTGAATTCCTGTGGGGCCTGGGCTTTCCTCTGGTCATGGAATCGACCTTTCTGCAGCTGTTTTTGAAAAGTCTCGGCGCCTCAAGCTTTACCGTCGGCATTGTCCCGTCTCTCTTCATCTTCTGCATTTCGACCTGTCCCCTTTTTTCCACCTATTTGAGCCGCAATTACCGCCACAAAAGGACCCTTGTCGCTCTCCTCCATATGCTTTCCGGTTCGGGTATCCTGGCCTTTGGCCTTTTGTTGCCGTTGCTTTCTCGGGTGGAAGATGTCCTTTTGCTGTTTTTTGCCTGCTACACGGTCTTTTCCCTGTGCCTGGGACTGACCATTCCCATATGGTACGATTATCTGACCCGCATTTTTTCCGATTCGAAAACCGTACCCGGCCTTGGTTATATGATGCTTGCCCAGAATATCGGCAAGGTAGTTTCGAGCTTTTTCATCCTCAAGATTGTCGATACCTACGCCTTTTCCCTGGCCTCGTCGGCCTGGGTCTTTATCGCCACAGGTTTGTTGTTTATCGTCGGCTCGTTGAGTTTTTTGTTCACCAAGGAAATTACAGCTTTTAAAGATCAGGACTTTGACACTTCGTCGTTTTTCAAGCATACCGGCCAATCGTTTCGGGAGATTCTCGGCAATCGCCGCTTTCTGGTCTATCTTGCCGCCGATCTCGATATCTATGTCATCCTCACCGTCCTGTCCTTTTATGCCAACTACGCCACGAGTTTTTACGCGGTACCGCAAGCGGTGGCGGCCGGGGCCTTTGTCGCCTGCATCTATGCCGGTTCGATCACCGTCAATATCTTTCTCGGGGCCATGAACCTCCTGAAATTGAAACAAAAACTCTACCTGTCCAAGAGCGTAACCTTCCTTCTCCTAGTCCTTCTCGCTTTTTTCCCAAGCTTTGCGACCTTTTTCCTGATCAGCTATTTCCTTGGGGTCGGCAGGGCCATTCGCAATATGGTGTACCCACCGTCGGTGAAAAAATTTGCCGGGAAAACCGATACCACCGCCTACTTCGCCCTGGCGCCGATCCTCACCCTACCGGTCGGCTCGGGCTTTCCGCTGCTTTTCGGCCAGGCCCTCGACTCCCTGGCCTTTATGGGGGCCGATGCCTACCGCCTGCTCTTTGGTTGCTCCGCCCTCTTTATTCTGGCGACTTTGTATTTTACGGTGAGGACCGATTATCAGGGTGCGGGGGCGGGCGGCAAGGGGTGATTTGGCTTACCGCCAATGAATGGTTGTCATCGGCGGCTCATTATGATTTATGATTTGTTTGGTGCATTCTCTTAACCTCATTAAGACTTTTTAACGATCGGTATTTCAATATGAAAACGCCCAATGTATTAAAATATATCGAGACTCATCAGGCACTCACCCCTGAACAGCAAATCATCATCAAAGTCCTGGCGGTTTTTTACGGATTCAGCTCGATGACCAATCTCGGCAGCTGTCTGTCTTCGTTGGGTGTCAAAAATGGCGCCAAAGACCTCAACCCGAAACTGCTGAATGTGCATCTCAGGCCACTCCTTGCCGCAGGCTTGGTGGATGAGTCAAGACAATCCGGGGGAGTGCGTTGCAACCGGACCATAGCAGAATTGGTCGTCAGAATGGTGGTCGATGATGGCCAATTCGAAAGATATGCCGCCGTCGTCGAACAGCATAACCCCATAAATAGGGGTTTCCGCAGCTACCTTCCCCTGGAACACTATCTCCGTATCGCCAGGATCGCCTTTTACCGCGACGATTGGAGCGAAGTGGATGAAAATTTCAATTCCGGTTCGCGCTTTGTGCCGAATTTCCCCTCTATGGGCGATGTCGTCCTGTCCTGGTTTTTCAGTCCTTTGGATATGCAATGGACCAGCCGTCATCAACCGAAAATTCTCGGCAAACTCCTCGAATATGTGGCGCTGCATAAGCTGCTCTATTTGTATGCCGGAGCGGATATCGACGCGGCAATCAACCGACAAACGCCAGTCGATAAGGATGTTGAAGGAAATTTACTGTTCCGAGTGACCATGGAGTTGCAACTCCTGCGCGGTGAATGGGATGGGCTGGAAAAGCAGCTTCTCAACCAGGAAGATCCGGAGTTACAAGCCCTCGCCGCCGCCGCGATCTTTCTTTCCGGGGATCATGGGAGAGCCCTTATCCTTTTTGACCAGGCCCTGTCCAGACTGAGAAAAAAGACGCGTCTGCGCGGTGACTATTTTTACGGTTTGGCCGGGATATTTTATCCGCTTGCCATCTGGAAGAGTCAGGATCACAAACAGCGAAATAAATTGACGACTCTCCTGAATCAGGCGATGAAGCACCACACCTACTGGGGCGAGGTGTACCGGCTACTGGAACAGTTTTTTCTGTTTTTGCAGGGCAACCTGCCGATGCGCGACAAACTGCTTGTCGGCAATTTTCCTTACGAAATAAGCGACGGCCTGAGTCCGGACGGTACGCCGCAAAGCCTGCGTGGGCGGCCGCTGCTGCTGCAAGTAATTCTTTTACTTGTTAAATACTGGGTCAAGGCCGATCAGTATCGCACCGTTCCCATCCAGAGCCGAAAGCTCTACGATCATCTTAAGGCCGGAGGCTACCATTGGCCGGCGGCGGAATTGGCGAAGATTTTCTCGGCGATTGATCCGAAGAAGGCCATATTATGGGACAGCAGTTTCCTGACTTCCGGCAGAAGGGGACTGGCTGATCTCTTCGTCACCCAACCCTATTGGCAACTGGCCTTGAATTCCCTGTCGAGACTCGCCAAAACCGGCAAAAAAGGCGATGCTCCGGCGGAAAAATCCACCCGTTTGATATGGTTTCTGCGCTTTGAAGAAACTCGTCAATCGCTGCATATCGAACCGCGCGAGCAAAAACAGCTGGCAAGCGGCTTATGGAGCAAGGGTCGGGCAGTGGCCATGAAGCGTCTGATCCACGAACTTGATCGGTTCGATTATCTCAGCGACCATGATTTGAAACTCTGCACTCGCATTAAGGAATATCGTGACGGCGGATGGTACGGCGGCGGCACGACCTATGATTTCACTGCCGATATGCCGCTGGCCCTCATAGGCCATCCCAGGCTGTTCTGGGCCGACGCCCCGGAGGTGCGGGTCGAGGTGGTGAAAGGCGAGGTCGAGTTGCGGGTAACGAATAAGGGCAAGGACAATAAGATTAACATCAGTCTCGCACCGCCTCCTGCTCCCGAACAAAAATTTCAGATCAGCAAGGAGGCGCCGACCCGTCTGAAAATCATTGAGTTTACCGCCGAGCACCGGGAGCTCTACTCCATCCTCGGCAAGAAGGGTCTGGATGCGCCACTTTCGGCGCAGGACCGTGTGCTGCAGACCTTGACCGATATGTCCGGTTTATTGACCGTACACTCCGATATCGGCGGCAGTTCCAGTACCGCCGAGCAGGTAGTCGCCGACTCGACGCCCCGCCTGCATCTCCTGCCGCTTGGTGCGGGTTTGCGGGCGGCCTTGCTGGTTCGGCCCTTTGCCACGGGTGGCGCCTATTATCAGCCCGGCCACGGCGGCGAAAGCGTGCTGGCGGAGATTGACGGCAAGGCCCTGCAGGCGCAGCGCGATCTGGCCCTGGAAAAGCAGCTGGCGGCGGCGATACTCACCGGGTGCACGGTGTTGCAGACGGCAGAGCGGGAGGGGTCTGATTGGCTGCTGGCGGACCCCGAGGAATGTCTGGAAATGCTCCTGCAGATCGAGTCCTTGCCGAGCGGTGAGGTGATTCTCGAATGGCCGGAAGGGGTGCGTTTTCGCCTTTTAGGCCAGAGCAGCGGTAAGGGCTTCGGGCTGCGCATCAAACGCGACACCGATTGGTTTGCCCTGGAGGGTGAGCTCAAGGTGGGCGAAGAGACAATCCTGGCAATCGGGCAGCTCCTCGGATTGCTCGGCAGCAGCAAAGGGCGCTTCCTGCAGTTGCAGGACGGCCAATTTCTTGCGCTCACCGACGAATTCCGCCGTCGCCTCGACGAGTTGAAGAACTACGCGGAAATCGGCAGCAAGAAAGTTCGCATCAATCCCCTGGCGGCCTTGACACTTGAAGACTGGCAGGGCGATGCCGGCGTCAATGGCGACAAGCACTGGAAGGCGCACCTGCAACGCCTGCAGGACGCCCGCGATTATCAGCCGCTGGTGCCTTCCACCTTTCAGGCCGAACTGCGCGATTATCAGGGTGAAGGATACCGCTGGCTGGCACGGCTGGCGCACTGGGGGGTCGGTGCCTGTCTTGCCGACGACATGGGCCTGGGCAAAACTATCCAGGGTCTGGCCCTTTTGGTCGATCGGGCGCCGCGGGGTCCTGCCCTGATTATTGCCCCGACCTCGGTGTGTATGAACTGGGAGCGGGAGGCAGCCCGTTTCGCCCCGACTTTAAAGCCGGTACCGCTCGGCAACGGCGACCGTCAGCGTTTGCTCGACAACTTGGGACCTTTTGATCTGCTCATTTGCAGCTATGGCTTGCTGCAGCAGGAACAGGTGGCGGCGATGCTGGCGCAGATTTCTTTTCAAACGATCATTCTCGATGAGGCGCAGGCGATCAAAAACACCGCCACCCGGCGTTCCCAGGGGGCGATGGCCTTGCAGGCGGATTTTAAGTTGATCATGACCGGCACGCCGCTCGAAAACCACTTAGGCGAGCTGTGGAACCTGTTCCGTTTTATCACCCCCGGACTGCTCGGTTCGCACGACCATTTCAACCAGCGTTTTGCCCTGCCGATTGAGCGCGACAACAATGGCCAGGCGCGTCGCCACTTAAAAAAGCTCATCCAGCCGTTCATCCTTCGCCGCACCAAAACCCAGGTGTTGCAGGAATTGCCGTCGCGTACCGAGATCCCCATGTATGTCGAACTGAGCAGCCAGGAAATGGCCTTTTACGAGGCCCTGCGTCGGCAAAGCCTGGAGGTATTGAATAACAGCGACGGTTTCCCGGGGCAAAAGCATCTGCAGATCCTTGCCGCCATAACCAAACTCCGGCGCAGTTGCTGCAACAGCCAACTGGTCAGCAGCGATATGGTGCTGCCGAGCAGTAAACTTGAGGTGTTCGGGACGATTGTCGACGATCTGCTGGAAAACAAACACAAGGCCCTGGTCTTCAGCCAGTTTGTCGATCATCTGCGGCTCATCCGAGAATATATCGAAGGTCGCGGCATTCCCTATCAATACCTGGACGGCAGCACCCCGGCCAAAGAGCGCCAGGTGCGGGTCGATGCCTTCCAGCGCGGCCAGGGCGAGTTGTTTCTCATCAGCCTGAAGGCCGGCGGCCTCGGCCTGAATCTTACCGCTGCCGATTATGTTATTCACATGGACCCGTGGTGGAATCCGGCGGTTGAAGACCAGGCCTCGGACCGCGCCCACCGCATCGGCCAGAAGCGGCCGGTGACCATCTACCGCTTGATCGCCAAGAACACCATTGAAGAAAAGATCGTCGCCCTGCACAGCCAAAAACGCGACCTGGCCGACAGCCTCCTGGAGGGTGCCGAGCTGAGCGGCAAGATGTCGGCGGACGATCTGTTGAATCTCATGCGGGCAGATGCTGCTGCGAACGGCTTGTGATCCGGAGCAATGTTATCAGGGTATTCCACAGGTAAAAGGAGTCATATGCATTCCACCAATATTCAGTTGAGCTATGTGGTGCCTGTTTATTTCAATCAGCAAAATGTGCATACCCTGACTGATTTGCTATTACACTATGCTGCCTATGCAACAGAGGTCACCGAACATATGCAGTTTGTCATCGTCGATGATTGCTCGCCGCTGCCCATTGATATTCCGCAGGCAATCAAACTCAATATTTCCCTGTACCGGATCCAGTCCGATATCAAGTGGAATCAATGCGGCGCCAGGAATCTTGGGGTGGTGTATGCCAAGAGTCCGAGGATTTTACTTACCGATTCCGATCACTGCTTTCCGGAAAAATTACTCAAAGATATTCTCAACAGCCGCATCCCCAAAAAAACTATTTACAAGTTTAAGAGGATCAATCAGCAAGGGATTGCCATGAAGAAGGCTGCTAACATATTTTATACGTCGAAATCGGTATTCTTTCAAGCCCTTGGATATGATGAAGAGTTTAGCGGCAATTATGGTTATGAAGATGTGTATTTCAACGAGTTGCAGCGAAAAATCGGCAATTCCGTTCGCTATTTCACCAGATTCAAAAAGATAGTTGCCACCGAAGTTGACCGAGAATCGTCCTACCATTCGCTGCAACGGGATACTGTTATCAATGAAGCTCTGTATAAAAAGAAGATACAACTGTTGCAAGAAAGAGACCCTTTCGTGTCGCACAGTCGCAGGTTTTTACAGTTTGATTGGCGTCTGGTTTGGGAGAGAACCGTGTGATTACCTCGATATTACCCTGGCCATATTTATTAATACATAATCCTAAGGAGCAAATAAAATGCGTCAGTATACAAAGGAAATCATATCAGCATATAATTACAGCCCAAATGTATTATGCATATTAGTGGCTATTGCCATTTTGTCTGCTGACTTGATTACTGGTGAAGATATTCATTTCCCGATATTTTTTGCCGTTCCTGTCGGACTTGCTGCTTGGCAAATGAACAGAATACTCGCATTTTCCATTGCTATATCATGCCCTTTATTCAGAGAAGGATTTTTCTTTGTCTTTAATGGAATGCAGTTCAGTTCAAGTGCGGTGATCGATTCTTTTGTTAATATTGTTGCACTTTTAATTTTTGCGCATCTAACGATTAAATTCGTATCGGAAAAAAGAGAGTTGGAGAGGAGATTAAAACAATTTGAGTTGGGAAATAATCCATAACACACCTTTATATCACAAAAAATGTTTTCTGAAGAATCCTTTTTTTTGATAAATGAAAGACTCTATCTACGGTCAGGACATCATCGTCATAAAAATTGCTCTTCGTTTGATATATCTTTTACTTGGGAGGTTGTGTCTCTCCCACACAACAGAAAGACAACCCTTCTATCTTTGATTGTGGAGTAGGCGCGGAAACTTGGATCAAAGAAAAAACGCAACTCGAACAAACCACTTCCAAGGCTTTTATGGTCACCGAAGTTGCCAAGCTGGCTATGGTAGAAACGGTTAATGAACCGCGCTTGGTGCTTAATTAATTTGGTGGAGCTGAGCGGGATCGAACCGCTGGCCTACGCATTGCGAACGCGTCGCTCTCCCAGCTGAGCTACAGCCCCCTTTTGTGGTTATCTGTGGTGAACTGCGTATCCTGTGGCAAGGCGATCAACAACGGAAGCCTCTGCCGGAGACACCATGTCACTTGTGAAAAACTAGCCGTTGTCCGAAATTTAGGCAAGTTTTTTCTTTTTCTCATTTTTTCTCCTTCCTTATTGCCGAACGGGATACGATGGAATTTTTCCGGTGATTGGGTTGACCTTCCCTCTTGATTCGAGTCAAATGGCCGGGTGCGTGATAGCAGCTTTTACCGGTGCATACCGCATCCACTTGAAAAAATATGTGCTATTTCCATTGCAGATGTGATTTTGTCTGGTGCCGCGGAGTGCCCTTTTATCCTGAGAAAACATGCATAAACTTATCGCCTTAGGTGTTGTATCCGGGCTGTTTTTCAGCACCACCTTTGTTCTCAACCGCTTGATGAGCCTGCAGGGCGGGCACTGGCTGTGGACCGCCAGCCTGCGCTATTTTTTCATGCTGGCTTTTTTGCTGCTCTGGTTTCCTGCCACCGGGAAAAATCGATTATTGAAGGAGCTACTGAGTCTCTATTGTCGGAATTGGCGGTTCTGGACTCTGGCCGGGACGATCGGCTTTGGTTTTTTTTATGCGCTGATCACCTATAGCGCGTCGTATTCCCCAGCCTGGATTGTTGCCACCACCTGGCAGACGACTATCCTGGCCACCCCCATTGTGCTCGTGGATTTTGGCAAACGGATCCCGAGGTCGGCCCTGGTTTTTTCCCTCCTCATTTTTGCCGGGGTAGTTCTGGTGAATGTCAGTCAGGCTGGAACCGCGTCGGTGAGGGTGATCCTTATGGGCACCATTCCCGTTCTTCTGGCCGCATTTTGTTATCCTTTGGGCAACCAATTGGTATGGGAGGTGCAGAACGCATCGCACCGCTTCTTGCCGAGGATTAACAGCTCGGCTTTGAACCGGCCCTTTGCCAAGGTGCTGCTCTTAACCCTGGGGTCTTTGCCATTTTGGCTGGTTATGCTTGGCATCCTGCGGCCAGCCGCACCGGCGGCAAGCCAGGTTCTGCAGGTCGCCACCGTGGCCCTTTTTTCCGGTATTATCGCCACCGGTCTGTTTCTTTATGCCCGACAGATTGCGACCAACTCCTATGAATTGTCGGCGGTTGACGCCACCCAGGCGAGTGAGGTTATCTTTGCACTGATTGGGGAAATGCTGTTTTTGCAGGCGGCTGCGCCCAATTTCTATGGTTGTCTTGGGATTGGCATGACTGTCCTGGGACTCTGTCTGTATATCCGAGCCCAGGCTGGATAGAGACATATTTTCTCCGGTTACTTTCTTTCCATGCTGACGTGATTGTTCTTTTTATTATCATCGGCCTCGGCACCAGCATTGTAGTCCGGGGCGCTCATTAAATCGTCGCTGTTTTTCTCCGCCGGCGGCGAGTTTCTTAATCTCCTGCAAGTGCTCTGCGGCAACAGATTCGGCAAGTCATTGGTGCTTCCCGGCGGCGTTTCCCAGATAATGGGGGGAGAACAGGCAAAAATCATCGAAGATAAACTCAAGGCAAGGAGTTGGAACCGGAGATCAGCCATGTCTGCGATCTGCTCTTCAGCGCCAACTTGGTACAGATCCGCTCCGAAAGTCGTCATCGCCAGCGGCGCCTGTGCCATCTCCGGCGGACCGTTCTACGGCAGCCCTGAGATCGTCGGCGACCTCGGCGCCATCGTCCCGGTGGATCTCTATATCCCCGCCTGTCGGCCGCATCCCCTGACTACGCTGCACGCTCTGTTGCAGTTTTTAAATGAAAATTGATGCTCAGCCAATTACCCGGTGGGCAGCTTGGAGTTTTCCATTAAGCCGTTGTAAAAAAATAACATGGCCGAAGGCATGCCTGGAACGGCATAAGGAGCCGTAAGGAAATGGTTGTTAATGGTCTAGTTATTTCCTAATGGCTCCTAAGCCGTTGGATACAGCCGTGGAAACCATCGCTCAACGGCGTCGATCGGAAAGGCGAGCACCAGCGGGCTGCGAGAGCTTTCCGACTTCAGGTAGCCTTTCTTTAAGAGGTTAGAAACCACATTTCGCGCCATCCGTTCGCCGTAGCCGGTAATTTCTCTGGCGCGGCCCCGGGGTACCTCTCCTGCCAGCAGGGCTTCGCGGAGCAGGGGGAATGAACCCTTTGGCAAACGCCCCGCCTCAACTTCATCGGCGATATGCAGACGCATGCGGCGCAGAAGATCGTTCGGTTCAAGCAGGGAAGCCATAAAATCGATCTGATCGATGCAGATGCTCAGGAAAAATTGACAAAACTCCGTCAAGGTCTGCGTCGAGAGCGCCCCTCGTCCGTCCAAGTCTCCCCGCCGCGGCGCATCGGCGGCCATCAGCAGGGCTCTGTAGTCTTCAACGTTTCGCGCCAGTCCTCTAGCCACTGACCACAGGCTGCTGCCGATTCCGCAACGTAAAAGCGAGGCGTGCGACATCAGCCGGGTAACTCGCCCGTTGCCGTCATAAAAGGGGTGTATCCACAGCAATCTATGATGTGCTGCCCCAAGTGCTATGATCCGGCGGACTCGCGACAATCCCCTGCTGTCATACGCCTCGGCAAACCTTTGCAGAAATCTTGGCAGTGCTTCAGCGTTTGGCGGAATATGCCTTCCCACCTGGACCCAGCCTTTACGGAGTTCACCTGGGACAAGACGCAGACGTTCACCGGTATCAGGGTTTTTTACCCAAAGCAATTCGTCAGGCAGCCGCTCACAAAATTGGCGATGTAACCAGATGAGGTACTCCGGGCTGGTTGTCTCTACCGGCAAATCTCTCTGATGATCGATGAGCTGCTGGATTTCTATATGGGCAACGGCTTCGTGCTGCAAGGCCCTCTTCTCCGGATCAGTCGAGTAGTCAGCTTGCGTGAGGGCACGATCGATATCGCGGGGGTGGGTGTCGTGTCCTTCGATAAGGCTCGAGTAATAGCAATTCATCGACCGTACCAGGTCGCCCACCCCTTGTCGCACAGTTGGAGGCAACCGGCTTGCGAGGCCACTGGCTTTTGTTGGCATATCAATCGCCAGATCTTCCAGTGTACGCTCACCCTCCGGCGGCAGCATCGGCTCCATCACTCCTATGTTTTCAGGAATATTCATGCGGATTTACGTTCAATTATTGCCGGTTGTTAAGCACATTATATGCACTATATATCAATATGTTATTAATGTAAGATGTAATATTTATGCCGGTTTAATTGCCGGTTGGTGTTATAAATCACCCTTCTCGGCAAACGAATAATAACCTTTGGCGTTAAAGATTATATGGTCCATCAATTTCAATCCTAAGATATCTGCGGCGTCTTGTAGCCTTTTGGTTATCTGCCGGTCTTGGTCACTGGGCCGTAGTTCGCCGTTCGGGTGGTTATGCGCCACAATAAGGGCGGAGGCCCTTTCGGCGATGACATCGGCAAAAACCTCGCGGGGATGAACCTGGGTTTTGTTGACCAGGCCGATGGTAATCACCCGCACATTCATTACCTCATTGGCACCGTTGACCGAGACACAAAGGAAATGTTCCTGCTTGCGGTCGCCGTAATGCTGGATGAGGGGGAGGATGTCGGCGGGGAAGGTGATTTTCAGTCCTTCCGGTTTTATGCGGCGGCGGACAAATTCAAAGGCGGCGGACAGGGCGGTGGCTTTGGCCTCGCCAATTCCGTCAACTTCAATGATATCTTGTGCTTGAAATTCTAAACCTTTCTCATCGATGATTTTTACGATCTTTTTGGCAAGCGACAGAACATCGTCCTTTTGCGTGCCTTTGCCAAGGATAATGGCAAGCAATTCCTGGTCGGAGAGAAACCCGGCTCCTTTGGCGAGAAGCTTTTCACGGGGCCGTTCGTTTTGCGGCAGGTCTTTTACTTTTTTCATTTTTCTCCTTCATAATGCGCGCCAGCAGTTTTTCCGCCGGTTCGTCATTCGGGTCCTGCGGCACCAGTTCGCCGCGAAAGGCCTTGGCCAGAACGGATTGGGAGAGCTTGCCGACGTGGGTTTTGGCCTTTTGGTAGTGGGCCTCCAGTTTGTCGGCCAGGGCGAAGAGTTTGTCTACTTGGCGGACTATTTCTTGCTGTTCTTCTAGGGGGGGGAGAGGGATAACCATTTCTTTTATATCTGAAATGGAAATTCTTTTATGACCAGCACTTGATTTTGCCCTATTTTCTATTTCAAACCTTAATGTTGGAGCTGAGAACGCAATTTCACAATAATCAGGAAGGATATTATCTCGCAATTTGGCACAGTATAGTCGGTCAGGATACTGGTAAATAGCTTTATCCTCAAAATTAACGACGGCACAATTTCCGACAAACTCTGCGCTACCATTTAGCCGCGTAAATAATACATCTCCATTCTGAATGAAGTTCGCCTTCTTTGTCGATTGTTCTGCTGTTAAATAAAAAACATCTTCGTAATTAATGAAACCTTGCCTAACGCTACTTGAACGTAAAACTGGGAATGCTGTTTTATCCTTCATGGGAGGGACGGTTGTGCCGCCTCTTATCGATATGATCACATTATCAAAAACCACATTGGGATATTCATTTGTATTTCCAGTCAGTTTACCGGTAACCGCAGCAGTAAGCACCGACTGGCGGAAGCGTTTGATAATTGTTGGCACTCTATCGAGCCGTGCTTGCACCGAATCAATGCGGGGAATGATTTTGTCCAGTTTGGCGACAATGCGTTTTTGTTCGTTGAGGGGTGGGAGTAAAATGGGAATTTCTCTGAGTTTACTTTGTGTAAGCTTTAATCTTGTTGTGCCAGTTACATACCCTGTGAAGTTGAATTGATTTAAAAAATGACACAGAAATACATTATCTGTTAACGAATCAAGTAGATGAGCATGGTTGTTAACCCAAATTTTCCCATCAACAATGTAGGCGATGTTTTTGTTTGAATCTAAAAATGGTGCTCCATCTTCTCCAATCAGGACATATCTCCCTTCTATCAGAAAATCATCGATATACCCGACTTTCCCTGTTGCACCATAATAAGGAAACAAATCTAAAACATTCTTGCCTTCAATACGTATTGCTCTTTCTTTAGAATTTATGGGCTTTCGAAAATTATCTAGGATTTTTGTGCAATTTTCCAATCTTGATATAACCCACCCCTTCGGAAGCGCTCCATTCATTCCGCCTCCTCCGCCTCAATCAAATCAAGGATCAGTTGTAGTTCATCAACACAGGCATTGAGTTCGGTAATGGCGTCAGCGACCAGGACCTGCGGCTCGGGAAGTCCATTGGGGTCTTCCAGGTTTTCGTCTTTTAGCCAGGTAAGATCGAGGTTGTACTTGCGCTGTTGAATCTGGGCCAGGGTAAATCTGCGAAAGCGGCCCTCTTCCCCCAGATCCCGGCGTTTTGATCGGCCGTTGGGGTCTTTGCCATAACATTCTGTAAAATCGGTGAACATGGCAGTGGTGAGGGGGCGGTCTTTTTTGGTAACACCGGCAATATTGGTGCGGCAATCATAGATCCAGATGTTTTCGGTGGGCAAGCCCTTCTGGAAGAAAATGACATTGGCTTTAACCCCCTGACTATAGGGGGTAAAGGTGCCGTTTGGCAGACGCAGAACCGTATGGACGTTGCAATCTTCCATCAGGTATTGAAACACATCGGCCGCGGCATCGGAAAAAAGCACGTTGTCCGGCAAGACCATGGCCGCCCGTCCGCCGGGTTTCAGAATAGTCACCACATGCTGAATAAAATTGAGCTGTTTATTGCTGGTGGCGACGGTAAAATCATCCCGCACCGGTGCCTGATTGGCCCCTTTGGTGCCGAAGGGCGGATTGGTGAGAATGCAATCGTAGCGCTCGCCACGATCCGGTTCATAAATACTGTCTCCCAGGTAAATCTGTGGCTCAAGGCCGTGGAGAAAAAGGTTCATCAGTGCCAGCCGACGCGGGCGGGGCACCAGCTCCTGGCCGAAATAGGTGTGTTTTTTGATGCGCAGGACGTCTTTTCTCTCCAGTGCCCCCTTGGTAAGGGCCATAAGCCATTCGTAGGCCACCATTAAAAAGCCGGAAGTCCCGCAGGCGGGGTCGCAAATCTTATACTCTTTGGCGGCCCGCGGATCGGGCTGCATGACCTGGACAATAGCGCCGATCAGCGGACGCGGGGTAAAGTATTGCCCGGCGCCTTTTTTGCCCTCGGCCGCCGATTTTTCCAGAAGCCCCTCAAAGGCCGCGCCTTTGACGTCGACATCCATGGCCGACCAGTCTTCCTCGTCAATCATATTAATGACTCTTTTCAGATTGACCGGATTGGTAAAGCGGGGCATGGCCTGGGTAAAGATATCCCCCAGCAAGCCTGACTGGCGACTCAATGCCCGCATGATTTGCGCAAAGGCATCAAGCAGGTCGGTGCCGGATTTTTCGGTAAAAGGCTGCCAGGAACAGTCCATCTTGACAATCTTTTTATTCTCTTCATACTCCATCTTCGCCAGATCGATACCCTTCTCGTCGGCCATTTTCAGAAACATCAGGTAGGTCAACTGTTCGATATAATCGCCGTAGTCGATACCATCGTGGCGGAGGGTGTGGCAAAAGCCCCAGAGTTTATTTACAACATCAGACATCTGCTTTGCGTTCCTTTTTGAGATTCCCTAGGCGGCAAGGGCTTCATTTACTTTCTGTATCAACGTATCGAATTTCGTGCCAAATATTTCCCTGGCCTTACCTAGACCGCCGTGCCGCTCAAAAACCGGCATGATGGCAAAATCTTCTTCGGCAAGGGCCAGATTCTCGACAAGATGCTCTTTGATATAGGCCAGCCAGGTAAGCTGTTCGTCGCTGAAGGTATGGCCTTGGGTTATTTTGGCAACAGCATAGGCAACCCTCTCCCGGGCGGTGAGAATGGGCAGCATAGAGTTTCCGGCATGTTGGATCATCGAGATGATGTCGGCCAGGGGTTTCTTATAAACCAATTCGTGGCCGCGCTGTAAGTCTTTTTCGGAGAAATCGTTTTTATGTAGTTTTGCCCGTAAATCTTCGAGGGCCTCGGTGTTCCATTTCTTTGGCCGTGCCAGCAATATCTTTATGGCTTCGATCTGCTCAGGGTTATCTTTAACAAAGTGTTCAAAGAGTTTGAGGTAATCCTCGGGTTTCTGGTACTCACTGCCAACCCGGAACATGACTGCATCTTCGACGGTATCAACAATATCATAGCCTCGAAAAAACACCTTTTGCGGGCGGGGGTAGTTTTCCAATAGGTTCTGAAAGTCCTTGTTCCGCAGGAGCTGCAGAGTCTCGGTAAACTTTGTCTCGATATTTTCTTGCAGTTTGTCGGTATAGGCCTTGATGTCGCCATCGGCGATGTACTTGGCAAAGAGTTGCCGCGCCTCGCCACCCATGTTCTTTTCAATGCGCCGCAGTCGTTTGATCAACCGTTTTATGTTGTATTGCCGGTCGCGGTTGTCATAGATGCTCTCGATGATTTCGGCAAGGGGGACAGTTGATGACTGGAGGGTGACATTGAAATCGGTGGCGTTTTTGAAATACTCGATCAGTGAGCCATCAAAGCAGTCAAAAATGGTAAACTTTTCCTTGTTGATTTCCGGACAAAGCCGTGTCCCACGCCCGAGCATCTGCACCCAGAGGATACGCGACTTGACCATGCGCATAAAAACAACCGTTTCAATGGCGGGAATATCCACTCCGGTAGTGAGCATATCGACGGTCACGACAATTTTCGGTTCGGGCCGGTTTCTGAATTGCCGGATCTTCTGCAGAGGCCGGTCAACCGTCGGGCTTCCGGTGATTTTCAGGGCAAAATCATCACCCCTGCCATAGATTTCTTTACAGGTACGGACAACTTCATCGGCATGAGAAACATGCGGCAGATCATTGACCGCAAAGATGAGCATTTTCGGGAAGCGGTTATACTGTTCTTCATGCCTATCGGTGTACTTTTTGATAGCAGTAAGGATTTTTCTGGTACTGTCCGGTGCGGTGATTTTCGTCTCTATCTCGCTTGCGGCAAATTCGCGCTCATCTTCAAGCTCATCAAGTTTTTCAGCACCCGTGGCCATATCAATCGCCCCGACAAGCTCCCCCTCTTTGAGAAAGGCGCCGTTGACATGTATCCCTGATTTGATTTTTATTGCATCATAATCAACGAGATAGCCGTCGAGTATGGCCTGTTCCGTGCTGTAGGTGAAGACCTTATGTTTGAACATGGCCAGGGTATGCGTGGCCGGCGTGGCGGTGAGGCCGATTTTCACAGCGTCAAAATAGTCGAGTACATATTTCCACTTGCCGGTTTCCTTGGCCGAATAGCCACGGTGACATTCATCGGCAATGATGACATCAAAGGCGTTGATGGGAATATCCAGTTTATGCGCATCGACATCGTATTCAAAATCGCCGGCAGCCTCATTGCCCAGCAGATTTATGGCCATCCGCTGAATGGTTGATACGTAGATAAAGGAATGTTTTTCTTGCGGATTGGTGAGATATTCTTCGGGAAGAACCTGTGGGTCAAAGTTGGCAGTATCATCCAAATCTTCCCGCTTAAATTTCTGGCTGTACACTTCATAATCGCGATCGAGCTTTAAACCTTCCGGCGTTTCAAAGGCGGAAATAGCCGAGACGGTTTGTGCGGCCAACACCCGTCTATCGACAAGAAAAAGTATTCTCTTGGCATAGCCGGACTTCAGTAGCCGATACATCGAAGAAACAAGGGTAAATGTTTTGCCGGTCCCGGTCGCCATTGCCAGGAGCATTCGCATCTTGCCGGCACAGATCCCTTGCTCAAGAGCTTCAATAGCATTTCGTTGATAGGGTCGCAGGCGGGTAATCTCACTGACTTGTCTGGTTTTTAACCACTCTTCGGCCGCGGAGGTATTTCTATGAAATCTGTCCAGCAATGCCTGCGGTGAATGAAAATCAACCAGCTGATAGGAGCTGTTGTCCTTTTTCCTTACATCAAGATGAAATATCAGCTCCCCGTTGGTAGAATAAAGGAAGGGCACCTTATACTCGCGCCACTGCCCGATGGTATTGGCTACCCCTCGGGAATATCTTTTTGCCTGCTCCAACACATTCTCAGCGCCAAGGGCAATTTTCTTTGCTTCAATAATTGCTAATAATTTGCCATCGACAAAGAGGGCATAATCAGCCGGCCCGGTAGCTGTTGGGTATTCTTCCACAGCATGAAAAATCAGTGATGCCGTATCAGTTACTTGATCATTATGGATAATGATCCACTTCAGGAGTGAAGACTTGAGCTTTTCGTCAATTCTTTGTTTTCGTGTTGTTTTTTCTGACTCAGTCATTGTTTTCATCCTGGCTGGCGAGATCTAATAATTCCGAGGTATGATCGCTGATCTCCGCGAGAAAGAGCCGGTTTCTCAGCTCCGGCGGCCTGCCGAGGAGAAGGGTGGTTACTTCGGCACATTCAACGGCGGCCATATAGAGAGCGGCAAAGGGCAGGGTGCCGGGGGAGGCTTCGATGCCTTTTGGTGGGGCCTTTTCCGGCAAACCATAAATCAATTTCAGGCCGGGGTTGCCGCTGGATGTCACCTCTGCCAAGGGAGAAGACGCTGCAGCGATTATTTGTTGTTCTTATCTCCTTATCAGACGAGAGAAGGAGCGCTGGACAACTTCGAGGCCGCTGCGAATGTTGTTCGTCATGGCTAAGCGTACCCGTTCGACGTCTTTATCTTTAAGGGCCGCGAGTATTTCTCTATGCTCTTGAATGAATTTATTACAATCACCCTGCTCTTGGTTATACAGCGTAAGGAAGGTCTCGACGGAGACTATCAGTTTATCGACAATTGCGCAGAGATGGGTGAGTTTAGAGGCTTCGTAGATGACACGATGAAACTTACGATCAAGATTGTAGAAATTAGCATCCAAGCGCTCCATTTCGTGGTGCAACTCCTCAAGCTCTGCGAACTGTTGATCATTGAGGTGCTCCATTGCTTCAATGGTCAATTCGGCCTCAAGCTCAATCCGGATGTTGAAAAGGATAACAACTTCTTTTTGCGAAGGGGGGTTGGCAACAACCGCTCCCTTGTAGGGGATGTTCTTCACAAGGCCCGAACGATCAAGTCGCATGAGAGCTTCGCGGATTGGGCCTCTTCCGATGCCCAGCTCACTTTCAAGTTCCGTCAGAACTAATCTGGTTCCGGGCAGTTTTTCGCCAACCAGAATCATGTCGCGAATTCTCCCGTAAGCAATTAACGATTTCATCGAATTGGTGTTGTTTTCCACGTTCTTGCTCTCTTGTCAAACGCGCAATTTGTGATTGTCATTAAAATAGTCCAAAATTTGAGCGGACCCATAACTGAATAAAACGGAGGTAGTGAACAAGGCTGCCATGTATTCAATGCTTTAAAGTCGCTTGATAGTAGCGCAGGTATTTTCCGTATGAGGAGAAAGATTTTACACTTCGTCTAAAAAATGTGCAACGAAGATTCCAATCTTACATGGGATCTATGGCGGTAAAAGGATTCTTGCCATGTTTGACGATCGCAACGATCTCTTTTGCCAGCAGCTCGGCGGCGTCAATGCTTCGAATAGGCAAGTCGGCCTTTATCACGCCGAGTTCAGTGCAGCCAAGGATGCAAAGATCAATGCCTTTTATGGCAAGACTATGACAGATAGCGACCAGCTGTTCACTTGCCTCACCTCCGGTTTGACCTGATTTTACCATGCGGATAAGGGCAAACAGTTTATCCTGCAGTTGCCCTTCCGGATAGACCACCTTCACGCCACGCGCTTGAAACCTGGTGGCATAAAGACCTGTTTTGACGATTGTCGTGGAACCCAGAACGCCAATTTCCCGAAGATGGGGGTTTTCTGTCAGGAGCGTATGAACGACTAAATCGATGAGATGGACAACCGGAATGGACACAGCCTCAGCGACATACTTGTAATAATAGTGAGCGGTGTTGCAGGGGATTACAAGGAAGTCAGCGCCATATTGTTCAAGCCGGCGGGCCATATCAGCCATACAAGGCCCAGGATTCTCAGCACCTTCACCGAGAATCGCTTTTATACGTGACGGAATCTTCGGATTGTTATCGACGATGCAGCGAATATGGTCGATATCATCAAGGGCAACAGTATTGGCTATGATTCGTTGCATCAAATCAACAGTCGCTTCAGGCCCCATCCCCCCGATAATGCCAACAACCTTCTCTGCTGGCTGTATTTTTGACGAATTATCCATGGCCTTTGTCCTGACTCACTTGAGGAAATGATAATTTGAGGGGTGACATTATTGCCACCCCTCAATGAGATGCAAATCAATGGCAGCAACCACCACCATTGTTGATATCAGACTTATTTTCGGAAAGCATCGAGGTAGGCATAAAGAGCGGGAGACCCCCCGGTGTGGAGGAATACAACATTTTGCCCTTTGGTGAAGACGCCTTTACGAACCAGGTCAATCAGACCCGCGGCGGCTTTTCCGGAGTAAACGGGATCAAGGAGAATAGCTTCCTCGGAGGCAAACAGTTTGACCGCCTCGACCATTGAATCCGTTGGCAAAGAATAGCCTGGGCCTACATAATCGCCATAGCACACGATATCCTTACGGGCTATGCCACCGCGAATGCCAAGGAGCTCAGCAGTCTTTTCGGTAAGGCCATGGACGATTCCCTCCTGGACATCCTTAGGACGGGAGACATTCATACCCGAAACCGGAATATTGGCATTGGTGCCGACCAAACCGGCAACCATACCGGCATGAGTCCCTGCTGACCCTGACGGGACGACGATATGGTCAATCTTCAGATGCATGGTGTTGAGTTGGTTCATCAGTTCTTCCGCGCAGGCCGCATACCCCAGTGCGCCGATCGGATTGGACGCGCCGCCTGGGATTATGTAAGGCTTCTTGCCGGCCGCTTTCAGCTCGCCGGCAACTTTTTCCATTTCAGCCATCATATCGGAACCGCCGGCAACAACGCGCTTGGTTTTTACTCCGAGGAGCTCAAAAAGAAAGTTATTGCCGCTGCCCTCAGGTTTATAGGAACCTTTGACACGCTCCTCAAGAACCAGGTGACAATCGAGACCTTCTTTGGCAGACCAGGAGGCGGTGAGTCGACAATGGTTGGACTGTATGGCGCCACAGGTTATGATGGTGTCCGCCCCTTTCTGCAGGGCGTCGGCGATACAGAAATCAAGTTTGCGGGTTTTGTTGCCGCCTGCTGCACCGGGAAGAAGATCATCCCGCTTGATGAAAAGATTGACTCCTGAACCAAGAACTGCGCTCAGTTTGAGCATCGGTTCGAGAGGGGTAGCACCTTGAAGATAGCCGCGTCGTGGGAATTTTGTAAAGTTCATCTATGTCTCCTTTGTTATGATATGACAGAAATTCTGTTGTAGGACTATAATACAATCAACTATGAATCCTCAGCGGGATCATACTTACAATTGGATAATCGCTTCGACTTCCAAATTGGCCCCTAAGGGCAGGGCGGCGACCTGAAAAGCACTTCTGGCCGGATAGGGTTGAGAAAAATACTCCGAATAGATACTGTTTACTGCTTTAAAGTCCTTGATGTCGGCTAAAAAAACCGTGGTTTTTATGGTTTTCTTGAGGGTCGTTCCGGCGGCCAGGGCGATAGCCGCAAGGTTTTTAAAGACCATGTGGGCCTGATCCTCAATCGAGCCGGTCAGGAGTTGTCCTGTGCGGGGATCAATGGGCAACTGGCCGGAGGTGAACAACAGATCACCAGTGATGATTGCTTGTGAGTAAGGCCCAATTGCTGCCGGGGCTTGATCTGTGGAAACAGCTTGTAATGCCATGTAACAACTCCATTTTATAAGATTTATTTTTCTATAAGGTCAGTTCCGTCGAACTGGTAATTTCCCGGCGTAGCTCCAAAAATGCAATATCGGCATGGTCTCTGGGTCTCGGCAAATCAATCAGGTAGGAGGAATGCAAACGTCCCGGCAGCTTTCCTTCCATGACCACGATCCGGTCACCGATGTAAATGGCCTCGTCAATATTATTGGTGACGAACAGAACGGTCTTTTTTTCCTGCTGCCAGATGCGAACAATCTCCTGTTCCATGAGGTATCTGGTCTGGGCATCCAATTGCCCGAAGGGCTCATCAAGCAGTAACACCTCAGGATTGTTGGCATAGGCCCTGGCGATGCCGACCCGCTGTTTCATTCCGCCACTTAATTGGTGGGGGAAGGATTTTTCATAACCTGTCAAGCCAACCAGATCTATATATTTCTGCCCGATTTCTCGCCGTTCCTGCTTCGGCACGCCTTTCCATTTCAACCCCATTTCCACATTACCGCGGACAGTTCGCCAGGGAAAAAGGCTGTATGTTTGAAAAACCATGCTGCGATCCGGGCCCGGTTGAGTCACTTTCTTGCCGTTAAGAAGCACTTGGCCGACGCTGGGTTCTTCAAGTCCGGCAATGATCCTGAGCAAGGTAGATTTTCCTGATTGCCCTGGTCCGAGAAGAACCAGCAGTTCGTTTTCCTCTACGTCCAGATCAATGTTTTCAAGGACGTGGACCTGCTGTGTTTCCTTTTGAACAAAGGTCTTACAGACGTTTTGGCACGATATTTTTAATGTATTTTGTGTCACAGTGGAATCTCCCGTTTCCATGGGCAAATAAACCTTTCCAGTCGCCCCATGGCTACGCTGATTAGCCAGGCGGTGATGGCAATGACAATCATACCCGCAATGATCATGGCCGGGTTGAGCTGATTCATGCCCATGATGATGATGAAGCCCATGCCGGATCTGGAGCCGACAAGCTCGGCCGCAAGAACGCAGGACCAGGCAATACTCAATGAAATTTGCAATCCGGCAAATATTGCCGGAGACGAGCCGAAAAATGAAACCTCGAGGATTTCTTGTCGCCGGTTGGCACCGAGCATACGGGCAGCGTCGTAGAGCGCCGGATCGACCAGGCGAATCCCGTTGTATGAGTTGAGTATACATGGCACAAAGCTGCCGATGGCAATGATGAACACCTTCGATTCCTCGCCCATGCCGAACCAAAGAATGGCGAGAGATATCCATGAAATGGGGGGCATCGGCTTGAGCAGATCGAAAACCGGTTTGACAATGGCCCGTACGTAATCGTTCAGAGCCATGAACACTCCGAGAGGCACAGCGATGACGACGGCGAGAGCCCAGCCGATGAGGACGCGATGAATACTCGACCATAAATGCCAGAGGAGTGTCTTGCCGGCGAGTGTATCGGTGGAAAGGACCAAGAACTCTCGCACTACCTCAAGAGGAGTAGGAAGGAATGATCCCAAAATCTTATAGATGGCCCCCAGATGCCATGCGCCGATGCATAAAATTATTGACAGCAAATAGAGGGTGTATTGGCTTTGGCAAATCTTCCTGAATATTCCAGGCAGCTTACTTTGTTGACTGCAGGCGGCAGCAGCTGCGGGTAATGAGTTTGTATTTACCATTCCTACCTCCGTATGCCGGCGAGCAATCGTTTCTCGACATAATCAATCACCAGGCCGACCAAAAATCCGGTAAGGCCGACCATGAGCATTCCGAGCAATACCATATCCGGCATAGCCAGCCGCCGCCCCATGGTTATAAGAAAGCCGAGGCCGGTGTCTGCGGCAATGAGTTCCGCTGCTACAAGGGTTGTCCAACATGCGGCAAGGGCCATTTGCAGGGCACTAAAGACCATCGGCAATGCCGAGGGAATACAGATCTGCACAAAGATCTGCCACCGTGTTGCTCCGTAGGTTCTGGCCATCTGGATCAAGGTCGGGTTAGTCAGACGGACCCCGACAAAGGAGTTGATGACACAAGGAACAATTCCCGAGAGCCAAATGATGTACACCTTTCCCGACATGCCGATACCGAACCAAAAAATCGTCAACGGAATCCAGGCAACCGCAGGAATCGGCCGGATCATCTCAAACAGCGGGCGGGCGAGCCCTTCAATCGAGTAAAACCAGCCCATGAGAAGACCAAGTGGGACACCGATGGCAAGGGCAAGAACATATCCGTAGAGGGCTTCCTGAAGACTTACCCACAAATGGGTAGTCAGGAGTGCTCCATCAGGGTTGGTTTCGGCCAGTTTAATGAAAAACAGTTTAATAATCTGTGTGGGGCTGGCCAGAAGATCTCGGGGGACAATACCAGCATCGACAATCACCTGCCATGCCACGAAGAAAACAATGGGACTGAGGTAGGGCAAGTATTTTAATAACAGCGTTTTATTTTGCTCTTTGGCAGTCATTGGAACCTCGCATTGTTGGCGGGTTACACCTTTTTCATCCCCGGTTCGGAGTTCCGAACCGGGGATGATTCCAAACACCTAGCCGATCCTATTTCATCTCGGCGGCCATTTTGAGGAACTTGTCGGTGACAAAACCACTCTTCATGGTCTTATCCATTTCTTCTTTCTTGAATTTGCCCTGCTCGACGAAGAAGTCTGCCATTCCTGCCATCCATTTCTCAACTTCTGAAGGTCCTTTGCTTGCATCAAAGAATTTTAACTGCTCTTTGAGATCATAAACAGTGTGTTCTTTGATGTCGGATACCGCATCATCCTGGGAGATCTTAACACCGGCCCAGTTGTTGAGAAACTTGACGAAGTCCGGTGCAAGCTTAACATTTTCGGCCTTCATGTAATCGATGCCCTGCATATAGACGCGCAGGAATTTTGCAACCTGTTCCGGGTTTTCGTCGGCAAATTTTTTGTCAGCGACGATAACGTTGGTCATGTTCGCACCTTTCTGGGAATCACGGTTGACCACTTTCCAACCCTTTGATATGCCGGTGAACATGGACGGAGCCCACAACACGGCGATGTCGCCTATTCCTGACTCAAAGGCCGCCAACATTTGACCTTGATCCATGTTTTTGATAACAACGTCCTTGTCTTTCAAACCGAGGCGCTTGAGCCAGGTCGAGAGGGCGTAGTGACCGGAAGAAACAGTGGTGACCAGGACGGTCTTGCCGCGTACTTCATCGGCGGTTCCGAAGGTTTCCGGAAATCCGGCTGCCGTTCCCTTGGTCTTCAAAATGGGGCTATTGGGTCGAACCATGACGGCGTTTGAGGTTGAATCGTCATTGGCAATTGCGATGAGGTAAGCGCCGTAGCGCATGGCACCGACCAGCATGGGGACGCTACCCGTTCCTCCGACGACCCATTGTTTGGCCGGCAGGGCTTCCATCTGCGCCATCCCGGAATCGAAATAAACAAACTCGGTGTTAAGGCCTGCTTGCTTATCCCATCCTTTCTCCTTGGCATTCCACATGATAAATGTCGAATGCTCGGGTTGCCAGCAGGTCTTCATGTCAACCATCTTCTGTTCGGCCGAAGCCGTTTGGCAAACGCCAGCAACGAGGGCGAATGCGGCCAGGGCGATCTTTCCAAGGCTAGTCAGTTTTCTCATAATTCCACTCCTTTCCTTTTGGGGTTTAAGCAATCCATCCTCTACACTTGCTATGATATCCCCCGGCATCCCATTGCGGGCTATCGGAGGTTTTCAACTACCACCACTTGATCATGTCCGTGACTGTTTTTCTGATGGCGATAAATCCTGGGTCCAGGTAGTCCCTGGGACGGGGTAAATCCACTTCGATATCGCCTTTGATCGAGGTAGGCTTATTGCTCAGAATCAGAATACGGTCGGCCAAATACACAGCTTCTTCGATATTATGTGTGACAAAAATAACGGTAATTTTGAGTTTTTGCCAAAGACGGATCAATTCGTCTTCCAGGTAATAGCGCAGCTTGACATCCAGTTGGCCATAAGGTTCATCCATGAGCAGCAAATCAGGTTGGGTTGCAAAGGCACGGGCCACGGCAAGGCGCTGTTCCATGCTCGCGGAAATCTGATTTGGATAAAGATGGGCGCAGTCGGCAAGTCCTACGAGTTCAAGAATTTCTTCAAGCCGCCTGTTGAGTTCAGCGGTTGGGATTTTTTTTACTTTCATGCCGTAGGCGACATTGTCTCGGACGGTAAGCCAGGGAAGGCTGGTCGGTTCCTGGAAGACATAGGCAAGATTATGTTTACGGGGGTCGGCTTCCTCGCCATGGATGCGAATACTTCCCGATGTGGCTGGCGTAAGTTTGGCGAGGGTGTTCATAAAGGTCGTCTTACCGCAACCCGTCGGGCCGACTATGCTGAGAAATTCACCCTGTTTGACCTTGAAGTTGACGTCGTTTAAGACCACCAATTGGTCGAAGGATTTGGTGAGATTCTCAACAACTATACTGTATTCGGCTTGCCCGTTTTGTGAATTCATAATCGACTCTCTGTATTTCGAAGATCAGTCTCTTAGTACCTTACAGTTTGGTTTCTTGTATTTTTTCAAGAAATCAATCTGTCTCAAGGTACTTATCCCTCTGCTGTGGGAGGGGATCCAGCCCTTGGGTTGCGGGCGTAAGCCCGCTTTAGTACAACTCTACCATGACTTCTTTAATGACCGTCGCCATTGTCAGGCAGTCTTCCAATGTAAACGTCAGGGGCACCCTGAAGTCGCAGAGACAGTCGAGGATTTTTTCCGTTTCCGGAAGTCTCTGTCCCTGTTGAATATACTGCCAGTGTTTGAAAATACTGGTAAATCCCTTGGGCTCTTTCCCGCCAAACCATTTGATCTCGACGCCTCTCTTTCCGCACTCGGCAATAAAGTCCTGCGCCTGCGACCGGTCGAGGCCCGACAGAGCAAATTGGAAGGAGCTGCCGACATAGTGTTCCTTTTCAGGTCTTTTCGGAACGATCAGGTGGGGGATGTTGCTGAGGGCGCGCTCCAGGGTCTGGTATCTCTCGTTCCATCGCCGGCAATTGTCTTCCAACATAGCCAGTTGCGGTCTGAGAAGGGCGGCTTGCAGGTTGGACATGCGCAGGCTAAAGTTGGGGATCAGGAATTTATGTCTATCAAAGATTTCAAGAGCCGGGCGAGAAAGGTGGTTTTCATACAGCATATACGAACCCGAGTAGAGGATGGCTTTGGCTATAACATCCTCATCGTCGGTAACAAGCAATCCGCCTTCTCCAGAGTTCATGTGTTTGTAGGTCTGGGTGCTGAAACAGCCGATCTTGCCGAAGGTTCCGGTGTAACGCTTCCCCCAGCGGCCACCCATGGTGTGGGCACAGTCTTCAATGAGGCATACTGAGTGTGCTTTGCAGATCATTTCGACAGCATCCATGTCGGCGATATGGCCACGCATGTGCGAGATGAGGAAATATTTTGCACCGGTTTGCGCGATCTTTTCTTCGAGGTCTAGTAGATCAATAGTGTAGTCCTGCTTGATTTCAACGAGGACTACTTCGGCACCGGCATTGTCGATTGCACCAGGAACTGGGGCCAGGGTGAAGGCATTGCAAAGGACCTTGTCTCCCGGCTGCACCCCTGCACTCTTTAGGGCCACATATATCGAACTGCCGCAAGAGCTGAGGGCGGCACAGTACCTGGTGCCAACATACTCAGCATATTCTTTTTCAAGAAGTGCAACCTCGGAAAGTTCACCTGGTGCGGTATTATAACGATGCAGTCTTCCGCTTCGCAGCAGCTCGACCGCTTTTAAAATGCCGGCTTCCGGGATAGGTTCCTGTTTGGTGAACTCTTTTGTAAAAACGGTGTGTTTACAGTTTTTTGAATTCATAGTCCGCTTACCCTCTTAATACTGTTGGTGTTCAACAGGAAGACCGGAAAAGTTGATCAGTATTTTTTCTGGTCGTACACCTTGAAATCCCAGTGTTCGTTTGGAAAATACTTGCGGAGTCGCCAATCGCATGCCCTGGCATGTCCCTCCATGCCCTCAACACGAGACAGACGCGATGCAGCCGCGCTTATTACTTTGTTCGCCGCAGGACTGATTTCCTGGTATGTGGTTATCTTCAAAAACTTATGGACATTTAAGCCACCGGAAATGATGCCGGCCTTTTTTGTCGGTAAGATATGGTTCGTGCCCGAGCACTTATCGCCTTGAGGGACAGTACTCCCTTCCCCAAGAAAAAGTGAGCCGTAGTTGGTGAGGTTGTCGCACCACCATTCGAGGTCTTCGGCAATAACCTGCACATGTTCCGGGGCGTAAAGGTCGCTGACTCGCACCAGCTCATCGCGGGTCTCGCAGAGAATGATCTCTCCATAGTCACGCCAGGAGGTGCCTGGAACTTCGGGATCGGGCATGTCGGCAATAATTTTCGGCACCAAGTCGCTGACCCTGAGAGCCACTTCGCGGCTATCGGTGTGCAGCCAGACCGGTGAGTCGAGACCGTGCTCAGCCTGTGACACTAGGTCAATGGCAATCGTCATCGGGTCTGCTGTCTGGTCGGCAATGATGGATGATTCGGTGGGTCCGGCGAAGACATCAATGGCGCATTGGCCGGTGCCGAGAAGAATTGCCTTTGCTTCCGCAACGTAAGCATTTCCCGGTCCGACAATAATATTGGCAGGGGTTCCGGTAAATAGTCCAAAGGCCATGGTGGCAATAGCCTGGACGCCACCCATCTGCAGGATGATATCACACCCAGCAATATCCATGGCATACACAACAGCCGGTGCAATACTTTTTCCGCGAGGTGGCGAACAACCGATGACAGTTTTTACACCTGCCGCCTTGGCGGTTGCTATGCTCATAATTGCCGAACAGGCGTGGGCGAATCTGCCGCCAGGCACATAACAACCTGCGACGACCATGGGAATGACTTTCTGACCAAGCCTGACACCGGGGAGCGATTCCACTTCAAACTCCCGAATGCTTTCCCGCTGTGCTTGGGCAAACCCTTTTACCTGTTCATAGGCAAAGCGGATATCGGCTTTGACGTGTTCAGGCACCTGGTCAATGATTTGTTTTCGCTGCTCGTGGGAGAGAATGAAGTCACCTTCCCAGCCATCAAATTTTTTTGCCATTTCATAGACTGCAGTTTCACCGCGATCTTTGATGTCTTTGAGCAGGCCTTGAACAATAACGCGTTTTTGCTCACTCGCTGTTTCACAGTTGAGTTGAGCCTTTTTGATATACTCCATGAAAAATCTCCAATGAGGGGTCGTCTTTATCAAACGCTTGTTCCGTGGTCGATTTACATGAAATATAGCATGCAACGACGGCCAAAGTCAAATATTTTATAAAACATATTAGAAAATATATTATAAAATCATTGACACTTAAAATTTTAGTGGAGTTTTGTCGGGATGTCTGCAGGCGCTGTTCGAGCACCAAAGAGTTAGCGGGTGGGGCCTTTTGAGAACTGCTGGGGGAGGAGTTTGAAAATAGAGCAACCTGGTCCATGGGCTTCTGGCGCACTAAGTCGGCTCCCATTTTTTAACGCTCTCGCCTTAGCCGTAAAGATCTACAAGCTCCGAGGTATGGTCGTCGACCTCCGCCAGGAACAACCGGTTCCGAAGTTCCGGCGGCCTGCCGAGGAGAAGGGTGGTGACTTCGGCACATTCAACGGCGGCCATATAGAGAGCGGCAAAGGGCAGGGTGCCAAGGGATGCTTCAAGGCCTTTTTGTGGGGCCTTTTCCGGTGCGCCATAGATCAGTTTCAGGCCGGGGTCGGAGGGGAAGATAGCCGTCGCCTGTCCGCTTGCACCGGCAATGGCTGCGGAGACCATGGGAATGCCTGCTTTGCGGCAAGCATCTTCCAGCATAAACCGGGCTGGGATGTTGTCCAGGCAGTCGACCGCCAGCTGGACACCGGTAAGAAGCGCTGCCCCATTGGCAGCGGTGAAGAATTCAGCAATGGTTCGGGCCTCGACAGCCGGATTGATCTCCAATACGCGCGCCCCAGCGACAAGGGACTTCTTTGCGCCAATTCGTGCCGGACTGCTCAGCAGCTGGCGGTTGAGGTTGCTCTCATCAAAAACGTCGCCATCGACGAGGGTCAAGCCACCTACCCCGAGACGGGCGAGAATTTCGGTCACTGCTCCCCCCAGCCCGCCCAGGCCGATGATTGCCACATGCGATTGCAGCAGCCGCAGCTGGTCGGCGCAGGACAGGGATTTCTGGTTGCGGCTGTAGCGCTCGGGGAGAATTTCCTCAGAGAGGGCGGCACACTCCACTTGCCTGAGGGACAGGCCGGTCTCTTCGGCGATTGCATATGCATCGGCCAGGAGCAGGCTTGTGTATGATGAATGATCCGGCCGGCATTTCTCTTTTGCAAAAGTGTGGAGGAGGTCGGTCAGTTGCCGATTTTCCATGGGTGTTTATTCCTTCATCATTTGGCGCAGGACATAGGGGAGGATGCCGCCATGCCGGAAGTAGAGGACATCAATCTCCGTGTCGAGGCGGGCGATGACTGTGAAGGCAATGGTGCTTCCGTCGGTTCTAAGGGCTTGGACGATGAGCTCCTTGCGCGGGCTGATGTCTTGGAGCCCAAGGAGCGAGTAGGTTTCCGTGCCGTCAAGTCCAAGGATTCCGGCGTTCTCACCGTCTTTAAAAATCAACGGCAAGGCCCCCATGCCGACCAGATTGTTGCGGTGGATACGCTCAAAAGATTCGGCGATAACCGCCCGCACTCCGAGCAAATTGGTGCCTTTTGCCGCCCAGTCGCGGGAGGAGCCGCTGCCGTATTCCTTGCCGGCGAGAATTATCAGGGGAATTCCTTCCGCCAGATAGGCCATGGCCGCGTCGTAATTGTACATCTCCCGCAGTTCAGGATACTTGATGGTGTAGGCCCCCTCTTTTCCGGCAACCATACGGTTTTTGATGCGGATATTGCCGAAGGTGCCGCGCATCATGACCTCATGGTTGCCGCGCCGCGAGCCGTAGGAATTAAAATGGTCGGGATCAACGCCCTGGTCCATCAGGTATTGCCCGGCCGGATAATCCTTGGCAATGGCCCCGGCTGGAGAGATATGGTCGGTGGTGACACTGTCGCCTAGGAGAAGAAAGGCCCTGGCCGCTTTAATGTCAGTAAGAGGAGCCGGCTCGCCGGTAAACTGCTCGAAATAGGGCGGTTTTTTAATATAGGTGGACTTGTCATCCCACAGGTAGGTTGAGCTCTCGGCAACTGTTAAGCCCTGCCAGAAGGCGTCGCCGTCAAAAATCTGCGAATAGGCCTGGCTGAAGGCCTCTTTGGTGACGTGTTGACGCGCCAGGGTGGCGATCTCTTCCTGGTTCGGCCAAAGATCCTGCAGATATACCGGCTGGCCGTTCGGGTCGCTCGCCAGGGGGCTTACGCTGAGATCGATATCCACCCGGCCGGCCAGGGCAAAGGCCAGGACCAGCATCGGCGAGGCCAGGAAGTTACTCTTGATGGTCTGATGGATGCGAGCCTCAAAGTTTCGGTTGCCGGAAAGTACCGCGGCAACATTCAGATCGTGGTCCTTGATGGCCTTTTCAATCTCGGCATTGAGTGGACCGCTATTGCCGATGCAGGTTGTGCAGCCAAAGGCGGCGATATGAAAACCAAGGGCCTCGAAATAGGGGAGCAGGCCGCAGTCCTCAAGATACTTGCTGACGACTCTTGAACCCGGGGCAAAGGAGGTCTTGACATAGGCGGGCACCTTCAGACCGCGCTTGACGGCGGCCCGTGCCATGAGCCCGGCACCAATAAGGACATGCGGGTTCGAGGTGTTGGTGCAGGAGGTGATAGCGGCGATGACGACGCTGCCGTCGCCGATGCTTACCGGAGTGCCGTTGATGGCGGTGGTGATATCGTTTTTGTCCTTGATGCGGCAGACTGCGTCAAGGCTTGCCTCGCTGCCGGATTCGTGGGTGAAGGTCGAGTCGGCAACCGGACAGTCGCTGCGCTGGAAGTTGCAGCCGAGAATTTTCCCGAAGGTCGAGCGCATGGCGGAAAGAGGGACGCGGTCCTGGGGCCGTGCCGGTCCGGCCAGACACGGTTCGACGGTTGACAGGTCGAAGTTTATGACGGTGGTGTATTCGCAGGTGTCGATACCGGTATAGAACAGGCCGTTGGCCTTGGTGTATTCCTCAGTTATGGCCGCCTGTTTATCGCGACCGGTCATCTTCAGATAGTCGATGGTCTTGTCGTCAATGGGGAAGAAACCGAGGGTGGCGCCGTATTCCGGGGTCATATTGGCGATGGTGGCGCGGTCGGGAATCGACAGGTGCTGCATGCCGGGGCCGAAATATTCAACGAATTTTTCCACTACTTTTTGTTTGCGCAGGAGTTCGGTAAGGGTCAAGACCAGATCGGTGGCGGTAACGCCAAGCGGCAACCGGCCGGTAAGCCGCACGCCGATAACCTCAGGGATCGACATATAGTAGGGTTGGCCGAGCATGACCGCCTCGGCTTCAATACCGCCGACGCCCCAGCCAAGAACGCCGATGCCGTTGATCATCGGGGTGTGGGAGTCAAGGCCGACCAGGGTGTCGGGATAGGCAAAGGTGTGTTCGCCCAGCGTCTCGGTTATGGTCACCCGGCCGAGATGTTCGAGGTTGACCTGATGACAGATTCCCGAGTTCGGCGGCACCACGCGAAAATTATTAAAGCTTTTCTGCGCCCATTTGAGCAAGGTGTAGCGCTCGCTGTTACGTTCGTATTCTTTTGCGACATTATCGGTGAGACTCTTGCTGGTGCCGGAAAAATCGATTTGCACCGAATGGTCGGCAACCAGCTCGACCGGTACTCTTGGGTTAACCCTGGCCGGGTCGCCGCCTAGGTTTTTGACCGCGTCGCGCATCACCGCCAGATCGACTACCGCCGGTACCCCGGTAAAGTCCTGCATCAGCACCCGTGCCGGATGAAAAGGAATCTCGACCGGCGCAGCATAGCTTTTCTCCCAACCGGTAATAGCACGGAGGTCCTTTTCCGTGACAATCCGGCCGTCAAATTTCCGCAGCAAGTTTTCAACCAGGATGCGAATCGAATAGGGGAGTCGGTCTATGGTTCCCATGCCCGCCTGAGCCAGTTCTTTGATGGCAAAATAGTGACAGGCAGTGGTATCTCCCGGCAATTGCTTGATGAAGTCCTGATTGGTCATGGTTTCCTCATGTTGGAATTGGCTGATGTCTTCAGTACCTTAGAAATTCGTTGCTTGTTTTTTATTTACGAATTTCGTTAAGGTACTTATCCCGTTTGCCGGGGTTAGATAAAAAAAATCGGCAAGAGCCCTTATTTGCTTATCGCCTGCCCTCTGGAGGTAAAGGAAACGCCGAGCTGGTTCTGGGTGCCGATCATTATCGTTTCAATGATCGGCGGGCTGAGCGCTTCCGCCGAATGCCACTTAACGATGAAATTTGCCCCCGAGCCTCCGGCTTCGTCATTTTGCGGGACGACAAAACGCTCCGACCCAAGAGGCCCGAGAACCAAGGGTGCGGCAATGAATTTTTTAACGACAGCGCCCTGGGTGTCATAGTAATCGACGGCGGTGACGGTCATTGAGCGGGTAGGCGAGATATTACGTATGCTGATGGTAATCGTCAGCAGCAGAGCTGACTCCCGGTTGCCATGATAAATATGCGAGTATGCCGGAACGTAAACGGTCTGGCCTTTCACTGCCGACGCATGGTCCTCTCCGGAAAAAGCCGGAGTGAGTGTGAGAACCAGCAGGCAGACGGCGAGGGCGAGTGCGGCGAGGGGATGTTTTTTCGACGCCTGCGGTGTTTTCTCTAACAGTTCGAGGTGCTGCACATGTTTGCGTTCTTCGGCGATGATTGTTTGCATCTGGCGGGCTGCGTCCCGGTCGTCGAGGAAATTCTCGATGAATTGGTAGAAGAGGATGGTGTCCTCCTCAAAAGCTATGGAGCGGGTCAGTACCTCGCCTACACTCTTTGCGCGTTCAAGCTCATTTTCTGCGAGCAGGAAGGGGTTGTCCTTGACCATATCCTGGAGCAAAGTCCTTCCCAATGCCTCCATCTCCCTCTGTTCCTCGGTGAGCGGTTTGTCCGAGGTAATGGTTGCCAGCCACTCCCCGTGGCGTCTTTCGTCATCGGCCATGGTGGCCAGCAGTCGCGCTACCTCGGGATTTTTACTGGCAAGACTTGCCTTCCGGTAGGTTTCTTCGCCGTTTTTCTCGATCTGCACTGCGATATTGCATATATCAGCGATGGTGAACATGTATTTCTCCTGGGGCAATGGGTATTTTGCTTTGACAAACGGCGATCATTTCAAGAAAAAAGCAGGTCGCCTTGACATCATTGTACAGGATTTTTGCAGAGGGCAAAGATTTTTTAGTGGCCGTTAAGAAATAACTCACACTTTTTATCCATTTCTTTACGGCCACTTATGCCGTGGACAATATTGAATTGGCTGGTTTTGTTTTGAACGATGGCTTAGTCGAAAAACTTGGTGAAAACCGCCATCTCTTCGCGCTCCGTTCGATAGTTGTTGACCGGGGCTTCTTTATCTTCGTAGCCTAGGGCCATGCCGCAGAGGAGGATGGTGCCCTGGCTGTAGCCGAGAAAATCCTTCACCAGCGCCGGATATTGGCCAAGGGCGGCCTGGGCGCAGGTGGCAAGTCCCTCTTCCACCGCCGCCAGCATTATCGACTGGATAAACATACCGAAGTCGAGAAAGGAACCCTTCTGCATGGCGGGATCAAGGAAGAAGAACAGTACCACCGGGGCGTCGAAGGCACGGTAGTTGGCAACCCACTGCTCAAGCCTTCGCTCTTTGTCGTTCCGGTCAATGTTCAATGCCGAATACAGTTGGGCGCCGCAGCTGACCCGACGCCTTTTAAACGGTTCATGCCACTCCAAGGGGTAATAGTGGTAGTCCATGTCCCCGGGGCCTTTCTCGCGGAAGGCGCTTTCCATGGCCTCTGTCAGTTCGGCCTTTTTTTTGCCGCTGACGACTGCAACCTGCCACGGTTGGGCATTGGTACCGGACGGGGCATGGCGGGCTGCCTGGAGGATGGCGACGATTTTTTCTTTGTCGACCGGTTTTGCTAGGAAAGCGCGGGTTGATTTTCGTTGCTCTAAAGCTTCAATAACGTTCATAGTCGGCCGCTGGTTAAATTTACAGAGATGTTGACGCAAGAGATTAAGTCGCTCATTACCAGCTAAAGGATAAGGGGATTTCCCCTGAGATCAAGCTTAATTGTGAGGGCAATTGCTCAAAAATACTCAATAATGCAAAAGAAGCAGGAAAAGAGTTTGCATTCAGTTGCAAATGATTATCTTTACTTAAAAGACAATGAAGAGAGCTGAAACGATGCTTGACAAGGCTTTATGCTTTGTATCTACTTTATATATACTTTAAAAGTGAATGGTTTACGGGAGTTCCGTTTGCAAACATAAGGAGAAATAAGAATGTCTGAGGAAACCACTGTTTTAACCCCTGATGGAATTGAATCTCCAAATGAGGAAAAGGAGTCTGGAAAATCTTTGATCGTTGCCAAAGATTTATTACCGGACAGGTTGATGCTCATTCCCCTGCATGATCGGCCGATGTTCCCAAAAATGATGGGTCCGATCATCATCGAAGATAACGGCTTACAAGCAGCGGTTATGAAGCATATGAACCAAAATATGCCGCTGTACTTCGGTCTTGTGCTGCAAATTCCAAAAGAAGACGGGCTTGCCCATGCGGCCCAAAGTGCCAATGACTTTTTCAAGGTCGGCTCGGTTGCCCGGGTTATTCAGGTGTCACCCTTTAAGCCTGGTGAACCTTTGCAGATTCTCGTGCAGGCGCTGGAACGTTTCGATATCCTCGCTTTGATGAAGAAGGATTCCCTTTTTATCGCCGACGTTCGCTACCGTTACGAGCCGATTCAGGAAAACACCGATGAATTGAAGGCCTATTCTGTGGCCATCATCGATTGTATCAAAGAATTGGTGAACTTGAATCCTCTTTTTAAAGAGGGCTTGTCGCTGCTTATTGAGCGGATAAATCTCAGCGACCCCGGGTCGCTTGCCGATTTTGCCGCCGCAATGACCACATCCTCCGGGCGGGAAATCCAGAAGATTCTCGAAACCTCAGAGATTCGCGAACGGCTCGAATCGGTCTTGATTCTTTTAAAGAATGAGGTGGAGATCTCGAAACTGAAGGCCAAGATCTCAAAACGCATTGAGGAACAGCTGTCCAAGCAGCAACGGGAATTCTTTCTCAAAGCACAGTTGCAGGAAATCAAGAAAGAGTTGGGATTGTCAAAAGACGACACCCAGGCGGAGATTGAAAAGTATGAAAACCGTTTGAAAAAACTGGTGCTTTCAGACGAAGCGAGGGAGAAGGTTAAAGAGGAGATTGAAAAGCTCAAACTCATCGGCTCCTCTTCCCCGGAATTCAACGTTACCCGGACCTATCTTGACTGGCTGACCATCCTCCCTTGGGGGGTGTATTCGAAGGACAGTTATAACCGGAAAAAGGCTGCGAAGATTCTGGATCGAGATCATTATGGCCTGGAGGATGTCAAAAATAGAATTCTTGAACTCATCTCCGTCGGCGTTATCAAGGGCGATTTGTCCGGCACCATTCTTCTCCTGCAGGGGCCGCCGGGCGTTGGCAAAACCTCCATCGGCAGGTCGGTGGCTCAGAGTCTCGGCCGGGAATTCTTCCGCTTTTCACTCGGTGGCATGCGTGATGAGGCGGAGATCAAGGGACACCGCCGCACCTATATCGGGGCGATGCCGGGAAAATTCATCCAGGCAATCAAGACCTGCAAGACCGCCAATCCGGTTATCATGCTTGATGAGATTGACAAGATCGGTGCCAGTTTCCATGGTGATCCGGCCTCGGCTCTGTTAGAAGTCCTCGATCCGGAGCAGAACCGCGATTTTCTTGATCATTATTTGGATGTGCGTTTTGATTTATCTAAAATCTTTTTCATTTGCACCGCTAACCAGATGGACACCATCCCCGCCCCGCTCATGGACCGGATGGAGATCATCCAGCTGCCCGGATATATCATGGAAGAAAAGGTCGAGATCGCCAGGCGTCACCTCCTGCCCAAACAACTCAAGGCGCATGGCCTGACAGCGCAGCAGATCACTCTGCCGAAGGGAGTGTTGTCGGCGATTGTCGACGGTTATGCCCGTGAGGCCGGAGTGCGCGGCTTGGAGAACGCCATCAAGAAGATTCTTCGTAAATCAGTCAGCAAAATCATCGACCATCCCGAACAGAACATCCGCATTCATGTCGACGATCTGAAAGAATTCCTCGGCAAACGCTTCTTCTCCGAGGAACACGCCTTCCGCAAACCGCGGGTCGGGGTCATCACCGGTCTTGCTTATACCAGTATGGGCGGGGCAACTCTACATATCGAGTCGATCCCCATCCCCACCGGTCAGGCGGGTTTTAAACAAACCGGCCAGCTCGGGCAGGTGATGATCGAATCGTCGGAGATCGCCTACAGCTATGTCCGGTCACTGATGCGTGACAATAAGGAAGGCAGCGATTTTTTCAAAAATAACCTTGTTCACCTCCATGTCCCAGCCGGAGCGACGCCGAAAGATGGGCCGTCAGCCGGTATCACTATGGCCTGCTCACTGTATTCGCTGGTCATGAATAAAGCCATTCGGCCAAATATCGCCATGACTGGGGAGTTGACGCTCAGCGGCCTGGTCATGCCGATTGGCGGGGTGAAGGAGAAAATGATTGCCTCAAAGCGGGCGAAAGTCCAGGAGGTGCTCCTGCCTAAGGATAATCAGGAAGATTTTGAGATGCTGCCGGCGCATATCAAGGAAGGGATTACCCCGTATTTCGTTTCGACTTTTGATGAGGTAAAACGGATCTGCTTTAAGTAGCCATTATATTGCTGGCGAATTATTTCAAAAACCCAGTTCCCTCTTCGCCGCCGTGCCGAGCAGAAGTGCATCGGTTGAAAAAGCGAGGAGGGATGCACCCCTGGCGATGAAGTCACTGGCGGCGTCGGTCGTGGCGGCAAAGGCCCCGACCGGCATGCCGCTTTTTTTTGCTTCTGCAAATACCGTTTCGATGCCCTGGTGAACCTCAGGGGGCATGCAACTGACCAGAGTTTTCCAAGGCTGACCTTTTCCTGGCTCACCTGCGTGACCGCCAAGGTTGCGGCGATGGAGGGATTCGAGGTATGGCCGCCGTAAAAAAATTCGAGCTTGTAAGTACTATCGCCGACTTTCAGGCCTCCCAGCTTTTTCTGTCTCTAGCCTGACTAACTACACGGCATTATTGGCATTATTGCCAACGAGTCCGAACATCCCCGACTGGGCGATGTTGAAACCGATGCGAATCACATTCTCGGCCGCCCGAGCGTTGCTGGTGATGCACGTGAGAATACATGCCAAGGCCAAGGCCACGCTTGTCAGTTTCATACGTGCTCCTTAGTTGCCGGTGAAATTATTCCTTTTCTCGTGTGATCCGAGCTGCCAATGCCTCAGCGGTATGCTGGACGACAATTTTCGAGCCGCGCTTCTGCAGGCCGCCTTTCAGCTGCATGACACAGCCGGGACAGTCGGTCAGAAGGATCTCGGCACCGGTCTTTTCGACATTGTCGAGTTTCTTGTTGAGCAGCGCCGACGACAGTTCGGGAAACTTCGCCGAGAAGGTGCCACCGAAACCGCAGCAAACCTCCGATTCATCAGCCTCCCGGTAGTCGAGACCGGCAGCCCGGATCAGCTCCCGCGGCGCCTCGTGGACGCCGAGACCGCGGCAAAGGTGGCAGGGCGAATGGAAGGTAGCCCGCTTGCCGTCGCCGGTAAAGTTCTCGGCTTTAAGGCCGAGAATATCGTTGGCAAAGGAAGAAAAGTCAATGACTTTTGCCGTAAAGGCCAGGGTTTTCTCAAGGATCGTCGGGTCATCCGCCAACAATACCGGATAGTTATGCTTTAAGTGTGAGGCACAGGAGGCGCAGAGGGTGACGATATAGTCGACGTTTTCCTTCTCGAAGGCCCGAAGATTCTGCAGGGCGACGTCGCGTGAGGTTTTTGCCTCGCCCATCATCTGCAGGGGCAGGCCGCAGCAGGACTGGGCCATGGGAAAGGACATGGCGCAGCCGTTTTCGGCAAAGAGCTGAAAGGCGGCCTCCATCTGTTCCGGGTAGACAAAGTCCTGGACACAGCCGGAAAAGAGGCCCACCCGAAAGCGGGCTTGCCCGGCCGGCTGCGGCAGCTCCGGGAAGAGGTCGCGGAAGGGCTTTTCAGCAACCGTCGGCAGGGCTTTGAAATCATGTTCCTTGAAAAACATCATCGGCAGATGGCGCATAAAGCCGTCATTGCCGGCCACCGGCTTCTGTGCCCACTTGGCGGTACGCAGCAGGGTATGGAAGAGTTTGCGGTTCTTCATGACCTGGCCGAGGAGGAGACTGGGCAGGGGGTGACCGGCCTTATCCTGGATGCGCACATGCACCTGCTTGATGAGCCGTGGCAGATCGATGCCGCCGGCGCAGATATCCTTGCAGGCCTCGCAGTTGATGCAGTTCTGCACGATATTTTTGGCCTTTTCCGGACCGTGGAAGAAATAGGTGAGAATGAGACCGATGGCGCCGATATAGATATGGCCCATCTTATGTCCACCCACCAGCCGATACACCGGGCAGACATTGGCACAGGCGCCGCAGCGCACACAGCGGAATACTTGGGAAAACAGCGGGTCTTTGGCCATTTCCAACCGGCCGTTGTCTAGGACAATGAAATGAATTTCCTTTTTCTTGTCGGCCGCCGACAGACACTCGTTGGCGCCGGTGATCCAGGTGACATAGGAGGTGATGTTCTGGCCGGTGGCGTTGCGCGGCAGGACCTTGAGGATTTTCAGGGCGTCTGTGAGGTTCGGCACCAGCTTGTCGATTCCCATGAGGGCAACGTGCACCCGCGGTAAGGTCGTCACCAACCGGGCGTTGCCCTCGTTTGTTACCAGACCGATGGTGCCGGTATCGGCGATGGCAAAATTGGCGCCGGTGATGCCCATATCCGCCTCGACAAATTTACTGCGTAACTCGCGGCGCGCAACCTTTACCAGCTTTTCGATATCCGGCTCCTGTTTGGCGCCGGTGACGTCGGTAAACAGGTCGCCGACCTGATAGCGCGACAGGTGGATGGCCGGCATGACCATATGCGACGGG
>JANNQF010000012.1:0-27503 GCA_031441605.1 Deltaproteobacteria bacterium
CTACCAACCTGGTGATAAGCTTTTGCAGTTCTTGAGCGGGCTTTGAATCACATCAAACTATGCCGAGCTGATCATGAATGAGCCCTTCATGTTCCTGGATGAAATATGATCACTCGGCATAGTCAGGAACTCGGCATAGTGCTTGTAGGCATAGAATTTGAGGAATGAACCACGGTCTGGGAACGGCAGGCTGTCGAGATCCTGAATCAACGGACGCATGGGATTGCGGTGCACCTCTCCGTCTTTTTTTACCCACAGGTTCGGTATGTCCGAATAATCACGGCCCTCCTTCAGTCGATCCAGCAGATCGACCAATGCCTCATCACCTTCGCCGCGGCAGATGATATCGACGCCCTCTTCTTCAATGATCTCAGGGAAAAATGTGGGATGCGGTCCGCCGAGAATGGCAATGAACTGCACATGCCGGCGAAGTCGCTTGATCAGTTCCAGGTAATAATTTTCGGAACCGCTGGTGAGGGAAAAGCCGATGACGTCGGGTTGGTATTCACGCACCGACCGGAAAAGGTCCTTTTCCAGGTTGGTCAAAAACAGATCGGATTCATGGCCATGTTTTTTAGCATTGGCAATCAGGCACATGATGCCCATGGGGTCGGTGATATCCAGGGATGCAGTTTTATATACAAAGAGACATTTCATATTAATTCACTTAATCCTAGCAAAATAAGAGAGGATTCATCACGCCTTTGTAGGCTGAATCAGTAAAAGAATGGACAAGCTCGATTAATCCAGCTTGAAAAGGAATGGCAAAGCTCCAATTCCGGTAATCTTTTTTTATCTTGTCAAGTTTTACAAAAAGGATCTCTCCTTTTGTAACAATTTCCTGCCGTCGGTGATGGGATATACATTGACGAAGTTCTTCCAGCAGACCCTTCTCGTAATCGTCATCGGCGGCATCGTGTTCAACCAAATCCATAATGGCCACTTCCAGCGATGTCACGCTGGTGCCGGGGGCGATCGATAACATAAAGCGAGCCGGCGCAATTTCGACTAAGTGCAGCCAAGGGATACTCTCTAGGCATCGACAGCGACCAATTATAATCAAGCCGGATTTTTCCGAAACCTTGACTATTTCAACTCTCTTTTGGTCACTGAGATTTTTTGCGGCGATTTCATCAACACACTTGACGATGGCTTTGCCTCGATCACTGTCGATCTTTTCGAGCTGTTGCAGGATGCGGGACGGAAGGGTCACGGTGACGGGGCTGCTTGGTTCATCAAATTTGCGGGGACGCCCTGCTGTCATAGGTGTTCTCCTTGCTCAAGTATTTCCTTTGAAAAAGCCCTATAGTAATAAATTCACCGTTGAAATTCAAGAAGAATGGCTGCCTGCCAATTTTCAGGCGTATTTAAAACAGAGCACTGAATACGCCGCGTTCACGCAGGATATTCAAACCGATGAGCCAGAGCACCAGGCCGCCGATTATTTCGGCCCAGATGCTGAGCCAGGTAAGACGGGAAACCCGCTGGCCGAGATGCAGGCCGGCGATGGTGAACAACCCGGCAACAATGCCGATAATGATCGCCGGGGTGATGATCGACACGCGGAGCATGGACATCGACAGGCCGACCGCCAGGGCATCGATGCTGGTAGCAATCGACAGCATGACCAAGGTCATGCCTTTGGTGGAATCTTTTCTGGATTTTATCTCTTGCTCATCTTCATCGGTCATCACCGCTTCTTTCAGCATATTACTGCCGACCAGTGCCAGCATCACAAAGGCAATCCAGTGGGCATACGCCTCCATATAGCTTTGTACCGAGGTGCCGAGTCCCCAGCCGATGATCGGCATAAGGGCCTGAAAGAGGCCGAAATGCCAGGATAATCTAAAGGTTTGCCGAACACTGACTTGCTTCAGGCTGACCCCGGTTGCGATGGCCACGGCAAAGGCATCCATGGCCAGGGCCACGGCGATGCCCAGGATGGTAACAAGATTCATGGTGTGGTTCCGTTCAAAGTTTCATCCGTTGGTTAATATCCATACCAATTGCTTTGGCATCTTTAGCCGGCACATCACAGGCAGTAAAAATTGACTCCCACCCAGACACAACATTATGAATGTGAACAATAATATCTTGAGCGACGCGAAGACGCTTTATCCCAAAATACTTGGCTTCCGCAAGGATGATTTCAAGATCAGGTGGTCTCGTATCCATGCCGATTTCCAGAACGTGTTTGTGGTTGAAACCGATATTCGGTACGAGGTCGAATGCCGGGCTTAATCTCCAGCCCTCGTCATCGTGCAACATGCAGAAATTTTTGAGGTGGTCATCAGTGTTGCCTATCATCACATTGAAAACCATCTGCCTAAAGAGCATGTGCAGGTCGCGTTGCGGTGCTGCTGATACATACTTTATCACCTCGGCGAGGTCCCTGTAGCCGGCATTGTAATAGCCATCAGCTTTAAGCAGCGACTGCATACTGATCAAGTGATTCCTGCCGCCCGACTTGTTGAGGTCAAAGCGTTCAACCAGAAGGCATTTGCGAGATCCCAGCGGCAACAGTTTCGTCCTGGCCGTATTGATGCCCGCTCTGTGGGCTAGTTCCATTGCTGCAGCTTCAAGGCTGACGATATCCAGTTGATCCCTGGCGCTGGCAAATTTCGCAAGGTAGGCTCCGTTTTTGTCATATACAAGCGCTTTTGGTCTTGCCCCACCCGGCGAACTGCCTGCTTGAAATAACATGGAAAGTTCGTCGTCGGAGGTGCTTGTGGGGGCATTTTCAAATTTCTCCGCCAGGAGAGAAAGCTCTTCGAGGTGACGGCAGGATACCCCGGTTGACAAAGGTGAAGGCTTTCCTCTTTCCGTATAGATCAAAGCACCGAGTCCTTGATTACCCATCAATTGCAAGAGTTGCGGGACTCGCTGTTCGGTACGATCGAGCTTATAACGGCGAGTCATAATCCTTCTCCCCCAATCATCGGGAAGGCTGTCTTCAAAGACGCCGTGGACTCCGGCGTATGGCCTGTCTGCGTTAAAGAGTTCCGCAGCCAACGGAAGATGTAATGGATCCAGGGGAAAGGCTTTCGGGGTTTCTAAAAATTCCGGAACGTAACGAAATTGTCCATGCAGTGCCCCTCTGATATCAGGCTCTTGCACCGCCAATTCTCCGGCCTTAATAATTTTCCCGTTAGGCGACAGAATCCATACATCGAGTTTCACTATCATCTCTTCTCTTTCCGTCTTCCACCGGCCCGCTGCCGCTTTTCTCCTGTTCTCTCAAATTGCGCAAACAAGTCTTCCTGTGTGGTAAGCACATCCGGCCATCCTCCAAGCCTACCGAGAATGGTGCTTGCCGTAAGCCAGTTACCGATCGGTGTGTTGGGCGAGCCCTTTTCCATCTTGCTATAGGACTGCCTTGTAATACCAAGCCGTTGCGCAAAGAGTTCCTGGCTCTCGTTGCGTGCCAGACGTGCTTCCCTCAACCGGTCACCCAGCTGTTTCAGCAAGGCCTCCCTGTTCATATTTAAGTTAATCATATTTAACATTATACCAGTAAAAAAGATATAATGTAACAAATATATTACGAAGTAACTCTAGTTGCAGTAACACCGTAGTCCTGAAAGCCTGATACCTAAAATTTACGGGGAGGGAAATGTGATGGGGCTGTCAGAGTTGCAATCGCGAAGTTTCTTCGGCCAGAAAGGCGTTGAGACGAAGCAGTAGCCGGTTGAACTCGTGGATTGCTGCTTCTCCCGCTTCGGTGAGCAAGGCGCCGCCACCGCCTTTGCCCCCTTTGCTGGTTGTAACCAGTGGCGTGTCGGCATGTCGATTCATTGAATCAACGAGATCCCATGCCTGTTTATATGACATTGCCATGGACTTTGCCGCCTGGGAGATGGAGCCCAACTCACCTATTTTTGTAAGCAAAACAATACGGCCGAAACCGAGGTAGGTCTCACCGTCCTTCTCGATCCAGATTCTTCCCCCGCAATAGAAGCCTTGGGGGGGATTGGCACGTTTCTTTCCGTCACGATGTTTTTTCATGGAAAAACATTAAACGGCAAAGTCGGGAGCCTGTCAAGACTGTACCAAGATTTCCATACTATAGGGATATTGACGTAACGAATTTGACTTGTGGGTCGATATATAATTATGTATATATCGATGCTGTCCGAATGCGGAATACTGCTTTCTAAGGTGAGGGTTTCGATAGCAGTAGCAGGTGTAGCAAAAATACAATTTTGTAGTGCGATGCTCCCGGAGGGACATATTTGTGTTGCCGGGTGCCATTCCTGATTGTGCATTGGCGGGGGATCTGGAAAAAGTGCTCAGGCTTAACGACTGAATATTACGGTATAGTCTGTGGCTGGAGTTGCGGTTTGACAAAATGGCATGCAATTTGAGAAAGGCTTGGGATAAAAGAGAGAATCTCAATTCCCTTGCCGATACACCGTTGGTTATCAGTCAGGTTGGTTTATGAAGATGTAAGGAGCATGATGATGAAAATGAGAAAGATGCTGTTTGCTGCAGTTTTGGTTTTCTGTGCCCTGGCAACTGTCCCTGCCCATGCCGGTGATGTCAGTTTGTCCGCTGCTGCCAGCCTGAAGGATGCAATGAAGGAGATCATCGAAGGGTTCAAGAAGGTTCAACCGGATGCCGCAGTCCTTACCAATTTCGGTGCCTCCGGTGCCCTGGCCAAGCAGACCGCCCAAGGGGCACCGACCGATATTTTTATCTCCGCCAACGACCAGTGGCTTGACTTTGTCGTCAAGGAAGGAAAGGCTGATATGAAAAACAAGGGAGTTTTTGCTTATAACAAACTGGTCTTCGCCGGCAAAAAAGGAGTTGCCGTCAAGTCCCTGGTTGACCTGAAAGCCCTGCAACGTATCGCCATCGGCAGCCCGGCCAGCGTTCCGGCCGGTCAGTATGCCGAACAGGCCATGCGTGCCGCCGGCATTTACGAGGAACTGGAAAAGGATAAAAAACTGGTGATGGCCCAGGACGTTCGCCAGGCTTTGATCTATGCCGATCGGGGCGAGGTGGACGGTGCCTTCGTCTACCAGACCGATGCCATGCTGGCCAAGGAAACGGAAATCCTCCTAGTTGTCCCTGAGGATCTTTATGATCGGGTTTCCTATCCGATGGTTATAACCACCAGCGGCGAGACAAAGGCGGAAGCGAAGGCCTTTTTTAGCTATCTTGTCGGTCCTGAAGCCCAGGAGATTTTGAAGAAATTTGGCTTTGTGACAGCCAAGCCGTTGTAAAAAATAACATGGCCAAAGAAATGCCCGGAACGGCATAAGGAGCCGTAACAAAATGGGATGAAATGGCCCATATTTTGTAATGGCTCCTAATTCATACGAGCAAAAGGCAAACGGTAGATGGAAACATTTCTCAATCTTACTCCGCAGGATACGCATTCCATCTGGCTGTCGATCAAGGTCGCCTGTGGCGCTACCGTAATCGCCACCCCCTTTGGCTTTGCCGTGGCCTATGTTCTGGCTTTTGCCCGGATACCGGGCAAGGCGCTGCTTGAGGGGCTGGTTAATTTGCCCCTTGTCCTGCCGCCGGTGGTGGTCGGTTATCTGCTGCTGATACTCTTCGGCCGATCCGGGTTTCTCGGGCCGCTGCTGCAGCGCCTGGATATCCGTATCATCTTCACCCTGACCGGTGCGATTATCGCCTCGGCGGTGGTCGGTTTTCCACTTCTGGTACGGGCCATTCGCATCGGCATGGAGGGCATTGACGGCAATTGCCTGCAGGCGGCTCGGACCTTGGGGGCGGGCTGGTGGGACACCCTGCTGACTATTACCCTGCCGCTCTCCGGCCGTGCGGTTTTGGCCGGCATGACCATGATGTTCGCCCGCAGCCTCGGCGAATTTGGGGCAACCATCATCCTTGCCGGCAATATCCCCGGTGTAACCCAGACCATACCCCTGGCAATCTACGAATATACCAATACCCCCGGCGGTGATTCGATGGCCCTGAACCTTTGTCTGGTATCGATCATTCTGTCTTTTACCGTGTTGCTGCTGAGCGAAACTGCCACCCGGACCTTGCGGAGGAAATGATCCGTGGAACTTGAAGTAGATATCGAAAAGCACAACGGCAGCTTCCATTTTTCCGCCTCTTTCGCCCTCTCCGCCAGCCGTTGCGGCATCTTCGGTCCATCCGGCAGCGGCAAGTCAACCCTCATGCACCTGCTGGCCGGTTTGCAAAATCCGGATCGGGGGACAATTCGTCTGGGTGGGGAAACGCTCTTCGATAGTGGCGCCGGCATCAATAGAGCCCCGGAAGAACGGCGGATCGGGGTGGTGTTCCAGCACGCCCACCTCTTTCCCCACATGGATGTGAAGCAGAACCTGCTTTATGGCTGGCGAAGGACACCGGCAACAAAACGGCGGATTACCCCGGAGGCCTTGATAAAGGTCTTGAACCTTGGTGGTCTGCTCAACCGTAGCACCCACCGTCTTTCCGGCGGCGAACGGCAAAGGGTGGCCCTTGGCCGGACAATCCTCGCCTGTCCGCAGCTCATCCTCATGGACGAACCCCTGAGTGGGCTGGACGAGGAGCTCAAACACCAGATCATCCCTTATCTGAAAAAGGTCTTCCACCAATTTGATATACCGCTGCTCTTTATCAGTCATTCCCTCCGGGAAATGCGCTTGATGACCGATGAAGTTCTGGTTTTTCGGCAAGGCATCCTTGCGGGGCAGATGGCCACCGATGACCTGGCCCGCAGCAATATGGCCGCGGGCGGTCAAGGATACGCCAACTTGCTTGAGCTTGGCAGGCCTTGGCCGGTGGGCGATTTATGGGCCTATCGCTGGGGCAGCAGTGAGTTGATCCTGACCGAGCAGGGCGAAAGGGACGAGAACCTCTTTGAACTTGATGCTAGAGATATCGTCCTTTTCAAACAGCATCCGTTGGCCACCAGTGCCCGTAACCTTCTCGCTTGCCGAGTCGTCGGGACCTTCAGGGTCAACAACCGGGTCGGGGTGGAATTGGTATGCGGCAGCAGCCGTTTGGTGGCGCAGATTGTCCCTGAGTCGGTGCATGAGCTGGGGATAATTGCGGGGGCGGAGGTGGTGGCGGTGATCAAGGCCTCATCTTTTCGGAAAATCGGCTGAGAACCCGTTGGCGGAGAACAAGGATCTGCGATTATTTGGCATTCAATGGGCCGATGTTCAGGCTTTGTACCCAGTATTCCGTTCCATTGCTGAGGATGATATTGCAGCAGCCATAGTCTTGTTTTAGCCTGAACAGGTTGGCAAGCGGCATGCCGAGGATTGTGCACAGGAGTAGCCGATTGATTCCGGCATGGGCGACAATGGCCAGCCGTTCGACGCCGCAATGGGCGGCCTGTTCAAATGGTGGCCAGGCGCGGTGCTGGACGTCGGCAAAGCTTTCGCCTTTGACCGGTCGAAAACCCGTGAGGTCATTGCCCCGGGCTGCATACTCTCCGGGAAAACGATTGTTGACCTCGACAGGAGTCAGCCCTTCCCATTCGCCAAGAGCTATTTCAGCGAACCCGGGAACCACCTCGGCCGCCCCGCAGCCCAGACGGGCAGAAAGAATCGCAGCGCTTTCCCGGCAGCGAAGAAGCGGGCTGGTCAGCATCCGTTCGATGCCTTGCAGGGCCGGATGGCAGGCGAGCATGCGCATCTGTTCCCGGCCCTGTGCGCTGAGGGCAAGATCGAGTTGGCCGACAAAACGATGCTGTCCGAAGGGCATGGCAATGTCGCCGTGGCGAAGAAGATAAATGGTGCTCATACTTCTTGGGCATTACCAAGGATTGTTTCAATCTTCTTGCCCGTCGCTTGTTCCACCATATCCTGGAGGGCAAGCGCATTGTCCATGCGCCTGCGGATGGCCCGGCAGGCTGCCTTGTTGCCGGCGTACAGTTCGAGTTTTTCGGCAAAGCGTTGTTGCGCTGGGACTCGGTATTGCCCCCTGACCAATTTGTCGGCCAGGCAGACGATCTCCTTTTCCGTGAGGATGCCGGAGATGGGCGGCAGGGTGTCCTTGTGGGCGGCGACAATGTCGGCAAGACGGTGCAGGCCGAGGCCTCGCAGCAGCTTGGCACCCGCCGCCTCGTGCCGCGTCCGGCCCTTGGCCATGTCATGGAGGAGGGCGCTGTTGTAAAGAAGATCGGTGTCAAGATGCATCCCATGGCGACCCAGCTCCAAACCTAGGGCCTCGGCGACCCCGGCGACGGTCAGGCCATGCGTCAGCCCTTTTTCAGGCATGGTGAGCTGGGCCAGTGCCAGAGCCTCGGACCGTTCTCCGATTGCCAGGCGGTGCAGACGTAAAGCAAGGACGACGAAGTCTTCCGGGATGTCGGCATCTAAAAGAACGCCCCTGTCCCAGACGCGGACCGTCTTGATCTCTTTTTTGTTTCGACTCGAAAGGAAGCCCTGCAGGCCGCCTTGGCCGTCGTATCTGAGGATGGCCTGGGTCAGATGCGCCGGGAGAACGGGCGGGTGACCGGTTTCTTCCTCGAACCGCGGCAATACTACGGTTCGACCGTCGAAGGCTGCGGTCAGGGTGGCAAGAGTGGCTGGACGAATGAGGGGGATATCGACCGGCAGGAGGAAAAAGCCGTCCACCTTGGGCAGACTCCGCACAGCTGCACATATCGAGGAGTACATGCCCCGGGCGTAATCCGGGTTATGCACGGGCGAAAGACCCAAGCGCCGCGCCTCGGCCTCAACTTCAACATGGCGGTGGCCGGTCACCGCGATGATTGTGCGGATTTTCGCCTGACGAAAGAGGGCGGCGCAGCGGGCCAGGAGGGTCTCTTCGCCAAGCCGCATAAGCGGTTTAAAGTCGCCGCCCATCCGCGAGGAAAAACCGGCGGCGAGGATGATTGCCGCAAGCTTCATACCGCCATCTTCGCGCGCACCTGGACCATCTCGGCGACGATGCTGAGGGCGATTTCCTCAGGGGTGTCGGCGTCGATGGCAAGACCGATGGGGCAATGGACCCGCGCCAGATCGCTGTCGGTCCAGCCATCGCCGCGTAGAGACTCATAAACCGCCGCACGCTTTCTCCGGCTGCCGATCATGCCGATATAGCCGGCCTTGGTGCTTAGGGCCTGGGCTAGGACCTCGCGGTCGTGGAGATGGCCGCGGGTGACTATCACTACATAATCGTCCGGGCCAAGATCCTGCAGACAGGCGGTAAAGGAGTCAAGGACCCGTACCTCCCGGGCCTTCGGGTAGCGCTCCGGGTTGGCGAATTCGCCTCGGTCGTCCATGACCACGGCCTGAAAACCGACAAAGTTTGCCAGTTCGGCAACGGCCAGGGCCACGTGTCCGGCCCCCGCCAGATGTACAGTACCGGGATGGACCAACGGTTCGACAAAGATCTCCCGGCCTTGGGATTCGAGAAGAAAGGGGGCGCGGCGACCCTTGCGGCTGATTTCCAGGCGCAGGTCGGAAGGCAGGTCGGGGCTTTTTTGCGAATCGAGGAGGAGCAGGCGCGGTTCCTGTCGGTCCTGCGGCAGGATCGTCAGAAGTATCGGCCGTCGGCCACCGTGGTACTCGCTCAACAGTCGTTGAAAAAATGGCAACATTACCGGGTCGATGCGTTGCAGCAGCACCGAGGCGGAGCCGCCACAAGCCATGCCCTCCTCGGCGGCGGAGGCGGCGGTCAGCTGAAAATCGAGGAGGGCGAAGGTCGCCGCGTCCGCTAAAAGTTCCCGGGCCTTGGTGCAACACGCTCCCTCCAGAGCGCCACCGCCGACACTGCCGACGATGCTGCCGTCGCTCTGGACCACCATCCGGGCTCCAGAGGTTCGCGGGGCCGAACCGGAATTGCGGACAATGCCGCAGAGGATCGCCGACCGGCCGAGTTTGAGGGTGCTGATCAGTTTATCGAGAACATGCTGCATATCTTTCTCCTGTGGAGCGCAAATCGAGGATGGTCCGTTTGACGGTATGGGTTGCGGTAAAGCCGGTGATTCGGCGGAGTGTCCCGAGGAGTAATCGGCCAGTCGCGACACTATCACGGATCGCCGGAATCAGCAAAATCTTTTGTCGAAAGTGTTCGACAATGGCGGTTGCGGCGCCTGTCACCAAGAGTTCCGCATGCAGCCGTTCCGGCCCCTCAGCATCAATGATGATTCGGTAATCGAGAAGACCGGGAATGGCATAGAGAACGTCGTCCAGATCCTGGCTGTACAGCTTGTTGCCGTTCGGTAGAGGGCAGCCGTCAAGACGACCGCGAATATCGATCAGCCGGGCGGTGATTCCGCCGCAGGGGCAGGGGGAACGTTCCAATCGGGCGCTGTCGCCGGTGCGGTAGCGGATCAACGGCATGGCCTCGCGACCTAGGGTGGTAACCACGATCTCGCCAAGTGCGCCATCCGCTAATGGCCGACCGCTGTGCGGATCAATGATCTCGACGAGAAGATCCGACTCGCGGAGGTGGCAGCCGTTATGGACCGCGCACTCAACCGCTCCGCCAAGCCCCGTTTCGGTTGCGCCGTAGTGGAGAAAGGTCCGGCAATCACATGCGGCTTCGATACGCCGACGCAGGGCGGGGGCGGCGTAATCGGAGCAGAGGAGCATCGATTGCACCGGCCCCGGCCCGATTGCCTCGGCCAGGGCCAGGAGGTGCTGCGGCAGGCCGACCAGGCAGGTCGGTCGGTCGCGGCCAATGATCCCGGCGCTTTCCCCGTCGGGTGGCCAATGACCGGATGCCTTTATGCCGCCGCCCCGGAGGGCGCGAAGCAGCAGATCGCCCACCGAATCGACTAGGTTAAAGGGTAGGAGGACCAGGACCTTGTCCTTGGTGCCGACCAGGCTCCGCATGCCGGCAAGGAAAAATTCCAGGGTTGCGGCAAGATCAACCGCGGTAAACCACAACCGTTTGGCAGGTCCTGTGCTTCCCGATGTTTGCATGGTGACAATGCGGGCGATTCGACTTTGCGAGACGGCAAGGAGGCCCATGCCGTTGTCAACAAGATCGCAGCTGCGCATGAGGGGCAGGGAGGCCAGGTCGGGAAGGCTTTGCAGGCTATGAATATCGATACCGGCCAGGCGTTGCCGATACAGGGGGCTGCCTGCAACGGCGTGCTGCAGGGTGTGGCGGAGGGCGGCCATTTGCCCCTGCTCCAGTTTTTTTCGGGTGAGCTTGCCGCTGATGCCGAGCCGCCGGGCGGCAAGTTCATCGACCGGTGTTGTCGGGAGAGTTGCTATTTCGGTTCGGCGTGGTCGATACAGCCCTTGGCCGCCGCGGGCGGTGAGATTGAAGCTGCAAAAGGGGATGAGGCGGCCGTCCGCTTGAGCGACATGGACACAGCAGCCGCGGAGGCGTTCGAGGTTCAGGTTCCAGCAATCCTGGAAGGCCATGGCCGAAAGGACAAAAGTGTGATTGCGGGCCCGCTCCAGGAAGCAGTCAAGGTCGTCCGTTTTTTTCCGGGCCGGCGGCGGCGTGCACACCGGGATTGCCCCCCAGCGGCGGGCGGTGCCGGCGATGGCCAAACGGGCACCCTCCTCGGCCGGGATCAAGGTACAGTCGCAGGGGCTGCCGCCGAGCCGAGTTAAATAGCCTTCCTCCACCAGATATTTGGCGGAAAAGGAGCAGAGGGCATGTTCGCAGCCCGGCGGTCGGAAGTCTTCAGCCTTTACTTGCCCCTGACTCTGGCCTTCGAGAGCCCGCATGATCTCCGGCAGGGTGATATGGTTTGGCGCAAAATCCTTCGGAAACCTGCCGAAATAGCTGATTGGCTGGAAATGTACACCGCGGACCTGCGGTTGCCTCTGCAGCCCAAAGCGGACGATCTGCCATATCTGGTCGATATTGACGTCGGGGACCAGGGTCGGCACGAGGACAATGCCCACTCCGGCCTTGGCAAGATTGTCGATGGCCCGGCATTTTTCGGCGAAAAGTGGACGGCCGCGCAGGGCGGTATATACCCGGTCATCCACCCCGTCGAACTGCAGGAAGACCGAGGACAGTCCTTCGCCGTGCAAGCGCCCGGCGAGCTGCGGATCTTCCGCGAATCTCAGGCCGTTGCTGTTGACTTGAATAAAGGTGAAGCCGGCGGTTCTTGCCGCCCGGATAATCTCGGGCAGATCGGTCCGCAGGGTCGGTTCGCCGCCGGAGAGTTGCAGATTGCAGTCGCCGCTCTGGGTCCGGATGTTGTCAAACATCCGGACAAGCGTCGGCAAATCAGGCTCGGGGCCCCCGGGGTCGCTATCTGCGAAACAGACCGGACAATGAAGATTGCAGCGCGGGGTGATCTCCACCAGGGCGGTACAGGTACGCTGCCCGTGGCCGGCGCAGAGGCCGCAGTCAAAGGGGCAGCCTTGGTCTTGGGCCAGGCGATTGTTGCCGAGAAAGGGGAGCTTCGGGCGATACCAGGAGGTAAAGGACGGAACGCCCCGCCAGAGCACCGTCGAAAAAGCACCATGTTGCCGACACTTCTTCACCATCCGCACACAGTCGCCATCCCGGATCAGGCGGCCGGTGATCCGACCAAGACACTCCGGGCAGACGCTTTCCACCTCCCCGAGATTTTCAGTCATCATGCAGGTTTTCCGCCGGATCAAAACCGTTGTCAACGAGGATGGCCAGGGCTCGCCCATAACACTCGCCGACCAGGCCGCCGCAGATCGAGGTGTCGGGTCGGCCGTCGGCGACGATATCGCTGCAGTTGATACCGCCGAACCGGGGCGTGGCATAGTCCTCGAACCATTGGGCGAGTTCGGCCTGCATCAGCGGCAATCGGTCGTGTGGTTCCTCTTCCGGCCGTCCTTTACCGCCATAATAGGCAAGAAGACAGGCCGCCCCGGTGAGCGCACCGCAGGCCCCTTTGGTGGCGGAAAATCCCTGGCAGAGCCCGGACATGGCTCGGATAAGGCCGGGATTCACCTGCCCCACCAGGTCGAGGGCCAAATACAGGACAATTTGACTGCAACAGTAGCCCTGCCGGGCAAACTTCAGGATATCAAAATCATAGTCGTTCATGACGCTTCTTTACGCCTCGCAATGAGAAGGAAAAGACCGGGTCGGCCGGCGGCAGCTGCCGAACAGGCGGCGGAGGCCAGCCCTTTGTCGCCGGTAACCGCCTGCCAGAAATTCTGTAGGGAGCCGTGCGCAAAAACAAACTCGGCGGCGGTTTGGTTGAGTAACGGGCTGTGATCTTCAAGGATTTCAATGGTAAATCCGACCTCGCTGAAGATCCTTATAACCGAAGCCAGGTCGCTTGCCCCGGAAAAGCAGCAGGGCAGCGGCCAGTCCCCTTTCTTGCCGTTGCGGTTATAGATATCGGTGAGGGCAATATACCCGCCCGGTCGGAGAACCCTGGCAAATTCGCCGGCGGTGCCATGGCGATCGGTGAGATTCCATACGCACTCCGAGAGGATGAGGTCAAGGCAGCGGTCGGCGAGCGGCAAGCGGGCAAGATCGGCCAGGGCGACCGAGAGGTCTTGCCGCCGTGCCTCGCACGCGAGTTCCGGCTCGATATCAAAGCCCATGACCCGGCAAACCCCGTATTCCCGCAGCAGGTCCATGCTGGCCCCTGTGCCGCAGCCGGCGTCGAGCACCAGGCTTGCGGCGGGCGGGGCGAGGAGGTCGAGGATGCGCTGCGTGAGCTTCATGCCACCGGGGCGGAGGCAAGGGCCGAGGCCGCGACGTACGGGAGGGGAGAGATACAGAGGTTTCATTTGTCTTCGAGAAGTTGCTCCACCTCAAGGATCCGGCCCAGTGCCAACTCTTCGGCAATGAGAACCACCGAGCATTTCGGGCAGACCGGTAACTCGACCTTAAAGACATTATCCATATAGTGCAGCTCAACCATACCGGGCTGCAGGGGTTCTCCGCAGGGCGTGCAGATCCAGTTCATGTCCTGCGGCAGAAAGCGAAGACTCATGCAACACCTCCAGGGTGGATGGTCATACGATGGCTCCAGCAGCGATCGATATGATAAGCTGCCTCCACCACCCGGTATTCCACCCAGAAGGTCACCGCGCCGAGGCGGGCCGAGGCAAGTTTTTTGTCGCCGGCACCGTGCTGCAAGGAGGTTCCTCCCTTGGCCGCATGAAAAAGCACCTGGCGGATATCGTCGTGGAGGATGCGCCGCTCTTCCAGGAGGGTTTCGGTGCCAGAGGAGATGACAAGAGGCAGATCATCCCAAGCTTCCCTTGCCTTACCTTCGCTTTCTCCAAAGCGTTGCAGGAGCTTGCCCTGCAGCAGCCGTCTATTAACCCTGCGCGCCGAAAGCGAGGCGGGCGGTTCGTTTGCCGGATGGGCAGTATCGGCGAAAAGGAGATCGAGAAGATGCAGGACCGGTTTGCCGGTCTTGGCCAGCTGGTCGCGGCACATGGCGCAATAGGTGAGGAACCCCCCGTCCGATTGCGTCACCCGCGCTGTCCGCACCTTTTTGGCAAGACCGGGGTCGGCATTCTCCTGCAGGCCGCCGAAGCCGCAGCATTCGGTCAGTTCTCCGGCCATGGGAAGGGCGGCGATTTCCTGGCCCATGGCCGCCAGCAGCGAACGTACCGCCCGGCGGGTTGCCGGGTCGTGGCGGGCGGTGCACGGGTCGGAAAGGGCAAGGGGAGGTTTGATGCTTCCAGCGGTCACCGAGACAGCGGCGATTTCCGTCCATACTGAGGCCACTGCAATTTCCGGCAGATGGTCGCGGAACATCTTCAGGCAGGTGCAACAGGCGGTGAGGATGCGGGGCCGCCCCATGCTGTTCCAGATCCTTTGCAGGCGAAGGCGGAATCCTGAAAACTCCTCCTCCCGGCCAGCCCAGTGCGCCGGGGCCCCACAGCAGTCGAGCCAGATGCCGGTCTTCGTTTCCAGGGTAAGCAAGTGGTCGTAGAGACGCAGGCTCTGGTCCGGGCGGATGCCGGCCAACTGGCAGCCGGGGAAAAAGATCGCCGAACTGGCGGTGGTTCCCGGGGCATGGCGCACCAGGGCGGTTGCACCGGCGGCGGCCCGCATTTCCTCTAGGGCAAACCAATGGGCCGAAGCGGGCATGCGATTTTCCCGGACCATCAATCTTCGGGCGTCAAGACAAAGGTCGGCCATGGAGAAATCCTTCGGGCAGAGGGTCTGACACTGGCCGCAGAGGGTGCAGCTGTTGATAAAGCGGTTGGCCTGGTGGATGCCTTTAACGATCGCCGAATTGTTATACACCCGCCGGGCATAGGTTTTCGGATAAGCGCCGTATTCCGCCAGATAGACACAGTGTTTGACACATTCCAGGCACTGGCAGTCAAGACAGCGGTCGGCCTCGGCGATCGCCTCCTGGAGGCTGTAGTCGGCGGAGTCGGCGGGGACGATGCGTTGCCGGGCAACCACATCCCTGGTTTCTACATAAAGATCGGTGTGCCCGTGTCGCAGGGCCAGACGGCTGGCGGTAAGAGAGGCACCCTGGAGAAAGCGGTCGATGGAGGTCGCCGCCTCCCGTCCCTGCGACACATCGGTGATCAGACGGTGAGGGTGGTCGGCATGACAAAGGCCGCCGGTGAAAAGGCCGGGGGTGGCCAGGGCAAAGGTCTCCATGTTCGGATCTTCGAGCATGGTCCGGAGGTCGGCGGCGAGAAGATCATCCTGGCCGACATAACAGGCGTCTGCCGCATCGGCGGCATACAGAGCGGCATCGAGGGTGGCTGTCGGTCGCAACTCCACCCCCAGGGTGACGAGCCGCGCCAATTCCTCCTGCAGCACCGATGCCGGGAGGATCGGTTCGCCTAAACCCCGCAGCCAAGCCCCGGGACCATCCGGCAGGTGCAGAAGGGTCACCGGATAGCCTTTTTTCGCAAGATCGAAGGCAACAGTCAGACTGCTCGGTCCGGAACCGATGATCCGCACCTTTTTCGGGCGTTGCGGCAGGCGAAGGATTTTCCCCCGGCTGGGGGTCGAGCCCAGACAAAACCGCTCCAATGCTCCGAGGGCCACCGCACCGCCGAAGTGTCGACGCAGACAAGAGCCCTCACAGGGCGCCTCGCAGAGACGACCGACCACTCCGGCAAGCGGCATGGTCTTCTCCAGGATCGCCCGCGCCCCGGCCACATCCTCACGGGCTATGGCCCGGGCAAAGCTTCGGCCATCCACCCCGAGCGGACACCCGGCCCGACAGGCCGGAGGTTCCTCCTGGATACATTGTTCCTCCAAAAGGCGCAGTTCTTGTTGTTCCATTCTTCCTCGCGGAGATGTAAACAAAAACAATGAAAAGCCCCTCCAGGGGTGCAGCTGTCCGGAGGGGCCTGGGCTCTACTTCTTCAATCCGGCCAGAACCTTCTCGGGCAGGGCCGGCAGCCGGGTTATGCGCACCCCGCAGGCGTTGTAGATACCGTTTATGATCGCCGCATGCGGACAAGTCAGCGGCAGCTCGCCGACGCCGGAGGCACCGAAGGGGCCATCGGGGCGGTGAGACTCGACATACACCAGTTCCATTTCATCCGGGATCTGTTTGATATAGGGGAAACCGGCACCGAGCATGGTCGAGTGTTTCTGAATATCCTCGAAATCTTCGCTGAGGGCAAGGCCGATTCCCTGGGCCAAGCCGCCGTACATCTGGCCGTCGACCACCAGTTTATTGGCGATCTTGCCGATGTCGGCAATCAGGGTCATCTTTTCGACGGCGGTAACCCCGGTTGTGGTATTGACGGCCACCTCGGCCATGAATACCCCGTACATATAGCAGGCGAAGGGACTCCCCTGGCCATTCGCATCACAGGCACTTGCCGGGGCGGTCCATTTGCCGCGGTATTTGACCGGGATCTTTTCGGCGACCATCTCGTCAAAGGTCCGATAGCCGGAGGCCTTTTTCATACCGGCCATGAGCATATCGCAGGCCGCCTTGATTGCCTGACCCACCACCAGCTGGGAACGGCTGCCGCCGGCCGGTCCGCTGTTCGGACAAACGGCGGTGTCGTTTAACACCAAGCGAATTCTGTCAGGGGTGATGGCCAAGGGGCGCAGAGCCTCATGCGCTGTGGCCAGTGCCCCCATATCCGCACCCTGACCATGGTCATGCCAGGTGGTGAAAATGGTGATGGTGCCGTCGCCGTTCAGTTCGGCATCGACCTCGGCGTTATCCGGGCCGTCGAGGCCGCAGCCATATACCCCGAGGGAGATACCCACGCCGCGTTTGATCTCGGCGGTGGATGCGGCCTTGGCCTTTTTCAAGGCTGCTTGGTATTTAGGCCGCAGGGTGTCGAGGAGTTCCGGCAGGCTGAGCACTTCAGGGGTCTGGCCGGTGGGTGAGGTGGAGCCTTGGCGGTAAACATTTTTATAGCGCAGTTCCAGCGGGTCCATGCCGAGCTTTTCGGCCAACTCGTCCATTAGCACCTCGGAGGCGAATTCCGACTGCGGCGAGCCGTAGGCGCGGAAGGCCGAGCCCCAGGCATGGTTGGTACAGACGGTGCGGCCGGTGCCGCGGATGTTGGCGATGTCGTAACCGGAACCGATGAACTGGGCGCCGCGCAGGGTCACTAGGTCGCCGAACTCCGAGTAGGGGCCGTGATCGACCGACCAGTCGGACTCCATGCCGAGGAGTTTGCCGTCTTTATCGGCGGCAAATTTGAGATTGATAAAGAATGGCGAGCGTTTGCCGGTATAGGTCTGCTGTTGGAAATAGGTGTAGCCGAGGAAGACCGGACGGCCGGTGGCGAGAGCCGCGGCACCGACCAGGGCCTCCATGGTCGGGCTGAATTTGTAGCCGAAGGTGCCGCCGGCTGGGTTTTGCACCATGACCAGATTTTCCGGCTCGACCCCGAGACCGGGGGCAATCATGTACAAGTGCAGGTGCAGGCCGATCGATTTGGAATGGATGACCAGCTTCTTGTCGTCGTTGATATAGGCAAAACCGACATCCGGCTCGATCGGCATATGCGGCTGACGTCCGACATAAAAATCGTCCTCGACGACGACGGCGGCCCCGGCAAAAATCGGCGCTGTTTCCGCACCCTTGGCGAGGTGCTGCTCAAAATAGATATTTGGGGTGCCGGGATGGATTTCAATGGCGTCCTCGGCCATGGCCGCTGGGGCGCTCATATAGGCGGGCAGCTCCTCCAGCACGACGTTAACCTTCTCGGCGGCCGCCTCAGCCTGCTTTTTAGTGGCGGCGCAGACGATGGCGATGGCGTCACCGAACTGGAAAACCTTGTCGTCGCAAAGAATCGGCCGATCCCAGCCGTCGCCTTTATTGGTCGGGAAGGTGATCAGGCCGGTGATGCGGTTCTTGCCCTTGATGTCCTTGTGGGTGACGATCTTCACCACGCCGGGCATGAGTGCTGCCTCGGTGGTGTCGATGGAGGTGATCTTGGCGTGGGACACCTTTGCCTGCACCAAAGCGAGTTGCAGGGTATCCTCGGGCATTTTCAGACCGAGATCGGCACCGTAGTCGCAGGTGCCGGTGACCTTGGCAAGGGCTGAAGGTCGGGGATATTTGGTGCCCCAGATTCGCCCATCGGCCGGGATGTTAAAGCACAGTTGATCAAGGCTCATCTCGCCGCGCAGCACCTTGGCGGCATCGATCACCGCATCGACCAGTTGCTTGTAACCGGTGCAGCGGCAGGCATTGCGGTGTTTCTGGAACCACAAACGAACCTCGTCGCGGCTCGGTTTTTGATTGCCGTCGAGGAGGCCCTTGGCCGAGACGATGAAGCCGGGGCTGCAAAAGCCGCACTGGGCGCCGCCATGCACCATCCAGGCGACCTGCAGGGGGTGCAGGTTGTCGGGAGTTCCGATGCCCTCAATGGTAGTGATTTTCGCCCCGTCGGTGACGCGGCGCATCTTGGTGGCACACGACCGGGTCACTTTGCCGTCAACCAGGACGCTGCAGGCGCCGCATTGGCCCTCGCCGCAGCCGACCTTGGTACCGGTGAGCCCGAGATTAGCGCGGAGCACCGTGGCCAGGGTATCGTCGCCGCTGACCACCAGACGTCGTGGGATGCCGTTAACAACTATTTCCTTTTTAATCATAGTTCTCTCCTCCGTGTTATGTGTGTGCGAACCTCGGCCATCGCCTTATGACGAAGTGGACGGGAGTCCGCAAAATGTTTTTCTACGTCCTCGGCGGCACAAAACCTTGTCTCTCTAACTCAGGTTAGGCAAATTGCGTACCAGGGGGGAGGGCAATGAGAGGATTGTTTTGGCAAAAGCTGCGAAGGCTCGTTGTTACAGGCTGAGAGAGGAAAGGGCATGGATGGGCAGCGGTTCCGGGTGTCGAAAAACCGTGAATCAAGTGGGAAGAGAGTGTGAATATCCGTGTCAATGGCTTCACAGTCGCTACACACTTTCTTCAGAGGCATCACTGGGCGATGGCGAAGCGGTGCATGCGGTTATAAACGGTCTTTCTCGATACCCCCAGCTCCCTCGCCACGTGGGTAACATTGCCGTCGTGGGTATTAAGGAGGTGCAGGAGTTGCTTCTTTTCCCGATCCTTACGCCGGCCGATTTGCTCCTGGCGATTGACCGGTTGCAGGGTGTCGACGGCTTGCAAAAGGCTGCCGGAACTTGGAGGCAGGCCACTTGGCCGACCGAAGATCTCCGCCGGCAGTTGGTGGACGGTGACCGTGCCGCTTACCGCCAGGTTAGTGGCCCGCTCAACCACGTTCTGCAGCTCGCGGACATTGCCCGGCCAAGGGTAGGCATAAAGATAGTGCATGACATCCCTGTCCACCGTCAGCTTGTGCCCTCGGTCGTGGCCCAATTTTTCGATAAAATATTGGAACAGCGGGAGGATATCGTCCAATCGCTCGCGTAGCGGTGGGATGGTGATCGACATGACATTGAGGCGGTAGTAGAGATCCTGGCGGAAGGTACCTTCGCGGACCTTCTCCAGGAGGTTTTTATGTGTGGCGCAGATCAGCCGGACATCCACCGGGATGACCTTGATGCCGCCGATTCTGGTCATGCGCTTTTCCTGAATAACCCGGAGCAGCACCGCTTGCTGCTCTAACGGCATATCGCCGATCTCATCGAGAAAAAGGGTGCCACCGGACGCCAATTCGAACTTGCCGGGTTTGCCGCCGCGACAGGCCCCGGTGAAGGCGCCATCCTCGTAACCGAATAATTCACTGCCCACCAGCTCCCTGGGGATGGCACCGCAATTTAAGGGGATGAATGGCGCGGCGTGGCGGTTGCTTTGGTTGTGGATGGCCTGGGCGAAGATCTCCTTGCCGGTACCGGATTCTCCTTGCAACAGGACATTCGAGGCGCTTTGCGCCGACAGCTTGGCGAGATCGATCGCCTCCTGCATCTCCCGGCTTTTGCCGATGATGTCGGAGAATTGCAGGGAGGCGGAGTAGCCGCTGTAGCGGTGCACTAAATGCTGCACCGCTTTGATCGGCCTGAGGGTGATAAAGCTTCCCGTCACAGGTTGGTGTTCGTCGATGAAGGGCTCGGCGGAGGCCAGGCACTGGCAGGGGCCGTTGCCGGTTTCGAGGAGGATCTCCATTTCTCCCGGCGATTTTGTCAAATGCAGACCGTTTTTCTTCGGGTCGTCGCCGATGAGCCATCGAGAGAATTTGCTGCCGGTCAATTCCGACAGCATCCTGCCGAAGATCCGTTCCGCCGCCGGGTTCAACTCGGTGATTGTCCCATCGTGGTCGAGGATCAGCAGGCCATCCGACACCATATTGAAAAAGCTGATGAGCTTTTTGTTGGCGACCGCCAGCTGGTGATTTTTCATGCGGATGCGCAGCTGGGTGCTGATCGCCTTGGCGGCGGCCACCACCATGCCCAGGGTATGCAGGTGCGCGCCCTGAAAGGAGCCGGAGATATCGAGAATGCCGATCAGCTTGTCGTCCGGATCGAACAGCGGCGCGGCTGAACAGGTGAGACGGTGGTGTTTGCGGCAGTAGTGTTCCGATCCGGTCACCTGGGTCGGTTTCTGCTCCTCCAGGGCGGTGCCGATGGCGTTGGTGCCGGCGTCCCGTTCGTGCCAGGAGGCACCGACGAAGAAATTGCTGGTCATTGGCGTTTCGTCAGCCCCCTCGTCGCTGAACAGTTCCAGGATATAGCCGTCCTCATTGGTGAGAACGACCACAAAACCCGTGCCTTTGACGATGGCATAAAGATCGGCCATAAAGGGATTGGCCACGGCCAACAGCTTTTCGCGGTGGCCAAGGGCCTTGGCGAGGCTTGCGCCCTGCAGGTGCGGGTGGATGCTGTTGTCGTTGGGTTTGACCCCGGTTGTCTGACACCTTTGCCAGGAGCGGAGAATCACTTCGCGCACCATGCCGGGGTCGCCGCTGCCGGTATGAACGAAATGCAGCCACTGCTCATCAATGTGTCTACTAGAGTTGTTGGGGTTATGATCGGTATCCGGGACGTGCAGGTTCATTGGCGAGAGCCTCTCTCAATGCAATAAGACAATGATACGGATGGAACACTATCGAATTACGGCCGACGAATCGGCAAGAGGCTATCTTAATGATCGATGAATTTCTCGGTCAACGACAGAATGCAAATGTACGGCAAACGCACCGAGAATAACCAAGGGCAACGCATAATCTGCCGTTGTGAAAAAAATGATACATGACCGGTGAAATTGTTCTGACGCCGAGAGGAGAGGCTAGCACAGGGCAAGTTGTACTGCGGTTCCAAGTTCTTCTATGGTATAGGGTTTTTTGACATATTGGCCGGCACCGAGGGCCTGGAGTTTCGCAACTTCCTCGCTGTCGGCAAAGCCGCTGGCGATAATTGCCCTTTGCCTCGGATGGGTGGCAAGAATCGCTTCATAGGTTTGGCGCCCATTGAGGCCGGGCTCCATGATCATGTCGAGGATGACCAGATCAGCTGCGTGTTCTGTCAGGTATTCTATGGCCTCTTCACCGGAAGCAACCGTTTCGCATGAATACCCCAGCCTTTCCAGGATCTGGGCAGCGATATCCCGTTGTTGCGGTTCATCGTCGACGATCAGGATGCGCTCGCCGTGTCCATGCAAATTGGCTAAGGCGGCGGAGGCGGGAGGAGCGGTCAGGCCCTCATTCGTTGCCGGTAGATAGAGAGAAAATACTGTGCCTGATTCGGGGGAACTTTCGACCGTCACTGCCCCCCGGTGATCCTGCATGGTGCTCCAGACCACGGTGAGGCCGAGGCCCGTGCCGCTTCGCCCCATAGTCTTTCTGGTGTAGAATGGTTCAAAAATGTGATCCACATCGCCGGGGGGTATGCCCATGCCGCTGTCTGCCACCGTCAGGACGACATATCTGCCGGCGGTAATATCGGGAAACCCGGGCAGATCCAGATGCAACTCCACATTGCAGCTGGCAATGACGATTGTCCCGTGGGCGTTCACAGGGAACGCTTCGGCACCATTATTAATGAGATTCATCAGGCACTTCTGAATATGAACGGTGGAACAGGCAGTAGTCCATAAATGGGTTTCGAGTCTTGCGTCAAAGGAGATGCAGGGAAAAGCGGAACGAAGTTTCTGCTGTTCAGGGGATTCGAGATATTCCAACACCAAGGTATTCAAGCAGATATTTTCTTTTACCGCCGCAACCCCGCGGGCAATGGTGAGGAGATCAGCGACTACCTTCGCCGCCCGTTTGCCGGAGTCGTGGATCTGGCAGAGGGGTTTTTTCAGTGGACTGTCCGGCGGCAACTGGAGGAGCAGCAGTTCCGGATAACTGATAATACCGGACAGGATATTGTTGAGGTCATGGGCGACGCCGCCGGCCATTTTGCCGATGCTCTCAAGTTTCTGCGCTTGCTGCAGCTGCTTCTCAAGATGTTTCTTTTCGGCCCTGGCCTGAAGTTGCTTGGTGATGTCTTCGGCAATGCCGAGAATATAGCGTGGTTGGCCGTCCATGTCGAAGATTGGGATCTTGCGGGTATGGAGGATTCTTTTGCCTCGATCTTTGGTCTCTACCGGTTCCTCGGGGATATCGATCAACACACCTTTGCGTAGCACCTCGCGGTCTTTTCCGGCGAAAAATCGGGCCTCCGAATCGGGGAATAGATCGAAATCGTTTTTGCCGATAAAGTCGGAAACGCTGTAACCGAGTATTTCCGCACCGGTTTTGTTGAAACGCACGTATTGAAGGTCTCGGGCGTCTTTGACAAAGATCATCGCCGGAATATTGTCGATGACGGTATTAAGAAAATCTTCATTCAGATGCAGGTCGATCTGGGCTTTTTTGGCTTCCTGCCAGGCGGTTTCAAGGCTCCGGTGGTCTCTTTCCATGCGTCGCAACCAGGCGTAGACGCCAAGACCGATAAACGAAGCGATGATCAGAGCGGCGCTTCTCAGCATGAGAAGATAGGGTGATGGAGCAAGCCATCCTTCTTTCGGGACGGCCGCCAGCTGCCAACTTCCTGCCGGCAGGTTCACCGGCAGCAATACCGGGGAGTCTTGAAAAATCGCAGCATCGCCATCAATCATTTCGCCATCGGCACCCTGTCCGTCCTTGCCTTTTATGGCGATGCGAATATCGAGATTTGGATTATAAATGCCTGCGGCCGAGAAAAGACAGTCCTTTTCGATAACGATGCTACCCAACCCCCAATACTTTTCTTCCTGCTGAGAATCCGAGTCATTAGCCACGAATATCGGTGTCCTGCTGACAAAGGCTAGGCCTCCTTGAACAAGTTTTACTGGGCCGGCTATCACTGTTTGACGCGACGCAATGACTCTGGCGACCGCCGACCACTGCTCGGTATTATTCTTGTAATTCAGACCCAGAGCACGCTCATTGCCCTGCAAAGGGTAGACAAAACGCACAATATTGTCTGGGGCAAGGGCTATATTTTTGATATAGTTGTGGTTTTTCAGGATATGTTCGGAAAGACGATAAAAGATCTGCTCATCCATGCTGGGATGCGTCGAAACATAGGCGATTAAGCCTCGGGTAAGATAGAAATTGGCATTGATCTCCGCCTCCAGGTTCGCTCGTATGCGGCTCAGGTTGTTGATTGTCTTGGTCTGCAGGGTTTCGCGAAAGCGATGACGCTCCAAGGACTCAAGGCCAAAGAAGGCACTGATAACAATGCAGAAGACAAGAAGAGCGGCGATTATTGGATGCTTTCTATTCTCTGTCGTCCTCATTCTCTTTCGGTCCCCCGATATCGTGGCGGGTAATTGTTGGCGATGAGTAGCTTTTAAATGTGCTCTCCGTAGCTTATTATTCATATGAGTAAAAGTCAAAGAGGGAACTGTTTCGCACTTTGCGGTAACATGGTTCCGGTTGGATATTAACTTACTTATTGTCGTTTGTGGTTGTATCTACGCGCTGCCAAGGCCTTCTTGCCAGCCGAAAATTGGCGGTCATACTTTGCTGTACCTCGGTATTGTTGTATATGCGGTTCGAGGGCTATGACAAAACCGTCACAACTGCGACTCTTGCCTATTTTTTCAATCTCATCCTGTCTTTCTCCGCCGCTTGGTTGTTTCATGGCTACCTGAGCAGCAGCAAAACCTTGGCGGCGCACTTAACTGAGTTCTACCTGTGGCTGTCCATCGGCGGGCATGCGCAGCGGTTTTTTCATCGCTTTGAGGGTGGTGTCGGAAAAAACGAGCCGAAGAGTGTTCCTTAAAGCACCACAGATTTTTGGCATGATGAAAACCAGAAACCTTTAATGTGTTTTAATTGTCAGGCAAATATCGGCCATGCGGTGAGTTGCATGCTCGCGCATCTGGATCGTTTACTGCACCTGGGGTTTGTCGGCTTAGGCGCGGGAGCCATGAGTGCCTATGTGGAAGCAGGTGACACGGCCATCTACTGTGAGAGTGATCCGGAGGTTGCGGCGATGGCCCAAAGCCGGGAGTACTTTACCTATGTAAATGTGCCATGAGGTTTATTCTCCCGTTTAGGTTAGCCAAGAGATATCAATCACACCAGTTGTAATATTTCTAATTGTTTCATTTCGTTTCGACTCAAGGGCGCCTCTCTGATCTATTCTATCTCGTCAAGTTTTTTGTCTGGTCTGAGTTTTTAAGATTCTGCAAAGTTCCCTGATCTCAAAGCATTACGTTTATTTTTCATTCCTGACGCCCATTGATGGCTTTTCCACCACCTATTTTCCTCGCACCAAGACTATGTGGAACATTTCGGAACATTATGAATCTTTGTGCAACAATATGGTGAGGGATTGTAGTTTTTTTGATTTTCATCAAGACTTCCTCTTGAGACAATCTCTTTTTATAAGTAAGGAATAACTCACGTTAGTATATACTTACTTACACGCGAGTGATATTTTTATCTTATGGCATGAAATTTGCTCATAAAACACGACTTCCGGAATTACTACTATTATTGAAAATTTCCACAATAAGAAGCCTCGGTTGGCACTATTGGTTGAGTTTTAACAGATAAGACTGAGAAAAGGTTTATCGAAAATCCACAAGGAGGAGTATGAAACGTTTATTGAGTTTTTCCAAAAGCAATATGGCATGGGGGCTGACCGCCTTCCTGTTGCTGTTCACCCCTGTCCTGGCTTTCGCCTCTGGCGGCGGGACAATCGATCCCAATGTACCGACTCTCTTCGGTATTCGGGTGGAGTTCGTCCTCTTTGCCCTGGTGCTTCTGGGTGTCGCCCTTTTTCATGACAAGACTTTTTATGTCGCGGTCACAGGCCTTGTGATCATAACTCTCTTTAAACTCTTCTTTGATGATGGTTTCCGCCTGGTTGAGCATCTTGTCGGTCAAACTCCGCTGCTTGATCAGCTTCTCGACAAGCATGCACGCCAAGGTGAATGGCCGGTTATCCTGAACCTCCTCGGCTTGCTCCTCGGCTTCGGTATTCTTGCGAAGATTTTTGAAGAGTGTGGCTTTCCCGAAATTCTCCCCAAATATTTACCATCCGGCTGGATGGGGCCGGCAGTTCTCCTGGTTTTTGTTGCAATCCTGTCTTCCTTCCTCGATAACATCGCCGCCGCCCTCATCGGCGGAACTATTGCCCTGGTGGTTTTCAAGGGCAAGGTCCATGTCGGCTATATCGCCGGTATTGTCGCCGCTTCTAATGCCGGGGGTGCCGGTTCCGTCGTTGGTGACACTACTACAACAATGATGTGGATCGACGGCGTCAGCCCATTTGAGGTTCTCCATGCCTTCATTGCTTCCGCTGTGGCTTTGGTGATTATTGCCTTTTTTGCCGGTCATCAGCAGTTCAAGTTGCAGCCGGTTATTATTGCCGATACCAGCCATGTGGTTATTGACTGGCTGAAGATTGCCTCTGTGGCGATGATTCTCGCCGGTGCCATTTTGACCAACTACTATCTTGATATGCCGGCACTCGGTGTCTGGATTGCAATCCTTCTCAGTGCACTTCTCCGCCCGGTACCTTGGAAGGAGGTTCCGGCTTCGATCATGGGAACCATCTTCCTGCTCAGTCTCGTTATGTGCGCCTCCATGATGCCGGTCGAGACCCTGCCGGATGCTTCATGGATGACAGCCTTTGTCCTCGGCTTTGTTTCCGCTGTCTTCGATAACATTCCGCTTACCAAGCTTTGTCTCGTCCAGGGTCATTACGACTGGGGTATGCTTGCCTATAGCGTCGGTTTTGGCGGCTCGATGATCTGGTTCGGATCTTCTGCCGGTGTTGCCATCACCAATAAGTTCCCGGAAGGTCGTAACGTCATGCTCTGGTTGCGCAAGGGCTGGCATGTGACTCTTGCCTACATTGCCGGTTTCTTCGTCCTTTTCTTTATTTGGGGCTGGCACCCGGCGGATTCCAGAACGCACAAGGAACCAGCCATCAATTGTCCGATCGAGAACTGCAAGGCCAAGAAGATAGCGATCGCTACCCAAAATGGCAAAGCTCCTGCAGCAGTTGAAAAAGCCGCCCCTAAAAAGAACTAGGCACATACCGCGAGGTGTGCAGCCTGCAACGCACCTCGCGTAAATATTAAACTGCAATAAAGGATAGATACCATGACAGAAAAATTGAAAGCCAAGGTGCTGTTGGTTGACGATGAGGAGGATTTCCTGTCAACACTGGCCGAACGTTTGGAGACCAGGGGCTTGAAGGTGACCACCGCCGTAAGTGGCGAACAGGCGCTGGCAAAGGTTGAAAAGGAAGGATTCGATCTCATCGTCCTCGATCTGGCCATGCCGGGCATGGACGGTCTTGAAGCCCTGAAGCGGATCAAGGCCAAACAGCCGGAGGCGGAAATTGTCATCCTCAGTGGTCAGGGTTCGATCAAGACCAGCATTGAGGCGATGAAGCTCGGCGCCGAGGACTTCATGGAAAAGCCGGTCGATATCTCCGAACTCCTTGACAAGATCAGCGATGCTAAAGACAAGCGATTTCTGGTCCTCGAAAAAAAGAGCGCCAAGGAGATCGAAAAGATTCTGAAGTCAAAAGGTTGGTAAATAGAGGATGGATAACATGTCATCAACATATGTTGAAGCAGCGGAGGCCCGGGCCCCGTTTGACTGGAAAAGGGTGTTTTTCCTTTTTCTCGGAGTAGCCCTGTTTTGTATCATCACCGATTTTCGCGCCGGCCTTAACCGACACAATTATTAACGTGCCCCCAATCCTATTCAATCGAACTGGAGAGACAGATTCGCCCCGTTCAGCCAAGGTATCTGTTTCGGCAGGTTCGACCAGACAACGGACCTCAATAC